>JAQWGK010000018.1 GCA_029238255.1 Porticoccaceae bacterium | reverse complement strand
TGTTGACCCCGAGCTGGTTCTAGAGGCCCTTCCTGCGCAGTAAGAATTGCGTTTATCCCCTTTAAAAACAGCGATATTTTCCACAGGCCATGGCGGTTTTGGGGGATTTTGCGTACACTAACGCGGTTTTGAAACGGACGGTTATCGTGGACAAAAATCTTTTAAGTATATTGGTTTGCCCTGTTAGCAAGGCACCTCTCGAATATAACAAAGACAAGCAGGAATTGGTTTGCCGGGCCAGCGGACTCGCTTATCCAATACGTGATGGTATTCCAGTGATGCTGGAGACTGAGGCGCGGCCTCTCGAGGCTGATGAAAAGCTTCGTGATTCTTCTGGCGCAGCTTCTTCTGATAGCGGCTCATTCGACAGCTCTGCTGAATAATCATTGAGGAACCGGTGATGGCTGAGACTACTTTATTTACCCGAATTATCAATCGTGAAATCCCCGCAGAGATTATCTATGAAGATGATCTCTGTATTGTGATCAACGATATCTCGCCTCAGGCGCCGGTTCATATGCTGGTTATCCCGCGTAAACCGATTGTTAAATTAGCTGATGCAGACGAGGGCGATAAGTCTCTGCTGGGTCATCTAATGTGGGTTGCTGGCGAAGTGGCCAGACAGGCTGGTGTAGCCGAAGGCTTTCGCCTGGTGGTCAATAACGGTGAGGGAGCAGGTCAGACGATTTTTCATCTGCACCTGCATGTTCTGGCTGATCCTGAGGCCGATTCCCAGGGAAGCGACACATTCTCTGAATCTAATATGTAAGGCAGAGGTCACAACGACCTGGCCATAATTGGAAATTATTAATGATGAAAAGCGCCGAAATTCGTGACGCATTCTTAAACTATTTTGCCAGCCAACAGCACAGTATTGTGGCTAGTAGTAGTCTGGTACCCGGTAATGACCCAACGCTACTGTTTACTAACGCCGGCATGGTGCAGTTTAAAGACCTGTTTCTCGGTGCCGAGAAGCGTGACTATGTTCGCGCAGCCTCTTCCCAGCGCTGTGTTCGCGCTGGGGGGAAGCACAATGATCTGGAAAACGTCGGCTACACCGCCCGCCACCACACTTTCTTTGAGATGCTCGGTAACTTTAGCTTTGGCGATTACTTTAAGCGCGATGCGATTAATTTTGCCTGGAAATTTTTAACCGAAGTTCTCGAGTTGCCGAAAGAGCGACTCTGGGTCACGGTTCATATCAGCGATGACGAAGCGGCTGATATCTGGGTCAATGAAATTGGTGTTGATCCGGCGCGACTGTCGCGACTGGATGAAGACAATTTTTGGCAGATGGGCGATACCGGCCCCTGCGGCCCCTGTACTGAAATCTTTTGGGATCACGGTGAAGATATTCCCGGAGGGCCTCCAGGCAGTGAAGACGATGATCTGGATCGCTATATTGAGATTTGGAATCTGGTGTTTATGCAGTTTGAGCGCGATGCCAGCGGCAAGATGACGCCGCTACCCAAGCCTTCGATCGATACAGGTATGGGTCTGGAGCGAATTGCTGCAGTGATGCAGGGCGTGCACAACAATTACGATATTGACCTTTTTCAGCATCTGATTAAAGCCGCTGCCAAAGTGATTGGCGTATCTGATCTACAGGAAAATTCTCTTAAGGTCGTTGCCGACCATATTCGCTCCTGTGCCTTTTTAGTGGTTGATGGTGTGCAGCCTTCAAATGAAGGTCGCGGCTATGTGCTGCGCCGTATTATTCGTCGCGCACTGAGACATGGTCATAACCTTGGCGCTAAAGGCAGCTTTTTCTATAAGCTGGTTGCCTCGCTCGGTGAAGTGATGGGTGAAGCCTATCCTGAGCTGCTGAGTATGCAGGACGAAATCACCAATACCCTTAAGAAGGAAGAAGAGCAGTTTGCTCGAACGCTGGATAAAGGTATGGGTGTTCTGGAAGCGGCATTGGAGACTCTATCTGGGGATGTGCTTCCCGGCGAATTGATATTCCAGCTTTACGATACCTTTGGGTTTCCTACGGATTTAACCAACGATGTGGCTCGTGAAAAAGGCTACAGCTTGGATATGGACGGCTACGAGAAATGTATGGAAGAGCAGCGTAATCGCGCCCGCTCAGCCAGCCAGTTTGGTATTGATTACACTGATAGTATCCGCGTTGATGGCAGCACCGAATTCTGTGGATACAACAGTCTGGAAAATACAGCCAATGTAGTTGCGCTGTATGCCGCAGGTGAAGATGTTAAGTCGGCGGCTGAAGATACTGAGGTTGTCGTTGTTCTCGATAGCACGCCATTTTATGCCGAGTCCGGTGGACAGGTCGGTGACAGTGGCTATCTGCAAACCGCGTCAGGAAAAATTGAAATTACCGATTGCCGTAAATCGGGTGATCACCATCTACATATTGGTCGTGTTCTGTCGGGTCAGATTAAAACTGCAGAGACTGTTACTGCAGTAGTCGACGCTTCTGTGCGTGGTGCTACAGCCCTAAATCACTCAGCGACTCATCTCCTGCATAAAGCCTTGCAAGATGTACTTGGCGATCATGTTCAACAGAAGGGGTCGCTAGTCGACAGTCAGCGACTGCGCTTTGACTTCTCCCATGGCGACGCAGTTACAGCTGAACAAACCCGTGAGATCGAGCAGATAGTTAACCGTGAAATACTCCGTAATACCCAGGTTAATACCGAAGTTATGAGTATGGATGATGCGGTTGAGAAAGGTGCTATGGCCCTGTTTGGCGAGAAGTATGGCGACGAAGTTCGCGTGCTGAGTATGGGCGGTGATTTCTCTGTAGAACTCTGTGGCGGTACCCATGCAGAGCGTACCGGCGATATAGGTCTACTAAAAATTAGTGGTGAATCCAGTGTTGCCGCCGGTGTAAGACGTATCGAAGCCGTAACCGGCGAGAATGCTCTGGCACTGGTCGATGAACTTCAGGACAGTATTGGCGATGTGGCAAATATAGTTCGCGCTGCGCGACATAATGTTGCCGATAAGGTTCGTCAGGTGGTTGAAGAGAATCGTCGCCTGCAAAAAGATATAGAAGCATTAAAGAGTAAGCTGGCCAATGCGTCGGGCTCAGATCTGATGTCAGCCCTGAAAGAGGTGAAAGGTATCAGCGTCCTTGCAACGGTTGTTGAGGGTGCCGATGGCAAGAGCTTACGCGGTGTTGCCGATCAGGTGCGTTCAAAAATGCAGTCCGGCGTGTTCTTGCTGGCCGCAGTCGATGGCAATAAAGCGGCACTGGTTGCCGGTGTTACCAGCAATCTGACCGATAAGCTCAGCGCTGGAAATCTTCTTAAGTTTGTAACTGCACAGGTCGATGGTAAAGGTGGTGGCCGTCCAGATATGGCTCAGGGTGCTGCCGGCAGTACTGAAAATCTGCCTGCTGCTCTCGAGTCTGTTTACGGTTGGGTTGAAGATACAGCCTGAAGCCCTTAACTTTTAACCCAAATTACTGTTTAATCAGCGACCTTTTTATCTAAGTAGATATATAAAAGATGAGTTTAATTGTACAAAAATATGGCGGCACCTCGGTTGGCACTGTTGATCGAATTAAAGCTGTCGCCAAAAAAGTAGCCGCGGGCCATCGTGCCGGCGATAAGATTGTGGTCGCTGTTTCAGCGATGAGCGGAGAAACCAATCGACTAATTGGTCTTGCCAGTGAGATTCAGGAACAGCCGAATCTTCGCGAGATGGATGTATTGGTTTCAACCGGTGAACAGGTAACTATTGCACTGCTGTGTATGGCACTGCAGGACGCTGGCGTTGAGGCGCGTTCTTACACCGGTGGTCAGGTGCGTATCCTTACTGATAATGCTCACGGCAAAGCACGTATTCAAGAGATCGACGGACACCGAATCCACGACGATCTGGATGCCGGTAGAGTTGTGGTCGTGGCAGGTTTTCAGGGCGCAGATGAAGCCGGCAATATAACTACTCTCGGACGCGGCGGTTCAGATACCACTGCTGTGGCGTTGGCTGCGGCTCTAAACGCCGATGAATGTCAGATTTATACCGATGTGGACGGTGTGTATACCACCGACCCACGAGTTGTCGCAGAAGCGCGACGACTTGATAAGATTACCTTTGAAGAAATGCTGGAAATGGCCAGTCAGGGTTCAAAGATATTGCAGATTCGCTCCGTTGAATTTGCTGGAAAATACAATGTACCACTACGTGTGATGTCCAGTTTTGAAGAGGGCCCAGGCACGTTGATTTCTCTCGAGGATGACGATCAGATGGAAAAACCAGTTGTTTCAGGTATCGCGTTTAACCGCGACGAAGCCAAGTTAACTATTCGCGGTATACCGGATCAGCCCGGTGTTGCCTATAAAGTATTGGGTGCAGTCAGTGCAGCCAATATTGAAATTGATGTAATCGTACAGAACGTGGCCAAAGATAACTCGGCGACCATTACCTTTACCGTGCACCGCAATGACCTTAAAAGAGCCTCGGATCTGTTGGAGCAAATCGCATCGGATCTCGGCGCAATTGAAGTGGATACGGACGATCGTATCGTTAAAGTTTCGATTGTCGGTGTCGGAATGCGCTCTCATGCAGGCGTAGCAGCAACCATGTTTGAATCACTGGCGGCAGAAGGCATCAATATTCAGTTAATTACCACCTCAGAAATCAAAATAACTGTGGTAATTGAGGAACGGTACTTAGAATTGGCAGTTAGAGCACTGCATTCCGCATTTGGGCTTGAACAATCAGAGGCATAAACGGTCTCATTTTGGACACAGCAGTTAAAAACTGTTAGATTCTGCGCTGCTTGGAAGAGGTTAATACCTTTAGCAGCGTTCAACCGGGGGGATTGGCCGTGACCACTAGATACAAAACAGTGAGTATGGCGGATTAAGGAAATATTTTTCACCAGTGATTGGTGAACAGCAGTGTAGGAGCTATTTATGTTAATACTTACTAGAAGGGTAGGAGAGACTCTCGTAATCGGTGATGATGTCACAGTTACAGTACTTGGAGTCAGAGGAAATCAGGTTCGGTTGGGCGTTAATGCGCCAAAAGAAGTCGCCGTACACCGTGAAGAAATTTATCAGCGAATCCAAATGGAAAAAGGCGGAAACGAATCGCCTTCAAATGACGATTCCGCCGAATAATTTGGTTTGATTTTTTCGCGAATGTGCTATTATGCCGCCGCTGTTTAAGGGCGGCATAGTTGTTTCTAAAGAGGCAGAATATTTCCCTTAAAAAAGTAATACGCGACCGAGCGAGCCTGAGAACTCTGGTAGGTAAAACGGTAAACAAGTTTATGGAGAAATGGCCGAGTGGCTGAAGGCGCGCCCCTGCTAAGGGCGTATACGTTAATAGCGTATCGAGGGTTCGAATCCCTCTTTCTCCGCCAAATAAAAAAGCCCCCTTTTAGGGGGCTTTTTTATTTGCGTCGAAACTAGGGTGAGAACCCTAGCCGGTTCGACAAAACACATCGTGTTTTGGACGCACGCAGGGCGGTCCGCAGGACTAAATAGCAGGCTTCAGCTTGCTAGTGATCACTAAATGCGCATGCATTTTGGACGCACGCAGGGCGGTCCGAAGGACTAAATAGCAGGCTTCAGCCTGCTATTTATCAATCCCTTCCCGCAGCATCCGCCCAGCCCCTTTTTTTCGTCAAGATATATAAATCCTCGGCAGATGCGTCACGAGATCCTTCGGCTTCGCTCAGGATGACAAGTTTGAAGAGTTTTGGGCGCACGCAGGGCGGTCCGAAGGACTACCCCAGCCCCTTTTTTTCGCCAAGATATATAAATCCTCGGCAGATGCGTCACGAGATCCTTCGGCTTCGCTCAGGATGACAAGTCCGTGAATTCTGCCAGAACAGCCACTTCCAGAAATCACGTCATACTGGCGAAAGAACGTCACCCTGGCGCAGGCCGGGGCCAGTATCTAGTTCTAATGTCTAGATCCCAGCGTTCGCTGGGATGATGAATTCCTTTTACCCCACCAAAACAACCTCATGCAACCTTTCCCCAATACCCAAGGTATATATCTTTAAAGGACACAACTTAAACCCCATGGAAAGGAAAAAATTATGGAAATCTTTAGAGACGCATTAGCACCCATTGTTGGCATAGTCGGTGTTTTCGGAATGCCGGTATTTATCGTCTGGATCGCTTTGAATTTCAACTCCACCTTCATTTACTCTGCTATATTAACCTAACTACAGGGCACTCTATTTTAAAAACAAACCTTGCAACCTTTTGCCAATACTCAAGGTATATATATCTGAAGGACCCAACTTAACAAAAGCAATAAGGAAAAAATTATGGAAGGCTTTATAGATTCATTAGTACCCATTATTGGCATAGTCGCTGTTTTTGGAATGCCGGTATTCGTCGTCTGGACTGCTCTGCATTTCAACAATAAAAAGAAGGAGCAGTTTCACGCCTCCTTGCAAAAATTAATTGAAAGCGGCCAGCAGCTAACGCCAGAATTATTACAAAGTATTCCCGGCTATGTAGAAGAGGATAAAAAGGTCAGTGAGATTAAGTCCGGTGCGATTTTAATCGGTATAGGCGTGGGCGTTGTTCTGCTCGGGTATCTGGGATTGCATTCGACCGTAGTTTGGGCCTCCGGACTATTGGTAGTATCGCTGGGTTTGGCGCTACTCGCTGTTGGTATATACACTGAGAAAAAGAATAGTGATGATGCCGCTTAATGGAGACCGATGAAGAGCTTGTGAAAAGAACCCTTAAAGGTGGCAGTCACCACTATGGGGTTCTTATTCAGCGCTATGCGGATTATCTGTTTGGCTTGGGTATGCGCTTGACTGGGGGTAATAGAGAGCTTGCGGAGGATATCTCTCAGCAAAGTTTTCTCAAGTCCTACAGCTACCTAAAAAGCTTTGATTCTCGCAAGGCCTACAAATATTGGCTGACAGGCATTGCCGTTAACTGCTTTAAGGATATGATCAGGAAAGAGCAGCAGTATACGGGCTTGGATACAGTCCATGAGCCCAGCTACTCTCCTCAGCTTGAAGGTAACACAGAGTTTTTTAATCTGATCAAACCGTTGACCGAGGATGAAAAGATTCTGTTTACGCTAAAGTATATTTACGAGTATCAGATCAACGATATTGCCGACTTTTTAGACCAAAAACCGGGCACGGTTAAATCCAAAATAAGCCGTGCTTTGGAGAAGCTGAAATGAATAAATTTGAAGATATTCTCAGTCAAGAAAAGCAAGTCTCCTATGCTCAAAGAGATAGGGAGCTGTTTGGTTTTTATACCTTGACCCTAATCGCTCAAGAGCAGGCAGCAAAGAGGGTAAAAACAAGACTTTGGGTTTGCCTGATACTGTTGATCACCGGTTCCGCTCTATTTTTCTCACCGATTAATCAGTTGATGAACAATCTAATTGCTCATTTAGGCGCTGTCGATATAGTTGATATCGTTAAAATGGCGCTTATCAGTTATGGGGTTACGGGATTTTTTATTCTGTTTATAAAGCGGGGCTTTAGGGTTTTTAGTTAGCAGAGGTTTCTGTTGCAGTAATGCAGTGTCAGGCAATGTAATAGAGCGTTGGTTTTAAGCTACCTCAGCCCCATTAGCCGCCTGATAGAGCTCAAACCATGACTGACGGTCTAGCTCAATCTCTAAAGCCTTTGAGAAGCTTTCTATTCGCTGGATATTATTGCTGCCCATAATTGGCAGAATATTAGCCGGATGTTTTAGCAGCCAGGCAATTGCCAGAGAGCCGCTATCAACAGAGAATTTTTCAGCCATCTCAGATAATTTTAAAGCTAGGTTGGAGTGGGGTGCCTGAAATAGCGACCCACCTGCCAGCGGTGACCAGGCCATAGGCGTAATGCTGTGCTGCTGTAAATGGGCCAAATCACCATTGGTCAGGGCAGTATTTTCTGCAAGACTAATTTCAATTTGGTTGGTGACCAGCTTATTGCTCATTCGCGACTGAAGCAGGTCAGTATCCCAGGGGCGGAAGTTTGAAACCCCAACAGCTTTTACCTTTCCACTCTTAACCAGACGATCAAGAGTGCCACCGGTTGTATCGGCATTCATCATCGGATCTGGACGGTGAATAAGCAGTAGGTCGATATGCTCAATGGCCATTTCTCGCAGAGAGCGATCAACAGCCTGAGTGATATATTGTTCTGATGTGTCGTAGTATTTAAGTCGCTTGTCGGAGTGAATTCCGCAAGGGGCGACTATATTGCATTTGGTGATTATTTCCATCTGCTCGCGCAGGGCGGGCGCTTGCTTTAGGGTTTCCCCTAGAACGGCTTCACTGCTGTAACCACCGTAGATATCCGCTTGGTCAAAGCTGGTTATGCCCTGTGCCAGACAGGCTTCTATTTTAGCCTGAACATGGCTGCTTGATCTGTCCGCATCATCAGTTAGCCGCCACATCCCATAGATAATGCGCGAGAGTTCAAGTCTGTCAGACAGGGCAATCCTTTCCATTCAATAATCTTCTATACAATAATATTATCTAAAATTAAGGCATCAGTGATTCGAGATGGGCCTCAATATCAGCAGCACTGGTTCTAGTAGCATTATCGGCAACAACACCATCGATTAGCGATTCGCCGCTAAAGCCAAATACATAGCGAAGAACCAGCATAACATCAGTTAATGCGTCTACCTGACCATTGCCATCAATATCCATAACATTGGTTGGCGTATTGGTAGAGTCCAGCGGGAAGCTGTCGAGGCTGTCGAGAATTCCGTCGCCATCATCGTCGGTATCGGCGTTATCACCTATGCCATCGCCATCTGTATCAATGGATTCTGTGGCTAACAGTGAGAATGCATCCAATGAATCAATAACAGTATCGTTATCATCGTCGTTATCTGCATTGTTACCGATGTTATCGCCATCAGTATCTAGCCACTCCAAAGGATTTAGCGGAAAGGCATCCTGTGAATCACTGAAATTGTCGTTATCATCATCAGTATCTGCATTGTCGCCAGTGCCGTCGTTATCTGCATCGGCCCACTCTGAGGAAATTAGCGGGAATGCATCCTGCGAATCACTGACATTGTCATTATCATCATCCGAATCTGCATTGTTTCCTACGCCATCGGAATCTGTATCAAGCCACTCGGAATCATCTAGCGGGAAGGCATCGATTGAATCAGCATAGGTGTCATTGTCATCATCTGCATCCAGACTGTCATCAATACCATCGCCATCTGTATCTATTCCACTGTCGGTATTAAATTCGTCTGACCAAATTGGCTGGGCGGAAGCGCTGGCATTTACTGCATAGACTCTAACGTAATCAATTTCCATGGCAGACTGTGTGAAATTCGACGCAACACTGTCCTGTAAAGCAACATTCAATATCAGATACTGTTCTGCGTTGAAGGGCCAGGTGTCTGAGTTTTTTAATGATGGTGCGTATCTGTAATGCTCAACGCCATCAACACTAAAAATAATTCGTTGGCTATTCCAATCCATCTCATAGTTGTGGAACGCTGTAGAAGCAGTATTAATTATCTGGCCTGCGGTGTTGATAGTGCCGCCATTGCTCGAAGGGGTGTGCATGGCGCTTGATATATGATTTTGGTTGTTGCCCCAATGCTCCATAATATCTATTTCGCCGCAGGCTGGCCAATTAGTGTTGCCATAGCCTTGAGTCTGCCAGTAGGCGCCAGGTTCATTAATGTTTTTGCCCAGAGTCCAGATCGCCGGCCAGGTTCCAGCCCCAGTGGGTAATTTTGCTCTAACCACTACACGCCCATATTTAAAGGCGTATTTGGAGTTTAATCGGGCTGAGGTGTACTGCTTGGTCTGTCCTTGATCGGTAAAAGACTCTTTTTTAGCAACGATTTTCAAGCTGCCATTGCTAACATAGGAATTCCCAATACTGTTGGTGTAATGCTGTTGCTCATTGTTATACCAGCCCCAGCCATTGGGTAGTTGGGTCTGATGAAACCACTTGCTGGAGTCAACGGCCGTTATAGCGCCGCCAGTTCCTCCGCCAGTTCCACCCCCTGAGCCCTCGGCTCCTTCCCAGCGGACATCATCAATTCGAAACACAGTGTTTGTTGAATTGCTGGCCCAGATTACTAGACCGGTATCTACAGAGGATAGGCTAAGGCCAGAGGCGGTCAGTGTATTTACAGGAACGGTGACTGTTTCCCAGCCTGAGCTGCCTCTGCTGCCAAGGGCTTTATCACCTGAGGTGCAGGGGTAAACGCAGTCAATTTTCATAGTGATATTGCTGTTGCCACTGATCACTTTAATATCAAAGATAATATTGCCGCCAGCAAAGTCGCTGAAGTTCTGAGGCTGATTGGATGCGATAAATAGCCCGGCTAGATTGCCGGATGAGCTGTGTGCAACCTGAAGCACATTGCCGCGCTGGCTATCGTTAACTGTTGACCAGCTAATGCTTGGGCACCCAGCTCCGCCATCGTTGCTGCATACGCCATAGCCGATGGCTGCGTCAAAGGCATTGATGCCGCGAGTCCAGTCACTGCCGGCGGTGCCCTGATCGAGAACTGAGTTCTGAATGGGGACAGCCAGAGCTGTACTGCTCAAAAATAATAGGCTCAGCAGAGCACAGGTTTTGTAAAGGTTTTGTGTTAGAGCTTTGTAAGCAGATGCCTTGCCCATTAGGTGTTTCCCCATTAGTAATTCTTATACTTTTTATTAGTATTTTTTACAGCCTGAAGCTGCTTCAGGCTTAATGTTTTAGATGATCTATTTAAACAGTTTTTTAAACAGCAGCTATCTGCAATGCCATGCAAACCATGCAGATAATGGATGCTATCCAGATACCGCTTCTGAGTACTGGAATACCAAATGAATAGCAGGCCAGATAGGCAACTCTCAGTCCCAGCCAGGTTGTAGCCGCTGTAATAACTTCAGCGCCGGTAAACATTGCCAGTAGGCTTAGGGCAAGAAACGCAGGAAGGCTTTCTTGCAGGTTGGTTGATGCCCGAGTGACTCTCTGGGTCAGCAGCGATACTTCGTGCTCCTGATCTCGGTTGGACATCAGGTAGGCCATGCTTTTGATATTGATGCTCATTGGCAATAACCAAATTTGGAATAATGCTAGAGCGAGTGTGTATAAAATAATATTAGTCATATTCAACCCCGTATAATCAATGATTTTTGTAAATCTACAAAAAACGCTGTGATGACAGATTATCTAATGCTCTTGTATGGATGGCATTTTGCAAAGTATTAATATTTATGTAGTTCGCATGATATCACCGAAGTTAAGCGCTATGGGAGCTTTATTTGACCTCATGGTATTAGCTTTTAGCCTTTGCGAGAGAGTCTTATATTCTGCCCTTAAGCGAGACTGGTTTTTAAAAATTCGATCAATAGATGAACGGCCTCATTCTTTTTATTTCTAGCCGAGCATATAAGGCTAATACCTACTTCGCCCAACTCGGGAAATCGAGCCGATGGCGGTAAAATTCTGAGGTTTTCCGGCACGGTACTCTTGGCCAGTACAGTGACTCCCAAGCCCTCTTGAATGGCGTGTTGGATGCCAGTCAAATCGGGAATGGTGTAAACAATCTGCCATGACTGGTTGGCTTTATCCAGATGCTTTATGGCTCGCTGTCTGTAGATGCAGCCCTGTGCGGCAACAATCAGAGGTACCAATTCGGTTCTCTGTGCTTTGTGAGCATTGTGATCGGCACTGGCTACCCAGACTAATTCGTCGGTTTTAACCAGACTGGAGCCGGTTTTTGAGGGGTTGTCTTCAAGGGCGAGAATAAGGTCATGATTTGCCTTGCCCTCTTTTGAGAGCAGTGTTTTGCTTAGCTCGCAGTTTACTTCCAGAGTCACATTTGGATAGGCCTTGGCGAACCGGCTGACAATTCTGGGCATTAAAACCGTGGCAAACTCACTGGGAATGCCGAGACGGATCTTGCCGGTGATAGTGCTTTTTGAAAGCTGACTAATGGCCAGATCATTCAGTGTGAGAATTTGATTGGCGTAGTTATAGAGATTTTCGCCGGCCTCGCTGAGTTCGAGATTTTTACCGTTGCGTACCAGCAGGGTTTCATCAACCAGTTCCTCTAGACGCTGTATCTGCAAGCTGACCGCCGGTTGCGAACGACCGAGTAATTCACCGGCGCGAGTAAAGCTGTTGAGCTGGGCTACGGAGACAAATGCACGCAGCAAATCCATAGGTAAATTCTTCATCTGTCTGGCACCTGAGGTGGGAAAAATTAACTATAAATAATATTAATGCAAGTATTGTATCTATTAATTTAACAAATTATAAGTATAGGAATAAAATGCGCTATCGCGCGGCTATACATGGCTTGCACAAGACTTTTAAAAGATTTCTAAAGCAGAGTTCTATGACTACAGATGCCCAGGTAAATAAAACCATTTTCTATGATTATCACGTCGAGGCCGGCGGCAAGATGGTGCCTTTTGCCGGTTATATGATGCCTGTGCAATACAGCGCCGGTATTAAGCAGGAGCATCTACACAGCCGTGACAATGCCGGTCTGTTTGATGTCTCCCATATGGGACAGGTGATTGTGAGGGGTGCGGGCGCTGCTCAGGCTCTTGAGAAGCTAATGCCGGTGGATCTCGAGGCCCTGGCTATCAACCAACAGACTTATGCCACGCTGACTAATGAACAGGGCGGGGTGCTTGATGATCTTATCGTCACGCGCTGGGCTGAGGATACTTTTTTTCTGGTGGTCAATGCTGGCTGTAAGCATGAGGATATAGCCCATATCCGCAGCCATCTTGCGGGTTTTGAAATTACTTATCTGGGTGATCGTGGGCTGTTGGCACTGCAGGGCTTAAAGGCCAAAGAGGTGATGGCTGAATTATCGCCTGAAGCAAATAAGCTGGTATTTATGAATGGTTGTCATACCTCTATCGATGGTATCGACTGCTATATCACTCGCTCTGGTTATACCGGAGAGGATGGCTTTGAGATTTCTGTGGACCCGCAAGATGCGCTTAAATTAGCCGATAAATTACTTTCCTATGAGTCTGTTAATTGGATTGGCCTCGGTGCGCGGGACTCTCTGCGGCTTGAGGCGGGGCTATGTCTTTACGGTCACGATATGGATCAGCAGACCACACCAGTGGAAGCTGGCATTATTTGGAGTATCAGTAAATCCCGTCGTGCTGGTGGTGCTAAAGAGGGCGGCTTTTTAGGTGCCGAGGTGATTCTTGAGCAGATTGCCAATGGGGCCGCTAAAAAACGTGTTGGCTTTTTAGTCGATGGTCGCGCACCGGTTCGTGAGGGCGCAGAGATTGTCGATGAGCAGGGTAATGTGATTGGCGCTATTACCAGTGGCGGCTTTGGGCCTACCCTGCAAGCGCCAATTGCGATGGGTTATGTGCCGACTGAACTGTCAGCTGTAGGAACCAAACACAATGCATTGGTACGCGGTGTTGCACGCCCAATCACGATTGCCAAAATGCCGCTGGTTGAACAGCGCTACTATCGTCGAAAAGACGCTGAAGGCTCAGCTTAAATAGATGCTAACGGCTTCGGCAACTAACAAGTATTTAATAGATTAATTTTCTTCTCTGGGGAGTGGATAAAAATGTTACAGAAAAAACGCAGTTTAAAAGATTTACAAAATGCGGCTGAATTTATTGCCCGACATATTGGCCCCAGTGCGGAAGATCAGCAGCAGATGTTGAAAACCCTCGGCTGCAATAATCTCCAGCAGCTGACTGAGCAGGTAGTTCCCGAAGCCATTGCTATGGCGGAAGATCTGGCAATTGTCGATGGCTGCAGCGAAGCTCAGGCCCTTGAAGAACTGCGTGTGCTGGCCAGTCAGAACAAGGTGTTCCGCAGCTTTATTGGTCAGGGTTACTACAACACGATTACGCCCAATGTTATTCAACGCAATATCCTTGAAAACCCTGCCTGGTATACCGCTTATACCCCTTACCAGCCTGAGATTTCTCAGGGTCGTCTGGAGGCATTAATTAATTTTCAGACCATGATTACTGATCTGACCGGCATGGAAATGTCC
>JAQWGK010000016.1 GCA_029238255.1 Porticoccaceae bacterium | reverse complement strand
GCCGGTGGGTCCGGTCACCAGAATCATGCCCTGGGGCCGAGCCAAAGCCTCCATATACAAGGCTTTTTGATCATCTTCATACCCCAGAGCATCAATGCCCAGTTTGGCACTGGAGGCATCGAGAATACGCAGCACAATTTTTTCACCAAACTGCAGCGGCAAGGTATTTACTCGAAAATCAATCGCCTTATTTTTCGATAACTTAAGTTTAACCCGGCCATCCTGAGGGACGCGGCGCTCGGAGATATCCATTCGTGACATTACCTTGAGGCGAGCCGCTAAACGAGGTGCCAGATTGGCCGGTGGTTTAGACATTTCCTGAAGGATTCCATCAATACGAAAGCGCACGCGATAGGATTTCTCGTAGGGTTCAAAATGGATATCTGAAGCGCCAAGGCGAATCGCATCGAGCAACATCTTATTCACAAAGCGCACAATCGGCGCATCGTCCTCGGCATTATTAGTGCCGCTATCCCCTTGATCCTCATCATCCAGAGTTTCCATATCCAGATCGTCGAGATGAACATCATCAATAGTGCCCAGCGCTTCGCCAATATCCCCATCATTGGCGCTCTCAAGCCATTTTTCCAGCGTCTCGTTAATTGCTGAATAGAGCGCCAGTACCGGCTCCACCGCAATACCCGTCTGAAACTGTATTTCGGTTATAGCGCGCTGATTGGTTGGGTCGGCAATCGCCATATAGAGTCGATTGCCACGCTGCATCAACGGAATGGCCTGATGTTTTTTAAGCAGTTTGGTATCGACCAGATCTTTGGGGAAGCTGTCGGGATTGTGCTTATCAAGGGCATAGAGCGGAATACCAAACTCTTTTGCCGCAGATTTACCGATCTGTTCAGAGGAGAGCAGATGCTTATCGCAGAGATACTGTACCAGTGAGATTTTGCTGGTCTTGGCTGAGACTGTGGCTTCTTCAAGCACAGTGGCAGCGATTAATTGATCGTCAACCAGACGTTTGGGTAAGCCGTGTAATGCTATATGAGGCATATTCATAGGAGGGTAACCATCCTGTATTTTCGTTACAGGCAAGTCTACTGAGCGCTTTAAATCCATGATGTGCCAAACCCCACATAACAAAAAATATTATGTGAACCACAGAGCACTTTTTTTAAAAACAGTCGGCATCCCATAGCTAGTTACAGGCCCTTTGCTGCTCGCAAATAATATCGGGGGGTGTTTTGTTCGCTGTGGATTATAAATTTGGCGACTTAAAAACGATTGGAATCTTTTATTGTGATTATCTATTTGCGAATGGTTTTAATTTAAGCGTAGTCAAAAAAATGGCTTAGTGAGAAATTTTCAAAAAGAAGTGACAAAAAAAGTCACAAATTGACAGGCAGGGAACAGCAGAAAACAAAAACAACCCTTCAAAAAGAATGGAAAAACCATAACTTATTGAAATAAAACAATAAATAAATATTGGCACGGCAATTGCTCAGATGTAATTCGAAAGTCGTAAAAATTATTTTTGCAGTTAACTGAATTTAGAAATTTTTATTAATGGAAATTAATGTAATCAACGGAGAGTCACAATGAAAATGACAATGGATAAAAAACAAAAAGGTTTTACCCTTATCGAATTAATGATTGTAGTTGCTATTATTGGTATTTTGGCGGCTGTGGCACTGCCTGCTTATAACGACTACACTCGTCGAGCGGAGTTTTCAGAAACTATTGTTTCAACTGGTGTTTTGAAGACAGCTGTCGAAGTCTGTGTCCAGAGTCTTGGGTTGGCCGCGGCAGGAAACTGTGACAATAGCAGCAATGGTATTCCTGGTAATGTCACTGCAGCCTCTGAAGTTGTTGGTATGGCACTTACTGGAACTGCACCAGCGAAAACAGGAGCTGCTGCTGTAGATGATACTTATATCATTACTGCTACAGCACCTACCTCTTCACCCAATACAACAGAGACTTATGCATTAACAGGTACTCTTCAGGCCAATGGTCGAATCGTATGGGATGGTGGTGTTTGCTCAAATACCAATGCAAACCTTTGCTAACAGTGCTTAAGTGTAAAAAAGGCTCCATCTGGAGCCTTTTTTTATGTGTGTTAATTTACTTAACTAACCAACAAACCGCATCGATAAATCCACCGCACTAATATGCTTGGTTAAACTCCCCGAAGAAATAAAATTAATTGCGCCATGGTTATAGGCACGCAATTTCTCCTCCGTAATATCACCAGAGACTTCAATCTTGGTCTCACCCAAATCAATCGACGACAGTGCTTCAATATCCGCCGGAGAAAAATTATCCAGCATAATAATATCCGCTTTGGCGGCCAGTGCCTGATGCAATTCATCGAGATTTTCCACCTCGACTTCAACCCGTTTGTCCGAGGAAATCGATCGCGCTTTTTCTATGGCCTGAGTAATACCCCCACAGGCGGCAATATGATTTTCTTTAATTAAAAAGGCATCGTAGAGACCCACTCGGTGGTTATGACAACCGCCTATGGCGACGGCATATTTTTGTGCCAGTCGCAGCCCGGGAATGGTTTTTCGGGTATCGAGAATTTTAATCTGGCTATTGGGTGCCAGTGCCGCGTATTTTTGCGCGCTGGTGGCGGTCGCTGACAGTGTCTGCAGAAAATTCAGAGCTGTCCGTTCCCCGGTTAGCAGTACTCGGGCATTGCCGCTCAGGGTAAAGAGTTTTTGATTGGCTGCAACGCTCTCGCCTTCGCTGATATGCCATTCAATCTCAATGCTTTTATCGAGCTGCTGAAAAACCTCATCTACCCAGGGGCGACCACAGATCACCGCTGCTTCGCGGCAAATCACCACTGCAGTTGCCTGTTTTTGTTGGGGGATTAATTGCGCGGTGATATCGCCATCGCCAATATCCTCAGCCAATGCACGGCTGACACTGAGGGGAATATCACTTTGGATGGCACTTAAAAGCTCGCTTTTCATAGGGTTCTCATCGACTGAATAAGATGGTTTTACAGAAAATTAAAGCCCGCCAGTATATCAGTAATATTAATAAGTAATTTATTGCCGAGGTGCTTTTGTCATTGGATTTTCTTAATTGATCTGTTTCAATGCTGTTTAGGCATCTATGATTCTATGAATGGTTCTGCGGGTTTATAGCGAATCACTTCTGGGTGAATCATCTCAGTAATGTCTCGCCAAGGGGTTGGCAAGTGTAATGAGCAAGGGAATAGTTAAGGAAAAAAAACAGCTCGTACAGTCGTTGGGGCAGCTCTGCCAGCAACATCTTTCTGATGCCTTTAAAAAATTCAATGAAGTCTGTTCTTCCAGTTTAGTGGGCTTGGCCGCCCGGGCTGAAAGTAATCGTCTGCAGACGCTGTATCTGGATTCCCAGCGACTATTGCGAAAGCAGCGTTCAGCTATTGAGGCGGCGACAATAGCCGCGGTCTTCGATCATTTTTCACTGTTGGACAACCCGCTGCCCGCTAGCCAGTCCGATCAGGCTTTAGTTGCGGATAAATCGTCGCAAGCGGATTCCCTTGCCCCTGAGTCGGATAGTCTTAAGCTACTCGGTCATGAAGATCTTGAGGTGATGATTGCGCTGGATAATTGCTCCAGTCGGGTGCGCGAGGAGTTGCGGGCTGAGCTTCATCAGTTGGAGGCAAGGCTAAAATCTTTGCTTGAAAATATGGCGCCAATACAAACTCTACCGATGTCACCGGATGCGATTCTTGAGGCTTTTGTCGCTGCAATTGATGAGGATATGATTGCCCTCGAAGTGCAGTTGGAATTGGTGAGGATATTTGATCAGGCCTGTTTCGATAAGCACTATGCAGAGATGCTTGGGGTTGCTAACCAGATGCTTGAGGATGCAGGGTTTTCTCCCGCTGTTGAGGCTGCTGGGGATGAAGAGGTTAGTAAAGAGGTCAGTAACGAGGTTAATAAAGAGGCCAATAAAGAACCTGATAAAAAGACCAGTGAACCAGTGCTCGGCGATAAAGCCTTAGACCATAAGCCATCGACATTATCAGCGCAGCCGGACAATACAGCTGAGGATGCTCAGGCCACTAGTGGCATCGATGAGGTTAAAGAGGCCGTTGCCCATTATGCCGACGAGCCATCGCCGATGGCCAATACCCGAATTCAAACTGAGTTATTAGCCAAAATCAGCTCGATGCTGGAAAACGCCGAACGAGAGTCTGCTCAGGTTGAGTCGCTCTCTGCGCAAAAAACCTCTACAGCAGATAGCAGTGTTCAAGATAGTGCCGAGTCTTCTCAGTCTCAGGAACAGCATTCCAATTCCAAGCACTCTAGTTCCAAGCACTCAAACACTAAGCCTTGCATGGACAAGCCGCAGCTGTTGGCAGAGATTAATAAACATATGAATGATCTTATCACCAACCGCACAGAGCTACTCAGCAATGGGCAGATAACCAAAGAGTTGGCCGCCGCTATAAAGCATCTGGGTGAGGGGGAGGATGGCAGCCGCTTGCACCGCAATGATCAAAGTGTTTTTCAGGTGGTGGAAAATATCTTTTCCAGTTTTGGTCAGTCGATGAAAGTAGCGCCAGAGGTACAGCAGGTGATTAACCGCTGTGAATTGCCGATGCTTAAGCTGGCGATTAATAAACCGCTGATTCTCGAGCAGGAAAATCATCCTATCCGTCGGCTGTTTAATGAGATGGCCAAATACGCCATTGGTCTGGAGCAGGGCGACTGCGAAGATAATCAAATCTATCAGCAGATGTTAAAGCTCTCTGAGTCTATGGCCGGCGAGTCATTCGATGAACAGAAGTTGCCGGCAATGCTCTCCGAGTTTATGGCGATTGTCGATCGCGACCGGCGCAAAACCTCCACGGCAGAGACTCGCGAGTTAGAGCAGATTGCCGCTCAAGAAAAAGTTAACTGGGCGCGCACAAGGGTTGAAGAGGAAATTACCCGCCGCATAGTGGGCAAAAAACTCTCGGAAATTGTGGTCGATTTTATCCAGCACAGCTGGTGTATGGTGATGCATATGGCTCACTTGCGCTCTGGAGAGGCGGGAACCGATTGGTTAGTGGCTATTAAGTTGCTGGAAAATCTGGTGCATCTGGCGCGCCGCAGCCCGACGGAGGCGGATACTAAATATCGCCATGAGTTGCTAGCCCATATTGATGCCCGGCTCGGGCATAACTCCACCGATCTGGCCCAGCGTGCGCTGCAGGTTAAGCAGTTAAGTGAGGCGCTGGGGATTGCCGAAGCGTCGGCGGTGCAGTCAGCAGTGGTCACTGAGATTGCGCCCTCTTTCAGTAAAAGAAGAGCGAGTAAAAACAAAGCGAGTAATAAGAGATTGGCTAAGGGAAAGCAATCGACCGCGACCGCGGATACAGGTGGCAAGCTCGGTGAGCAGCAGATGGTTGAGGAAATTAAACGTATTCTGGTCTCGGCGGTAAAGGCCGAGTTGCCGGGCAAGAATATTTCTCAGGCAGTGCGCGATGCGGAAACACTGGATAGCAGCGCTCAGCGAATTCTGATGGCTCTGCAAAAGGGTTGCTGGATTGAATTGGGCAGTGATATAAAGGCGCATAAACGCGGCAAGCTTGCGGGAATTGTCGGGCCATCCTGGAAGTATGTATTTGTCGATAATAAAGGTAAGCTTATTGCCGAGCGTGACAGGGCGCGTTTAGCGCTGGATTTAATGGACGGCAAGGTTACGGTGCTGGATAATTCTCATCTATTCGACAAAGCCATCAAACAGGCAATCACTCAGATCAAAGGGTTGCCGGTTGCGAGCTAGCAGACATCTTTAATGCAGATAAAAAACGGCTGGTTGAGTCCGGCCTCTGAAGTTCCATCCCCCAATGTGGACAGTCGGCCAGATACGGCTGATATCAGTCTGCTGGTTATTCACAATATCAGTTTGCCGCCCAATCAGTTTGGCGGAGGATATATCAGCCAGTTTTTTACCAACTGTCTGGATCCTGAGGCGGATCCATATTTTGCCCAGATATGCGATATGAAGGTCTCGTCCCATCTGTTGATTGATCGCCTTGGCAATGTGACTCAGTACGCGCCTTTTAGCGCTCGTGCATGGCACGCGGGGGCCTCGCAATTTGATAGTCGTACAAACTGCAATGACTTCTCCATAGGAATTGAAATGGAGGGCGCTGACCATATTGCTTACACTGACGATCAATACCAGGTGCTGGCATCAGTGACCAAAGTGCTCTGTGCCCAGTATCCATTGATTACAGCCGATAGAATTGTCGGTCACAGCCATATAGCCCCGGGACGCAAGACCGACCCCGGCGAGGCTTTTGACTGGGATCGTTATAAACTGATGTTGGGCTAGATATTTTTTAGCCCAAAGATTACTCCAATAAACACAGAGGTGTGCGGTGCATTTTTTAATTGTTCTGGTGGCGATAATAGCCCTTGAGAGCTACGGCCAGATGGCATTTTTACAGCGTGATGGATGGTTGCAGACATGGCATAGAAAATTGTCTGAGCTGTCGATGTTTCAGCGCTCGTCAATTTTAAAATTGCTGGCCTTTGTGCTGGTGCCAGTAATAGTTCTGTATCTAATTATTTTGCAGCTGGCTAATAGTGGTTATGGCTTATTGGTTTTTATCCTTGAGCTCGGGGTCTTGCTCTACAGTTTTGGTCGCGGCGATATCAGTGCTCAGATCGAGCTTTTAAAGTCGGATATTGAGCGCAATGATTTACAGGCCGCCTACCATGATGCCGCGGTATTTAATATTGCCCATCGCAGCAGCAGTGCGGAAAGCTCCAGTGATCTCTATCAGGAGTTAATCGCTGCCTTGCCCTACAGGATTTTTGAACGCCGATTTGCCGCTGTTTTTTGGTTCTTTATTCTCGGTGCGCCAGCGGCATTGGCCTACCGTCTGTTGGCATTGCACGGGGATATGGCGCTTGCTGATGGGGGTGATCAAGAGGGACAGGAGTCTGCTGCAGAGGATGCTACGGCTGTCGAACCTCAGGCGAACAGCTGTCAGTCAACCGCAAGCACCGCACTCTGGTTACTCGAGTGGCTGCCAGTGCGCTTTTTGGCCTTAACTCTGGGTCTGGTCGGCAGCTTTGCCCATGCCACCGAACCCCTTAAAGAATTGATTTTTTGCCCGCGAACCTCAACGGCAGATTTACTTCGACGCTGCGTAACTGGGGCGCTGGGAGATATTTACCGGCCTCAGATCGATGCTGCTGAAGATGGCATTTCTGAGGAGAGTGCGGTCAGTGATAATGCCGCGGGTCTGGCATTGATTAGCGAAATGGTCGCACTGTTTACCCGCGCAATGATGGGCTGGTTAGTCGTGATTGCGCTCTTGGTTATGCTTAGCTAATTTCGTTTTTGCTCTGCTCACTCGCACTATTCCATGGCGCGACTTTAAACAGTAGCAACATACCGGGAATTGCCAACGCGGTGCATAGGTAGAAGAAGTTCTCCCAGCCAACCCCCTCAACAATAATACCGGTGACCGAACTGGCTACGGTGCGCGGCACCGCGGTAAGTGCGGTAAACAGTGCCAACTGGGTGGCGGCAAAGGCCGGATGAGTTGAGCGGGCGATAAACGCGACAAAAGCGGCGGTACCCAGACCTACACCCAAATATTCAAAGCCGATAACCAGCCCCAGCAGTAGTAGACCTTCCCCGATATTGGCGAGAACAGCAAAGCCGAGAATAGAGATAATTTGCACTAACCCAAATAGCCACAGCGCGCGATTAATCCCTATTTTTAGCATTAGAATACCACCGAGAATGCCGCCAATAATCATTGGCCACAGTGCTGCGTGTTTGGCGATAAAGCCAATCTCGGTCAGGCTAAAACCCATATCCAGATAAAAGGGGGTAGCCAGTGCAGTAGCCATACTGTCACCGAGCTTGTAGAGCAGCATAAAGGCCAGTATCAGCGATGCCTGCTTGATACCCTGACGGCTAAAGAACTCTTTAAATGGATCGACGATGGCCTTTTGCAGTGTGGTCGGGTGGCGCAGATGGGCCTTGGGTTCGGCAATACTGATGGTTAGGCCTATACCGACAAACATAAAGGCTGCGGTAATCATAAATACCTGCTGCCAGGGCAGGGTGTCAGCCAGTATCAGTGACAGTGAGCCGGGAATCAGTCCGGCAATACGGTAGGCGTTGACATGAATGGAGTTGCCCAGCCCAAGTTCCTGATCTGGCAGTATCTGCCGACGGTAGGCATCGAGAACAATATCCTGCGTAGCGCTGAGAAAAGCGATTGCCAGACATAGCCAGGCAATAGTCCAGATCTGGGTGGTCGGGTCAAAAAAGCCAAGCGCGGCGATGGCCAGAACCAGTAATATCTGGGTGGCGAACATCCAGCTGCGACGCAGGCCAAATTTGTAGGAAAAGAGTGATAGCTGATAGCGGTCGAGCAGCGGCGACCAGAGAAATTTCCAGGTGTAGGGCAGACCGATCAGTGCGAAGAAGCCAATTTCCTTGAGGCCTACACCTTCGGTGCGCAGCCAGGCGGGTACTAGCGAGATCAATAAATACAGCGGCATACCTGAGGCAAAGCCGGTAAAGATGCAGATCAGCATACGCCGGTTTAGAAGCGCATCCTTAATAAAGGCGAAGTTTTTTCGAAACATTGGAGTCCTTTAGTAGGCAAAATTTTATGGTTGCCAGTTAAATTTTTTCAGGCTGCCCCGATTATTGCTTAACACCACGCCCTCTTCCTGAAGTCGCGCCTTCTGCAATTTAAAGCTAGGGCTGTCTGCCGGGAGGCTGATCTTTCCCGCTGCGTTGATCACTCGATGCCAGGGCAGCTCTGTACCTTTGGGCAGGTTGCCGAGAATACGCCCGACCATTCGCGCTGCTCTTGGCAATCCTGCCAGTGCCGCGACCTGTCCGTAGGTGACAACGGTGCCTGGGGGTATGGAAGCCAAAACCATATAGACTCTTGTTTCCAAGCTGGGTTCTTCCGAACTAGGTGTTTCCAAGCTAGGTGCTCCCAAGCTAGATTCTTCCCCGGCAGGCTTGCTTAAGCCATTATTTTTCATGGCGTAAGACTACGCTATTCAGTCTGCTGTTGAAATAGTCAAAACCACCCCAACCTATAACTCAAACCAAAAGAGAAACTGACTGTGCGCTACCTATTTTTGATCTTTGTAATTACGCCGGTGATAGAGATGTGGCTGCTGATAACCGTCGGCAGCTATCTTGGGGCACTGCCAACCATTGGACTGGTGCTGTTGACTGCATTTATAGGCGTCAATCTGCTTCGCGCTCAGGGCTTTGAGACGTTGTGGCGCGGCCGTCGAAAATTTGAAGAGGGTCAGCTTCCCGCTCAGGAGATCGCCGAGGGAATTATCCTCGCGGTTTGCGGCGCTCTATTGCTAACCCCTGGGTTTGTAACTGATCTAATTGGATTTTCCGGCTTAATTCCGCCTATTCGACGAATTATTGCGCAATTTATACTGAGTAGGATGGTGGTTGCCAGCGTATCTACAAGTGGAAGAGGCGGAAGTTTTAATGCCACCAACTCTTCTGGCCCGAAAAGAAACCGAGATCTGGATGATGCCATTGAAGGCGAGTCTTGGGATGACTAAGTTTGGTAATAAAGAGGTTTAGTGATAAACAAGTGAGATATTAAAAGGAGCGTTAAAGGATGTAAAAACACGGAGAGTTAATCAGCAAGTAATAAAAAAATGCTCTGATCCCTTGAAAAAGAATCATAGCACCACCATATGAAATGCAGTCGCGGGAATCCGCAAGATTGTTTGAAAATTGCCGATAGATAAACTGGAGAAACAAAATATGAAGATTCGCCCATTACACGATCGAGTGATCGTTCGTCGCGAGGAAGAAGAAGCTAAAACTGCTGGTGGTATTTTGCTACCGGGCTCAGCACAGGAAAAACCCAACAAGGGTGAAGTTGTTGCAGTAGGTGGCGGCCGCATTCTCGATAACGGTGACCTGCGTCCGGTTGACGTAAAGGTCGGTGATACCGTTGTGTTTGGCAAATTTGCCGGACAGGACACGATTGATGTCGACGGTGAAGAGTTAATCATTCTCAGTGAAACTGATATTAAAGCTGTAGTAGAAGCTTAATTAGCCGCTTTTATTCAAGCAGCATTATTAAAGAATTTTTGTGATAACTAGATTTTTGAAAGGAAATAATCATGTCAGCAAAAGAAGTTAAGTTTGGCGGCAATGCTCGTCAAGGTATGTTGGACGGAGTAAATATCCTCGCCGACGCAGTAAAAGTTACTCTCGGCCCCAAGGGTCGCAACGTTGTTCTAGAAAAATCATTTGGTGCGCCTACAGTGACTAAAGATGGTGTTTCTGTAGCCAACGAGATTGAGCTCAGCGACAAGTTTGAAAATATGGGTGCTCAGATGGTTAAAGAAGTGGCTTCTAAAGCCTCTGATGACGCTGGTGATGGCACCACAACAGCAACAGTGCTGGCTCAGTCGATCATTATCGAAGGCCTTAAGTCAGTTGCTGCAGGCATGAACCCAATGGATCTTAAGCGCGGCATCGATAAAGCAGTTGTTGCAGCTGTTGCCGAGATCGCTGACATTGCCAAGCCCTGTTCAGATTCTAAAGAAGTGGCCCAGGTAGGTACTATCTCAGCCAACAGTGATTCACATATTGGTGACATCATTGCTGAAGCTATGGATAAGGTCGGTAAAGAGGGCGTTATCACTGTTGAAGAGGGCACGGGTCTGGAGAATGAACTGGATATCGTTGAAGGTATGCAGTTTGATCGCGGCTATCTGTCTCCCTACTTTATCAACAACCAAGAGAGCATGAGCGCTGAGCAGGATGCACCATTTATCCTGTTGGTTGATAAGAAGATTTCTAATATCCGTGAGCTGTTGCCGCTGCTGGAAAATGTCGCTAAAGCCGGTAAGCCACTGATGATTATTGCCGAAGATGTTGAAGGTGAAGCACTGGCGACACTGGTTGTTAACAACCTACGCGGTATTGTTAAAGTCGCTGCCTGCAAGGCACCGGGCTTTGGCGATCGTCGCAAGGCTATGTTGGAAGATATCGCTATCCTGACGGGCGGTACTGTGATCTCTGAAGAAGTGGGTCTCGACCTTGAGACGGCCACTCTTGATCACCTGGGTACAGCCAAGCGCGTAACCATGAGCAAAGAAGCCACCACTATTGTTGATGGCGCTGGCGATCCAAAAGCGATCGAAGCTCGTGTTAACCAGATCCGTGCACAGATCGAAGACAGCAATTCAGAGTACGACCGTGAGAAGCTTCAAGAGCGCGTTGCCAAACTGGCAGGCGGTGTTGCGGTGATCAAGGTTGGTGCAACCACTGAAATGGAAATGAAAGAGAAGAAAGCCCGTGTTGAAGATGCACTGCACGCAACTCGTGCAGCGGTTGAAGAGGGTGTTGTCCCTGGCGGCGGTGTTGCTCTGGTTCGTGTTCTGCAAAAGATTGCAGATCTGACTGGCGACAACAACGACCAAACCGTTGGTGTGGGTATTGCGCTGCGCGCGATGGAAGCGCCACTGCGTCAAATCGTTGAAAATGCTGGCGGTGAAGGCTCGGTAGTGGTTGATAAGGTCAAGGCGGGTAAAGGTAACTTTGGTTACAACGCTGCGACTGGTGAGTACGGCGATATGATCGAACTGGGTATTCTTGATCCAGCTAAGGTATCTCGTACAGCACTTCAGGCAGCGGCTTCTATTGCCGGCCTGATGATCACCACTGAAGCTATGGTTGCTGACGCTCCAAGTGATGGAGCTGCTGCTCCAGCTATGCCTGATATGGGTGGCATGGGCGGTATGGGTGGTATGGGCGGCATGATGTAATCCGGTCTGCTCAAACCGCACAGCAAAAAAAGCCTCGCAATTTCTTGCGGGGCTTTTTTTTTGGAAGTCTAAATCGCAGCTATGTTGTTATCCCGACGGAGCGAAGCGGCGAGGGATCTCCCTGCCGGTTACTCCTTATCTTGGAGTGTGATCGCCCCTGCATTGGGTCTTGAGATCGGTCCCATGGATTTAGAATTTCCAGCGCTCCCGCAACTCACTTCGTTCAAACAAGCGCTCGCTCCATCTGGAAATTCCAAATCCATAAGCGGGCCCTGACTGATCTCAAGACCCAATACAGGGACTCTTTGAACTATCGGACAAGATTCAAAGTGCATCTTCCATGTAGTCTAGGGGCCATAATGACCGCCATTTTTTTGTCATCCCGACAGAGCGAAGCGACGAGGGATCTTTTGGTTAGGGTAGGTAAGCCTCAATAGCGGAGTGATTGTAGATATCTCACGCACTTTCAGCACGACGAAAGAAACCACCGTCATCCCAGCGAATGCTGGGATCTCCTCCCCGAATCCCCAACAAATATGCCCAACCACCAAAAAAAAGCCCATAGCAGCGCAAAGGTGATTGCTATTTGGTCTGTATTACCG
>JAQWGK010000079.1 GCA_029238255.1 Porticoccaceae bacterium | reverse complement strand
TGTTTTTATTAATTGCCATCGCCGGTTGCCGGTGCCAGTTACTGGCATTTGGTCAGGCTGCTTTGCCGGCCTCAACTCTCGATCCCGGCTGCATCAATCATCATGGTACTAGTGACAGTCTCTCCGCAGATAAAGCCGATAAGAAATATCAGCGTTCCCTGTTAGACAGTTCGACTGCCGAGGCTTTATGGCAGACGTTGAATCAATATATGGAAAAGGAACAGCCTTTTTTGCAGGCCGGTTTAAAGATGCCGGAACTGGCAGTGGCCTTGGGTGTATTGCCCAATGACCTCAGTCAGGCCATTAATACCATTAGTGGTCAGAGCTTTTATGATTTTGTAAATGGTTTTCGTGTCCGTCAGGCGCAAAAGCTACTACTTTCTCCTGATTATAACGAGGTTACTATGCTGGTTATTGCCATGGAATCCGGTTTTGCCAGCAAGGCGACTTTTTATAAATATTTTAAATTGCACTTTTCCATGACACCGGCCGAGTATAAAAAAGCGCGTGATACGGGTAGGGGGGACAATCTGTCCACTGTTGTTAATTGATTCGACACACCCGTATCCGCGGAAATTTCAAGTTTAATCCGACAGGCTAAAACCCATCAGCACAACTATCCTGCTATATATTTACTATGTTTTTTTGTAGTTATAATAGTGGAGTGCCTATTAAATTGAATATTATCAAAAGCATAAGTTTGGCTGCTGCGATTCTGTTTGATATTGATGTTGCCGCAAAACAGGATCAATCTGTCCTCGATCAACTTACCCCGGTAACCGATGCCATGCTCGCTCAGCCTGCGGGGGAAACTGGCTGAGCTATCGTGGTAATCACGCAAGCTGGGGTTATAACAGCCTTAACCAAATCAATAAACGCAATGTTAAAAAGCTGTCACTGGCCTGGTCTGCCAATATAGAAGCAGGCATCAACGAAACTACGCCATTGGTTCATAACGGCGTGATGTACCTGACTCATCCGAAGAATTTTATACAGGCACTGGATGCTCGCAATGGTGATGTATTGTGGGAGTACAGGCGTCATCTGCCCGCTGGTACGATCTCTGTACTGCGTAATATTGCTATTTATGATGACAAACTCATTATTGCTACAGCCGATGCTCACCTACTAGCTTTAGATGCCCGCAAGGGTGATGTTGTCTGGGAAACTCGAGTTGGGGATTACAAAAAATTTAGTCACACCAGTGGGCCGATTGTGGCCAAGGGGAAAGTGTTTACTGGACGTTCCTGCCTGATAAAAAATGCTTTGCCCGGTGGCTGCTTTATTGCTGCCCATGATGTTAATAATGGCAAAGAGTTGTGGCGTCGTTACTTAATTCCTCGACCCGGTGAGCCCGGTGATGAAAGTTGGGGTGGTCTGCCGATGGAAAAGCGCATTCATCTTGGTGCTTGGGGAGTAGGCTCATTTGATGGAGATCTGAACCTCCTTTATTGGGGGACTTCGGTACCTGCACCAACAGCGGCTGTGCATCGTGGTACCGTTGGCCATGATCTCTTGTATGCTAACTCAACTCTAGCCCTTGATGGTGATACTGGAGAAATTGTTTGGTATTTCCAGCATCTGCCACGACCGAATTGGGATCTTGATCATACTTTTGAGCGCATTCTGGTGGATAGCGAATTACGGCCGAATATGCAGGCTACCTGGGAGCAAAACCCGCGGATTCAACCAGGAGCGAAATGTAAGTTGATGACCGGTATTCCCGGTAAAACCGGAATTGTCTGGACTCTGGATCGAGCCACTGGTGAATTCCTGTGGGCAAAGGAAACAGTTCAACAGAATGTGATACGCGGGATTGATTCTGAAACAGGCAGGGTAACTGTCAATGAATCACTGATTCCCAAACATATGGATGAGGCTTACGATTTGGCTTGCCCGTCCCCCTATGGCGGTAAATAGTGGATGCCTGGGGCTTACAGTCCCAAAACCAATGCGCTTTATATGCCTTTGCAAAATACCTTTATGCAAGCGGAGATCATCAACCAGGCCGGGGCAGATGGTCAGTCGAATGAGAGTTTTGGCCTGTCATGGACCACTCACCTGTCACCGGAGGCAAACCTTTTAGGGCGCTTGCAGGCTATATCAGTAGAGACCGGAAAAACCCTCTGGCAGTATGAGCAGAGGGCATCGATGCTAAATGTGTTGGCAACCGGTAATGATTTAATCTTTGCTGGCGATAGCGACAGGCGTTTTCGTGCCTTTCATGCCGCTACGGGTGAAATTATCTGGGAAACGGTGTTAGGCGGTTCTGTCACTGGTCATCCGATTAGTTATCAGGTGGATGGAATCCAATACGTTGCTGTCTCTACTGGTAGCTCTTCTCTTACGCCCGTCTTAAATGATTTTGTTGGCATCACAGCGCCACAAAATATTAATCATTTATATGTTTTTGCTCTGCCGGGTAAACAACTGTCAAGGCAACAACTACCTTTCTCTCAGGCAAGGCAGAAATTGAAAAATGTCGTGCCTTACTTTAACCAAAATCAAGCGGATCGAGGGAAACTGTCCTATCAGCAACACTGTGCAAGCTGTCATGGTAAGGATTTTGTCGGCGGCTCTGCGCCAGCAATGACCGGCGAAGCGTTTTTCCAGCGTTGGGATGAGCGCAGCGCTGGGGATTTATTTGATCGCATAAAGCTGACCATGCCATGGGGAGCAGCTGATAGCCTTTCCAGAGACACGGTTCTGGATATTCTTACTTATTGGTATGCGCATCATGGCTACCGTGCCAACGTTAGAACATTGCCTGATGACCCTGAGCAGTTGAAACGCCTTCCTGCTGTTCCGTCTGCAAATCTAAGAATGGAGTAATACGATGAAGTGTTTAATTGCTTTTTTATCGACCCTATTAATCCTTGCCAGCACTGCCAGCGCTAACCCTGAGCGGTTTATTGTTGAAAAATCGCCAACCATTGCTTTTGTAAATGCCAGAGTAATCGATGGCAGTGGCAAACCAGCCCAACAAAATCAGACGGTAATTATCCGTGATGGGCGGATAATTAAAATCGGCGGGGATGGCACACTGGAAATCCCCAAAGATGCCAAGCGTATTTCGCTACGTGGTAAAAGTTTATTACCCGGCTGGGTGATGACCCACGAGCATATGCATTATATTACCCGTTCGACGCGGATCAATGATGGCCCAGCTATCGGCATTTCTGTGGCAAATACCACGTTTAGCCCACAGAGCGTCATCTATCCCCGCCTGTATCTTTCCGCTGGTGTTACCACCGCACGCACCGCTGGCAGTGTTTATCACTATACGGATCTGCGGGTGAAGCGAGCCATTGCTGCTGGCGAGTTGGTGGGCCCTGATTTGGATTTAACTGTTGGTTTGGATTATGTCGGCAGTGTGGTTAGAGATCCAGAGCATGCCAGAAGACAGGTACGGTTTTGGGCTGGAGAAGGTATGACCAGTGTCAAATTGTTTGAAGAGATTACTCCCGAGCAAGCGGCGGCTGCAATTGATGAAGCCCATCAGCATGGACTGAAAGTGACCGGGCATCTCTGTGCCACCACGTTGCGAGAGGCGGTAGATTTAGGGATTGATCATATTGAGCATGGCCTTAGTGGGTTGGTTTACGATTACCGTCCGCTTAAAAAAGCTGGCCTATGCCCGAAAGGTACCGCCAGTGTGGATCTTGATAGTCTCAATCCAGGCAATAAACGGGTTCAGGCTTTGATCCAGCATATTATTGATAACAATGTGTTTGTCACTTCAACATTGCCAGTCTTTTTTAGGGAGCCTCTGCCTGACAATGTAGCTGCCTGGTTAAATGAGTCAGGCTTGCGTGATTACCAACATTATCAACAGCAACAGCAGAAACGTAAGAAGAGCCCCAAAGGCAATCAGTTAGGCCAAGTCGCTATGGCATTGGAAGCTGCATTCTGGCGGGCGGGTGGTCAACTCACTGTCGGCTCTGATGCGGCGGGTACCGGGGTTTTGGCTGGCTATGACAATCTGCGTGCCCTTGAATTATTGGTGGAAGCCGGTATTCCACCTATGGAAGTGATAAAGATTGCAACCCACAATGGCGCAGTCTCTATTGATTTGTTAGATGATCGGGGAACGATTGCTGTGGGCAAGCGGGCGGATCTGTTGATTATAGGCGGCAACCCTGATGTTGATATCAAGGATATCCAACAGCTTGAAACTGTGTTTAAAAACGGTATTGGTTATGATGTAGAAGCGCTGCGGAAAAGTGCTATAGGCACGATTGGTGGGCCGGGTTAATAAGGCCAGCTTTCATCAAAGAAAGCTGGGTAGTGGCTCAGCTTTAGCTATGGTTTTATTCTTTTTATTGATTCCATTCCCCTTGGCTGCAGATAAAGTGGGGAGCAGTGGCAATAATACTTATCAAGCTTATTGCGCTGCTTGTCATGGCAGTGGTTTGGTGCCTCTCTTAAGGTCAATGCTTTGATCCAGAATCCGGATTGGTTTTTTCGGGGTAGGTAATAGCTATAGGCCGCAATTACTTATGCCATTCCATCAAGGCTGGTCGTTTCGAAAGCGGGCCATCCACAGTTCCGGCATTTTGGTTACTGCCGGAGAGTTATTGTTTTACGGCTCCAGGGATCGGGTGTTTTCAGCCCATGATATCGCTGATGGCACGGAGCTGTGGCGAGTGCGTCTGAATGGTGTTCCAAGTGGTGCGCCGATCAGTTTTATGATTGATGGAAAGCAATATATCGCCGTGTCCAGTGGCGAGAACAATCCCGGTGGGCAGTTTAAGTTTGCGGAGCAAAATAGAAACCCCAGAAATACGGCGGCGACAATTTGGGTTTTTGAGCTCGAGTAGTTTTGGGCTGATAAAGCCTTATTTTACCTTGGTGTTGATGACACTAAATCTGAGAAATTTTAATTAAAGAAAAAGCAAGTACTTAGCTGGGGTTTTTGGTTTCAATTCGGTCTTATCTCATACGACTAGACAAAAAAATAAACCATGAGGGTCATCCATGCGTTACGCCTCTTCCTTTTATAAAGCAATTATTCTCAGTTGCTTGATGTTAACAGCTCTTCAATTATTCGCTATTGAGCAAGAATCTTGGGATATCACTGACACAGGACAACCTTATCGAGATATCTCCTTCACCTTAACGGAAGGTACGTGGATGAGTGTCGATGTTAGCCCGGATGGCAAAAACCTTGTCTTTGATGTGTTGGGGGATATCTACCGCATGCCCAGTGCTGGTGGTGAGGCGACCTTGGTTCTAGGCGGCCCGGCGATACAGCGTCGACCCCGGTTTAGTCCGGATGGATCAACGATTTTATATATCAGTGATGTCAGCGGCAGTGATAATTTATGGGTCGTCAATACTGATGGCAGTAACCGGCGACAGATTACTCAAGAAACCATCGATCTATTTATTACGCCGGCCTGGGAGTCGGATGGGCAGTATGTATTGGCAGGTAGGCGGGATATGGATGGTCGCTCCGGCTTAAGCATATGGATGTATCACTTGGATGGGGGTTCGGGGCGTATGTTGGCCAAGGCTGGCAAGGGTAGCACGTCAGTCAGCGAGCCGGTGATGTCTCCGGATGGCCGCTTTCTCTATTATACCGAAAGGGTCGCTGCACCCACATCCTTAACCAATTCAACTCAACCCAACTATGCGATAAAGCGACGTCAGTTGTCGGATGGACGGGTTGAGGAAATCGTTCGCGGTTTTGGCGGGGCGGTTACACCGCAACTATCCCCTGATGGTAATCATTTGGCTTTTGTTCGCCGTGTTAAAGAAAAGACGGTGTTGTTTCACTATGACCTGACAAGTGGCGTACAACGGCCAGTTTATGATCAGCTGGCCATGGCCAAGACCGGCAGCTATTACCCGCAGTACAACTGGTTCCCCTATGGTCGCCATGTGGCGATATGGGCCAATGGAAAGCTGAATAAAGTGGATATGCTGCAGCAGAGCAGTGTGGATATCCCTTTTGCACTGACCTCCCAGCATAAGCTGACCCTGCCGCCACGCTATGAAAATGATTTGTCACCTGAAAACTTCAGGGTTAAATCGATTCGACAGGTTGCAGTGTCTCCGCAGGGTAAGGACTTGATCTTTCATGGGGTGGGTTACCTGTGGAAAAAACGCTTGCCTGATGGCAAGCCAACCCGTTTGATCAGTGGCGATGCGTTTCAGTTTGAACCGGCCTATTCGGCGGATGGTAAACGTGTGGCCTATGTGAGCTGGGATGATGAACGTGGCAGTGCCCTCAATATAGTGACAGCGAAGGGTCGTCGGGTAGAAACGGTGTTGCGTAGTGACGGGGTTATCCGCCAGCCAGCCTTTTCCGCCGATGGTAAATCCTTAGTGTATTGGATAGAGCGCGGCAATAAAAAAATGGGCGGCTACCGGGCCAAGCCCGGTTTGTATTGGGTTTCGTTAAAGACCGGCGAATCTCAGTATTTACGAGTGAAGGGTCGCAACCCGCAGTTTTCAAATGATGGCAAACGCATTTATTATGGTTTGTTCGGGAAGATAACTATAGGTGCTAGCCTAGAAAGTATTCAACTGGATGGTTTGGGCAAGCAGGAGCATGCCAATGGTCCGAATGTCACGGAAGTTGCGTTAAGCCCGGATGGACAATGGTTGGCTTTTAAGGAGTTTCAGCAATACTACGTGATGCCGTACCGTGAAATCGGTGCGTCTATGGTAATTAATTCCCGTCAGGGCAGTGCGCCGCATGCGGTTTTAACCACACAGGGTGGTTATGAAATTCGCTGGTCGGCTGATTCACAGACCCTGCATTGGGTGTTGGGTGACAATTTCTTTAGCGTTGCTGTAGCAGATCGCTTTGGTAAAGATCCGCAAACGAAGACTGCGAGAACAGTGGTTGGATTGGATCTGCCAGTTGATAAACCAACAGGTCTTTTGGCTTTGACCGGTGGCCGGATCATCACGATGACGGGAGAAAAGGTGATAGAGAAGGGAACTGTGCTGGTCGAAGGTAACCGGATTATTGCTGTTGGTTCTCTTGATCAGCTGACGATTCCGGCTCATGCGAAGGTTATTGATATTAGCGGTAAAACTTTGATGCCTGGTTTGGTGGACACCCATGGGCATCTTCTTCTAAGAGATGGCTTGGTACCACAGAAGATATCAACTCACTACGCAGCGCTAGCCTTTGGTATCACCATGAATATTGATCCTTCCGCATCAGAGTTAGGGTCGTATGCTTCTGCTGAAATGAATCTGGCCGGTATGACTGTTGGGCCACGCTTGTTCACATCAGGTGGGTTTGTATTTGGTCAACACTCGAGCGGTTTAGCTGACTATACGCGGATCAATAGCCTTGATGATGCGCGCAATACTGTGGCCCGTAAACAGGCGATAGGTGGTGTTTTTATTAAAAGTTATCTGCAACCGCAACGTCAGCAACGGCAGCAATTGATCAAGGCGGCCCGTGAAATAGACATGATGGTAACGCCTGAAGGAGGAGGAGGTTTTTACCAAAATATCAGTATGATTCTTGATGGTCATGTCAGTATTGAGCATGGCATTCAGTTATCCGATTACTACAATGATGTGATCCAGCTAGTTTCCCTCAGTGATACCTCGTTAACACCCACTTTAATTATTTCTAATAAATCCGCTGCGGAGAGCTATTTTTATCAGGCCACACGTCCCTGGGAGGACCCCAAAGTCCGTATCTATAACCAAGAAACCTGGAGTAATATCTCAAACCCTCTAGGTAAAGCTAGCTGGGCTCCGCCTTATGCTGGGGGTATGATAGGTCTTTATATGGCTGATGAACTGCGGGATGCCAACTGGGGTGCGCTGTCTCGCTCCCTAAATAAACTGGATGCTGCTGGCGGTATTGTCACTACTGGCGGGCATGGTCAAATTAACGGTTTGGATGTGCATTGGGAGATGTGGGCGCTTGCCAAAGGCGGGATGAGCAATCACCGTATACTGCGTGCTGCTACTCTAAATGGTGCCAAAACCTGGGGTCTGGATAAGCAGATTGGATCAATTGAAGTGGGCAAGCTTGCTGACCTAATCGTGCTGGATGCCAACCCCTTGGATGATATCCGCAACACCAATACCATAGTTTACACTATGATCAATGGTCGCTTATACGATTCTCTCAGTATGAATGAGATAGGCAATTACGATAAGCCACGCAGTCAGTTTTATTGGGAGTTGCCGGATTACAACGGTATCGACTGGAATGAGGCCTGGGCAGGGCCCGCGAAGTCTTCTGAAAACTCGGCCCGATATGGTATGCCTGATTGAGTGTCTGGGTTGTCGTCAAGTATCAAAATTAAATTATGAAGGGAGTTATTAATATCATGTCACATCGTATATTCAAAAAAGTGTTCCTGTTATGCATCATGCTTATATTGGCCAATTTATCCATTGCAGATTCTAATGCTGAGTCATCCAATTCACTAAAGAAAAAATCATTTAAACCCCCCAATATTGTATACGTCATGATGGATAACTTCGGTTGGGGTGAACTGGGGGTTTATGGCGGCGGTATTCTTCGAGGGGCCCCTACACCGCGCCTTGATACTTTGGCAAGCGAGGGGTTAAGGCTGTTAAATTTCAATGTCGAAACAGTATGCACCGCCTCTCGAGCTGCACTGATGACGGGACGTTATTCGATACGCACAGGTAATGAGACATTCCCCCGTAAGCTTGAAGAAGTGTCAGGTCTAGTACAGTGGGAGGTAACCTTAGCTGAAATGCTAAGAGATGCTGGCTATGTTACCGGTCATTTTGGAAAATGGAATTTAGGAAGTTCAGAGGGGCGTTATCCTACCAATCAAGGCTTTGATGAATGGTATGGCATACGTGACTCAACATACGAAATCTATGGGTCTAACAACCCTTTCTATAACCCGTCAAAGCATCCCTCAGTGAAACCCAGCTATGTAATGGAAGGTCGAAAAGGCAGCATCTCCAAAAACGTTAAGGTTTTTAGTATTGCACAGCGTGAATTAATAGACGAAGAAATCACAAGCAAAACCATTGACTTTATAAACAGGAGTGTAAAAAAAGGGGCGCCGTTTTTTGCTTACGTTCCTTATACACAAACACATGATCCAATAAAGCCTCACCCTGATTTTAAAGGTAAAACCGGCAATGGCGATTTTGCTGATGTGTTGGCCCAAATTGATCATTACATTGGCCGTCTTCTTGATACGATTGATCAGCAAGGTATCGCTGACAACACCATTTTTATATTCACATCAGACAATGGGACGGACATAAGCTTCTGGAGCGGTGACTATGTGAGCGGTGCCGAAGGTGGGTTGAGGGTACCATTTTTAATGCG
>JAQWGK010000077.1 GCA_029238255.1 Porticoccaceae bacterium | reverse complement strand
GCCGCTTCTGCTGCAGCTACTTCGTCTGGAGTATTAACCCCAGAGATCATTAGCAAGGATTCGGCATCGGGTGCGGTTTCAAAAACAGTGATGCCCATATCATTGATCATCTGAATGATATCTTCGACCTGTTCCGGATCGGCTATATCTTCGGGAAGATGGTCGTTAACTTCAGCATAAGTCAGGTAGCGCTGCTCGCGCCCTTTAGCGATAAGATCTTTAATGTCGGATTGTTGTTTTTGATGTAGGTCGGTCATAGGATTCAAATACTGTTTTGGGGCTGAAAAATAGCGCGCAATTATAGCGGATAATATCGCCGTTGTCTGAAGTAATTTTGTGCTTTATTGCAAGCCTGTCTGATTTCTAATATTAGACTATAAGTCTTTGTTTTATCTTACTTTTTAATTCAGCATTTTGGATGTCGTCACCCAGTTGCATATGAATTTTTAGCAGCTGCTTAATCTGTCGTTCGCTCAGGCTTTCCTGAGACAGTAAAAATATCGCTTTTCTCTCGCCCGGCAGTGCCTCAAAAGCATCGCGCATCACATGGGCCAGAGTATCACTAAACTCCTGATCATCATCGCGGCCAGTACCTTTTGGCGGCTGATGTAGCTCACTGCCGGCAAGGGTTCTAAGTAGCTGTAACTCTTGCTGATCACCCTGAGCGGCTTGCCAGCGAGCAAAGATATGTGAGGTCTTGGTGCACTGGGGTGCGGTGTTAATTAGCGCCAGAATTTTCAGAAACAGTGCCATATCAATATCGGCAGAAACCCTGAGAATCTCAATATCCTCGACATATTCCGCAAGCTGAGGATGGTTGATCAACAGTGCGGTTAGAAATTTCACTGGTGAAAGGCGAATCTTGTTGGTTCGAGCAGTAACCGTTTCAGGGTAGGGCTCGTAGTCGACACCGCCGTATATTTCCGGTGGCTCCTCCCCGATCGGTTCCTGATGCTGTGGCGGCGGAGGCGTGCTAGGCTCAGCCTTGTATTGCTGAGGGGGCTTATGGGTAGCGACATAGTCGCGCAAATTATCCGCCGAGATACCAGTGCGGCGTGACAGCTCCTCTAGCATTAGCTGACGAAATACACCCTGAGGTATACGATTAATCTGCGGCGCGCAGATCTTACTCAGCCGTGCTTTGCCGTCTGCAGTGCTGTCGTCAATACCATCACTGAGCTGTTCAAATAAGAACTCTGAGAGTGGCTGGGCGCTGTCGACCTGTTCCATAAAGGCCTGTTTGCCAAGCTGACGAACCATGGTATCCGGATCTTCCCCGTCCGGTAAGAACAGGAATTTTGCTGAAACTCCGTCGCGCATTTCCGGCAGCGCTGTATCCAGTGCCCGAGCCGCCGCCTTGCGACCTGCCTTGTCACCATCAAAGCAAAACACAATCTCTGAGGTGTAGCGAAAGATCTTTTGCAGATGGCTTTCGGTCAGTGCAGTCCCCAGAGTTGCCACTGCATTGTTGATTTCAAACTGAGCGAGGGCAATCACATCCATATAACCCTCAACCATAATCAGGCAGGGTATTTCCTTGAGTTTTTGCCGCGCCTCATAAAGACCGTAGAGCTCGCGCCCTTTGTGGAATACCGGCGTCTCTGGCGAGTTAAGGTATTTGGGTGTGCTGTCATCCAGTACTCGTCCACCAAAGCCAACCGTGCGACCACGCTGATCACGAATGGGAAAGGTGATGCGGTGACGAAATCGGTCGTACTGCTTTTTTTCTTCCGGCTTGGTAACTAACATACCGGATTCGTCGAGCAGCCCAATTCGTTCTGGGTCAGTACCCACGGCTTTAAGTAGATTGTCCCAGCCGGGTGGCGCATAGCCAACACCGTATTGGCCTGCTATCTGGCCACTTAATCCCCGCGCTTTAAGATAGTCGACCGCGCCTGCGGCAGCCTGATGTTGGCGCAACTGCTGGCGGAAGTATTTATCTGACTCGCCGAGCACGGAATAGAGGCTGTCTTTCTGTTTGCTGACCTGAGCATCCTGTGCCGCTTCCCGAGGAATCTCGAGGCCAGCATTTTTTGCCAGCATTTCTACTGCCGGCAAAAAGTCGAGGCGGTCAAATTCCATTACAAAGCCGAGGGCATTGCCGCCAGCACCACAGCCAAAGCAGTAGTAAAACTGTTTGTCTTGAGCGACGGTAAATGAGGGGCTTTTTTCTTCGTGGAAGGGGCAGCAAGCTTTGTAGTTCTTGCCGGCTTTTTTTAGCGGAACGCGACCATTGACCACATCCACTATATCTACGCGATCGAGAAGGTCATCAATAAATGTTTGTGGTATTCGTCCGGCCATTGGCGTTTTACGGTGCTCTTTTTTTGATTGCTATAGTGTAACTGCTTCGGCTGTGAAATAAACCAGAGCTTCTGTTGAATTGGTTTATTCGTTTTGGTTTGGTGGCGGCCAAAGTGGGGTTAGGCTTTCCCAGACTCGCCGTAAACCCATCCATGGGGGCTCGAGTGCGGCATCCATGCCGCACAGGGTCTGGAAAAGCCTAACCCCACTCTGACCTAAACCGAAGTTGCGAGTTACTGTTCTAATCCCAAAATACTTTTTTAGAAATCTGAAGGTAAGCTTTAGGTCGGAGCCCAGCAAGGCCTCCCGGGACCGTGCGCCGTCGGGAACGGCGCTCGAACGCCCATGGATGGCTTGAGTGAGTCTCGGGAGGCCTTGCTGGGCTTTGGCCGCCAGGATCCAGAATCGAGACTCAATCAAACATAACTACTTAAAAGGCTTTTTATTACGGGACGCTCAGGGCTGCTGTTACAAGACGCTAAAGGCTGCTGTTACAAGACGCTCAGGGCTTCTGTTACAACAGGCTCAAGGCTGTAGTTAACTAAAAGCTTTTTGCTAGCTAAGGGCTTTCTTAATCTGCCCACTAACAGCACCAGCATCGGCACGACCCTGAATCTTGGGTTTGATAATCCCCATCACCTTACCCATATCACGCATAGACTCAGCGCCGGTCTCGGCAATAGCCTGCTCAATAAGCTCAGCAATTTCCGCTTCGGTTAATGCGGTGGGCAAAAAGTCCTGAATCACATTGATCTCAGCGATTTCAACATCTGCCAATTCCTGACGGCCAGCGCTCTCGTACTGGGCGATAGAATCGCGACGCTGTTTAACCATTTTATCCAGCACGGCCAGAGTGCGCGCATCTTCAATCTCGATTCGCTCGTCCACTTCGATACGCTTAATTTCAGCCAAAACTAAACGAATAGCGCCCAGGCGCTCTTTATCTTTGGCGCGCATGGCATCTTTCATTGCGTCTTTGAGTTGCTGTTTTAAGGACATAGTAATTCTCCGATTAAAATGGAATTCTTGTTTTCCAGAAACACAAAAAGCGCCGGTCAGGCGCTCTTTGCATTAACTCAAAAGTTAACTCTCTTGTTAGAGGGTTAAGCTTAGTAGAGTCGAGTAAACTTGCGTGATTCGCGAGATACTTTTTTCTGGTTGCGCTTAACAGCGGCAGCAGCTTTACGCTTACGTTCCCAAGTGGGCTTCTCGTAGAACTCACAGCTGCGAACTTTAGCCAGAATTCCGGCTTTCTCGCATGAACGTTTAAAGCGACGTAGTGCTACGTCAAAGGGCTCGTTTTCTTTAAGGCGAACGCTTGGCATCTATTATCAATCCTGTTTATTGGTCATGTATATGGTCGTTTACAACGATCCGTCGCTAAGAGCTATTTCTTAGCTGACTCTTTAAGGGCGCGTAGTCTATACATTAAGCCTGATTGATGCAAAGTTTTTTACAGCCTTTTTACTGCTTATTTGCTCAACGTAAAGTACTGGTTCACACAGGCCTGCAGAGGGTTTAAAGTTACGCCCTGTAATGGGCACTTCAATGCCCGCAAATAACCCTTCAGGGCTAGACTTAAATGCTTGTGTTAGGAATAGAAACATCCTGCGATGAAACCGGAGTTGCTGTCTATGACAGTGAGCGGGGGCTGTTGGCTCATACCCTCTACTCTCAGGTAAAACTGCACGCCGAATACGGCGGCGTAGTGCCGGAACTGGCGTCGCGGGATCATGTGCGCAAGATTCTGCCCATGCTAGACAAGGTGTTGGCAGAGGCCAATATAGATAAAGCGGATCTCGACGGCATTGCCTACACCGCAGGCCCCGGACTGATGGGTGCCTTAATGGTCGGTGGCTCAGTGGCCACGGCTATGGCTTATACCTTAAAAATACCTGTATTGGGCGTACATCATATGGAAGGCCATCTGTTGGCCCCAATGCTTGAGAATAATCCTCCAGCCTTTCCCTTTGTCGCTTTACTGGTTTCCGGAGGTCACACTCAGCTGGTATCTGTGACTGCTATTGGCGAGTACGAGTTACTCGGCGAGTCGATTGATGATGCCGCAGGTGAGGCTTTCGACAAGACCGCCAAACTGCTGGATCTGGAATATCCCGGCGGCCCAAGACTGGCGGCAATGGCAGAACAGGGTATTATCGAAAGATTCACCTTCCCGCGGCCAATGACCGACCGACCCGGGCTGGATTTTAGTTTTTCCGGGTTAAAAACCTTTACTCGCAATCTGATCGAAAAAAACCGCGGTGAAGATGTACTGCCCGAACAGCAGACGATGGCGGATATCTGTGCTGGCTTTCAGGAGGCCGTGGTCGACACTCTGGTAATCAAATGCCGCAGAGCACTGCAGCAGACCTCAATGAAAACGCTGGTGATTGCCGGTGGTGTTTCGGCCAACACAAGACTGCGAGAAAAGCTCGAAACCGCACTGAGTAAAGACGGTGGGCAAGTATTTTATGCCCGCCATGAGTTTTGCACCGATAATGGCGCGATGATCGCCTACGCCGGATGCCAGCGCCTGTTGGCCGGTGAAAAAAATAAATTGGAAATCTCGGCAACGCCGCGGTGGCCACTGGATCAATTGATACAGCCACAGGAAAGAGTTTAATGGATATTGTTTATATTAGAGACCTGCGTATTGAGACCATTATTGGAATCTACGATTGGGAGCGTGAGGTAAAGCAGATTGTCAGTCTGGATCTGGAGATGGCTCACGATATTCGTAAGGCCGCCGAAACTGACGATATCCAGTACGCCTTGAACTATAAATCGATTGCTAAGCGACTGATAAAGTTTATCGAAGAGAGTGAGTTTTTACTGGTTGAACGTATGGCCGAGGAAGTCGCCAGCATAGTAACCAATGAATTTTCAGTGCCCTGGTTAAAACTGCGCGTCAGTAAGCCCGGAGCTCTTAGAGGCTCTCAGGATGTGGGTATTTTGATCGAGCGGGGAGAGCGTCCCTAATGGCGCTTATTTACCTGAGCCTGGGAAGCAATATAGAGCGCCACCGCCATATCACTGCGGCACTGGATGCGCTGGCTGAGAGCTTTGGTGAGCTGCAGCTGTCATCGGTCTACGAAAGTGTCTCCGTGGGTTTTGAGGGCGACAGCTTCTTTAATCTGGTGGTTGGCATTCAGTCATCGCTAGCGGTTGGGGACGTGTCTAAAATTCTTAAGAATATCGAAGATCAAAATGGCCGCGACCGCAGTGGACCGCGCTTCGGCTCCCGTAGTCTGGATATAGATATCTTAACCGTTGACGCGATTGTCGGTGAGATCGACGGAATCCAATTGCCGCGCGATGAGGTGTTAAAAAATGCCTTTGTACTCCTACCTCTTGCCGAAATAGCCGCGCAAATCAGCCATCCTGTAACGGCTCAGAGCTATTCTCAGCACTGGCAGCAATTTGATCAAAATAAACAAAAACTCTGGCCCGTTGAATTTATCTGGCGCGGTGAGAATATTACAGGTGCACTTTAACTAGCAGTCTAAGCTAGCAGTTTAACTAGCAGTTTAAAATGCTATCCAGAGGATAGAGCTATGATCGAATATCAACTTGCCACCGGCATCACCTTCTTTATTTATCTGGCAATGATGCTAGCCATCGGCCTCTGGGCTTACCGCAAAACCGCTAACCTGTCGGATTACTTACTCGGTGGCCGCAATCTCGGGCCCTTGCCCTCAGCCCTAAGTGCCGGCGCTTCTGATATGAGTGGCTGGTTACTGCTGGGACTGCCCGGCTTTGCCTATGCTGCGGGTCTGGAGTCGGTGTGGATTGCCCTTGGCCTGCTGGTAGGAACCTGGCTCAACTGGTTGATTGTTGCCAAGCGTCTGCGCATTTACAGCAAGAGCGCTGGTGACTCACTGACAATTCCGGAGTTTCTTGAAAACCGTTTTCAGGAAAAGACCCATTTTCTGCGGGTGATCTCTGCGGCATTTATCTTGATATTTTTCCTTTTTTACACCAGTTCTGGTCTCGTCGCCGGCGGTAAATTATTTGAAACCACCTTTGGCCTGGATTATCAGTTGGCCGTAATTGTCGGAGCCGCAGCGGTGGTTTCTTACACGCTTTTTGGTGGTTTTTTAGCGGTCAGTTGGACTGATGTGGTGCAGGGTCTGCTGATGGTTGCCGCACTACTAATAGTTCCAGTCGTGGCACTGTCTGTCGATGGGGGTTGGTCTGCTGCCAGTGCCAGCATAGAGGCTAAAAACCCCGAGTTATTAAATATTTGGACCAGTATTGATGGTCAGCCGTTAGGGGCTATCGCGATACTATCGCTGCTTGGCTGGGGGCTGGGCTATTTTGGTCAACCGCATATTTTGGCGCGATTTAAAGCGGTTCGTGGGGCCGAGGATATTCCGGTAGCGCGCACCACGGCGGTTAGCTGGACGCTTCTGGCTCTGCTTGGCTCACTGGGGTGCGGTCTGGTCTCCATTGCCTTTTTTGAGACCCCCTTAGGGGATCCTGAAACCGCGTTTATGCTGCTGATTAATGCACTGTTTCACCCGGTGATTGCCGGTGTTCTTTTGGCGGCTATTTTGGCCGCAGTCATGAGCACCGCGGATTCCCAATTACTGGTCTCCTCTTCGGCGTTGGCTGACGACTTTTACAAAGCGCTGTTTCGACAGCAGGCTAGCCAAAAAGAGTTGGTGAATGTGGGTCGAGGGGCGGTGGTCTGTATTGCTCTTGCGGCAACATTTATAGCATTAAACCCCGATAGCAAAGTTCTGGATATGGTCAGTTATGCCTGGGCTGGCTTTGGTGCGGCATTTGGTCCGACCCTGATTCTCGCACTCTATTGGAAGCGCATGAATTGGCAGGGGGCAATGGCCGGAGTTGTTGTCGGTGGTTGCACGGTTGTTCTATGGAAGCAGTTGAGCGGGGGTGTTTATGATCTCTATGAAATTATTCCCGGATTTATGTTGGCTGGTTTGGCGATTGTGTTGGTGTCGCTGGCAACCGCTAAACCCTCGGCGGCTATTGAAAAGCAGTTTGATCAGGTGTCAGGGCTGTCATCAGTAAAATAGAGAATAAAATCAGCGGGCGCTGATAGATTTATATACTCGATCTGTGGGACTAAAAGTTGTATTTTTAACAGCCCAAACCCTGCAGATAAAAATCCACAGACTATACTGATTTTCACTGCACTATTTGTTTTCACAATTCTTACACGATGCAAGGATGCTATCGATGACCAAGGTTACAGATAACTCTGTTAACAAACACCCCAAATTATTTATTTCCTACAGCCAGACCGATGATCGCCATGGGGATTGGGTGGTTGCTCTCGCCGAGCGGCTTCTCGAAGATGGCGTAGATGTAATTATGGACCGCTGGGATCTTAAATACGGCCATGAGATGTTTGTATTTATGGAACAGATGGTCACTGATCAAAGCGTAGACAAGGTACTTATAGTTTGCGATAGCCTCTACAAAAAGAAGGCCGATGCACGGATAGGCGGGGTCGGTAATGAGGTTGAACTGATGGTGAATTGTATTGCCAATGACACCACTCAAGAGAAATTCTTTGCGCTGGCCTGCGAGAAAAATGAACAGGGCAGTGGTTGCATACCCAACTATCTGAAATCGCGGTTTTATATTGATTTTTCTGACCCGCAAGATTTCGAGCTCAACTATGATCGTCTGGCCCACTTTGTCTATGGACGCGAGTTCCACAAGAAGCCGCCCCGCGGTCAAATTCCCGAGCGTTTTAGGGATGGGGATAACAATCCTCAAGCGGCAATAAAAGGACTTTCCAGTAAAAAACCGCTTTCCGAAAGGGCGAGTAAATCTGCCCAACAGACCCCGGTTTCTGATGTTTTAAATTTAATCTATGCCAATGCCAAAAAATTTAAAGTTCAGCGTGGCTGGCTTGCAGGTTCCGTCTCAGATGGAGAGGTAAGCGCTGAGCCCGAAGCTGTAGTGATCGAGTCTGATAAGCGCTACAGCGATGTCGCTCTGGTCTCTTCATGCTTTGAGCAGAGTGAAATACTCCTTGAGCGAATACTCAATGGACTGGCGTTACTGGACAGCGCCAGTTATGGAATAAAAGATTATCTAAAAGCGATTAGCGCTGCATTTAATGCCAACTCCTGTACATATATTGAGAATATGCAGGGGTTTCATACCAGTAAAAGAGGTGAGGTTTCTGCCCGTCAAATCAATACTCTCCGTGAGGACTATAGCGAATTATTTGGTCAGGATTTGGCGCTGCTATTCAATGCTCCGGGTACGATTTTAAAGAACAACTCTGCCTATATGCCATTGATTTTTAACGCTTCTGCCAACGGGGGGCAACAGACCGGCCTGCTCCTTAATGGCATAGATAAGGCGGTCAAAATTGACGCCAGTTTTCAGGTTGTTTTGTCATCATTATTTGAAAAAACCAATGGCTTTGTCGACAGCCCAACAGCCGATGAAATTCGCATTCATGTCTATGATAATTTTAAGGCTATCTACAACTTTGTCAGTGATGAAATGTACGAGCGACGCTATGCCTTATTTAATCAGCAGCTTAGTTCTGTGGATGTCCATTACGAACCGATAATTCAATTTAGCTGCTCGGGAAAGAGCTTTAATATTATTGGCTTTGAGGCGCTGGCGCGGGTTAATGGGCTGGTTCCAGGCTGGCTGTTTAATGCCGCAGAGCTCTGGGGGCTCAGGTTTCAGACTCAACTGGATATCTATATTTTAAAAACAGCGCTGACCAAATACCTAAAGCTGTTGGTAAAAAATAAACGCCGTTCGTTTAATAAATTAATGCTGCTGTCAGTCAATCTCTACTCCAGTACTATTTTGCGTGCCGGCTACCGAGAGGAGCTTTATAAAATACTCGAAGAGCTAAAATTTCCCGGTCATAAACTGGTTCTGGAATTATCGGAAAAAGGGGTAATCAGAGCCGGCGATAACGAAGATGAAACTCTGAAGGCGTTTATTAAGGCCAAGGAAGAGCTTAAAGAAAAGCGCGTGAAAATTGCTATTGATGATTTTGGTGCCGGCTATAGTTCACTGCTTAGAGTGCAAAAGATTATGCCCGACTTTGTTAAGGTTGATCGCGAGGTCTTGCTCCATCAGCCTAATTTTGCCGCAGAGATGATAGCGCAGCTGGTCAGTAGTAAGGATGCATCACACAACCGCTTATTTCGGGTGATTGTCGAGGGTCTGGACTCAGAGGTGGAAGAAAATATTTCCCTATCAACGCTGGTCAACGATCTTGAGGTGGATTTTATTCAGGGCCATGCACTGGCCATGGCCAGTGATGAAGTGCCTGATCGACTGGATAAAGCCAAGCATCGTGAAATTATGCAGAAGTTGGGTTGGTAGGCCTGTAATCAAAAGCTTGTAATGAAAAGCCTGTAACTAATAGCTAGTAACTAAGAGCTATTATTTACGAGCTACAAACTATTTGAACTACCCCCATCCACCGCAATGGTTTGGCCAGTCATATAGCTAGCATTTACCGCGAGAAAAAATACCGTCTCGGCAATATCCGCCTCGCAACCCAAACGACCCATAGGGACTTTACTCAGCACCGAGTTTTGCTTGTTAGTATCGTCGAGCTCATGTTCCGGCCACAGAATAGCGCCCGGTGCAACGCTGTTCACGCGCACGGCAGGGGCTAATTCCAGTGCCATAGATTTAGTCATGGCGATATTGCCAGCCTTGGCTATTGAGTAGATAGGGTGGTTTTTTAAGGTCTGTCTAGCATGCATATCCGAAATATTAACAACACTGCCCTGAGCTTTTAACAGCTGAGGCGCCAGGCCCTTAGTGAGAAAGAATGGCCCTTTAAGATTGCTATTAACCAGATCATTCCACTGCTGATCATCGCAGTTCTCAAGAGGTGTGGGGTAAAAGCTTGAGGCATTGTTGATCAACACATCAAGGCGACCTACGGAGTCGACCAGATCGATGATTTTTTGCAGGCCGCTCATATCATTGAGATCAGACTGAACCAACAGGCAGCTATTGTCGCGCTGGCGATTTAATTTTTCGCAGAGTTTGTCCGCATCACTGGCCGACCGATTGAAGTGAATAATGACCTGATAACCGGCCGCGTGAAAAAGCTCGGCGGTGGCTGCGCCAATACGTCTGGCAGCGCCAGTTATCAGCACTACCGGAGTTTGATTGTTGTTATGGGCCATTTTTAACTCGCACTGTAGGTTTGTTTTAATTCTGCAATGGATGCAATACGGCGCAGATTCAATTGGCGACCAATCTCGGCACCCTCTATTCCAGATTTCACCAGATCGGCAATATTGACATCCATCACAGTACTCAGTGCCGCGCGCAAATAATCCGCCGGCGGATAGTCGCGCTGTTCAAAGCCGGTGCGACCACGAGCATCGGCCATACAGCAGAGAATAAAGCCTTCAAGCTTGGCGCTGGATTTAATTGCGCCAATACCTTTGAGTAAATTGACAATCGCTTCCGGCTCCAACTGCAGAGCTTTGTGGCACAGTAAATGGTATTCGGTCACTGCCAGAGCCAGTTGGCGAATATTATTCGGCACTTTTAAACGATCACAGAGACCGTCTACCAGAGCGACACCTCGAGCTTCATGGCCGGCGTGGCTGGGTAAAATATGCTGCGGGGTAATACCTTTGCCAAGATCGTGGACCAACACGGAAAATCGAACCGCACTGCTATCGGACAATTTCACCGATTGCTGCAGCGCCATCAAGATATGAATGCCGGTGTCGATTTCTGGATGATAATCTGCCCGTTGAGCAACTCCAAACAGACAGTCAACTTCCGGAAACAGCGCTTTGAGAGCACCGCACTGTCGCAGGGTTTCAATATAGATATCCGGTGAGCGCTCGCAGAGTGCCCGTTCGGTCTCCTTCCAAACGCGCTCGGCGACCAGATAACCCAGCTCGCCGCTCTCGGTAATCGAGGTCATTAGAGCCAGTGTTTCCGGAGCAATGGAAAAGCCGAGATGGTGATAGCGCGCGGCAAAGCGTGCTACACGCAACACTCGCAAAGGGTCTTCGGTAAAGGCATCGGAAACATGGCGCAGCAGTTTGTCGTTGAGGTCGCGCTGACCACCGTGGGGATCGATAAGCGAACCATCCGGATCTTCAGCCATAGCATTAATGGTCAGATCCCGGCGCACCAGATCTTCTTCGAGGCTGACATCTTCAGCGGCGTGAAAGGTAAATCCCTGATAACCATGGCCGGATTTACGCTCTGTGCGAGCCAGGGCATATTCTTCACCGGTATCCGGTTTGATAAAGACTGGAAAGTCGCTGCCCACAGGAACAAAGCCGAGGTCGATCATTTTTTGCGGCGTTGCACCCACTACAACCCAGTCATTCTCATCACTGGGGTAATTAAGTAGTTTGTCGCGAACGGCGCCGCCGACTCGGTAGATTTTCATCCGGAGTTCCAATGCTTGTGCTGTTAAAGCAGTTATATTTTTTAAGCATTGTAAGGTGCGCTGCAGTTCACCTCAATCAATAACCGGATCGCAGTAGTTTAATGACCGCCATCAGGGTTCGAAATCAACTGCTGGAGGCCGGGTTTATCAATAAGCTCAATCTCTTTCTTATTAACTTTCAGGTATTTCATTTTTTTGAAATGACTAAAAGCACGGCTTACCGTCTCCACCGTCATACCTAAATAGTTACTGATTTCACCCCGAGACATCGGCAGTCTAAAGCGCGTCGACGAGAGCTTTTGCTGAGCTAATCGTCCAGAGATGCTCAACAGTAAGCTAGCGAGACGCTGATGAGCAGAATTTCCCGCCAGCAGCGCAATCAGCTGTTGATCGCTGTTGATCTCTTTGCTTAACAGTTTGATCACATGCTTTTGAATAGAGGGAATGGTTGAGTTTAACTGCTCAAGCTGTCCGTAAGGTATTTCGCAGATCGATGTGGTTTCCAGAGCAACAGCGGTATTTTGGTGATAGTTGGTGGCAAGGCCATCCCAGCCAAATATCTCTCCGGGAAGGTAGAAACCGGTTACCTGCTCGCGGCCTTCGTTATCGATACAGTAGGATTTGACCGAGCCGCTGCGCACAGCGTAGACAGAGGTAAATTTATCACCGCAAAAAAATATCTTTCCTTTCATCTGGTAGGGGCTTCCGCGCTGAATTACCTGATCCAGCTTGTAGAGCTCGTCGGATCTCAGTGATAGGGGAATACACATCGCGCTCATTCGACAGTTGCGGCAGCTGACAGGAACGGTGTAGACACTCTCTTCTTTTTTCAAAATATCATCCTTAATTTAAAAATCCTTTCCGGCGTTAGTATTTAATCGCCAATAGGTTGTAGTTAGGTTTTTCAGTACTTTTCTTCCGTCTACCTTCCTTTCCTAAAACCGGGCTTTTAATGGCATCAATGACCAGCCTTCAATAATAAGTATAGACCTTGAATTGATCTAAATCAGTTTGATTTTCACCCCTTGAGAATTTGCCAACTACACTAAAAATGTTGTCGTTAATTAATGGCTAGGTCTCTGTAAAAAGCGTAATAGGATTAAAAAATGAAAAATATACTCGTGGTTTTGGATGGATCTGATAGTGATGAGGTTGTGTTAAAGCAGGCGGTAAGGGTGGCTGATGCCAGAGGCAGTGATATCCACCTGTTTATGATTGTTTACGATTCTATTGAAGAGCTCAATCGCTATGTGGGCTTTGATAATTACACCGAAGTAAAGCAGGCAATTCTGGATGAGGCCGAGGTGAAGCTGCGAGTACTGACCGAAAAGTATGGCGATCGTTTTTCATCGACCATGCACTGGGGGCGACGCTGGCATTTCAGGGTTATTGTCGAAGCGCGTAATATGGCCACGGATTTAATTGTCAAAGCAGTACACCGCCACTCGCGCATAGCTGAGTTCCTGCACACCCCTGAAGATTGGCACCTGCTTCGCGAAGCCAGCTGTCCTGTGTGGTTGGTGAATGAGAGTACAGACAAAATTGATAAGGTAGTGGCAGCCTTTAGCACTCTGGAGGAGACACCAGAGCATCATCAGCTCGGTGAAAGGGTGGTGTTGAAAGCTCGGGATCTGGCAGCGGCTCTCGGTGTGCAGCTACATGTAATCTCGGTGATACCCGACTGGTTAAATTCTCAGGCGATGATTGCCCCGGTTCCGGCAATGCCCGGACAGTTCCCCTACGTACTCGCGGATATGGGCGAAGAAGCTTTGGAGCGGGCACAACAGATATTGCATAAATCACTCGCCAATATCGGTGTTGAAGCGGATATCACCGAGGTTAGAACCGGGTTTGTCGATACCGAGATGGCCGATGCCGTCGGCGACACCGGTGTGTTGGTTATAGGTAGCGCCGCAGCCCGCAGTATTCCGGGCAAGGTAGCCGCCAAGTTGTTTGGCAATACCTCGGAGAAAGTTATCCACCATGTCCATGGTGATGTGTTAGTAGTTCACTGAGTAGTCCATTGAAGGTCCGCTGACTTTATTCTTGCGGCTTTCCCCATAGCTGTTCGAGCCGCTTATCGCGGCCGCAGCCCCAGCGGTAATAGTTGTAGCGCACCGGGTTTTTTAAGTAGTAATCCTGATGGTAGTCCTCAGCGGGATAAAAGGTACTGGCGGCGGTGATTTTTGTCGCTATGGGTGCGCCTAAGTTGGCAGTCTCGGCAAGCATCTGCCGGGACTTCTCTGCCGCTAGCTTTTGCGCTTCGCTATGATAGAAAATCTCGCTGCGGTACTGTTGGCCGCGATCACAAAACTGACCACCATCGTCAATGGGGTCAATGCTTTTCCAGAAGTATTCAAGCAGAGATTCGTAGCTGGTCAGGCTGCTATCAAAGATAATTTGTATGCCTTCGGTATGTCCGGTTTTACCTGCTGAGACCTGTTTGTAAGAAGGGTTTTTAAGGTGCCCGCCAATATAACCGGAGGTAGCAGAAATAACCCCGTCGAGTTTTTCAAAATCACTTTCTGAACACCAAAAACAGCCCCCGGCGAAGGTGGCGGTCTGATTTTCTGCATAGCTTGTGCTTGCGAGGCTGGCGGAAAGACCCATCGCCAAACTGACGGTGGCGATAGCCGTAAAAACAGTGCTTCGCAGGCTCGTCACCCAATTGAAATAAAAGCGCAGAATAATGTTAGAAAACAACGGCAGGTGATTTTTCATACTGGGTTTCCTTTCTAGGGTGAAAAATTCGATTTTTTAATAAGTTTTTTTTTGTATACGGCTGGTCTACGGATACTGGTTTGACCGTAAAAAAAGGGTTAGTTCCCCAAACCTCCGGTCAGCCTTTGGGTTCGATCAGTTGGGAGACCAGTCACTGGGGGTAAAGTCCTCGAGATTGGTGTTTATATTTCTAGTAAGAGTTAGCAATGAAAAGGGTTTAAAGGTGAGTTATGAGTAACTTGGATGACTTGAATTTGGATGATAATTTTGATGGCAGCTCCTCAGGCAGCATAGCTGAAAGCAATGGTACCTCCAGTGCGCGAAAGCATCAGGTAGATTGTCAGGCTGACTCGCGGCGTCGGCTTGAAGAGCGGCTCGAAGACTCGAGAGTGAGGAAGCAGACTCAGGATTATGATTTTGATCTGGATTAACCATTGAATTCAGGTTTGCCGATTAAAACTCGGTGTCGATTAAATCCCCTTTTTTAGCAACATTTGTACGCCATTTTTTGGCATAATGGCCGCCTAGCAAACTTCACTGAGCTCGGGAAATTCTGTTGCCGCATTCGCCCCTTTTAAAAGTTGAAAATCTCGCCTTCGAGCGCGACGACAACTCTGTGCTTGAGAATATTGATCTAAGCCTCAATAGCGGCGAGATAATTCAGATTGAAGGTGCCAATGGCAGCGGTAAAACAACCCTGTTGCGACTGCTGACCAGTGCCCTGCAACCCAGTGCTGGCAATATCTTCTACAAAGGCAGCCCAATTGGCGAGTGCCGCTATCAGTATCTCTCCGATATGCTCTATATCGGCCACCAGCCAGCGGTTAAATTAACCCTGACTGCAGAGGAAAATTTGCGCTGGATGGTCAATAGCTCGGCAAAAACCAATCAGTTATCTATTGCTGATGCGCTAGCTGGCGTAGGTCTGGCCGGTTATAGCGATATTCCCTGCTACACCTTATCCGCCGGTCAACACCGGCGAGTGGCACTGGCGCGATTACTAATCAGTGAAGCTGCGCTCTGGTATCTCGACGAGCCGTTTACGGCAATCGATAAGCAGGGGGTGAGTTTCCTAGAGTCCCGCCTGCAGGAACATCTGGATAGCGGTGGTGTGGTGGTCCTGTCCAGTCATCAGGATCTAGCTCTTAATAATCTGCGTAAATACAGTTTGAATCCACCGGCAGGGCAGGTGCAATAATGGCCAACTCCCTTAATAGTGGTTTCCTTGCCTGGTTGAGACGCGACCTGTTATTGGCTTACAGACGACGTGGCGAAGCGGCTAGCCCGCTAGTGTTTTTTGTGATGGTTTCAACCCTGATCCCCCTCGGCTTAACCCCCGAGTCGGCGCGACTGGCAGAAGTTGCCGCCGGGATGATCTGGGTAATGGCTCTACTGGCAACGCTGCTTTCAGTTGACGGTTTATTTGCCAGTGATTATCAGGATGGCTCTCTGGAGCAACTTTTAATCACCCCGCAGTTACTGCCGATGCCACTGCTAGGTAAAATTACCGCACACTGGTTAACAACCGGTTTGCCCCTAACACTGGTTTCGCCACTGCTGGGGCTGATGTTATCGCTGCCGGCCAGTGGCTACTTGCCAATGATTTGCAGTCTGGCTCTGGGCACAGCCTGCCTGAGTTTGACCGGTGCTGTAGGAGCGGCTTTGACCGTATCCCTGCGCAAGGGAGGGCTGCTGTTGTCGCTGCTAGTGATGCCGCTGTATATGCCAGTGATTATATTTGGCACAGCCACAGTGACCTATGCCATTGATGGGCTTAACTGGCTGCCACCACTGGCCATACTTGGGGCGCTATTTGCAGCCTCTATAGCACTTTGCCCACTGGCTGCGGCCGGTGCGCTGCGCATTACTAGCGCCAATTAACCAAAGGAAAAGATATGAGTTGGCAATGGTTTCACCGTCTTGGATCACCGCGTTGGTTTTATCACAACAGTGCGCGCTGGTTGGCCTGGTTGTGCCCGATCGCGGCAGTTGTCGTATTGGGCGGACTGGTCTGGGGGCTGGCGATTGCCCCTGAAGATGCCAAACAGGGCAATAGTTTCCGAATTATTTACCTTCATGTTCCCGCATCATTTTTAGCGTTGGCTGGCTACTACATTATGGCCATTGCCGGTGCCGTGGGCCTAATCTGGAAAATGAAACTCTCATATATGGTGATGAAATCCGCCGCGCCAATTGGTGCCGCCCTGACATTTATCGCCCTGTTTAGCGGCGCTATTTGGGGCAAGCCCACCTGGGGCACCTACTGGGTTTGGGATGCGCGAATTACTTCCATGTTGATACTGCTGTTTTTGTACCTCGGCGTGATGGCTCTTCAATACGCCTATCACAGTATCGATGCCGCCAGTAAAGCCAGTGCGATACTCGCCCTAGTAGGCACCGTTAATATTCCAATTATCTATAAGTCAGTGGACTGGTGGTACACCCTGCATCAGCCAGCGACAATCAAATTTACCTCTGCACCCAGTATGCATCCGGATATGTTCCAGCCGCTGCTGGTGATGATCATTGGCTTTTATCTCTTCTATGCCGTGGCGCTGATATTGCACACTCGCAGCGAGATATTGCGCCGCGAGCGCAAGACTAGCTGGGTGCGTGAACTGCTAAAGCCTAAACAAGAGTTTAAAGCTGACAAACAGGTTGGGAAGCGCTAAAACTATGGAAATGTACTTTGCGAGTTTTCAGGATTTACTGACAATGGATGGCCATGGTATCTATGTCTGGTCTACAGTTATTGTCACACTGATAGTGATGGTCTGGCTATTGGTAGCCCCCATCCTTAGTCGCCGTGCGCTGCTGAAAGAGGTTGCCAGAGATATTCAGCGCGAGCACGCCCGCCAAACATCATCGACAAATACTCAGGGAGAGAGCTAATGCATCCACTGCGCAAACAGCGCCTGCAGCTGGTTATTTTAATTGTTGTCGCCACCACCGTTGTTGTTGGTCTGGTGCTCTATATGCTGCGTGAAAATGGCAACTTCTTTTACACACCGGAACAGATTATTTCCGGTGAAGCACCGCAAGATGTCTATCTGCGCGCCGGAGGTATGGTGGTTGATGGCAGCTTAAAGCGAGCCGACGATTCACTCTGGGTGCAGTTTCAAATTACCGATGGCATAGAGAATTTGACCGTAGAGCACACCGGTATACTGCCCGACTTATTTACCGAAGGTGAGGCGGCGATAGCCTCTGGAAAAGTGGATGAAAATCTGGTTTTGCAGGCCACCCAGATACTTGCCAAGCACGATGAAAATTACACCCCTCCCGAAGTTGCTGATGCGATGAATGAAGCCTATGAGCGCAAGCAGGAAGCCCTTGGCGAAGAGCGTTATAAAGAGTCGGGCGGTGATCAGAAAAAATACTATTTGGATAACACAAAATGACAGCAGAGTTAGGCCATGGAGCACTTATAGTCGCGCTATGTCTCGCAGTGATTCAGGCGATTGTTCCAATGTTGGGATCCTTTGCCGGATATCGCTCGTGGATGCGCCTCGGTCATTCGCTGGCACTGGGACAGTTTGTGCTCTTAGCTATTTCCTTTGCCTGTTTGGCTAACGCCTTTTTGCAAGATGACTTCACCCTGCAATACGTGGCTGACAACTCCAACACTCTGCTTCCCGATCATTTTAAGTTTAGTGCCGTCTGGGGAGCCCATGAGGGATCGCTGCTGCTCTGGGCATTGATACTGGCCGGCTGGACCGCTGCAGTAGCTATTTCCAGTCGTCACCTGCCATTGGTGTTATCGGCACGAGTGCTATCAATACTAGGGGCTATCGCCGTTGGTTTTGGTCTGTTTTTACTGCTCACATCCAACCCCTTTGCACGCATTCTGCCATTCTCTCCCGTCGAGGGGGGTGACCTGAACCCGCTGTTGCAGGATATAGGTCTGATCGTCCATCCACCGATGCTCTATATGGGCTTTGGGGGTTTTGCTGTTCCTTTCGCATTTGCGGTTGCAGCCTTAATTGGCGGACAGTTTGACAGTGCCTGGGCGCGCTGGTCGCGACCCTGGATCAATACTGCATGGGTGTTTTTAACCATAGGTATAACCCTCGGAAGCTGGTGGGCCTACTACGAATTGGGTTGGGGAGGCTGGTGGTTCTGGGACCCGGTAGAAAACGCCTCCTTTATGCCCTGGCTGGTGGGTACCGCATTGGTTCACAGTATTTCCGCCACCGAAAAGCGCGGCGTATTCCGCAGTTGGACATTGCTGCTGGCTATTCTGGCCTTCTCCCTAAGTCTGCTCGGAACCTTTTTGGTACGCTCCGGTGTACTTACCTCGGTGCATGCCTTTGCCAGTGATCCTGAGCGCGGCGTATTTATTCTCGCCTTTTTGGGTTTGGTAGTCGGCGGTTCACTGCTGCTATTTGCTTTGCGCGGCCCGGCGATGCGCAAAGACGCTATGGATAAACAGCCTGAGACCGCAACTTACAGTGCTTGGTCGCGGGAAATGCATCTGCTGTTCAATAATATTTTATTGGTTACCTCCACCGCGATGATTCTGATCGGAACCCTCTACCCATTGATTGCCGATGTTTTAAATATGGGCAAGATCTCGGTTGGTCCTCCGTACTTTAACTTTTTCTTTGTACCCCTGACTCTCGGTTTAATGGTGGCCATGGGCTTTGCAGTGTTTACCCGCTGGAAGAAAACCGATCCTCAAATACTGCTCCAAAAAGGCGTGCTGCCTTTAATGATTAGTCTGCTGGCTGGCTTAATACTGCCGCTGTTTTTGGCCGAGGAAATTTCTCTGGCTAGCTACTCTATTGCCGCGGTGATTACCCTCAGTATTAGCTTCTGGGTAGTGACTATGAGTGCTGAAGACCTGTGGCAAAAGCTCAGTCATGGTGGTTTTAAAATCACCAATGTTAAAAAACTCTCGGCCAGTTACTGGGGCATGTTGTGCGCCCATGTTGGCATTGCCGTCTGCGCCATAGGCGTGGGTCTAAGCAGTGTCTACGATGTGCAGAAGGATGTTCGCATGGTGCCCGGCGACAAGCAGATGGTCTCTGGTTATGAATTTAGATTTGATCGCCTCGACGCAGTGCAGGGTCCAAACTACACCGCCAGTCGTGGTCAGATATCGGTATTTAAAGACGCAAAATTAGTGTCGATCTTGCACCCTGAAAAACGCAATTACAGCGCCCGCAATCAGGTGATGACCGAAGCCGATATAGATGCCCGTCTCAGCCGGGATATCTATGTATCACTGGGCGAACCTTTAAAAGGCGATGCTTGGGCAGTGCGTCTCTATGTAAAACCCTTTGTGCGCTGCATCTGGCTGGGCGGTATATTGCTCAGTCTGGGTGGTTTGCTGACGGTCTTGGATAAACGTTACCGTCGCCGTCGGGTTAAGAAGGACGCTACGACCAAAGGACCAGTCACCGTATGAACAGATTAGCACTCTTTATCCCCCTGATACTCTGTATAGCGTTGGGCGCATTTTTATTTTCCAGTCTCGACAAAGATCCTCAGGAACTACCATCGGCACTGGTCGGCCAGCCTTTTCCCAATTTTGCACTGGAAGAGCTCAATGACCCTGAGCGACTGGTCAGCAGTGCAGACTTCCGTGGTGAAAGCCAAAATGGACAGGTGGTTCTGGTCAATATCTGGGCGACCTGGTGTTTTGCCTGCCGCATTGAACATCCCTACCTAAACGGTCTGGCAGAACAGGGCGTTGCGATTATTGGGCTCAACTACAAAGATAACCGACAGCTGGCACAACAGTGGCTAGCGGAGCGCGGTGATCCCTACCAGATGACTATTTTTGATCCTCAGGGAACCCTTGGAATTGATCTGGGTGTCTACGGCGCACCGGAAACCTATCTGGTCGATGCTCAGGGAATTATTCGTCATCGCCGAGTGGGTGTAGTCGACGAACGCATTTGGAATAAAGAGTTTCGCGATCTCTATAACCAGCTAGTGGAACAGGCCAATGATTAGCCTGCCCAGCAAATTGAGTAAATTCGGTCTAGGCCTCGTGCTTTTGGTTTCCTGCGAACTGTTCGCCAGTGCCGATGTAGTCGAGTTTTCTGATGAACAGCTGCGTCCGCGCTACCAGCAGCTAATCGCAGAATTGCGCTGCCCGAAATGCCAGAATCAAAATCTCGCCGACTCTAACTCGCCTATCTCTGTGGATCTGCGTCGACAGGTACAGCGCTTGCTGGAAGAGGGCATGAGCAACAAACAGATTAAAGCCTATCTCACCAGTCGTTACTCAGATTTTATACTCTACCGACCACAGGTTAAGGAAAACACCTGGTTTCTGTGGCTCGCGCCAATAGCGCTACTACTTCTGGGATTAATCATTTTATATCGAATCTCCCAGCGTCAGAAAAGCACTGACCCATCAAACAAGTCGGTTGCCGACTCATCCACAGAGTCAGTTGATGAGCCAACCGTAGAACCCCTTAGCGCCGACGATCAGCTTCGCCTGCGAGAGCTTTTGAAAAACACCAATGGAGACTCGAATTAATGAATTTGTGGTTGGGAATAACATTAATCTTAATTGTCGCCGGTGGGTTTCTCGCTTACCCATTCTTTTTTCGCCGAGCCGAAGACCCATCCAACCAGTCTCAGCAGGCCAATGTCGATATATTCCGCGACCAGCAAAATCAGTATCATCAACAACTTGAACAGGGTGAAATCAGCCAGCAGCAGTATGCTGCCATGCTCGTCGAAGCCGAGCAGCTGCTACTCAGTAATACCGCCATTACCGAAGCCGAAAAGAAAAGCAAGCCGGGCCTGTGGATGCTGCCGATTCTGGTTATTATTATTCCCCTTGCCACTCTGTGGATGTATCAGTCATTAGGTGCCAGCGCCGACGAGAAGATTGCACAAAAACTGGCCGCTAACGCCTCAACCAACGCCGGTCAGCAAATGGCCTGGGATAAGGAGTTAATAACCCTGATTGCCGAGCGTGTTAAACAGCGTCCCAACAATGTTTATTACTGGACTATTCTCGCTCAGGAAGCTGTTTCCCGTGGCGATATGTCCGCCGCCGCAGACTACTTTTCCGAGTCCCTGAGAATTGAACCCCGAGAGAGCTACCTGCTCGGTCAGTATGCCCAGGCACTGTTTTTTGCTGAGGGCAACAAATTTACCCAGCCAGTAATTACCGCGCTGGATAACGCCTTTGCCGTGGACTCATCAAACCAGACAGTTCTCGGTCTAAAAGGAATTCAGGCCTTTGAAAGCCGGGACTATAAATTAGCGATCAGCTACTGGCAGGGTGCGCTTCAGCAACTAAATCCCGCCAGCAGTGACTGGCAAGCACTCCAGAGCGGTATTCAAAAAGCTCAGCTACTAATCGGTGATGCACCAGCTGCAAACCTGTCTGTCGCCCTGAGTATTGATAGCAGTATTCAATTTGCTGCAGACCAAATAGTATTTATCGCAGTAGTCGCAGCCGATGGCTCTCCAATGCCTATAGCCGCGCGCAAACTATCTGCCGGACAGCTGCCCACAAGCATCCAGCTCAGTGATAATGATGCACTGATGGCCGGCCGCGACCTTTCTTCTGCAGGTAACGTTCGCGTTGTAGCCAGACTTTCTACCTCCGGAACTGCAACCCCGCAAGCCGGTGATTGGGAAGCGATCAGTGAAGTTATTGAAATGACTCAAGAGACACAAAACCTCGAGCTCAATATTTCTCAACAGCGGGCGCAGTAACTGCCCGCGTTATCCTCCGTACCCCATGATCTGAATCAATCCCAGTCCAGCTGCTGTTGAAAATCTTTTTTCCGTCCCCAAATAAACTATTAAGCAACAGTATTTATTTCAGAATCACACCATTTAGAAAATAGTTTCAGAGGCGAACCATGCGAATTGATAAACTGACCAACCAACTGCAGAGTGCACTGGCCGACGCACAGTCGATAGCTGTGGGTAATGATCACTCCGCCATAGAACCCGTTCACCTATTACTAGCCCTGCTCAATCAGCAGGGTGGCAGTATTCGACCCATACTCAACCGTGCAGGTTTTGATGTAAGCGGTCTACAGACAGCGCTTAATACCCAACTCGACAAGCTGGCAAAAATCAGCGCGCCAAGCGGTGAGGCCAACCTCTCTCAGGATCTGGGCCGGCTGATGAATATGGCTGATCGCGCTGCACAGCAAAAGGGCGACGATTATATCTCCAGCGAAATGGTGCTTGTTGCAGCCCTTGAGGATAGAGGTGCCCTGGGTAAAACCCTGAAAAAGTTTGGTGATATAACCAAAGCCAAAGAAGCTATTGAATCGGTTCGCGGTGGCGATACCGTCGATGATCCAGATGCCGAAAGCCAGCGTGAAGCGCTGGATAAATACACCATCGATCTCACCGAACGAGCCGAGTCCGGAAAACTGGACCCCGTGATTGGTCGCGACGATGAAATTCGCCGCACCATTCAAGTATTGCAGCGCCGCACCAAAAATAATCCAGTATTGATAGGCGAACCCGGCGTCGGTAAAACCGCCATAGTCGAAGGTTTGGCCCAGCGTATCGTCAATGCAGAAGTGCCAGAGGGACTTAAAAATAAACGCGTACTCACCCTCGATCTGGGTGCTTTATTAGCCGGTGCCAAATTCCGCGGTGACTTTGAAGAGCGTTTAAAAGCGGTGCTTAACGATCTCGCCAAACAGGAAGGGCAAATCATTCTGTTTATCGATGAAATTCATACCATGGTCGGTGCCGGTAAAGCCGAAGGCGCTATGGATGCAGGTAATATGCTCAAACCGGCACTGGCGCGCGGCGAACTCCACTGTGTTGGAGCCACCACTCTTGATGAGTACCGCCAGTATATTGAAAAAGATGCTGCCCTCGAACGTCGCTTCCAGAAAATTCTTGTCGACGAACCCAGCGAAGAAGACACTGTCGCCATATTGCGTGGTTTAAAAGAGCGCTACGAAGTTCACCACGGCGTAGAGATTACTGATAGCTCCATAGTTGCCGCCGCCAAACTCTCTCAGCGCTATATCACCGACCGTCAGTTACCGGACAAAGCCATTGATCTGATCGATGAGGCCGGCAGCCGTATACGTATGGAAATTGACTCCAAGCCAGAAGAGATGGATCGTCTCGAACGGCGTTTGATTCAGTTAAAGATCGAGCGCGAAGCGGTTAAGAAAGACAAGGATCAAGCCTCCCGCAAACGACTGGAAAAGATTGAAGATGATATAGCCACTCTGGGTAAAGAATACGCCGACCTCGAAGAGATATGGAAAGCGGAAAAAGCTTCTATGCAGGGGGCTACCCATATTAAAGCCGAACTCGAGCAGGCCAAAGTTGATCTTGAAGCCGCCCATCGCGAAGGCAATCTCGAGAAGATGGCGCAAATTCAATACAGCATCATCCCCGAACTGGAAAAGCAATTATCCACCGCCAATGACGAAGAGCAGGTAGAGATGCGACTGCTGCGCAATAAAGTCACCGAAGAAGAGATCGCCGAAGTGGTTTCAAAATGGACCGGCATACCAGTCTCGAAAATGCTTGAGGGTGAGCGAGATAAGCTGCTGCGAATGGAAGATTCACTGCATCAGCGAGTGATGGGGCAAAGTGAAGCCGTAGTCGCCGTCTCCAATGCTGTGCGCCGCTCCCGCGCAGGATTAGCCGACCCCAACCGCCCCAATGGTTCATTCCTGTTTCTCGGGCCCACCGGTGTGGGTAAAACCGAACTCTGTAAATCCCTCGCCGAATTTTTGTTCGATAGCGAAGACGCCATGGTGCGCATTGATATGTCAGAGTTTATGGAAAAACACTCGGTGGCAAGATTAATTGGCGCGCCTCCCGGCTATGTTGGCTACGAAGAGGGCGGCTATCTCACCGAAGCTGTGCGCCGCAGACCCTACGCGGTGCTGCTGCTCGATGAAGTCGAAAAAGCCCATCAGGATGTCTTTAATATCCTTCTGCAAGTCCTCGAAGATGGGCGCCTGACCGATGGTCAGGGGCGCACTGTCGACTTTAAAAATACCGTGATTGTAATGACCTCCAACCTCGGCTCCGATGTGATTCAGATGCTCGCAGGAGAAGAGAACTACGATGTCATGAAATCGTCAGTGATGGATGTCGTTAGCAGTCACTTCCGCCCCGAGTTTATCAATCGGGTTGATGAAGTAGTGGTATTCCATCCCCTCGCCAAAGAACAGTTGCGCGGTATTGCCACCATCCAACTTGAACTGTTGGGACGCAGGCTTGCCGAGCATGACCTTAAACTCAGCCTCAGCGATGCGGTGTTGGATAAGCTTCTCGAAGCCGGATTTGACCCAGTCTATGGTGCCAGGCCGCTTAAACGGGTGATTCAGCAGCAAATTGAGAATCCACTGGCCGAGAGTATTCTGTCTGGGAAGTTTGCCTCGGGTGCGGAGATTAAAGCTGATCTGGAGGAGGGTGATTTGGTGTTTGCCTAGCCAATATTCCAGGGTAAAGAGTCTATCGTTAAAAAACGATTCCAGTCATAAGGTTTTCAATGATGAGGATTACTGCTAATGAGCTAAAAAATATCATCCCCCGCACCCAGGGGCGTTGATTCAGCGAACCTATATCGAACCCTTTGCTGAAATTACCGGTAACAAGATTGCCGATCGTCTCGGTATAGCTCGCAGCACCTACAACCGTCTACTCAACGGTGCTACTCAGGTATTTCAAACTGCGCAGGATCAACAAAAATAAGTTTTACCACAACAGCATCCACCATCGGCTCAACTGCTGCCATCAGTACATTCATCTGATCATCAATTTGAATGCCGGCCGGCAGATTAAATAGCAGGCCACCGGTGCCCTCATTGGTTAGGGTCTGCACCTCTTTCAACTCACTGTCTTTACGCGCCTCAGTTTGGAACTTCTGCACCAAAGCTTTTATGGAGTGCTCAAAACTTGGGAAGTTAAAAGGGCCTTGAAACTCCTTGCGATCAAGTTCGAGTTTAACTGCGATCTTGGTACCCGTCTTTTCAGAGGTTAGCTCGCCAGACTTAACAACAGCTCCCTGTTTTAGCTCCTTAAAAATCTTTTTGGCGTCCTCAGCGGGTTGATTAAGATAAGCAACAAGTAGATTGGCAGCCAGATTAAAGAGTTTTTGTTTATTGATATTAATGGTTTCTGTTTCGGTCATTGTCAGCAACTAAGATTCAGTTAAAAATTAAGGAAGAGCGGACTCTACCGGAAAACGACACCAAATGTAACATATAGGCCACTCATCTGATCCTGATATTACTGCGTATGTATTGTTAATAGTGTAGGTATTGTTATGCAGTTAGAAGCCAGTGAAGTCTGTCGCGTCATCGAAATGGCCTGGGAAGACCGCACACCATTTGAAGCTATTGAGAACAGCTTTGACCTCAATGAGTCTGCGGTCATATCCCTTATGCGGCGAGAGTTAAAGCCGCGGTCATTCCGCCTTTGGCGGCAGCGTGTTACCAGCCGTAAAACCAAGCATCTGCAACTGCGCTCACCAGAGGTCAGTCGCGGGTACTGCCCCACCCAATACAAACGTTAGCCGAGAATCCAGATCATGAAATATAGCCTTCAGTATGCTCTTCGATATATGGCCTATGGTTGGCTGACGATAACTGGCCTATCCACAGCGGCAATGGCGGAACAGCTTATGATGGAAAACTTTGAGTCTCAGCCACTTCAGCGCTGGAGCTATGTCAGTGATCAGGTAATGGGTGGGATATCACAGGGTCA
>JAQWGK010000048.1 GCA_029238255.1 Porticoccaceae bacterium | reverse complement strand
CGCCTGTCGTGATTCTACATAGAGCCGACAACTCCGGGTACCCTTGGCAAGGTGCTGCTCAACGGTGCTAATCGTTATACTGCAGCGCTGGGCAATTTCCCGGTAGCTGAGACCATGAACTTTGCGCATCAGGTAAATACGCCGGCACTGGGGTGGCAACTGCGCAACTGCCTCACAGTGAACACCAATAACCTCCTGTGCCGAGACTTCATCCTCTGCAGACACATAGCCCCATTCGCTATCTGACTCATCAATTTCCTCAAGGAAGTCCATCATTCGAGTGGACTTGCGCGTCAGTTCGGTAATAGCAATATTGCGCGCAATTTTGAAGAGAAAGGATTTAGGGTGAGTGATAACACGGCCTTTCTCAGCATTAAAGGCTCTCAAGAAAGTTTCTTGAACTACGTCGTCAATATCGTTGCTGCGTAGCACAAATCTTGAAATAAAACGTTTTAATGCTGACTGATGCTCTTGTAAAGCCTCTAAAACCGTCACCTTACCAACCCCTTCATTTAACTCCGGAGCTATTGCCTCGGCAGGCTTTTTATTCGTCATTCCCATAGTGTGCCACTGATTTTATGTCTCTACATTTATGTATAACTATCGAGCAAGATATACCCCCTATAAGTGATAGTTACTAAAGCACCATATTTCCAATTATTATGCTTTTAATAGAGCCCCATTAACTTATTCTCGATACGACAAAGCCTCTTAGAAATACAACAGCCTACACCTGAGTTAGAAGATAAAATTCATATAAAAAAAGCCGAGCATAAATGCTCGGCTTTTACCCCCCTCCCCTTTTTCATCTAGGCAGTTCCTGATCTTCGCTTGCGACTGCGCAATCCTATAAGCCCCAACATCCCAGACCCGAACAACCAGGCCGCCGCAGGAATGGGCACCGCAGTCAAGGGATCGCAGCTTATATCTCCAGTCAAACACTCAGCAAAGACAAACTCATGATGGCCACCGCGCTTGGGATCTGATGCGTGGACATTAATGTCTGTGACCGCTTGGGTAATCTCAGTTAAATCATCGCTATCAAATAGCGACCCTGCCAGCTGTATCTCATAAATATGTTGATACTCCCAGTCGATAGCATCGATAGGGTTGCTGTAGCAGTCGGCATCTTTAGACTGCCAATCCGCACCGCCATTTTGTACCGCAGTGGTTCCGCAGGCTGGAGAGTTAGCGTCTTTGGTAAACCATTCAGGGTTGCTCTCCAGATAGTTTTCCATATTCCAGGTCAGGCTGGTTGAGGCGGAAACCACGTTGTTATTTTTGTTGCCATCAATCTTGTGGCCGGTACGCTTGTCATTTTTACCGTTATCATCGAATTTAATCTTTACTTTTTTATCATTGATACTGAAATAGAAATGCTCGCTGCCTTGAACCTTATCGTAGCGTCCTTGATTACTTCCATCGACAGCCGTTCGCCAACCTTTTGAGCGATGATCAGCATCACCATAGGTCAGATCCTGAATCTCTGTGGGCAGCATAAACATCATAAATAGATCACCCTTATCGGTAGCATTTGGGGATTGCCAGCCCAGACGTAATACTGCTTCAAAGCCATCCAGGTCTGCATCCATATGGTGGCCTTTTGGGTCTCCGGTTTTTTTATCGTACTCCTGAGAATTGGGTTTTTCTAAAAACAGCGGCACAATATAACTGGCCTGGTATTCATCCGCTGAGGTCAAAATACCATCGACGGTAGCCGCCATACTGTGCTGCCCGAGCAGCAAAAGTATTACCGAAATCACTGTGGCGAATGGCTTGACTAAAGTTTTCACTACAGATTGCGCAAAATACTTCCTCATTAACTTTCTCCTGTCCTTTGGAACTACTAAAAAAACCATTAATCGCTAAACTGCATTTACAAAACCACAGCTAACAATATTGGTATCAGCAATTCACATGCCAATTAAAATTAAATTATTTTTCCATTAAATTCAGAGGGTTAGCAATTTTTGTATTTTTAGGAAAAAGAGGAAATATGAAATTATTTTCAAAATGCAATGCATAAAGCAATTATTGGAGGGCTGGCTATTGCTGCCGCTACAATACCTGCGGCTTAGAGGGAATTTAGTATTAGCGACCAATCAAAACACAGTCTCAGGTGAGTGTTTAATGATTGCAAAAGCTATCAGATCGCTTGTCCTGAGGGCTAAAAAACTTGGTATTTTTATAGGGCAATTTCATAAATCCAGAAACCCCAAGACCATCAATTAAATTTATAGTAGCGAGTATCTCTCTGAGACAGTTTCGAAATTCCTGTTCTTTGGAATTATCTAGCAGGGTTAGATAATTATGAATTTTCAAATCCTTTTCCACTGCCTCAAAAATAATACAGCCGGTATGGTGAATCTGATTCATGGTTGCCAGTATCTGCATAATTGACTCTGGCAGTTGCAACATCTCGTCGGGATCGCTGCCATCTTCAAAATAGGAGTGCAGGCGGGTTTTACTATCAGCATTATCTGGAGAGCCAGTTTGCGAAGCGGGAGCCTCTGCTATTTCAAAGGGAATCTGCAAATCCGAGTCAGCTAAAAACGCCTGCTGTGCATTTTCACGTTCTATATGCAGGGTTTTTCGTGCATCAAACATACAGCTTTTAAAGACACCTTTTTTATTGATCGCACGCCCCAGTGATATCACATTATTAATCCCATTAATTAGCGCCGGGGCATATTCAGCATCATAGAGATTGAGGCTGGAATCTATGTAGACACCCCCATCATCCCATCGAACTGCCAACCCGCCGACTACGGGATAATGGCCGAGATGAGTCACCGCAATCACAAAGGCCTTTTCCGTATCACCCATACCACTGAGATAGTTTTTATACTCGCCATAGGCTCCTATATTTCCTGCGAGGGGATGTTTAGCATAGCGGGGTTGGGCTTCAAACATATCAGAGCCGATCTCCTGACGGAGGAAACCCTTCCGCGAGCTGTACACCACTGTCTCAACCGCTACTTCGCTGGAGGTAATCTGCAGAGGAATAAGCGACTCCTCACAAGCCTCTTTAACGGGCTCTGAGCGGCTGACAATATGCTTCATATAGCGCATATTTTCGAAAAAATAGTCCCCGGCTCTGCAGCGGGTATCGACATCGTCATCCAGCATACCGGCGAGAGTTCTGGCAAATTCTATCGGCAGTCCCAGAGACTCCGGGGTGATAACATTTTTACCAAAGCGGCTGCCCTGCCCTGAGGCCAAGGCATAGAGTGTTCCGGCCAGTCCCTGTTCATCAAAGCGCGGAGTCGAGCAGGCTCCCTGCAGCTGCTCTTCACCGATAAAATAAATATCACCGAGTTTTGCATTGCTCTTTTGATATTCCATATTGATTGCATCGATACCCAGACTATCAATGCGATCACCGAGATGATTCTCCTGAGCAACCACAGCTGCGCCCCAGTCAATCAATGAGACGGTTTCAGACTGCGGGTCAAACATTATATTTGATGGCTTTATATCGCCGTGAACTATCATTGAGCGCCCGGAATTATTGCGCAGCCGCAGGAGGATATCTGACATCTGCGCGGCAATTTTTAGGACTAGGCGTGGCTCGAGCTTGCCCGCCTGACGGGCGTATTCCTGCAGGTTAACTCCTGGCGCACGGGACATCATCAATATGGATTGGCCGCGCACATGTTGAAAGGCGATATATTCAGGAATACCCTGATGGGCAACCTGACTGAGCATAAAGGCCTCTTCTTCAAGGCGATCTTTAATATGCTGCGGCAGTGTTATACGAGAGAATTTAAACACATACTGCTGTGCCTCAGAATCATCATCAGTACTAATGTTACTAGAACCGCTACCGGCAAAGACAAACCCGTAGGCCCCGTTGCCAATTAACTCAATATTGCTGTAACCGAGTCGCTTTAACTGCGACTCACAGAGCTCTAACCAGCTCTTTAACTTGCGGGCATCTTTTTGACTGAGCAGATAAAAGGATTGCTCTTCATTGATATAAAAGTGCTGTAGATTTTTGCTCTCTTTTAAACTCAACTGTCTATTACCTCTTGTTTTTAATAAGCCCATCATTAAAAGCTCATTATTAAAAGCTCATTATTAAAAGCTAAGACCTAAAGACCCAGAGCAAAAACCCTAAAACACTAGCTCATGGTGGCAAGCATAGTCGCAGGAACCTCTAAATAGCGGGTCCATAAGTTGTTAAACCGAGCTATGGTGCCGCCATCAATTACCCGATGGTCACCTGACCAGCTAACGGTCATTATCTTGCGCGGCTCAACATTACCCTGTTCGTCATAACGGGGCAGCGTTTGAATCTTGCCCAGCGCTACAATCGCCACACCGGGCTTATTGATAATCGGCGTAGCGGCTGTTCCACCCAGAGCACCTATGTTGGAGATGGTGATGGTGCCTCCGGAAAGCTCCTGAGGATCAATTTTCCCACTCCGGGCTGCGGCAGTTAGGCGCATCACTTCTCGGGCTATATCCAACACACCGAGCTGTTGGACATTTTTAATATTTGGCACCAGCAAGCCGGTTTTACCATCGACGGCCATACCTATATTGTGACTGGCTACGTAGGTCAACTCAGTAAAGTCATCGTTGGTACGGCTATTGAGAATTGGAAATTCTTTTATCGCCAACGACAGCGCTTTAATAAATAACGGCATCAGGGTTATTTTTAAATCATCGGTGGCGTAGCTGTCTTTTAAATTCTGCCGCAACCGCATCAATTCGGTGACATCAACTTCATCAACATAGGTAAAGTGGGGGATAGTTGATACCGCCTCACTCATACGCTCAGCCATTATTTTCCGCACGGCCTTGATAGTCTCCGTGCGATCTTCCTCCACAAGCGATATTTCTGCTGCTGTGGACGATGGCGTAGATTGATCAGCACTGGCCAAAAACCCAAGTACGTCTTCTTTTAATACGCGGCCCTGCCTACCTGTCCCCACTATGGTTGCCAAATCTAATTGATGTTCGCGGGCCATTTTGCGAACTGCGGGGGTACTTAATACCTTCTGGTTCACAGTATTGTCTGAGGTCACAGCTTTTGAGACTTCAGTTTCTGAGGCTGTAGGCGCTGACTGAGCAGGAATAGCTGTGTTCTCTGGTATGCTTTCAGTGACTGCGGCCTCTTCGCCATCCAATTCGATGGCAAACAGCGGCTCATGGACTTTGGCGGTATCACCTTCCGCATAGTGAAGGCGGGTAATGCGACCGTTGTACATCGAGGGAATTTCAACAATGGCTTTATCTGTGCTGACATCGACAACGATCTGATCTTCTTCGATTTTGTCGCCCTCTTTGATCTTCCATTCGATCACTTCGCACTCGACAATACCTTCACCAATATCCGGCAATATAAAATCTTTTGGCATAACTGCTTCCTCTCTCCTCGTTCCCTGAATTCTATCGGCCGCGCTAAAAGGCCAAACTCGACTTAACTGCTTCGTAAATTTTTAGATAATCCGGCAGGTACTGTTTTTCCTGAATCAGCGGAAATGGCGTATCCAATCCGGTCACTCTGGTAATAGGCGCTTCCAGATTTAAAAAGCATCGCTCCTGAATAGTCGCGGCGATTTCACCGGCAAAGCCGCCGGTTAGTGGTGCCTCATGGCTAATCAGCAGGCGACCGGTTTTACTGACGGAATTAGCGACACAGTCTCGGTCCCATGGCAGTAAGGTGCAGAGATCAATCACTTCACAGGAGATGCCATCAGCGGCAGCAAGCTCAGCGGCTTTATTAATCTGAATCATCTGTGCGCCCCAGCCCAGTAAAGTAATATCAGTGCCCTCCTGAACTACTTCGGCAACACCCAGCGTTAATTCATAGTCCTGTTCTGGAACCTCACCTACCGAAGCGCGATAGATGGCTTTGGGCTCAAAAAAGATCACTGGGTCCGGGTCGCGGATGGCCGCTAATAACAGCCCCTTGGCCTGATAGGGGTTACTTGGAATAACCACCTTGAGACCCGGGGTATGACAGAAATAGGCTTCCGGAGATTGGGAGTGGTAGAGCGCACCGTCGATACCGCCACCGTAGGGTGTGCGAATAGTCAGGCCGCCACAGTTAAATTCATCACCACTGCGGTAGCGGAATTTGGCCGCTTCGTTAACAATCTGATCAAAGGCCGGAAAAATATAGTCAGCAAACTGAATTTCTGCCACCGCTACTGAGCCCTGGGCCGCCAGACCAATGGCAAAACCGGCAATACCCTGTTCCGTAAGCGGGGTATTAAAGCAGCGCGGCTTGCCATACTTTTCCTGCAGGTTGCTAGTGGCGCGGAATACACCGCCAAATTTGCCTATATCTTCACCCAGACAGACAACCTTTTCATTTTCCGCCATAGCTATATCCAGTCCGCTATTGACCGCCTGCAGCAAGTTCATCTTTGTCGTAGTCATATCGCTCATCCGCTAGCCCTCCCCGTGCATTGGATAGTTGTTGGGATACTTGGCTATATGTTTCTCAAGGCTTTCAAATTGTTCGAGAAGATGAGCCGGAGGCGTTTTATAGACATCGGTAATCAGGTCTTCGAGCGGCGGTTTGGGACGCTTCTCTGCCAGCTTAAGCTCGGCGAGAATCTCACTGTGATAGGTCTTATGCAGCTCTTCATCACGGCTTTCATCCCACCACTGCTGTTTAATCAGCCAGTTTTTCATGCGGCCAACAGGGTCTTTCTGTCGCCACTTTTCCTCTTCCTCCGGACTGCGATAGCCACTGGGGTCATCGGAGGTTGAATGAGCGCCAAGGCGATAGCTCATGGTTTCAATCAACACTGGTTGCTGCTGCTCTACGGCAATTTTTCGCGCTTTAACAGCTGCGGCATAAACTGCAAGAATATCGTTGCCATCGACACGGATAGTTTTAATGCCGTAAGCCACGCCGCGCGGAGCAATACCATCACCGGCATACTGTTCCGAAGAGGGTGTGGATATGGCGTAGCCATTATTGCGTACCACAAACACCACCGGGCTTTTTAGCACTGCGGCCATATTGAGGCCGGCATGAAAGTCCCCTTCCGAGGCCGCGCCATCGCCAAAATAGCACAGCGTACAGGCATCATTGCCCGCCAGCTTCTGTCCATAGGCGTAGCCTGCGGCCTGAGGTATCTGGGTTCCCAATGGTGAGCGGATAGTCATAAAATGTAGATCGCGACAGCCGTAATGAACGGGCATCTGACGGCCTTTACCCAGATCTTTGCTGTTGCTAAACAGCTGATTCATAAACTGTTCTGTAGTGAATCCGCGAAAGCGTAAGGCAACCTGTTCGCGGTACTGCCCCATTACCATATCGTCCTGTTTAAAAGCTGCGATAGTGCCTGCAACCGAGGCTTCTTCGCCGGTACAGGTTAGATAAAAGCTTAAACGCCCCTGCCGCTGCGCACCGACCATGCGCTCGTCGAGAGTGCGGGTATAAACCATATCGCGGTAGATTTTCTGCGCCAGTTTTTCACTGAGTTTTGGCGCCTTTGCACCTTTGGTTAAGCTTCCGTCCGCCTTTAAAACACTGAGCGTTGGAATAGTTAATGCGGACCCATCAACAAACTCTGCGGTGTTTGTTTGCCTAGGTTTTACGGTATTTTTTTGTGCATTTTTAACTGCCATGTGACACCCCTACAATTCCATTTATAACTTATATTTCAGGGCCTAAAATTAGCATGATGAGAGCTAGGGAATCCTGCCAAAGTGCTAAAGCAGTTCAGTCTGTTAAGATATGTTGTAGCGCAAATATTAGATTTAATAACGATATATTGCGCAATGTTTCCTATACTCAGATAAAACGCCAAATACTCTATTACCTTTGGCAGACTATTGTATTTGCTAATACTCGCCCATATCAGGTTTTCCAGCGCAGCTGTCAAGGCTGGTCAACGGTAAAATTAATTAATATAAAAAGTATAGAAGCCCTATGAACGAATACAAATTAGATAGTATTGACTGGAAGATTCTCAATATTCTGCAAGCCGATGCAGGGATTTCGAATCTGGAACTAGCTGATGAGGTCTGTCTATCACCTTCGCCCTGCTCCAGACGTGTAAAAAATCTTGAGAAGCTCGGCTATATAAGCCGGCGCGTAACACTGATCGATCCGCTAAAAGCCGGATTGCCGGTAACTGTTTTTGTTCAGGTCACCATGCATCATCATATGAAAAAAGATCTCGACCACTTTGCCCATCAGATACTTAACTGGCCGGAGGTGATGGAGTGTTATCTAATGACCGGAGATTTTGATTACCTAATTCGTGTGGTCGCCCCCAACCTGCTTGCCTACCAAGCGTTTCTCGACAAGCTAACTCAGGTCGAGGGTCTGGATCATGTAAAGAGCAGCTTTTCCCTTAAACCAATTTGCTATAAGACTGAGCTGCCCCTAGGGCATTTAATCGAGTCGGCTGCCAAAAGTTAGTGGCGCTGTTAAACCGCTCTTCAGCCACACGATCGGCAATCACAAAGGTGGGGGAATTTTCTGCTTCACTGCGAGCAAATATTTCTTTTAGAGTGGCACCAATCCCCTCAACTTTAGTCGATAGATCGGTGGCATAATTTTCCGCGCTATATTCAGCACTGAGCATTGCGCGCTGATAATAGACATCAATAATTCCACCGGCATTGACCACATAATCAGGCGCATAGAGAACACCGCGATCATGAAGACGCTGCCCATGAGCTGACGTCGCCAATTGATTATTAGCGGCACCAACCACAACCGAGGCTTTAAGCTGATTAATCGTTTGATCATTTATTGCGGCGCCCAGTGCACAGGGGGCAAAGACATCCACATCCAATGCAAATATCTTATCTCCAGTTACTGCAGTGGCATTTAATTCGCGAGTAGCACGATCGACATTGGCCTGAACAATATCAGTGACAAACAATTCTGCTCCGGCTTTGTGCAGATACTCCGCCAGACGATAGCCAACATTGCCTAGCCCCTGAATAGCCACTTTAAGCCCTTTTAGGTTAGTCCTACCCAACTTATAGCCTACCGCCTCGCGAAGGCTGACAAACACACCGTAAGCGGTGCTCGGCGATGGATCGCCACCATGTTCAGAGGCTTTATCGACACCACTGATAAAACTGGTGCGTTGACCCATTTTAAGAATATCAGGCACCGAGGTTCCGGAGTCTTCCGCAGTGATATAGCGACCACCCAAACCTTCGATAAAATCACCCATGGCATAGAAAAGTTCATCGCTTTTTTGGCTGCGCGGATCACCGATAATAACCGCCTTGCCACCGCCTAATTTCAGGTTGGCCAGGGCGGACTTGTAAGTCATCCCCTTGGACAGCCGCAGCACATCGGTTAGCGCTTCATCATCGGTTGCATAGGGCCACATTCGACAGCCACCCAAGGCTGGGCCAAGGTTGGTGTTATGCACGGCAATAATGGCTTTTAATCCAGTTTTTTTATCGTTAAAAAAGGCGACCTGCTGATGATTATCAAATTCGCGGTGTGAGAAAACCGACATAGCCTTAACTCCAGTTCCGTTGGGGTATAGATTTGTGATTAGCTGTTAATTAATAGCAAAATTCTATCAGTTGGACGGTGAACAGAAATTGCGAATTGATAATTTAGAGCGGGGCTTTTAGCAGGCGTGGGGAAATTTTATTTATTCTGGGCAATTATTCGCCAGAGATGGCACAAGCCTGATTGGCGTTTAAAAGTATTTGTACGAATAGAATATTGGACAGCTAGTGAATATTCCTTAATAGCTGTCCAAAGAATTAAGCCAGTGGTAGGCGAAACTGATCTTTTCCACTGGGATATCAGTGTTGTATCAGTAATCTTTGCACTCGCCCACCACAGTAGGATTTTTTAAGGCAGATCGTCGACCAACTCACCTTCAACTGGCTCAAGCAGATCTTCACGATCAACATTCATCGCCAGCATTACCGTAGCGGCAACATAGATTGAAGAGTAAGTACCAATAGCCACACCGATCATCAGGGCAATAGCAAAGTTATGAATCAGTTCGCCACCAATAAAGAACAGCGCCAATAACACCAGCATGGTAGTGACAGAGGTATTAATGGTTCGCCACAATGTTTGTGACAGGGATTCATTGATCACTTCAACCGGTGTCGCCTTGCGAATCTTGCGGAAATTCTCACGAATACGGTCAGAGACCACAATGGTATCGTTAAGGGAGTAACCGACCACCGCGAGCACTGCTGCCAGTACCGTCAGATCAAATTCCAGACGAGCCAGAGAGAAAACGCCAAGGGTGATAATCACATCGTGAGCCAATGCCAATACCGCACCCACAGAGAATTTAAACTGGAAGCGCACAGCCACATAGAGCATCACCACCATCAGTGCCGCCAACATGCCCATACCACCATCTTCACGCAATTCGTCGCCGATCTGTGGACCGACAAAGTCAACACGGCGCAGATCTACCTGCTCACCACTGCTCTGCAGTACCGCAAAAACTTTTTCTGCCAGACCCTGATCGGGCTTGCCCTGCAGGCGAATCAGCACATCGGTTTCAGAACCATAGTGAACCACCACCGGGCCTTCAAACCCTGCAGACTCAAGCTGTTGGCGCAGCGCAGCCACATCGGCAGGCTTTTCGTAACCCACTTCAACCTGAGTACCACCAGAAAAGTCCAGTCCTAGCACCAGCCCATTAATAGAGAGAGAGGCGATGGATACCAGTAACATAATCGCAGAGAAGACCACCGCCATTTTGCGGATGCCCATAAAGTTATAAACTTTTAATTCACTCATTATCTTCTCCCTATATCCAAAGCTTTTCAATTTTGCGGCCGCCGACGGTTAGATTAACCAGTGAGCGGGTCAGCAGGATGGCAGTAAACATCGAGGTCAAAATACCAATCGACAGAGTAACCGCAAAGCCCTGTACTGGGCCGGAACCAATCAGGAACAGAATCAGTGCCACAATCAGAGTTGTCACATTGGCATCGAGAATAGAGACAAAGGCGCGGTCATAACCGGCACTGATAGCCCCCTGAATCGAAGACCCTGCGGCCAGCTCTTCGCGAATACGCGAGAAGATAAGTACATTGGCATCCACCGCCATACCCACCGTCAAAACGATACCGGCAATACCAGGTAGTGTCAGAGTTGCACCCATCAGCGACATAAAGGCAATCAGCAATACTAGGTTCATAGCCAGCGCTATATTGGCGAACACCCCAAAGGCGCGGTAAATCACCAACATAAATAGCAGTACCAGAATCATACCAATGGTGACCGACTTAACACCCAACTCAATATTATCGGCACCCAGCGATGGCCCGATAGTACGCTCTTCAACAATATACATAGGCGCGGCCAGAGCACCGGCGCGCAACAGTAACGCAAGCTCAGAAGACTCACGTTGCTCGAGACCGGTAATACGGAACGACTTACCCAACTGCGCCTGAACTGTTGCCAGACTAATAATATTCTTTTCAACAAAGGGGACGGGAGTTAAAACCAACTCACCGCTTTCATCGAAGGATTTAACCAACTTGGTTTTGTACTCAATAAACAGCACACCGAGACGACGACCAATATTGTCTCTGGTGGCATAACCCATCTGCCAACCGCCTTTGGCGTCGAGGGTGATATTAACCTGTGGACGACCATTCTCATCGAAGCTGGCTCGTGCATCGGTCACATTTTCACCGGTGATCACAGCCTTGTTTTCAAGTCGCGCATCTGGACCCTGCCCGGTTGGACTGCGGAAAGGAAATACCTCACCCACTCGATCAACAGCGGCTAAACGAAATTCCAGATTAGCGGTTTTACCAATAATACGCTTGGCTTCAGCGGTATCCTGAACACCGGGCAGCTCCACAACAATGCGGTTTTTACCCTGACGAGAGACCAATGGTTCAGATACACCCAACTCGTTAACGCGATTGCGTAGGGATGTGAGGTTTTGTTTGATTGCATTATCTTCGATTTCGCCGCTGGCAATATCACTGAGTTTTAGTTTCAACAACAGTGGACTTTGACCCGGCTCAGACAGCGGCTGAAGATCACGATAGGTGGTGCGAATTAAGGCTTTGGCTTTCTCGACCTGCTCCTCATCACGGAACTGACCAACAATCAGGCCATCTTTGATCGTTAGGCTGCGATAGCGAATACGCTCTTCACGAAGAACCTTTTTAACATCTTCCAGATCACTTTCAATACGTGTAGCAAGGGCAGAATCAAGATCAACTTCAAGCAGGAAGTGAACACCGCCACTGAGGTCGAGACCCAGTTTCATGGGTTTGCCACCCAGATCGCTCAACCACTGGGGCGTAGTTGGCGCCAGATTGAGCGCAACAATATAGTCACCGCCCATCTCCGCCTGAATCACTTCTTTGGCACGCAGCTGTAGATCTATATCGCGAAGTCGAATCAGCAAACTCTCATCATCGGTTTCACCGGCAAAGTATTCAATGCCCGCTTCATCCAGCGAACGCTCAACCTTTTGCAGAACCGCTGCATCAATTTGCATAGCACCACTCTGCCCTGACAACTGAATAGCCGGGTCTGGTGGGAAAAGGTTAGCCGAGGCATAGATAAAGCCAAAGGTGACAACCAGAAGAACCATCAGGTTCTTCCAAAGGGGAAACTTGTTAGGCATAGCAAGAGATTCCAATAATTTCAGCGGCGCATTATAGCGGCATTAGTATACAAATTGGGGGCGTATTTGCCGATTTAAACCCCAAGGAAAAAACTACCTATTAGGACCCTATATAAGGTCTATGGATTAGGCTATGGGTTAGGCTACGGATTAGGAGTCGCCTGCTGAGCATAAAACTCCTCAGCAAAGGCATCCAAACGACCCTCGGCCACCGCCTCACGCAAATCCGCCATCAAGGTTTGGTAGTAACGTAAATTGTGAATCGTATTTAACTGGGCACTGAGCATCTCGCCACACTTTTCCAAATGATGCAGATAGCCGCGACTAAAGTTAGTACAGGTATAGCAATCGCACTGCTCATCCAGAGTATTGGTGTCATGACGGTGTCGCGCATTGCGAATCTTAATAACCCCTTTGCTGGTAAACAGATGGCCATTGCGTGCATTGCGAGTCGGCATCACGCAGTCAAACATATCAATACCGCGACGCACCCCCTCAACCAGATCTTCCGGCTTGCCCACACCCATTAAATAGCGCGGCCGATCCTCCGGCATCTGGTGCGCCAAATGCTCAAGAATGCGCATCATATCTTCCTTGGGCTCACCCACCGAAAGACCACCGATCGCATAGCCATCAAAACCAATATCCACCAAGCCCTGCAGAGATTCATCGCGCAGAGATTCATACATACCGCCCTGAACAATACCAAACAGTGCCGAGGGACTATCGCCATGGGCCACCTTGCTGCGTTTCGCCCAACGCAGCGAAAGCTGCATAGAATCACTGGCCTGTTTTTCAGTGGCCGGATGGGGTGTGCATTCATCAAAGATCATCACCACATCACTGCCCAGATCCCGCTGCACTTCCATAGACTTTTCAGGATCAATAAATACCGGACTGCCATCAATCGGCGACTGGAACTTCACGCCCTCTTCAGTAATCTTGCGCATATCGCCAAGACTAAAGACCTGAAAACCACCGGAATCAGTGAGGATTGGCCCCTGCCACTGAGCAAAATCATGGAGATCACCATGGGCTTTAACCACCTCAGTGCCAGGACGCAGCATCAGATGAAAGGTATTGCCAAGAATAATCTCAGCACCGATTTCGATAATATCCTTCGGCAACATTCCCTTAACCGTGCCATAGGTACCCACCGGCATAAATGCAGGAGTCTGCACCGTACCCCGCGGAAAACTCAACTCACCACGACGAGCCTTACCGTCGGTAGCGGAGACCGCAAACGTCATAAAGCATTCGCGTGGCTTATTGTTATTGGGCAGGTCACTCATTGAGGAATATCCTTGGCAGCATTGGGGTTGTTAATTAAAAACATGGCATCACCATAACTAAAGAAACGATAGCGCTCGGCGACCGCCTCTTGATAGGCGTGCATTATAGATTGATAACCGGAAAAGGCACTGACCAACATAAGCAGCGTCGACTCAGAAAGATGGAAGTTGGTCAACAGCGCATCGACCACATTGAACTGGTAACCGGGGTAGATAAAAATATCCGTATCGCCCTCAAAGGGAACCATTTCACCCTCGCGAGCGGCAGTCTCAAGACAGCGAACACTGGTAGTGCCAACCGCAACAACCCGGCCACCAGAAGCTTTAGTCTCACGCACCTGACGACAGACCTCATCGCTGACCTGCAGCCACTCAGAGTGCATCTTGTGCTCAAGAATATTATCCACCCGCACCGGCTGAAAAGTACCAGCCCCAACATGCAAAGTTACAAAAGCAATCTGCGCACCCTTGTCTTTAATCGCGGCCAGCATCTGATCATCAAAGTGAAGACCCGCCGTCGGCGCTGCTACAGCCCCTAGCTGTTGCGCATAGACCGTCTGATAGCGAGACTTATCTTCATCCGTATCACTGCGATCTATATAAGGTGGCAATGGCATATGACCAATCTGGTCCAGTACATCCAAAACCGGCTCGCTGAATTTCAGCTCAAAAAGATCATCCACCCTACCGATCATCTCAGCACGATAATCATTATCAAAGATCAACTGAGTACCGGCTTTTGGTGACTTACTCGCCCGCACATGGGCCAGTACCGAGTACTTATCAACCACCCGCTCCACCAACAGCTCAAGCTTGCCGCCACTCTCCTTCTGGCCAAACAGGCGCGCCGGAATGACCTTGGTATTATTGAATACCATTAAATCCCCGGGCTGAATATGGGAGAGTAGATCAGTAAATTGCTGATGCTGAAGGTCATTATTAGCAGAATCGAGATAGAGCAGACGACTACCCTGACGCTGTTCAGCGGGCTGTCGAGCAATTAACTCATCGGGAAGCTCAAATTGGAAAAGTTCACGGCGCATAAATATAGGCTAAATCGAAGTTTTTTTGGGTTATTTCGTATCAGCCCGCAAGGGTATAGAAATAAAAGCCAAACGCCAAACCATTTAGGTGCAAGGCATTTAATTTCTAAACCACAACAACATCAGTTGACCCGCCTCTGATCACTGCTATAATCGCCGCCCTTCTGCCTTATACGGGTGGTTGTGAAAGAGAAGGTAAGCGTGATGGCAATGTTTTGCTCCTGCAAACATTGCATTTCCGCCGTCCATGGCGGTCGAATTGGTAGACGATGAGCAGGATGCTCGAGTGTCGTGGAGGACAGGACGTCCGGGAACGACCATAGGACCAGTGCGAAGCGCTGGCAACCTGCAGGTTACTCCTAAGATTAGAAGTACAGATTAAAATGCCAGTGTGATGGAATTGGTAGACATAGGGGATTCAAAATCCCCCGCCCTTAAAAGCGTGCCGGTTCGAGTCCGGCCACTGGTACCAA
>JAQWGK010000045.1 GCA_029238255.1 Porticoccaceae bacterium | reverse complement strand
TTGTTGAGGTACTGCCTGTTTGATTTAGGAGTGTTAGAGCACGCTTTAGATGTCCCTTAGGCTCATTAAGAACTAGCTGGCGAAACGGATGCTCTAATAATTTGTATCGTGATTCTGCCCATTCAGTATGAGCATTGATTCTTTCCTCCCTTGAATAAAACTCTGTCCAGTCTCCGCAATAAACTAAATCTTGGTCTTCTAGAGGTTTGTAGATTGAGTAGTCATGAGATTCCTTTGGTGCATCCCTAAAGGCGTCACACCCCATGATTTCACCAAACCCACCAACATAGATTTTGCCTGTCTTCTTCTGCCAATATATATCGTCCTTGCTGGACTGCACTAGACCTCTGAATGCTCTGTCCTGATAAAGCATCATGTTATGATACTCACAAATGAAATCATCCGTTAGTTCTAGCAGCTCTAGATTTGAAAGTGTCTTCATTCCCGATCCATAAGGTTCCTACTCTGACCTATGGAGTCTACTGACATATGGCTGTAGTGCCAAGAATCAATCTACTAGGGCTAATTTTTGTGAGGCGGACATATAGATATAAGAAAGACGCTCTTTCGGGAGGGGGGTCTGTAATTAGGAGTACTTTTTTGATTACGACTGTAACCCTAACTGTAACTCTAGCTAATTGGTCTGCGTCAGAAACGAAAAAACCCCAGCATTTGCAAGGGTTTCAGCGATATTGTGTGGCGGTGGGATAGGGATTCGAACCCTAGATACGCTATTAACGTATGCCAGTTTTCAAGACTGGTGCATTCAACCGCTCTGCCATCCCACCGTTGAAGGCGCGATTATACAGCGCCTTTTTGCTAGAACAAGCCCCAATTACTGTTTGGGCTAATTTCTTTCGCTTAACTACCTTCAGCTGATGGGTTAGCGTCAGATTTTTCTGCATTGCGCTTCTTTCTTGGGTCATTTGAAGCTCGTGCAACCTTGGGTTTTGCGGCGGCTACTGGTGGTGCTGCCGAGGTATCCTGAGGCTTTGGTTTTTCGCTTGAACGACGCTCGGTGCTAACCACTACATCACTGACGGGCTTGGGCTTTTTACGAGGGTCATTGCTGGCTCTGGGGGCAGAATCATCAGCCTTTGCCGTTTCTTTCTTAGCTGCTGGTTTTGCCTTTGGTGCTGCTTTTTTCTTTGCCGGCTTTGGTTCTGCTGACTCTGCCTTTTCTTTAGCGGGGCTTTCTTTAGTAGAGCTTTCTTTAACAGGGCTCTCCTTGGCAGCGGTTTCCTTAGCAGTATCTTCCGCTGCTTTGGCGGCAGGCTTTCTGCGTGGGCGAGACTTGCGGGCAGGCTTATCTTCGCTCTGCGCTGCATCTTTTGATTCGCCACTGGTTTCTGCAGTTATCTCTGTCGCTGCTGAATCGGTTGTGGTTTCAGTCGCTTCTTTCTTTGCTCTTGGCTTGCGTGGTGCACGCTTGCGCTTGGGCTTTTCTGCGGCTGTCTCAGTATTGTTATCTGTAGCTGGGCTCTCCGTAGCAGAAGCATCTTTAACGGGAGCATCTTTAGCAGGGCTCTCAACAGCAGCGGCTTTTGTTTCTGCCACAGCCTCTACCAAACCTTCAGTGGTTGCTTCCGGAGTCAGAGCAGTTTTATCCAATACTTCACTTGGAACATCCTGTCTCTGACGGCGACGACGTGGGCCACGACGTTTGTCATTGGGGCGTTTCTTTAGCTGATCACCATCACTGGCTTCCGGGCGCTGTTTAGGGGCCTGACGGCTGTTCTTGGCTTCAGTGGTTTTCTCATTAGTGCTGTTAGCCGCTTTCTGCTGTTCGTTACGGTTCTTGTTTGAACGGTTATCAGCAGGCTTGTTGCTCTTTTGGCGGTTGTTTGTGCGTTCGCCATCGCGCTGATTGTCATTGCGGTTGCGATTGTTCGGCCGACGGTTGCCCTGACGGTTGCGACTGTCCTGACCGCCGCGACGACGGTTGGCGTTACCGGAGCCGGATCGCTTCTGATTTTTATTATCAGTTTTGCTTTCGGTTTTTTCACCACCAAACAGGCTGTCCCAGAGTCTTTTTAACAGGCCGGGCTTTTTAGCTGCCTTGGCTGCTTTCGCCGAAGGCGCTTCTTTAGGCGGCATTTTCGGGGCAGGGGTGTTGGGTACCAGCGTCTTTACTGCGGGCTGAGAGATTGGCAACGGTGCGCTGCTGCTCTCCAGTTCATGTTCTGGTTGCTCGCTGTTGCTCAGTTCGTGAGCCAGCTTGTAGCTAAAGTCTGTTTCGCTATCTTCGTCCTGAGTGCGAATTCTTACCACTTCAAAGTGCGGTGTTTCCATCTGCGTGTTGGGTAGTATCAGCACATTGATCTTGTTGCGCTGTTCAATATCTGAGATCTCTGAACGCTTTTCATTGAGCAGGAAGGTTGCTACAGAGACTGGCACTATGGCGCGTATCTCTTTGCTGAACTCTTTCTGAGCTTCTTCTTCCACCAGTCGTAAAATTGACAGTGCCAGAGAGCGGGTGCCACGAATAGTGCCCTGACCCTTACAGCGTGGGCAGACCTTAGACATGGTTTCTTCCAGCGATGGGCGCAGGCGCTGTCGTGACATTTCCAGCAGGCCAAATCTTGAGATACGACCTACCTGAACTCGGGCGCGGTCAATCTTTAGTGCATCGCGGGTTTTGTTTTCTACTTCTTTCTGGTGGCGGCTGTTGAGCATATCGATAAAGTCGATAACGATCAGTCCACCCACATCGCGCAGACGCAATTGACGGGCAATTTCTTCTGCAGCTTCTTTGTTAGTGTTAAACGCTGTCTCTTCAATATCGCCGCCCTTGGTTGCGCGAGCTGAGTTGATATCCACAGAGACCATTGCTTCAGTCACATCGATTACGATTGAGCCGCCGGAGGGCAGGCTAACTTCGCGACAGAATGCAGTCTCGATCTGGTTTTCAATCTGATAGCGATTGAACAGCGGAATTTGGTCTTTATACAGTTTTACCTTATTGCTGAAGTCGGGCATTACGGTGCCAATAAAGGCTGCGGCCAGATTAAAGGCTTCTTCGCTGTCGACTATAACTTCGCCAACATCCTGACGCAGGTAGTCGCGAATGGCTCGAACAATAACGTTGCTTTCCTGGAACAGGAAGTGCGGGGCTTTGGCTTCAGCGGCTTCATCGTTGATGGTGTTCCAAAGCTGTAGTAGATAGTCCAGATCCCACTGTAGTTCTTCGGTTGCACGGCCAATACCGGCGGTGCGGACAATCGCGCCCATACCTTCGGGGATATTCAGGCCACGCATGGCTTCGCGGAGTTCTGCACGCTCATCACCTTCAATACGACGGGAGATGCCGCCGGCTCTTGGGTTGTTAGGCATTAATACCAGATAGCGGCCTGCGAGGCTGATAAAGGTTGTCAGAGCAGCGCCTTTGGAGCCGCGTTCTTCTTTCTCTACCTGAACCAGTACTTCCTGTCCCTCTTTGATGGCATCTTGGATTTTGGCTCGGCCGCCATCGGAGGATTTTTTCTTGAAGTACTCGCGGGAAATTTCTTTAAGGGGGAGGAAGCCGTGGCGATCTGCGCCATAGTCGACAAATGCCGCTTCTAAACTGGGCTCTACTCTTGTGATTTTGCCTTTGTATATATTGGCTTTCTTTTGTTCTCTTGTACGGTTTTCAATATCCAGGTCATAAAGTTTCTGACCATCAACCATCGCGACGCGCACTTCTTCAGTGTGCGAAGCATTTATTAACATACGTTTCATATTTCACCTTTACTCATTGTGGAGAGGGAGCAGTAGTGAAGAGAAGGAAAGAGAGGTGTGGTGAACCAAGGAACCAGGTATAGATAAAGTGTAAAAAGCGACACAGCGCATATTTGCGGCGTGCCAGTTACTCCTTTGCCCGACAGATACTGGCTTACAGCGCAGTTGATGCGGGATTGCTATCCTTTAATAGTGTCTTGTATTCGGTTAATCGAACGTACTTTTATTGTCGATACAGCCTATATATAAAGGCTTATTCGTTTATTAAAAGCGTTTTGTCCAAGAGAGAGATAGGCCTCTACGGGTACGTCTTTCTCTGTTGCGACTAACTTTTGAAACCTGTTTTAACTTGTCTTTTCTATGCAGCTCGCTCAGCTGTCTTTGAGGGTCGGCTCCTATTGGCCGGACTCTCCTATATTCTTTACCCGCTCGGCAATTGCCTTCTTTGCGGTCAGTTCAAACCTCTGGGCAGCTTCAATTTTGGCTGGGCAGCAGGGAACTTGGCGCGCAATATAGCAATAATTGCCATAGCCTACAATCTATACAGTTAATATTAGTTGGGAAGATTGTTTCTCCCTAGGTACAATGCCCGCCGAAATCATCACAAGTAGCCGACTATTTTGAGCGAATCGCAGAAATCCTCGCAAACTCCTTCCGAGACCCTTTCAAGCTTTAGTAAAGTATCCTTTATCGATATTGGCCCAGAGCAGGCTGGCCAGCGTCTCGATAATTTTCTAATAAAAACCCTTAAAGGTGTGCCCAAGTCGCGTATATACCGACTGCTGCGCAAAGGGGAGGTGCGAGTTAATAAGGGCCGTGTTAAGGCCGAAAGCCGTTTAAAAGAGGGTGATATAGTTCGTCTGCCGCCGATTCGAGTGGCTGAGCGCGGTGCCGCACCCGTTGTGGGCCGCCAGTTAAAGCACTATATAGCCAACAACATTCTGTTTGAGGATGAAGGGCTGTTTATCCTCAACAAGCCTAGCGGGCTAGCTGTTCACGGTGGTAGTGGTTTATCCCTCGGAGTGATTGAGGCGCTGCGCGCTGAATATCCCCAGTACCGATACCTTGAATTAGTCCATCGCCTCGATCGCGATACCTCTGGCTGTCTGATACTGGCCAAAAAGCGTGCGGTATTGCTGGAACTGCAGAACTCCCTGCGTTACAACCGTATTGATAAACGCTATATAGCCCTTGCCAAAGGCCGCTGGCCGAAGGGCAAGAACACCATTAATGCACCGCTGCTTAAAAACACGGTGGAGTCTGGTGAGCGGGTTGTGCGTGTCGATGCGGCGGGCAAGGCATCGGTCACTCACTTTAAGATCAAACAGCAATTTCCCGCTGCGACGCTGTTGGATATTAAATTGGAGACAGGCCGTACCCATCAAATTAGGGTGCACTGTCAGTTTGCCGGCCAACCCCTTGCCGGTGACAGCAAGTATGGTGATGAACATTTTAATGAGAGTCTTAAAGAGGCGGGTTTAAGAAGGTTGTTTTTGCATGCTGCCAGTCTGCGCTTTAAGCATCCACTCTCTGGTGACTGGGTTGAGGTTGAAGCGCCGCTGCCCGATGATTTAAATAAGGTGTTAAAGAAACTGTGACGGCTATAACTATTACTCAAGACCAACCGAGTCTCTTAATCTTTGATTGGGATGGCACTATCTCTGACTCGGTGGCACGAATTGCCAAATGCATGCAGATGGCCGCCCGGGAGTATTCCCAGCCGGTTCCTGAGTATGCGGATGTTGCCGAGATTGTCGGTCTCGGTTTACACGAGGCGACCCTGCGTCTATTTCCCAGCTCTTCCCATTATGAGGCGAGTCTGTTGCAGGCCAGTTATTCAAAACACTACCGTGCGGAAGATCAGCGCCCCTGTGATTTCTTTCCTGGTGTTATGGATACTCTCGAAGAATTGCGCGCTGAGGGTTATCAGTTGGCGGTGGCTACGGGTAAGAGTAGGGCTGGTCTGGATCGGGTTCTAAAGGCACTGGATATGAAGGATTTTTTCCACAGCTCTCGCTGTGCGGATGAAACCCTCTCGAAACCCAATCCCTTAATGCTTGAAGAGCTGTTAACTGAGTTTGGTGTCTCGGCTCAGCAGGCGATTATGGTTGGCGACACTGAGTTTGATATGCAGATGGCTGAAAATGCGGCTATGCCGAGAATAGCGGTGAGTTACGGTGCCCATCATATAGATCGTTTGCGGGCATTTAATCCACTGGCCTGTGTGGACCTTTTTGCTGATATTAAAGCGGCTCTTTAACATTAGCCTAGACCTTTACATCTAGCTCCCTTAATAGTTCGCAGAGGGCAATTAATGGCAGGCCGATCAATGAGCTCGGGTCGTTGCTATTAACTGCCTTAAACAGGCTAATACCCAGTGACTCGGCTTTAAAGCTGCCGGCGCAGTCGTAGGGTTTTTCAATACGCAGATAATTTTCTATCTGCTCTTCACTCAGCTCTCGGAATTCAACTTCTGTACTGTCGACCAGGGACTTTTCTTGACCATCGCAGATAACCGCCAATCCTGAGTGAAAGGAAACCCTTTGGCCAGATTGAGCGGATAGCTGTTTTACTGCCTGAACATGATCGCCCGGTTTGCTGAGAATGGTGGCTTGCTGATCTGAATTATTGAGTTCGGCGACTTGATCGGACCCAATAACAATGGCCTCGGGGAATTTCTCTGCCACAGCGCGGGCTTTTTCTAATGCCAGACGCTGAGCCTGCTGATGACCATTCTCCGCTTCAAGAGGGCTCTCGTCGATATCTGGCGAATAGCATTCAAAGGGCAGTTGCAGCCGCTCGAGTAATGCTTTTCGGTAAGCAGATGAGGAGGCTAAAATAAGTTTATTCATGGATCCGTTGCTTGTTTATATTTAAAGGTCCCCAGTGGGGAGTATTTAGTGCCCAAAAGCGGGGCATTTTGATCAATTTTCTTTGACAGATCAAAGTCTTGACCCTATCATGCGCGCCTAACTGGGTACCACCTGTATTTATGGCACTGCCAACTCTAATAGATCCGCGTAAGCTTGCGAACCAGGGAATTGTCCTCGAAGGTCAATTTCATGTTAAGCATTTGCCGCGTTTAGTCGCAGCAGTAAACGCCATAGAGACCCCTTTATCGGCTCTGGTTAAGTTCGGAATCGATGAATCAAGGGCCAAAGTTGCAAGTGGAACATTGACTGTTTCAGTGTCGGCAGAATGCCAGCGCTGTCTCGATCCGGTCACCGTTGCTCTGAGCACAGATTTTGCTGCACAGGTCATCTGGTCCGAAGATCAGCTAGCCAATGTACCCAGTGATCGAGAACCGTGGATTGTGGTCGATAAAATGGCCAGTCTCAATGAGTTGCTCGAAGATGAGATTTTATTAGCTCTGCCTCTGGTGAACTACCATGAAGATGGTATGTGTACCGGGGACACCTTTCTTTCCGAGGACGGGCGCATTAATAGAGAGGAAGACGACGAGGTTGTCGCTGACAATCCCTTTAATATTTTACAGCAGTTGAAGAAGTAACTTCGACTGCACAAGATTATTGCTCAGGAGTAATCTATGGCTGTTCAGAAAAGTCGCAAGACAAGATCCAAGCGCGGAATGCGTCGTTCACACGATGCGTTGACTGCACCAACTCTTTCAGTTGATTCAGTAAGCGGTGAAAAGCACCTGCGTCACAATGTTTCTGCGGACGGTTTCTACCGTGGTCGCAAAGTTGTCGAGCTAGACGCCGAATAACTGACAATCTCTGTCTTTGGCAAATTCACTCAGAATTGCCGTTGATGCTATGGGCGGGGACCACGGTCCTCGCGTAATAGTATCTGCGCTACTTGAATCTCTAAGTCAGCACAGCAATGTCAATGCATTGTTGTTTGGCGACGGAGATGAGTTGGCGACCCAGTTAAAGAACTGTCCCGATGCCGCCGTGGTATCCAGAATTGAAATTCGCCACAGTGACTGCTGTGTAGCGGATACCGATAAGCCCTCCACCGTTATCCGTCATAAACGCGAGTCCTCTATGGGTCTGGCGCTTCAGGCGCTAGCCAATAATGAGGCCGATGCTTTTGTCAGTGCTGGTAATACCGGCGCGATGATGGCCCTGGGGCTCTATTATGTGAAATCACTTCCCGGTATCTCACGCCCGGCGATCTGTACTGCGATTCCGACATCCACGGGTCGTAGCTATGTGCTCGATCTGGGTGCCAATCTCGATTGCTCCGCTAAACAGCTCCATCAGTTTGCCCTGTTGGGCTCACTCATGGCACAGGAACTCGACGGTATTGCTGCACCGGTGGTGCGACTGCTCAATGTTGGCGAAGAAGATAACAAGGGCCATGCCTATATTCAGGAGGCTGCGACGCTCCTCGAAGCCGAACCGCTGATTAATTACCGTGGCTACATAGAAGGCAATGGCATTTTTGAAGGTGGGACCGATGTGGTGGTTTGTGACGGCTTTACCGGCAATGTCGCGCTTAAAACCAGTGAAGGTCTAACCGCCATGGTCAGCACCATGTTTCGCGAGGCGGTCGGCAATAGCTGGCTGACCAAGTTGGCACTGATGTTAGTCAAAACACCACTGCAAAAATTAAAAGCCCAGCTTGATCCGGCGATCTATAACGGCGCCTATTTTCTTGGTTTAAATGCAGTGGTGGTTAAAAGTCATGGCGGAGCATCCAAGGCAGCCTTTGTGCACGCCCTCGATGTTGCTATTGATGCGGCTGAACATAATTTGCCCGAGGTTTTGTCACCTATACTTGTAAACAAGCAGAAAATGGATCAACAGATAAATTTAGAGGAATTATGAATAATTTAGCTTTTGTTTTCCCCGGTCAGGGGTCACAAAAAATTGGCATGCTTGCGGATCTTGCTGCAGCCAACCCATTGGTAGAGGAGACCTTTAAAGAGGCCTCGGAAGTATTGGGCTACGATGCCTGGAAACTTATTCAGGAAGGCGAGCAGGAAGATATTAATCTCACCGAACGCACACAGCCTATTCTGTTGACTGCAAGTGTGGCTATCTGGCGTCTCTGGCAACAGCAGGGTGGCCCACAGCCAACCGCGATGGCCGGACACAGTCTTGGGGAATGGTCGGCTCTGGTCTGTGCCGGTGTGGTTAGCTTTACCGATGCGGTGGAGATTGTTCGCGCTCGTGGCGCCTTTATGCAGCAGGCAGTGCCTGTGGGTGTTGGTGCTATGGCCGCAATTATGGGCATAGATGATGACATTGTTGTCAACGCCTGTACCGAAGCTGCCGGCGATGAGATTGTTGCCGCGGTTAACTTTAATGCACCGGGTCAGGTGGTTATTGCCGGTGATGCAGCAGCTGTTGCTCGGGCGATTGATATCTGCAAGAAAGCCGGTGCCAAGCGCGCGGTGGAATTGCCGGTTAGCGCACCTTTCCATACCTCACTGATGCGTCCAGCGGCAGATAATCTGGCTGAGCTTGTCGAGAAAACAACTTTCTCTGCGCCACAGATACCGGTCTTGCACAATGTTGATGCCCAGCCGGAAACTGACCCTGCAGCGATTAAAGCCTTGATGCTAGAGCAGATTTACAAGCCAGTGCTTTGGGTTGACTGTGTTAACGGTCTCTCTGCTCGCGGTGCTGAAATATTGATTGAATGTGGTCCAGGCCGAGTTCTCAATGGTCTCTCCAAGCGTATTGATCGCGGATTGACTTCACTGGCGACCGACGATGTGGCCAGTCTCGAAAACGCTCTGACTTCAGTGTAGTTTGTATAAATAATAACTTTAATAATTATAGGAATATGAAATGAGTCTCAATGATAAAGTCGCTCTGGTTACCGGCGCAACACGTGGTATTGGTGCGGCGATTGCCGCAGGTCTCGGTGAAGCTGGTGCCACTGTTGTGGGTACGGCTACTAGCGAAGCCGGTGCAGCTACGATTACTCAGCGCTTTAAAGATAACAATATTGCTGGTGTTGGCATGGTTCTGGATGTCACCAGCATCGACTCGGTCACTGAGGTTATCAAGGCTATCTCTGATCAGTTCGGCGCTCCTACTATTCTGGTTAACAATGCGGGCATCACTAAAGACAATATTCTGATGCGCATGAAAGACGAAGAGTGGATTGATGTTATGGAGACTAACCTTACCTCTGTATTCCGTCTTGCCAAAGCCTGTGTTCGTCCAATGACCAAAGCGCGCTGGGGTAGAATTATCAATATCAGTTCTGTGGTTGGTGCCATGGGCAATGCGGGGCAGAGTAATTATTCTGCTTCCAAAGCAGGCGTCGGTGGTTTTGCTCGCGCTCTGGCAAAAGAGTTGGGATCGCGAAACATTACCGTCAACACAGTTGCCCCTGGTTTTATTAATACTGATATGACCAAAGACTTGCCAGAGGCTAATAAAGAAGCTCTCCTAACTCAGGTTCCACTGGCCCGATTAGGTGCTCCTGAAGAGATCGCTTCAGTGGTTTGTTTCCTCGCTGGAGAGGGTGCAGGGTACATAACTGGTGAAACAATCCATGTAAATGGCGGCATGTACATGGCCTAAGTTGTTGATTTAAATAAGAAAACATCCTTTTTTAAATTGGGGTTTAGCATTTTGTAATTTCTAGGGTAAAATGCGCGCCCGTAAACACAGAATAACGCTGCTAGAGCAGACTTTGTTCGGCGGCACAATTAATTAAATATCCGTTAACAGGAGTAGATATACGATGAGTAACATCGAAGAGCGCGTCATCAAAATGGTTGCAGAGCAACTGGGTGTAAAGGAAGAAGATGTTAAAACTACTTCCTCTTTTGTTGAAGATCTGGGTGCAGATTCACTTGATACAGTTGAGCTGATCATGGCTTTGGAAGAGGAATTTGATGCTGAGATTCCCGATGAAGAAGCAGAGAAAATTGCTACAGTACAAGACGCGATCACTTATATCACCGCTAACGGCTGATATTTATTGCTCGCTTTGAAAAAACCGCTCCTTGGGGCGGTTTTTTTATGGCTGGAATTTATGTTTAATAGGCGCCTGTTTATTTACCTATTAAGCGATTACGAGTTAGTCCATGAATAGCGCTACAAACCGTCCCGATAATATCTCAGCAGGCCTGACCACCGTCAACGGTGTTGAAAGCAGTACATTAGCTGTTGCCGATCGCGGAACCAGTTACGGTCATGGTCTATTTGAAACCATGCTGTTGAGTGCCAGTGCTGTTCCTCTATGGCAGTATCACCGTGCAAGGTTAGTCAATGATGCGCCCAAACTCGGACTCCCAGTAGACGATAGATCTCTCAATGATAATCTGGAGCGCTTTCTCGAACTGCTGGCCCAGCGATCAATAACTAAGGGCATTATTAAAATAACCCTTACTGCAGGACCTGGTGGTCGCGGTTATGCTGCACCGCAACCTCTATCGCCACAGATAATCTGCCAGTTCTCGCCGCTACCAGAAAACCTCCTGCTGCCAAGACAGGAGGGTGTCGCTCTTATTCAGTGTCAGTACAGTCTCCCTTCGAATCCAATACTGGCTGGTATCAAGCACCTTAATCGTCTCGATCAGGTGTTAGCGGCGGCCGAGATAAAACCTCAGGGCACTCAGTATGCCGATGGCATTATGTTTAGTCAGGATTCCATTCTGGTGGAAACCACCTGCGCCAATATATTTATTAAAGCCCCTCAATTGGGCTGGATCACTCCGCAGTTGGATCAGGCCGGCGTACGCGGTGTTATGCGTTCATTATTGATGGAAAAACTTTTTAGTCAGTCTGGTTTGGAGGTCTCAGAGTTTAGGGTGAGTCGTGAACAGCTGGCTTCTGCCTCGGAAATTTTTATCTGCAGTTCTATTCGTGGGCTTATACCTGTCACCGAGATAAAAGATCTTGGATGCTGGTCTATTGGTCAGGAGACAAAACTACTTCAATCGGCGCTGTTTGATCTCTATGATTGTTACCCATGTTAAAAAACCTAAAACGCCTGTTGCGAACCACCATTGTTCTTGTGCTTCTGGCCGCGGTCGGCCTTGCCGTTCTGTTGGGTACTGCTCAGCGCTTTCTTGAACAACCTGTAACTCTGTCTAAGAACACAGTGGAATGGTCTATCCAAACAGGTGAGAGCCTCAATGGTGTCAATCGGCAACTCTACCAAAACAATATTGTTAGTCATCCGCGACTGCTAAGCCTCTATGGGCGCATGACTGGCCAGTCCGCGATTCAGGCGGGTCTCTATCAGATCAACTCCGACGATACCGCCAAGAGCCTGTTAGAGCGCTTTAATCGCGGTCAGGTTATCAGCTTTCAAATAACCTTTCCCGAGGGCTGGTCCTATCAGCAGTGGCTGCAGCACCTTGCCAGTGTCGAGCAGTTTGCCGATATCAGTGAACTGAGTCAGGCGCAGATTATGACTGCTGCGGGTATCCGCAAATCCCATCCCGAGGGTTGGTTGTTTCCCGATACTTACAGCTATATCAGTTCAGATAAGGCTATTGATATTCTCGCCCGTGCCCACCTTAAAATGGAGCAGGTATTAAATAGTGCATGGCAAAATCGCTCGGCGGATATACCTTACAACTCTGCCTATGAAGCGTTGATTATGGCCTCCATTATCGAGAAAGAGACCGGTCTTGCGGAGGAGCGTCCGGAGATAGCCGGAGTTTTTGTTCGTCGTTTAAATAAAGGCATGCGCCTGCAGACTGATCCAACGGTTATCTATGGATTAGGTCTTGCCTACCGCGGTGATCTTAAACGCTCACATTTAAAAACCTTCAGCCCTTATAATACTTATATGATTAAGGGGCTGCCGCCAACACCAATTGCTATGCCCAGTGCTGCCGCCATTGAAGCCGCACTGCATCCACTGGCCGGCACCAGTCTCTACTTTGTCGCTCGCGGTGATGGTGGTCACTACTTTTCCGAGACCCTTGGGGAGCATCAAAAGGCGGTGCGTAAATATCAGATAAACCAGCGCGCTAAAGACTATCAGTCGGCGCCGACAAGAAAGTCATCGAAAGAGACTACAGATTAGACCTTTAACAAGGCTTAATTGATAAAATAAAAAGCAGGATTGGGGAACATAATGCAGGACAACAGTATGCGCGGGAAATTTATTACCATTGAAGGAACTGAAGGGGTGGGTAAAACCACCAATATTCAGTTTATCCAGTCGTGGATGGAAAAAAATAAATTGGCTTTTGCCACTACCCGTGAGCCCGGCGGTACACCCTTGGCTGAGCAGATTCGTGAACTATTATTAGCACCCCGAGAAGAGAAGGTCTGCAATACTGCCGAGCTATTACTAATGTTTGCCGCCAGAGCCCAGCATCTTAATCAGGTGATTGAGCCGATGCTCAGCGAGGGCGCCTGGGTGCTCTGTGATCGCTTTACCGATGCCACCTACGCCTATCAGGGCGCGGGTCGACATATGCGTGATGACCTGATTTCTGAGCTTGAGCTATTGGTGCAGGGCAGCCTGCGTCCCGACCTGACATTGATTTTGGATATTCCGGTGGAGATTGGTCTGCAGCGCGCCGGTGAGCGCAGCACCCCGGATCGCTTTGAACTGGAGCAGATTGAGTTTTTCGAGCGTGTCCGCAACCGCTATCTTCAGATTGCCGAGGAGAGCCCCGAACGCTGCGTTATTATCGATGCCTCTCAATCCCTTGCAGGGGTTCAGACACAAATTGAGAGTGCCCTAACAAGCTTTTTGGAGAACGCCTAGTGCTTCCCTTACCCTGGCAAGAAACGCTCTGGGAAACCCTTAATACCAGTATTGAGCAGGAGCGCTTGCCCCACGCCCTTTTAATCAGAGGCCCCAGCGGTATTGGCAAGCTGCGTTTGGCTAAAGCTCTTGCTCAGCATCTGCTCTGTACCGCTGAAATGACCAAGTACGCCTGTGGCTCCTGCAAAGGCTGCCAGCTTTTGGCCGCCGGTAGCCATGGGGATATTACCTATTTGGAGCCGGAAGAGCCGGGTAAGCCAATCAAGATTGATCCGGTACGCGCGCTCTGTGAATCACTGGGTAAAACTGCCCAGCAGGGTGGTTGGAAGGTGGCCATTATTGCCCCCGCCGAAACCATGAATAACAACGCCGCCAATGCACTGCTTAAAAATCTTGAGGAACCTCAGCCGAAAACTCTACTGATTCTGGTTTCTCATCGTCCCAGTCAACTGTCTGCGACTATTCGCAGTCGCTGCCAAAAAATAAGCATGCCGATCCCGGACACTGCAGTTGCCAGTCAATGGCTGAATGAGGTTACTGGTGACCAATCGGCGGTTGATAAAGTACTTTTTCTCGCTGCCGGTAAACCCCTGTTGGCGTTAGATTATTTACAGAGCGATAACCTCCAGCAGCGCCAGAACTTTGAACAGCTGATCGCTGAGGTTAGAGCCGGTGATATCTCACCACTGGAAGCGGCACAGCAGGCGCAGAAACTCGATAGCACCGAATCTATCGACTGGTTCAGCAGTTATGTTCATCGTCTGGCAACCACCGACTTAGCCGACCAGCCAATACCTGCACTTTTTAGTTTTTCAGATAAATTACTTCAGGCACGCAACTGGGTTGTTAGCGGCAATAACCCCAATCCCCAATTGCTTTGGGAAGAGCTGTTTATGGATTGGCTAATGGTGTTTGCTGCGCGTCGCTAGGTAGCGAGTTTTATATGCTAAGCTCATAGAAGCACACAAGGAGAGGTGATCACTATGTTTAACGGTGGCAAAGGCGGAATTTTAACCGTCGATATCAATGATGAAAATCTGCTCTATCAACACTACATGTCTTTTGTCGACGGCGGCGGTTTATTTGTTCCGACGAAAAAGAGTTATGAACTTGGTGATGATATTTTTTTCCTTTTAAGTATCTATTTACGCCCCGAACCAATCCCTATGACCGGCAAGGTGGTGTGGGTAACCCACAAGGGCTCGGGGAGTTTTAAAAAGGAAGGGGTAGGGGTGCAATTGGGTGAAGAACAGGCGGAATTAAAAGTTGATATTGAACAGGCTTTGACCGGTACGGTACACTCTCATAAACCTACACTGACGATGTAGCCCAATTTTATAATAAAAGATGTAATAACCTATGCTGGTAGACTCTCACTGCCATCTCGATCATTTGGATATGACTGATCGAGAGGGTGGAATCACTGCTGTTTTAGAGGCTGCCAAAGCCCGTGGCGTTACCCATTTTCTGAGTGTTGCGGTGGATATGCCGACCTCAAAATCCCTGATTGATCTGACTGCCAAACACGATAATGTTTACTCTTCAGTGGGTGCTCATCCACTGCAAAAAGTGCAACAGGAAGTTCCCTCGGTTGAAGAACTGGTAGCGCTTGCCCAACAGCCGCGTGTGGTTGCCATCGGTGAAACTGGCCTCGACAATTTTTATAGCAGTGAGACTATCGACTGGCAGCGGGCGAGTTTTATCAACCACCTGAAAGCCAGTCAGCAGATTGATAAGCCGGTGATTATCCACACCCGTGATGCCCGCGATGAAACAATCGATTTACTCCGTCAATACACACCCAATGCCGCTGGTGTTATGCACTGTTTTACCGAGAGCTGGGAGATGGCCGAGCAGGCGTTAGAGCTGGGCTTTTATATTTCCTTTTCAGGTATTGTGACCTTTGCCAGTGCCGATGAGTTGAGAGATGTGGCGACTAAAGTGCCACTGGATCGTATTCTGGTGGAGACCGATTCACCCTGGCTGGCTCCGGTGCCTCATAGGGGTAAACAGAATGAGCCCCAATATGTTCGCGAAGTTGCCCAGTGCATGGCTGACCTGCGAGGTATTAGCCTTGAGCAGTTGGCTGCGGCCACTACAGAAAACTTTCATCGCCTATTTCAGATACCCAGATAGAGACCGCTATGGAACAACTGACCAATACTGATACTCCTGAGTCTAATTTTATTATTCGCACCTTTCCGGTGGGGCCGTTGCAGTGCAACTGTTCGGTGATTGGCGACCGTCTTAGTGGCCGAGCACTGGTTGTGGATCCCGGTGGTGATGCGGACAAGATTATGGCTCTGCTCAAGGAGCTGAATCTCTCGGTGGTGGCAATTATTCATACTCATGCTCATCTCGACCATATACTCGCCGCCGGCGAAATTAAAAAGGCTACCGGTGCGCCAATCTTTCTTCACAAGGGCGATCAGTTTTTGTGGGATATGGTTGAGCAGCAGTGCGCCATGTTTGGGGTGCCGAAAGTTAGCCTGCCGGAACCAGACCACTATATAAATGATGATCAGGCACTGGACTGCTGTGGTGGTGTCGCGATCCATACCCCGGGTCACACGCCGGGCTCAGTGAGTTTTTGGTTTGATGAGTACAAAACCCTGATTGCCGGAGATACTCTGTTTCAGGGCAGCATTGGCCGCACGGATTTGCCGGGCGGTGATTTTGACGAGATTAAGAAGTCGATCAGTGAGCGTATCTATAGCCTCGATGATGAAGCTGTGGTGATTACTGGTCATGGCCCCAGTACCAGTATTGGTCTTGAAAAGCAGACCAATAACTTTGTCCGTGGCGCCAACTAAAGAAACGATTAGAGATAAAAAACCCATAGGGAAAAGCAATGAAACAGCAATTGATCACCATGCTCGAACTGCAGAGCGATATGAACACCAAGGTCCATGCGGACTGGAAACAGCAAAACTTTGAATGGTATCGCGCCATCTGGGTGGAATGTGCCGAGCTGCTCGATCATTACGGTTGGAAGTGGTGGAAGAAGCAGAATCCCGATATAGGCCAGATTGAACTCGAACTGGTTGATATCTGGCACTTTGGTTTAAGCCTGTTACTGCTTAAGGGTGATTCACCAGAGGCGATTGCCGACCATGTGATTGAAGCCTTCTCAGTCCCGCAACAGAGCGCGGACTTTAAACTCGATCTCGAAGACTTCACCCACCATACGCTTGCCAGCAAGGGTTTTGAGGTAGAACGCTTTGCCAAGCTGATGAAGGGCATAAATATGGATTTTGAACAGCTCTATGTCGGCTATGTGGGTAAAAACGTACTTAACTTCTTCCGTCAGGATCACGGTTATCAGGATGGTAGCTATCAAAAGCAGTGGGGCGGTGTTGAAGATAATGAGCATCTGGTAGAAATTGTTGCGCAGCTGGATACTGGCGCCAGTGATTTTAAAGATCAGCTCTACAGCCGTATGCTGGAAACCTATAAAAAGCTCTGCGCGTAGTTAAAAGCTGTCCAAAATCAATCAAAAGAGCACTATTGGTGGGATAAATACCCCTCATTAGTGCTCTGGAGATGCATTTTATTTGTGTCGCCTTATAATAGCGCCGACTTAAACTATGACGTTATTAACTTCTACGGAGATACACCTTGAATTCACCCGTTCGCGTAACAGTTACAGGGGCCGCAGGCCAGATTAGCTATTCCTTATTATTCCGCATTGCCGCTGGCGAAATGCTGGGTTCCAATCAGCCTGTTATTTTGCAGATGCTTGAAATCACTCCAGCTCTTGAAGCGCTTAAGGGCGTTGCCATGGAATTGGAAGACTGTGCATTCCCACTGCTGGCCGGAATGGTCTGCACTGATGATGCAGCCGTTGCCTTTAAAGATTCAGATTACGCACTGCTAGTTGGTGCACGTCCCCGTGGCCCAGGTATGGAACGTAAAGATCTGCTAGAAGCCAACGCGGCGATTTTCTCTGCCCAGGGTAAGGCGCTTAACGACAACGCTTCAAAAGATATCAAAGTACTGGTTGTTGGCAACCCCGCTAACACCAACTCGCTGATTGCTCAGCGCAATGCGCCAGATATCAACCCGCGTCAATTCACGGCAATGACGCGTCTTGATCACAATCGCGCACTGACTCAGATTGCCAATAAGACTGGCACTACTATCAACGACGTTACTCATATGACTATCTGGGGTAACCACTCAGCGACTCAGTATCCAGATATCCATCAGACTAAGGTCAACGGTTCACCGGCGATCGATATGGTTGATCAGTCCTGGTACGAAGATGACTTTATTCCGGTTGTTCAGCAGCGTGGTGCAGCGATTATTAAAGCTCGTGGCGCATCCAGTGCCGCTTCTGCAGCCAATGCCGCTATTGCCCATATGCGCAGCTGGGCGCTTGGCACTGCCGAAGGTGATTGGGTAAGCATGGGCGTTTACAGCGATGGCAGTTACGGTATTGCCGAAGGTCTGATCTACTCTTTCCCTTGCACCTGTAAAGACGGTGACTGGGAGATTGTTCAGGGACTGGAAATCAATGATTTCTCCCGCGCTAAAATGTCAGCGACCGAACAGGAACTGACCGAAGAGCGCGATGCTGTTCAGCACTTGCTGCCCTAAAAATTAGCTGTCTGAAATGCAGTATTGGAAAAACCGCTTATTTATGACTGGATAAGCGGTTTTTTTGTTTTTAACTGCCCGCAAACGGGTTGCCCAGACTGAATAGTTTGCTACAGTACCGTTCATATTATTTATGCGTCTATTTTAAGCTTTTTAAGGAGTCTTATATGGCATTTGCCGAGGTAGGAACAACCGCCAGTGATTTTTCACTGCTGAATCAGCGCGGCGAGCAAGTCAGCCTAAAAGATTATCGCGGTAAGAAAAATATTGTTCTCTATTTTTATCCGAAAGCCATGACGCCGGGCTGTACCGTTCAAGCCTGTGGTATACGCGACAGCAAAGCTGAATTTGAAGCTGTGGATACGGTAGTGATGGCGGTGAGTCCCGATTCCGTAGACCGACTGGTGAAATTTGAAGATAAGCAGGAACTGAACTTCACTCTGCTGTCCGACGAAGATCATAAAATCACTGAGCAGTATGGCGCTTGGGATATGAAGAAATTTATGGGCCGTGAATATATGGGTGTGCTTCGCTCAACCTTTATTATCGGCAAAGACGGTACGATCAAATATGTGATGGGCAAGGTTAAGACCAAAACCCATCATGAGGATGTGCTGAATTGGATTAAGGAAAATCTTTAAGCTTTCTAATGTAGTTTTAAATTTACTAACCAACCAAAAACGTTAAGGGTTATTTATGTTTTTTATCTCCAGTGCACATGCACAGTCAGCCGCTCCAGCCGGTGATCCAGGAATGATGGGTTCACTGATTATGTTCGGTGGTCTATTTATTTTTATGTACCTGTTCATTATCCGCCCTCAGCGCAAGCGTCAAAAAGAGCACAATGATTTGCTCGGCAGCCTTAGCAAAGGTGATGAAGTCACTATGACCAGTGGTATTCTCGGTAAAATCACCAAGCTGGAAGGGGATTATGTCGTTCTTGAAGTTAACAATAACCTCGAACTGAAATTCCAGATCTCTGCAGTTCATGCAGTGTTGCCTAAGGGCACTATCAAAGCGATCTAATCTGGTCGATAAGTGGCTGCTTCGGCAGCCACTTCTGCTAGTATCAAGCTTATGATTGCCTATCCCGATAAGTTAGATCTCGCTCAGACGCCGACGCCGTTCTATCCCCTTGAACGTCTCTCTGCGCAGTTAAAAGAGTTGAACGGCGCGCGTATCTGGATTAAGCGCGACGACCTGACCGGCGCTGCCACCTCTGGCAATAAAATTCGCAAACTTGAATTTCTTCTCGCTGAAGCTTTAGCCAATGGTTGCGATACAGTAATCACCAGTGGTGGTGTGCAGTCCAATCACTGCCGTGCTGTGGCTCTTCTCGGTGCCCAGCTGGGGCTAAATGTTCATCTCTTACTGCGCTCGGATACAGAGCCGCAACCGGTCGGCAATCTCCTTCTCGACCATCTTGCCGGTGCTACCATCAACCATTACAGCCCCGCAGAATTTAAACGTCTCGATAGTCTGTTTAAACACTGGACTGATCATTATCAGCAGCAGGGCAGTAAGGCCTATTCGATACCAACCGGTGGCAGTAATGGCACCGGAATCTGGGGCTATATTCGCGCCGCTGAGGAGCTTGCCGCTGACTTTGCACGGCACAGCCTCAACCCTCAGGCAATTGTCCATGCCACCGGCTCAGGAGGCACTCAGGCGGGTTTGATGCTCGGCTGTTATATGCATGGCATTCAAACAGCCGTCAAAGCCTACGCGGTCTGCGATAACAGTGCCTATTTTGTCCACAAGATTAATGCTGACCTCAAGGATTGGAAGCGTCGATATCCCTCCGAGATAGATATTAGTAGTCTCAAAGCAGCCGCTACCTGCGATGACTATATAGGTCCGGGTTATGGGCAGGCGGGTCCGGAGGTGTTTGAGTTTATAAAACAGTTGGCGGCATTGGAGGGCATCCTGCTCGATCCGGTGTACACTGGCAAAGCTTTTTTTGGTCTGGTAGAAGATATTAAAAAGGGTAAATACGCCAATGATGAGAGTCGCGATATTGTGTTTGTCCATACCGGCGGTCTATTTGGTTTATTTGCTCAGCAACAAAACTTGGGATATTAAAATAATAAAAAGGGTTAATTATGTTTGAACAGGTAATCGACACCATTAATGGCGCCGTCTGGGGCCCTGTGATGCTTATATTGCTGCTCGGCACTGGCATCTATCTCACGATCGGCCTCAAGGGTATGAGCATTACCCATATTCCCTTTGCATTCCGTCAGCTATTTAAGGGTCGCAAGGGCGATGGTGAAGGTGAGATCAGCCCCTTTAATGCCCTGATGACCGCACTCTCATCGACAGTCGGTACCGGTAATATTGCCGGTGTGGCTACCGCTATTGGTATTGGTGGCCCCGGCGCTCTGTTCTGGATATGGTGTACGGCTCTGGTTGGTCTGGCGACTAAATATTCGGAAGCGGTGTTGGCGGTTAACTATCGCGAGACCGATGAGCTGGGTAAGAAAGTCGGCGGTCCCATGTACTATATAAAAAACGGCCTTGGCAAAAAATGGCGATGGTTGGGTGTTGCCTTTGCTATCTTCGGTTCACTGGCGGGTTTTGGTCTGGCCAACACCGTGCAATCCAATGCCGTCTCTCAGGTGCTGGAAACCAACTTCCATGTGCCGACTCTATACAGCGGTATTTTGATGGCGGTTTTAGTCGCTATTGTATTGCTCGGCGGCATTAAGCTTATCGCAGAAGTGGCCGGTAAGCTGGTTCCCTTTATGGCGATTACCTATTTCCTTGCGACGCTGTCTATTTTGCTGCTCAATGCCAGCGAACTACCGGCCGCGATTGTTTTTATTGTCGACAGTGCCTTTAACGGTGCCGCAGCTACCGGTGGTTTCGCCGGTGCTACGATTATGCTGGCACTGCGTATGGGTGTTGCTCGAGGTATTTTCTCCAATGAATCCGGTCTTGGCTCCGCACCCATCGCTCATGCTGCCGCTGAAACTAATAGCCCGGTTCGGCAGGGCACTATTGCCATGCTCGGCACCTTTATCGATACTTTGATTATCTGCACTATGACGGGCTTGGTGCTGGTTGTCACCGGTGTCTGGAGCGGCGAACCCCAGGGTGCTGCGATGACGTTGTCGGCGTTTAAAGCGGAGTTGCCCTACGGTGACGTTATTCTCTCACTCTGTATTGTCCTGTTTGCTTTTACTACCATGCTCGGCTGGAGTTACTACGGTGAGCGCTGTGCTGAGTTTTTACTTGGTCCCAAGGTGATTATTCCCTTTAGAGTGCTCTGGGTTATCGGTATATTTCTCGGTACTCAGATGAGCCTTGAGCTGGTTTGGAAAATGTCTGATGCGCTAAATGGCATGATGGCGATTCCCAATTTGATTGCTCTGGTTCTGCTCGCACCGGTGGTGTTTCGCCTTACCCGCGAGTACTTTTCAGATGAAGCTGAACAAGCAGTCCGTAAAGTTGACGGGAGTGCCGGTTAATCCGGTAGTTAGATTATGAAAGAGGCTAAGGGTCCAAAGCTGGTAATAGCGATTTCATCGACAGCATTATTTGATATGCGTGAGAGTCATGATATTTATGAAGCTGAGGGTGTCACTGCCTATGCCGCTTATCAACGCGAGCATGAGGACGATATTCTCGCCCCCGGAGAGGCTTTTCCCCTGGTAACCAAGCTGTTGCGGATCAATGAGAAGCTCGGCGGCGAACCCCGAGTTGAAGTTATTCTTCTGTCCCGTAATTCGGCAGATACCGGCTTGAGGGTATTTAACTCAATAGCCCACCATGGTTTAAATATTACCCGAGCGGCTTTTTCTGGCGGGCAATCTCCCTACAGATATGTATCGGCCTTTGCCTGCCATCTGTTTCTTTCCACCCATGCTGATGATGTGCGCAGCGCACTGGAAAGCGGTATGGCTGCAGCGACGTTGCTGCCGTCTCAGAGCGGTTCTAGCGGTGCATCAGATGAGGAGCTGCGGTTTGCCTTCGATGGTGATGCCGTGCTGTTTTCCGATGCCTCTGAGCGGATTTTTAAGGAACGCGGCTTGGATGCGTTTACTGAGAATGAAAAAGCCTCGGCCCATACGCCGATGGATCCGGGCCCCTTTAAAAACTTTCTGCAAACCCTGCACAGCCTTCAGGCAGAGTTTCCCGCGGATGAGTGCCCAATCCGCACCGCACTGGTAACTGCCCGTGCCGCTCCTGCCCACGAGCGGGTGGTGCGAACCTTGCGGGAGTGGGATATTCGTATTGATGAAAGCCTGTTTCTTGGCGGTTTGAGTAAGGGGGATTTCTTAAAGTCCTTTGGTGCAGATGTGTTCTTCGATGATCAGCAGGTGCACTGCACCTCGGCTAGCGAACATGTCGCCACGGGGCATGTCCCCCACGGTGTTGCCAACGAGAAGAAAAAGTAGCGGTTTTCTCTATGGCGGTATTGCGCTCCAGAAAATATTCTCAGTTGGATGATAGTGAGATTCTTAAACTTTATGCTTATGAGCCTAGGGGCGAGAACCTGCACTTCTTACATATTGAGATTGAGCAGCGCAATCTCGAGGCCCAGGCTATTGGGGTGATTGACGATAACCGTAAAAAGGCCCGTCACTCAATTCTTTACTATCTGTTTTATTTTGGAATGTTTGTGTTCTTTTTGTTTCGATTTGGTGGGGATTTTATCTAGTTTAGTTGTACGGTATGAATAGCAACTACTGCCTCCATACCTTCAACACGGGAGCAAGACCAGGCATTGCTACTTTTTGTTTGGGACCGATCTCAAGGCGATACCCAGAGCCTATTCCGCCCCCAACCAATCAAAACGCCGCAAACTTAATCCCCATTCCCAACAACATAGTCGCAATCACCGTCTGCAAAATACGCCCGGGAATATTACGCGCCAACCGCGTACCCAAATGAATCGCCGGCAGAGAACCCACCAACAGACAGGCCAACAACATAAAATCCACATTACCCAGCCAGAATAAATGCCCCAACCCAGCCACCAAGGTTAGGGGAACAGCATGAGCTATATCAGTGCCTACAATTCGTAGCGCCGGCATATGTGGGTAGAGCACCATTAAAACAGCCGCGCAGAAAGCCCCCGCGCCCACGGAAGATAGAGTCACAAAAATACCCAGAAAAATACCCACCAGAAAAATAATAGAGTCATTTGCAGCGGAATCAGGTTTCGGTTCCTTAGCCGGCACTGTTCGTTTTAAGCGACCATTAAGTAAAATAACTGACGCTGTGAGCACCAACATAACCCCCAAACTGCGGGTTAAAATCGCCTCGTAATCAGAGGAATCGGTAAACACCTGACTGAGAACTAAAGCGGTCAGCACGGACGCAGGAACACTGCCAAGAGCGAGCATCTTTACGGTTCGCCACTCAATACTCTTTTGCTTGTGATGACTAACTACACCGCCCGCTTTGGTGATCGACGCGTAGAGCAGGTCAGTACCAATGGCCACATTGTAGGGAAAGCCAAAAAGAATCAGCAATGGCGTCATCAGAGACCCACCGCCAACGCCGGTTAATCCAATCGCCAGACCAACGCCGGCACCGGCAGCTATATAAAGTAAAATATCGATTATCATTATTATGCTGTCACTTTTTTTATTTCAGGCCACTTTAGCAAGGGCAGGGTATTCTAAGAAGTAATAGTTTTGCATATTTTTATAGCTTTATCGTATAGATAGGCGTATGTTTTAAACTTTGAAGTTGAACGATTAAAGCTCTATTGGCCGTTGAGTCTTAAATTATTTTCTCTGAGGAACAACAATGAAGTTGCAACAACTGCGTTATATCTGGGAAGTGGCACATCACGATCTCAATGTTTCTGCCACTGCTCAGAGTCTTTACACATCACAACCAGGTATTAGTAAACAGATACGTCTCCTCGAAGACGAGCTCGGTGTCGAGATATTCTCTCGCAGCGGCAAGCACCTGACCCGAGTAACCCCCACTGGTGAAGAAATTCTTAAGATTGCAGGCGATATCCTGCGTCAGGTTGAGAGTATCAAGCAGCTCACCCAGCAGCATAACAATCCCAATAAAGGCAGTCTTTCCATTGCCACCACCCATACTCAGGCGCGCTATGCACTGCCGACGGTTATCGAAGGGTTTATCTCCAAGTATCCGGAGGTGTCGCTGCATATGCATCAGGGCACACCGGTACAGATTTCAGAGAAAGCGGCTGATGGTACTGTGGATTTTGCTATTGCCACTGAGGCGATGGAGCTGTTTAGCGATCTGCTGATGATGCCCTGTTATCGTTGGAATCGCTGTATTCTGGTTCCCAAGGACCATCCACTGGCCAAGCTGGCCGAGGTTCGTATTGAAGATGTTGCCGAACACCCGATTGTGACCTATGTGTTTGGTTTTACCGGTCGCTCGCGACTGGATGATGCCTTTAGTGAAAAGGGGCTGACCCCCAAAGTGGTCTTTACTGCCACTGATGCGGATGTGATTAAAACCTATGTGAGATTGGGGCTGGGCATAGGGATTGTTGCGCATATGGCCTATGATCCGGTGCTTGACCATGATCTGGTCGCCATCGAAGCAGGGCATCTATTTGAGTCTAGTGTGACCAGTATTGGTTTCCGCAAGGGGACTTATCTGCGTGGCTATATGTATGACTTTATCCATGCCTTTGCGCCGCACCTAACCCGCGCTGTGGTCGATGAGGCAATGGCACTGCCGAATAAAGAGGCTCAGGAAAAGTTTTTTGCACCGATAAAGTTACCGGTTTGCTAATGCGTCATTCTACCACCGTCATACCAGCGAAGGCTGGTATCTGTTGGTGATTCCATCTTTCTCTGGAATAACGGTATTGGGGTGCTCGGAACAGGAATCGGCAACACTAGATAAAGGCCTCAGCCTTCGCTGGGGTGACGTTTCTACGTTGGTATAACGGTAGTGATGCTGAAATGTAGCAGCAGAAAAAAAACCTACAAGAAATCCAAATCTACATCATTCATAATTTCTTTCAGCTCTTCATCTTCACTGGTCTTGGCATTTAGCACTTCTTTTACAAACTTAAAGTAAACCGTGTAGATCTCTGCATTCTGACCCTCGCGCTCAACAATAAAGAACGGCGCGCGATCCACACTGTGTTGAGCTGCAAGCTGCATACCTTCTGATTCCGGATCGGCTTCATAGGCAATAACAATCTTGTCGAGCTGTTCCAGCTGTCCGGCATCACGCATCTTCTCTTCGACTTCACCGCACTTTTTGCACGGTGAGCCATCGGCGAAGATCTTTTTAACCATTGTTATCTTTGTTGATACTGTCATAGGGCTTACTTCTGTATGTTTACAGCGTGGAGACCACATTCTTTCAGTGTGGCTTCTTCCCACCACCAGCGACCTTCACGTTCGTGCTGGCCGGGGCCAGTAGGTCTGGTGCAGGGTTCACAGCCAATGCTGATAAAGCCTTTATCGTGCAATTCATTGTAGGGCACGTCGTTGGCGCGAATGTAGTCCCATACTTGCTTGGATGTCCAGTTGGCAAGAGGGTTAAACTTGGTCAGCTTATCGTCAGGGCGGGCGAATGCTTTGTCGTCCTGCATCACCGGTACCGCAGCACGGGTGCCAGGGCTCTGGTCACGGCGCTGGCCGGTTATCCATGCGTCAACGGTTAGCAACTGCTTGCGCAGCGGAGCAATTTTGCGAATGCCACAGCACTCTTTGTGGTCGCCATCGTAGAAGCTGAACAGGCCTTTCTCTTTAACCAGCTTTTCTACGCGGCTGGCCTCTGGGTATACCACATCGATATTGATGTTGTAGTGCTTGCGTACCTGCTCGATAAAGCGGTAGGTCTCGGCGTGCAGACGGCCTGTATCCAGTGAGAAGACCTGCAGGTCTTTACGAATCTTGTAAGCCATATCAATCAGAACCACATCTTCAGCGCCGCTGAATGAAATGGCGATATTGTCATGGTTATCTAGTGCGTATTGAAGGATTTCCTGCGGTGTCTGTACTGCCAGTTCACTATCAATATCTACGATGTTGGTTATGCTGCCCATTAATAAAATTTCCGACCGGTTGAAAAGGGCGGCACTATAACAAAAGCCCACCCAGTGTAAAAATAATAAGCAGCTATAGGCTTATAACTTTTTGTTTTAGCAGATGCTAATTGCACCGCTCTTTGTAACCACGTAAAGTGCGGGTCAAATTTACTGGGGAGTAATAGTTGTGGAAATTGCATGTTTAGATTTAGAGGGTGTGTTGGTACCTGAAATATGGATCGCTTTTGCTGAGAAGACTGGCATTGAAGCGTTAAAGAAAACCACCCGTGATGAGCCGGACTACGATGTACTGATGAAATACCGTCTGGAGATACTGCGTGAGAACGGCTTGGGTTTAAATGAAATTCAAGAGGTGATTTCTACCCTCGAACCACTGCCTGGCGCCAAAGATTTTATCGATTGGTTGCGCGAACGTTTTCAGGTGGTGATTCTGTCAGATACTTTTTATGAGTTTGCCAGCCCGCTGATGAAGCAGTTGGGTTACCCAACATTGCTCTGCCATAAGTTGGAGACTGCCGAAGATGGCACGGTGGTTAATTATCACCTGCGTCAGGCCAACCCCAAGCGTCAGGCGGTTGTTGGATTTAAGAGT
>JAQWGK010000033.1 GCA_029238255.1 Porticoccaceae bacterium | reverse complement strand
GTCCCATGGATTTAAAATTTCCAGCGCTCCCGCAACTCGCTGCGCTCAAACAAGCGCTCGCTCTATCTGGAAATCCTAAATCCATAAGCGGGCCCTGACTGATCTCAAGACCCAACACAGGGACTCTTTGGACTATCGGAGAAGATTCAAAGAAATATTGGAATTATGCTCAGTTTTGAACTTGGCTTACACTTCATGCTTCTAATCACGCACGTTCGACATGATAAAGAAACTACCGTCATCCCAGCGAATGCTGGGATCTCGACCCGAATCCTCGACAAATACGCCCGATCCCCAAAAAAAAGCCTCAAGCAACGCAAAGGTGATTGCTATTTGCACTGTATTACCGAACAATTGACCTTTATCAAATTAGTAGCCCGCTGGGGCCACGCCAATCAATATAAAAGATAATAGGAGTCTGCTATGAGCGTTGAGTTTTTTGATTTTCTAGTCCGTTGGGGGCATTTGCTGTTCGGTATTACCTGGATCGGTATGCTTTACTACTTTAACTTTATCCAGGGCGGTTACTTCAAGTCAGCAACTCCCGAAGCACTTTCAGATGCCAAAGCTAAACTGGCACCTAGCGCTCTCTGGTGGTTCCGTTGGGGCGCCATGTTCACTTTTATCACTGGTTTGTACCTGCTGCACGTTGCTACTGGTCTCGGCCAGCTGAACAACTATATTGTTGTTGGCGCGACCATGGGTACGCTGATGTTCCTGAATGTCTGGACAGTCATCTGGCCGGCACAGAAAATTGCACTGGGTCTTGTTGAGGGTGGCGATAAGGCCGCTGCAGCGGGTAAAGCACTGCTGGCTTCACGTACCAACGTATTGTTCTCTGCACCTATGGCTCTCGGCATGTTGGCTGGCGCACACTATCCGGGTCACGGATATGGCACTGGCGTTGGCGGTACTGGCTTGATCGTAATGCTGGTTATTGTTGCGCTGTTGGAAGTTAATGCACTGGTTGGCAAGCAGGGTCCTATGACTACTGTGAAGGGCGTGATTCACTCAAGCCTTGGTCTGACTGCTGTTATGGTTGCTGTTCTGAACTATTTGTAAAAACACGCCACGGGCGGCTTATAAATAGCAGCCCTGAACCTGTTTTCAGAAAAGCCGGTCTAGTGCCGGCTTTTTTGTGCCTGTTCAAAATCCACAGGCTGCGTTAAATAACTCTCTATTTCGGGATGGAGGACAGTTCCAATTGGCGTATAATAAATAAATCCAAAACGGAACACCGACAACAGGATTTTAAAATGACTGCGGATAAAAACCGTATAAACCCAATAGTCCCTGAGCGGGACGACATGATTGGGCGCTCATCCAGCTCCGCCGCATCTGCAGGCAAAAATAAATCATCAAAAATTGATAGTACCAGACCACCCTCAAATGGTTCTGGCAGCTCATCTGGTGGTTTTTGGAAGCTGTTAATTGCGCTGTTATTTGTTGGCTTGCTAGTCGCTGCTGCCTTTGGCTGGTTGCAGTTTGACCGACTCTCAAAAAATCATGCAGATCTTCAGCAGCGCTTTGATGCGCTCGAATCTCGCCTTAGCAGCACCGATGAATCCATGAGTCAGTCCGGCGCAGCGCTGCAGTTAAAGATCAGCAAGCAGGGTGAGTCACTGGAGAGGCACTGGGCCGAAATCAAAAAGCTCTGGGGTGTCGCCAATGACACCAACAAGGGCAAGATTGATAAGAATAAAAAAGATATCGCATTTTTGGCCACCAAGCGCACGGCGATTGAAAAGTCGATTGCCGACCTCAGTACTAGAGTGGATAAAGAGAACCGCAGTCTCACCAATCTCAGTGGCAACTATCTGGCTATCACCGCAGATATTGACGGTATCAACACCGCTGCTCGTAACTTATCGGACAAGATTGCCAATCTTGAGTCGGCCTTAAATAATATTGACCGACAGTTAAAGAGCAATGCTGAGGCGATTGAGTCCATGGATGCATTCCGCCGTCAGACCAATCAAAAAATTTATAACCTTGAGAACAAGCCTCAGGCCGCTACTCAGTCGTCAGCGCCGATAATCGCAACTCCGGCCAGTACCCAATCCATCGGAACAGAACAACTCTAATGACTATTATCCGCCAGCAAGATGTAATCGACAGTGTTGCAGATGCCCTGCAGTACATTTCCTATTATCACCCGGTTGATTTTATTCAGGCGGTTAAAGCCGCCTACGATCGCGAAGAGTCCAAGGCCGCCAAAGATGCTATGGCGCAGATACTCATTAACTCGCGCATGTGTGCCATGGGCCATCGTCCGATCTGTCAGGACACCGGCATAGTCACGGTCTTTGTTCGTGTCGGTATGGATGTCCAGTGGCAGGCTGAAATGAGTCTGACCGATATGGTCAACGAAGGGGTTCGTCGCGCCTACACCCATCCAGACAATATCTTGCGCGCCTCAATACTTGCCGACCCGGATGGCGAGCGCAAAAACACCGGCGATAACACACCGGCGGTTATCCACTACGAAATAGTCCCCGGCAATACAGTCTCCATCGACGTTGCGGCCAAGGGCGGCGGTTCAGAGGCAAAATCAAAATTTGCCATGCTCAACCCCTCAGACTCAGTTGTCGACTGGGTGTTAAAAATGGTTCCGACCATGGGTGCCGGCTGGTGTCCGCCGGGTATTCTCGGCATTGGCATTGGTGGCACGGCTGAAAAAGCCATGATTATGGCCAAGGAGTCACTGCTCGAGCATATTGATATCAATGAACTGCAGGCCAAGGGCGCTGAGAATCGCAATGAAGAGTTGCGTCTGGAGCTGTTTGAAAAGGTCAATGCGTTGGGTATAGGTGCTCAGGGGCTCGGCGGTTTAACCACCGTGCTGGATATTAAAATTAAAGATTATCCCTCCCATGCAGCTAACAAAGCCGTTGCTATTATTCCCAACTGTGCGGCCACTCGTCATGCCCATTTTGTCCTCGACGGTTCCGGCCCTGCTCAGCTCGATCCACCGAATCTTGAAGACTGGCCAGAGATTACCTGGGAAGCGGATGAGTCGGTTCGACGGGTTAATCTGGATACAGTGACGCAACAGGATATTGCCGAGTGGAAGCCCGGTGATACCCTGCTGTTATCGGGGAAAATGTTGACGGGCCGCGATGCCGCCCATAAAAAGATGACCGATATTCTCGCCCGTGGTGAGCAGTTACCCGTTGATCTAACCGGACGCTTTATCTATTACGTTGGCCCGGTAGACCCTATCGCCGATGAAGCGGTTGGTCCCGCAGGTCCAACTACAGCGACGCGAATGGATAAGTTTACTCGCACCATGCTTGAACAGACCGGCCTTATGGGCATGATTGGCAAGGCTGAGCGTGGTCAGACAGGTATAGAGGCGATTAAAGATAATCAGGCGGTGTATTTGATTGCCGTTGGCGGGGCAGCGTATCTGGTCTCCAAAGCTATTACTAACGCCAAAGTTGTCGCCTTCCCAGAGCTGGGCATGGAAGCTATCTATGAGTTCGAAGTTAACGATATGCCGGTTACTGTGGCTGTGGATACGCTCGGCGAATCAGTGCATAAAATTGGCCCGCAAATCTGGCAGGCAAAAATTGAAGAAAAAACCCTGAAGCTTAATTAAGTAAAGTTAAGTAGATTAAGTTCAATACAGAGACAAATGACCATTTTGTTCAAAACTTGAACAGATACTGCCAAAAATGTAGTATCACCACGGCTCCTTGGGGGAGCGTGGTTAAATAAAACAATAAAACAATAAAACAATAAAACAATAAAACAATAAAACAATAAAACAATAAAACAATAAAATTATAAAAGGGTTGTGAATTATGAAATGCATTAAAACAATTGTTGGAGCAGCTGCTATTGCTTTTGCTGGGGCGTCTTTTGCAAGTGATCACTGGTATCTGGGAGCTACCGTTAGTTATTATGACCTAGGCAGCGAGCGAACTAAGTATAGTGATCTCAAAGCGGCAAATGCAGGCATTCAGGTAGGCAAGTATATTTCTGACGATATGGCCATCGAGTTGGGCTATGGTGTCAATACAGGCTACGATGATTTTTCTGTTTCTTCACTTAATGCCCTTTACTGGCTCGGTGACGAATCCGACAACTGGCGTCCTTATGTGCTGGGTGGTTTCAACCAGTACGACTTCGAAGCGACGCGCAGCTTGGTTCGTGGACATGGTGATAAGTCTGACCAGGTGATGTTTGGTTTTGGTCTGGGTAAGCAGCTCGATAATGATATGGAGTTCCGTGCTGATATCCGTGGAATGTATGATATTGATGGCAACGATGCTCAGGATCATGGTGTACAGATTTCCATTAACAAGAACTTCGTTGAAAAATAGGCACCTGTTATAGCTTCTAAAGCACAGGTTTCCAAGTAGTATCAAAAACGGCGCTTTACTTAACTGTAGGCGCCGTTTTTTTTATCGATGTTTTAATAATGGTGCACAGTCAGAAGATAGAAGAGCAAGTAATAAAAAGTATATTCTATTGGCATGATTTGAGATCTTTGGCATCAATCCGGCGGTCTATCTTATTGCCGTTGACGGTGTAGCATATTTGATTTCCAAAGCCATAAAACATGCTAAAATTAGCCCATTCTCGGGGCTCGGAATCGACGCTATCCATGACTTATAAGTGGACGATATGCCGGCCACTGTCGCTGTGGATACCCAGGGTGGATTAGTGCATAAAATTGGCCCGCAAATATGGCAGGCAAAAAGAGAAGAAAAAACTCTAAAACTAGGCTAGATTAAGTAGGTTAAATGCAATAAGTTAACTGTCCTAGTCTGGTTGTAAAGTGACAAAAAATATTACCAAAACACATACTATGAAATAGCTCCACGGGGGAGCGTAATTTTAAAAAAGGAAGAAAAATATGAAACTCATTAATACAGTTGTTGGAGTCGTTGCTTTTGCTATTGCCGGAGCTTCTCTTGCAAATGATCAATGGTATCTGGGTGCTACTGCTGGCCATTACGATTTAGACAGTAATCGAGCTGTTGTTGACGATCACAAATCTGCAACTCTAGGTCTTCAAATCGGTAAGTATATTGCTGACGATGTTGCTATTGAGTTGGGCTACGGTGCCAATTCAGGTCACGATGAGGTTAATGTTACATCGTTAAATGCACTGGTATGGCTCGGTGATAGCTCCTCTAGCTGGCGTCCTTACCTGCTGGGTGGCTTCAACCAGTACGACTTTGATGACACCAATAACCTGATGCCTGGACATGATGATAAGTCCGAGCAGGTACTCTTGGGTTTGGGTCTGGGTACTCAGTTTGAAGGTGCTCTTGAATTCCGTGCGGATATCCGTGGCATGGCTGATCTGGACGATACCAATGCTCAGGATTATGGTTTTCAGCTTTCTCTAAACAAGCTGTTCGGTAAAAAAGCGGCACCTGCTCCCGCTCCTGCCCCAGTCGCGCCAGCGCCGGTTGCAGAGCCTGAGCCAGCTGCAGAGCCTGAAGTTCGCACCATTACTGTACGTTTGAATGTAGAGTTCGAATTTAACCAAGACACAGTACTGGCGATTTACGGCGACCAACTTGAAGCCATTGCCGCAGCCATGAAGGCCCATGAAGATATTGATCTGGTTCTTGAAGGCCACACTGATAGCCGTGGTTCAGACGACTACAATATGAGCCTCTCTGACCGTCGCGCCAAAGCGGTTAAAGCCAAACTGGTAGCCGATTATGGTATTCCTGCTGAGCGCGTTTCGGCTATGGGTTACGGTGAGACTCAGCCAGTCGCAAGCAACGAGACTGATGAAGGTCGTGCGCGCAACCGTCGCGTAGTTGGCGAGATGTCATTCTCTGAAGTTTATTCTTTTTAAGATGCAATAAGTTAGGCTAAGCTTTAGTTTGACTAAAGAGAGCTTTACAAGCAGTATCAAAAACGGCGTTTTACTATTGAGTAGGCGCCGTTTTTTTATGGCCTAAGGCCGGCAAGTGGAAAGTACTTAAGTTTGGATTAGGGATAGGGAGAACCAAGATGGAAAACACATTCTATTGGCATGATTATGAAACCTTTGGTGTTAACCCCTCTGTCGACAGGCCGAGCCAGTTTGCCGGGCTGCGCACCGACTTTAATCTCAATCCTATAGGCGAGCCGCTGGTTATCTATTGTCAGCCGCAGCTGGATATTCTGCCCGCGCCTCAGGCCTGTCTAGTCACTGGAATTACCCCGCAGTTGGCCCAGCGAGAAGGGCTGCCCGAGCCGCAGTTTATTGAGGCTATTCATCAGCAGTTATCTCAGCCTAACACCTGTGGTGTCGGCTATAACAGTATCCGCTTTGATGATGAAGTCACCCGCTACACACTGTATAGAAATTTTTACGATCCCTATCAACGCGAGTGGAAAAACGGCAACTCGCGCTGGGACGTTATCGATATGATGCGGCTCACCCGAGCACTGCGACCCGAGGGCATAGAGTGGCCAGACCATGAGCCCGGCCGCCCCAGTTTTAGGCTTGAAGACTTAACCGCCGCCAATGGTTTAGCCCACGAAGCCGCCCATGATGCGCTGTCAGATGTCACGGCAACCATTGCCATGGCCAAGCTGATCAAAGAAAAGCAGCCGCGGCTATTTGATTATCTATTACAAAATCGCGGCAAAAAACAGATAGCCGCAATGCTCAACCTAAAAGAGCGCAAACCATTTTTCCATATTTCCGGAATGCTTTCCAAAGCCCATATGTATGGCGCAATAATGATGCCGCTGGCCCAGCATCCAACTAACAGCAATGGCATTATCTGTGTTGACCTATCCGCCGATCCAGAGGATTTGATCAGTCTTAATGAGGAACAGATTCGCCACCGCGTCTTTACTGCTGGCGATCAGCTGGGAGAGGGCGAAGAGAGAATTCCCCTAAAAGTCATCCATATTAATAAGGCACCGGTGGTCACCACACCGAAGCTGATCGATAAAAAAGCCGCCGCAAGACTGGATATAGATCTCGAACGCTGCGAAAAGCACTGGCAGCGACTGATGGCAGTGGACCTTAGTAAAAAAGTGGCCGATGTCTTTGCCGAGCAGCAATTTCCGGCAAAGCCAGAGGCAGAGCAGCAACTCTACGGCGGCTTTCTGCCCAATCAGGATCGCGGGTTACTCGATGATATTCGTCGTGCCAGCGCCACAGATTTTCAGCAGCAACAGTATTATTTTGCCGATGACCGCTACAACCAGTTGCTGTTTAGTTACCGCGCCCGCTATTTCCCCGAGTCACTTTCGGAGAGCGAACAGCAGACCTGGTTTGAAAGCTGCCGCTGGCGCCTAAGTAATGAGCAGTCCGGTTATCTGACCATGGAGAAAAACAATCAGGAGCTGGCCCAGTTACTCGCTGATAATAGCCTTAGCGAAAAAAAGCGCGAAGTGCTATTGGCTCTGCAGAGCTGGAGTGGAGATGTTGCCAAACAGTTTTCACTGTAGCTTTAGTACTGCAGTTCTAATTGAGAACAGAGGCTAAACAGGCTAGAATCCGGCAACTAAATTACCCCCCGAGGTATCGCGTGAATTTCACCGGCGCGCACATTCTTTCCATCAGCCAATTTCAGCGACAGGATGTTGACCAGATCTTCTCGGTAGCAGATCGAATGGAACCCTACGCCCTTCGCAAGCGGGTCACCCGCGTTCTCGAAGGCGCTATTCTTGGCAATATGTTTTTCGAAGCCAGCACCAGAACCAGAGTCAGCTTTGGCTCAGCCTTTAATCTGCTCGGCGGAGAAGTTCGCGAGACCGCCGGCTTTGAAAGCTCGGCACTGGTCAAAGGCGAATCTCTGCAGGATACCGCACGAGTTCTCTCGGGCTTTAGCGATGTTATCTGTATGCGCCATCCCCAAGAGGGATCGGTGGCAGACTTTGCCGCTGCCAGTCGGGTGCCAGTCATGAATGGGGGCGATGGTGCCAATGAGCATCCCACGCAGGCGCTGCTGGATTTATACACCATTGCACGCGAGCTAAAAGCCAAGGGTCGCAATATTGACGGCCTGAGAATAGCCATGATCGGCGACCTTCGCCACGGCCGCACCGTACACTCTCTGGGCAAGCTACTCAGTCTTTATGACAATGTTCAGGTAACGCTAGTCTCGCCCAAAGAGCTCGCGCTCCCTGAGGCTATAGTCGAAAACATGCGCAGCGCTGGTGTCGAGGTGAGTATCTCCGACGAGCTTAATAACAGCATCGCCAATGTTGATATTGTCTACTCCACACGTATTCAGGAAGAGCGCTTTACCAGTAAAGAAGAGGCCGACCTGTACCGCGGCAAGTTCCGTTTAAATCAGGCGATCTACACTCAGTACTGCGAGCCGAACACAGTGATAATGCATCCCTTGCCGAGAGACTCGCGCAGTGACGCCAATGAGCTGGATTCTGATCTCGACAATAACCCCAATCTGGCCATTTTCCGCCAGACTGACAACGGCCTGCTAGTGCGTATGGCACTGTTTGCACTGGTTCTGGATGTGGTTGATAAGGTCGATGAATACTCCCATGAAGTCCGCTGGTATAACTCCCGGCAAAATTAAACCGAATAATTAACCCATAACTGAGCCCAGTCTTTTTAGCTCGGTTATAGGGTTTTTGAAGCATAGATTAAGGAAACACAGCGCAGGGAAAGTGCTTATTAGAGGTTCCAATGAGTGAGTTTGACGATATTCGTCCCTACAACGACAGTGAAGTGCCCGCGGTTATTGCGCGCCTGATCGCCGACCCTGAATTTATTGATCTACTGCTGTCCCGCAAGCTGCCAGTGCTGGCAAAAATATGCCCCTGGCTACTGCGCCCTCTACTGCGTCGAACCCTGTCGAAAGCCGCCCAGACGATTAATAGCGTCGATGATTTGCAGCGCTATATCACCGGCTCTCTTAAGGCGCTTATCGGGAGAACCACCGATGGTTACTCCGTCAGCGGTTTGGAAAATCTTGACCCCAACAAAGCCTACCTGTTTTTAAGTAACCACCGCGATATAGCGTTGGACCCGGCGATGGTCAATCTGGTTTTGTCGGATGCGGGCATGGCAACCGTCCGTATCGCGATTGGCGACAATCTGCTGAGCAAACCCTTTGCCTCTGATCTAATGCGCGTTAACCGCAGTTTTATTGTTAAGCGCTCAATCACGGGTCGCCGCGATAAGCTCGAAGCATTGAAAAAGCTCTCGCGCTATATCCGCCATTCAATCTCTAGCGATGGGGTTTCGGTGTGGATAGCCCAGCGCGAAGGTCGCGCCAAAGATGGGCACGACCGCACTGAAACTGCACTGCTGAAAATGCTCGCCTTATCCAAGAATAAAGAGACCAGCTTTGCTCAGGCCACAGCCGAGCTCAATCTGGTGCCGGTGGCCATCTCCTATGAATACGATCCCTGCGATGTAGATAAAGGCCGCGAGCTCTATGCCAAAGCGCAGGGCGAAGAGTACGTCAAACAGGAATTTGAAGATCTGGATACTATTCAGAAAGGTTTTGTTGGTTATAAAGGCCGCATACATATCGCCTTTGGTGATCCTGTAGCCGACCAGTATGAAAACGCAGACAGTTTGGCAGAAGAGATAGATTGTCAGGTCTACACTAACTACAAACTGTTCCCGAGCAATATTATTGCCTGCCAAATTCTCGGTTATACAGAGAATTTAGAACGGGTTAAAAGTCAGTGGCCGGATCACAACTGGCAGGATGAAGAGCTAAACTTTAATGTTTATTTAAATCGTTCTCCCAGCCTCTACCGCAAGATAATTACCGAAGGCTATGCCGCGCCGGTATTAAATTATTTAAAAGTAAAACAGGCCGCTAATACTGGCTCGTAAAATAAGGAAGTTACGCTTTTGTTAGACCCAGATGTTAGAGAAACCATACAGCAGGGTTACCGTCAGTTTTTAAAAAGCCGCGATCTCAGTCCGCGTCTCGGACAAAAGCAGATGATTGCAGCCGTGGCCAATGCACTGACCCATTCAGACCCGGACAAGCGCGTTGCCGTTGTTGAGGCGGGCACTGGTACCGGTAAAACCGTCGGCTATCTTATCGCCGCGCTGCCAATTGCCAGAGCCCTCAAAAAGACCGTGGTAGTCGCCACCGGCACCATCGCCCTGCAAGAACAGCTAATTCACAAAGACCTGCCTGAACTTCTCGAATCCTGTGGCTGGGATCATAGCTGCGCACTGGTAAAAGGCCGTGGCCGCTACGCCTGCAACCTCAAGATGGAACAGTGTCTCGACGCTATCAAGTCAAAGGAAGCCGGGCTGTTTGTATTTGAAGATGAAGTGGCTTTTAACCCCAATCAGCAGACCGAAGATCTCTACAAAGAGATGACCGAAGCGCTGACTGAGGGCACCTGGGATGGCGATCGTGACTCCTGGGAAACCCGTATTCAGGATGTTGAATGGCGGGCTCTAACCATTGACCGTCGCCAATGTACCGGTAGACGCTGTCGCTTTGTTAATCAGTGCGCGTTCTTTAATGCTCGCAATGAACTGGAAGAGAGCGAATGTATTGTCGCCAACCATGATCTGGTGATGGCCGATCTGGCTCTGGGCGGTGGCGCCATATTGCCGCCACCGGAAGACTGCATCTATATCTTCGATGAAGGTCATCGACTCGGCGATACCGCCATTCGTCATTTTGGTGCCGAATGTCGGGTTAACAACAGCATCACTTTCCTTGAGCGACTGCAGAAACAGATCAAAGGTCAGGCACCGTTATTTGAAAAAGACAGCGCCCTGAGCGAACAGCTGCCGCGCATAGAAAGAGAAGCGGGCAATATTATCGAGTTGCTTAATCTGGCCTATCCGCTGTTACAGCAGAGCCTGGAATCTGCTGATTATCCAGAGGATGGTCGCTACAGATACGCCCACGGTGATGTCGGCGCAGGTATTCGCGATATCGCCAAACAGCTGGCCCATAAAACCAGTGGCTGGTTGGGACGACTTGAGGTTTTAGTCGACACCCTAAACGACGCGCTGGGCGACAAACAGTATCCGGTGCCGGTGCCAGATATAGAAATGTTCTATCAGCAGGCCGGCAGTTGGCAGTCCCGAGCGGAGCAACTATTAGCTCTCTGGGATCGACTACATAAGGAACTTAAAAAGGGCGAGATGCCCATGGCCTGTTGGCTGCGTCTGGATGACAGTGGCGGCAATATTGATATCTCGGTCAATGCCAGTCCAATTCAGGCTGCGGAACTGCTTAAGGATCGCCTCTGGGGCAGCTGCTATGCAGCGGTTCTAACCTCGGCTACCTTACAGGCGCTGGGTAATTTTGAAACCCTCAAGCGCGAGACCGGCGTACCGGATTTTGCCAGCTTTATGTCCGTAGCCGGTGCCTTTAACTATGGTCAGGCGGCGGTGATTCGCGTGCCTGCAGATGCGGTCGAAGGCAACTCGGTGGATGCGCATAGCAGCTATATAGTGGATAACTTTCCGAGTCTGGTCGAAAAGCGCTGCGGCACTCTGGTGTTGTTTTCATCAAAGCGCCAGATGGAACAGGTCTTCGATGAGCTAGATAAGGATCTACAAAAAGAAATTATTATGCAGGGCCAGTTTTCTAATCGGGAAATGGTGCGCCTGCACAAAGAGCGCGTCGATCAGGGGCGCACCAGTGTGCTGATGGGACTGGCAAGTTTTGCCGAAGGTGTGGATCTACCCGGCGATTACTGTCGCCATGTAGTGATCGCCAAACTGCCTTTTGCGGTTCCCGATGACCCGCTCCATGAAGCGCTCTCGGAATGGGTGGAAGATCAGGGCGGCAACTCATTCTTTGATATCTCTCTGCCCATTGCCTCACTGCGATTGATTCAGGCCTGCGGTCGACTGCTGCGCACCGAATCAGATACAGGCACAGTTACTATTTTGGATAAACGTCTGGTGACCAAGCGTTATGGCGGGCAGCTATTAAATGCACTGCCACCGTTCCGTCGAGAGATTGGTTAGATAACCATGGACAGCCTGCAGCAACAATTGTCTGGTTTGTTAGTGGCCGTTGAGCAGGAACTTCGTGCAATGCAGCTGTGGGATCAGCACAGGCCCTCAGACGAAGCGCTGGCCAGTACTCAGCCATTTGCTATCGACAAACTGAGTTTTAATCAGTGGTTACAGTTTATTTTTTTGCCGAGGATGGCGGGGATTGCTGAAGCCGCATCAGCGCTACCTGAGAATTGCAGTGTAGCACCTATGGCTGAAGAGTTTTGCAAGGCCGAACAAGTCGATGGGGTGTCGCTTATTCGGCACCTTGCTGCCATTGATGCGCTTATTAGCGATCAGTAGCGGGACGCTTGCGGGGTTTTCTAGGCTCTGAATCTTTACCGCCTGATTTACCTTTAAAAGCCGGCTTTTTACGGGCCGGTGCGCCGCGGTCTCTTCGGTCTTCTCTGCCGCCTTCTTTTTTGCCACTAAAACTTGGCTTAGCATCGCGCTGTTCACCAGCCGTGCCATTATCAACACTGATTTTCAGCGCCTTCTGGCAGACGCGAACTTTGTAGAGGTGATCAAACAACTCTTTAGGCATACCTTCAGGAAGATCAACCGTACTGTGGTCGTCGTGAAGTTTGATATGACCAATATACTGAGCATCAATATCCGCTTCATTGGCAATCGCGCCAACAATATTTTTTGGTGAAACATCATGGTTGCGACCGACTTCAATACGGTAAGTAACCATTGGAATCTCATTGCCATCCTGATCGGAAGGGCCACTCTTTTGACGGCTAGGCTTCTCTCTCTGAACCCGATCACCGCGATCCGGACGCTCACTTCGCTCAAAGCGTTCAGGACGCTCGCCGCGCTCAGGGCGCTTGCGATCTTTTCTATCGTTAGAACGATCTTTAGAAGAGGCTCTAGGTGTATCTAAAGTGGCCAGTTTCGGGAACAGAGGGCGATCTTTCTGAACCTCATAGGCCAGTGCTGCAGCCAGTACAGCCATATCAATATCATTCTCGGCGGCAACTTCTTTAACCAGTGAATTAAACTTATCCAACTTGGTAGATTTGCTCATGCCCACTAGCTGCTCTTTAAACTGGGCAACACGCTGACCGCTAACTTCTTCATTGCTTGGCAGATTAAACTGGCTAATCGCCTGGCGGGTCGACTTCTCAATCGAGCGCAGCATGCGGTTTTCTTTCTGAGTGATAAACAGAATCGCCTTGCCTTCACGACCGGCACGACCAGTTCGACCAATACGGTGAACATAGGACTCATTATCGTAGGGAATATCGTAGTTGATAACGTGGCTGATACGCTCAACATCCAGACCGCGAGCAGCAACATCTGTAGCCACAACAATATCAATCTGGCCCTTCTTCAAGCGGTTAATTGTGCGTTCACGCACCGTCTGAGTCAGATCGCCATTTAGCGCTGAGGAGGAAAATCCACGAGCTTCGAGTTTCTCAGCAATTTCCAGTGTGGCAGACTTGGTGCGCACAAAGATAATCATGCCATCAAACTGCTCAACGTCGAGGATACGGGTAAGGGCATCCATCTTCTGATGGCCTTTAACCATCAGATAAGACTGTTCGATACGCTCAACAGTTTTGGTTTTAGCCGCAATACTAACCACCTCGGCATCACCCAGATACTTATCCGCAACACGCTTGATCGCGGGGGGCATAGTGGCCGAGAACAGTGCGCGCTGACAATCAGCAGGAGTCTTGGAAAGAATTGTCTCAACATCATCGATAAAGCCCATACGCAACATTTCGTCAGCTTCATCAAGAATCAGGCCTTTAACCTGACTGAGATCCAGACTGCGACGACGCAAATGGTCGAGCATTCGGCCAGGAGTGCCCACCACAACCTGAGTGCCACGCTTTAAACCACGCAGCTGGCCGCCAATATCGGCACCGCCGTAAATCGGCAGAACATGGAAACCCTTAATATGTTTGGCGTAGCTCTGAAATGCTTCAGCCACCTGAATCGCTAGCTCACGGGTTGGTGTCAGTACCAGAATCTGTGGTGCTTTCTGCTTTTCGTCGATCATGCTCAAGAATGGCAGCGCAAATGCTGCAGTCTTACCAGTACCTGTCTGGGCAGTTCCAAGGAGGTTTTTACCTTCCAGAATAATAGGAATACTCGCCTCTTGAACAGGGGAGGGTTGCTCGTATCCGAGTTGTTTAACGGCTTTTAGAACGGGGGCAGAAATACCCAGTGATGCGAAGTCAGCGGACGACATTAATATACCTGTGGCTTGGGGAGTTTAGACCCCGGATTGAGAGGCGGCGGAGTATACTCCTAAGTTGTTCATTTTTATAGTGGTTTTTGGGGTATTTTTACCGGTCGGCAATGAGTAAAAAGTCCGTTTTTGCCTGACAGGGATTGATAGCATCAATATCCAAACTGCATGGACGCAATCTGTGAAAAAGTTTCATTTTGTAAACAAGCAATTCCTTAAAGAATTCAAATCACTGCCACGAAAAATTCAGGAACGCTTTGCTGCTGATTTACATGAGATTTGTAAAGGCAAAACACCCTATTCAGCATTCAAGCATATCGGCAGTACAGTTGGTGTTGGCGCCATTGAATTAATTGAAAATGGTCGTCCAGCCTACCGAACCATCTATGTCGCAAAATTTAAGCAGGCAGTCTATGTGCTGCATTCATTTACTAAGACAACCAATGGCGTCGACCGCAAGGCCATGAAGACGGCAAAGCAGCGTTACAAAATAATGGCAGCTGAGTTAAGAAAATAATATATCAGCACTTGTATATTTTTAAAGAAGGCATAATATATCAGCACTGATATAAGGGTGACAAAATGAGTTCTATTCAATACAACAATATTTTTGATGCGATTACCGATAATCCCGAAGAGGCCAGTGAACTGCAAACCCGGGCAGACTTAATGAGCGTGATTCGCGATATTGTCCAAGACAATAACTGGAAGCAGAGCGAGGCTGCCGAGAAAATGGGGCTTACCCAGCCCAGAGTCAGTAATTTATTAAATGGAAAAATTGATAAATTCTCAATCGATCTGCTGATGACCTGTTTGTTTAGGCTGGGTTATCGGTTTAAACCGGTCTACAAAAATAAGCAGTTAACAATTGATGTGCGGGCGGCTTAGAGGTTGCACAGTATTGTTCTCGATTTCCAAATTAGGCAGCGGATAATCGAGTCACATTTAGCTCATTTCGGTGCTGTTCAGCCTGCCATAAATCATACTGAGACTGTTGGTTTACCCAGCTTTCAGATGAGGTGTCAAAGGCAATAGAAAGACGAACAGCCATTTCCGGGCTGATACCCGCGTTACCATTGATAATGCAAGAGAGGGTTTTACTGCTAACACCTAAAGCTCTTGCAGCATCTGTAACAGACAGCCCGAGGGGATCAAGGCACAGCTCTTTGATAATAGCGCCGGGGTGGGGCGGATTGTGCATCAGCATGGTATTACCTCAATGATAATCTTCATAATATTGAGCATTAGCGAATAACTTCTGTCACCACCTCAGCCTTAACCGAATTGGCAATAAAGCAATCTTCGTGAGCATGATGATGCATCTTCTCGATTTGCTCAAAGGTTGGCTGGCGATCACCTGAAAACTCTATTTTAGGCCGCAACATTACTCTGGTAACCCATATTTTCCCATCGGGCCCTTTTTCCATAATCCCAACCGGATTGTCAGTATAGGCATCAACAACAAAGCGTTTTTTGGCAGCGATCCCCAAAAAGAACAGCATATGACAGCTAGATATTGTGGCGATAAAGGCTTCCTCTGGATCTACATTAGCCTCTACAGAATAGGGCAGCGGCACTATATGAGGTGATGATGAGGCTGGGATAACAGTGCCGCCATCAAATTCCCATTGATGACCTCGACTGTATTTATTGTCGATATAGGCTTCATCCTTATTGCGAGTCCAGGCAATTTTGGCTTGGTATTCAGACATACTCACTCCTTGAGTTAGCATAGTTAGATTGTGTTAATACACATCTTAATATAGCACCAGAATTACCTTTTTCTCCTGTAACTTGCTGGCCGCTTTACTGTTCGGCTATCCATAGTTTTTAAATTGAGTTTAAATACAATCTCACAAAGTCTAATGGCCATAGTTAACAGGACAATTTAATGAGCGAGCTCTATCTGGTACGTCATGCTCAGGCCTCTTTTGGCGCTGCAAATTACGATCAGCTATCCGGCCTTGGCCATCAGCAGTCACGCTGGCTTGGGGAGCATCTGGGTAACCGCGGTATAAGCTTCGATACCCTTGTGGTCGGCGATATGAATCGCCATCACCAAACTCTCGATGGTATCTGTGTGGGTATGGGGATTGATGGCAGCAATCGTCTGGTGCTACCGGGGCTGAATGAATATAACTTTACCGAAATGACCGAAGCCTATGGTCTAACCTATGGCGATGATCCACTCTACCAACAGATTGCCGCAGACCCCTCGGATCAAAAAAACTACTACCGTCTGCTGCGCAAGGTTTTAACCGTTTGGACTCAGGATGGTATTCCCGATGTGCCAGAGACCTGGGTGGATTTTAAAACCCGCGTCAATGATTCACAGCAGCGAATTCAGGCCATGGCCGACAGTGGCAAGAGCATATTAGCGATTGGCTCCGGTGGGTCGATAAGTACCTTTGTGGGCTTGGTGCTGGGGATTCCCGATGAGAATATTTTTGATTTAAATCTGCAGTATAAAAATACGGCGATTAGTCATTTCTTTTTTAATGCTCAGAAAATGAATTTATCTGGGTTTAATGGGGTGCCGCATTTGGATACTAATAAGATGGAAGAATTTATTACTTACGGTTAATTCACTAACCCTTCCAGAACTTGGCAGTCTTATTTACTCTCCCTTGCTTGATCGTGAGCAGGTTAAACTTCGTAATATCAAACTAAAAGATAAAAAGAGAAAACCAATGAATACAGAATTTGATATGAGCGGAAAAGTCGCCATGGTCACTGGAGCCTCCAGTGGTTTTGGTGTGCATTTTTCCAAGATACTGGCGGCCCGTGGTGCCAAGGTAGTGGTAGCTGCCCGACGCGTTGATCGCCTTGAGTCACTGGTTGCTGAAATTCAGGCCGCTGGTGGCGAAGCTGTTGCTGTGGCAATGGATGTCACTGATTCTGCATCGATTATAGCGGCCTTTGATCAGGCAGAAGCTGCCTTTGGCACTGTGACTGTTATTGCCAATAATGCCGGTGTAGCCGATGGTAAAAGTGCATTAAAAATAGATGAAGCCAACTGGGATAAGGTGATCGATACTAATGTTAAGGGCGTATGGATTGTGGCTCAGGAAGCGGCAAAGCGAATGATTGCGGCTGGTGTGGGCGGCAGCATTGTTAATACCGCGTCTATTTTGGGGCTGCGCGTGGCCTTTGCTCAGTCGAGTTATTCGGCATCCAAGGCTGCAGTGGTGCAGTTGACTAAAGCATTGGCACTAGAGTGGATGCGTAAGGGGATTCGGGTTAATGCGCTCTGTCCCGGTTACTTTTTAACCGAGATGACTGAGGGTCTTTTTGAGTCGCCTCAGGGTCAGGCCTTTATTGCTGGATCGCCCTCCGGTCGCGCTGGCAGTATGGATGAGATGAGTGCGCCGTTTTTGCTGTTGGCCAGTGAGGCGGGTAGTTATTTAAATGGTGTTGCATTGCCGGTGGACGGTGGGCAATGTATAGGTAATATGTAAAACTGCTGTTTTAGATTGAAATTAATAGGACTGTTATGAGCCTTCAGGATAATCGCCGCGAATATGATTACGGCAAGCTAACCCGCGAGTCGCTGTCGGATAATCCCTTCGAGCAGTTTACGTTGTGGATGGATCAGGCGCTGGAGGCGGGTATTCAGGATCCGACCGCGATGTCTGTGGCGACTGTCGATAGTTCTGGCAAGCCCTGGCAGCGGATGGTCTTACTTAAAGAGTTTGATCAGCGTGGCTTTGTTTTTTATACCAACCTTGGCAGCCGCAAGGCTAAGGATATTGAGGGTAATCCTCAGGTCAGCCTGCACTTCCCCTGGTTGCAGTTGGATCGTCAGGTCATTGTTGGTGGTCGCGCCGAGCGCTTATCGACGGTTGATGTGATGAAGTATTTTCTTAGCCGTCCCAAGGGCAGTCAGTTGGCGGCATGGGCTTCGAAGCAGAGCAGTCGGATTAATTCCCGTCAAGCATTGGAAACCCAGTTTGCACAGGTGAAGGAGAAATTCTCCAAAGGTGAAATTCCGCTGCCGGATTTCTGGGGTGGTTATCGGGTGGTGCCTGAAGAGATTGAGTTTTGGCAGGGGGGTGAGCAGCGTCTGCACGATCGTTTTAGCTATGGACTGGATAATGGCGATTGGAAAATCTCCCGTTTATCGCCCTAATAGCGGATATTGACTACGATAAAACACCGGTCTCCAGCCGGTGTTTTTACATTGACCTCATCATCAATTGATTTACCCACCAGTGCTCTGGCCATGGGCGAGTCGATGCTAATCCAGTTTAGTTTTGGGTCAAGTTCATCGGAGCCAACCAGTCTGTAGATTTCTTCGTTTCCACTGTCCTGATCTTCAATAGTGACCCAGGCAGCAAAAAATACCTTTGAAGGGTCTCTGGGTTTATCTTCAACGATGGTGGCATTTTCAATACGCTTGGTTAGGTAGCGCACCCGACTATCAATTTCTCGCAGTCGGCGTTTGCCGTAAATATAGTCACCATTCTCCGAGCGATCCCCATTCTTGGCCGCTTCGTGAACTATATGGGTCACCTGCGGGCGCTCGACTTTCCAAAGCTGATGCAGTTCAGCACGCATCTTGCTGGCACCCTCTGGGGTCATATAGGGTGAGCTTTTTGGCGAGGGCGGGCGGTAGCGAGACATACCTAAGCGCTCTTGCTATTTTTATTCGCTAGATCAAATACATCTGTATAGAAGTCTAATTCTGATTCCATGGCGCGAATAATATTGGCGGCTTTTCTAAAGCCATGGCCTTCGTCAGGGAAGGTGATATGGCCAACTTTAATGCCTTTGTCCTCGAGTAGCTTAACCATCATCTCCGCCTGATTGGGCGGAACTACCTTGTCTTCCAGTCCCTGTAAAAAGATCACTGGGCAGTTAAGTCCCTCGGCATGATGGATGGGTGAGCGGGCCAGATAAATATCCTTGCGCTCGGGGTAGGGGCCAATCAGGCTATCCATATAGCGTGATTCAAATTTATGGGTATCGGTGGCCAGTGTTTCAAGATCGCCAATGCCGTAGAGGCTGGCACCGGCCTTAAACGTATCAGTAAAGGTCAGGGCCGATAATACGGTGTAACCACCGGCACTGCCGCCGCGAATAATACAGCGTTCGGGATCGATCTTATTCTCAGCGGTTAAATAGGCGATCGCACTTTGGCTATCTTGCACATCGGCAATGCCCCAGGCTCCGGCCAGTGATTGGCGGTAGCTTCTGCCAAAACCGGTACTGCCGCGATAGTTAATATCCACCACCGCAAAACCGCGGCTGGTCCAGTACTGAATTTTTAGATTAAGACCGCTGTCAGTAGCTCCAGTTGGCCCTCCATGACAGAGGGCAATTACCAATGGTAGTTCACTGTCTTCGCCGCAATAGACTTCATTGGCCGGTGGATAAAAGAAAGCATGAACCAGCTCGCCGTCACTGGTGGGGAATAAAATTGATTGGGGTTGAGACAGTCCCTGAGGATCAATATACAGAGTGGATGGCGCATAGATGGAGCTTAGGCGCTGATCGCTGCTGCTGACTTTAACGACCTCGCCGGGAATTGCCGCAGCCCCTGCAACCATATACAGAGAGCCCTGAAAACAGCAGGCGGCATGGATACTGCTGTACTGGCAATCCACTTTACTGAGCTGACCGCTGGCAATATCAATAAAGCCACTGTGCCAGATACCCTGATCGGTCCACAGGCAACCCATGGTCTGTGCATTAACAAAATCATAGGTGTTCATACCAAACTGCCAGAGGGGCGTGGCAAATTCAGCCTCTATTTCCAGTACCGGTGTACATCCGTCACTTTCAGCGCGGTAAATATTCCACCAGTTATTTCTATCCGAGACAAAATACAGTTGGTTATCTGGTGACCACTGAGGCTGAAAGATAGATTCATTATTGCTGGCACCAGCAACCAGTGTTTTATCGGTTAGGCTACCATCGCTGTTAATAGAAGCCTGCCATAACTGGGTGCAGTCCCAGGGCATATTGGGGTGCTGCCATTGAATCCAGCAGAGTGTTTTTTGGTCCGGGCTGATGCGCGGGTAGGCATAAAAATCAGCACCAGTTTCTAATTTGGTAACGCTAGGGTTTTCCGTATTGAGTGATACTGCCACTAAATAGTTTTCTGGTTCCTGCTCGCCGCTATCTCCTTTATGCTCTTCACAAACTGCAATCAGGCGCTGATTCTTATGATCAATAATAAGATCGGCAAAACGCTGCAAACTTAATCCTGTGATCGGCCTAGGTTCGCTCTCGCCGCTTAGATCAGTTTTGTAGATACGCTGATCGGAGGCATTAACAAAATAGAGACTATCCTCGCTGATCGCATAGGCCATACCGCCATATTCATGAACGCGACTGGAGTGGCTATAGGGCTTGGGTAGCAGGTCTATGATGCTGCCATCGGCAGTGCGGCACATAATCACATTGCGACCGCCCTCCCAGGGTCGGCTTTCAACCCAGTAGAGGCTTTCCCCATAAGACTGCAGGCAGTTTAAGCCGGGGGCTGCACGGGTAATTAATTCTGCACTGATCGGCGAGGGCCAGCTGCCAAAGGGCTTTTGCTTTTTTTCTGTCACAATCTATCCACCCGCCAGTTTTACAGTATGGCCGAGTTTTTCCAGTTCGGTTTTTAGTTTATCGCGGTGGTCGCCCTGAATTTCAATCACGCCATCTTTAACGGTTCCGCCGGTCGAGCATTTCTGTTTAAGCTGCTTGGCGAGGGTTTTTAACTCTTTATCCATAAGGCCAGTGCCAGATACAGTGGTAACCCCTTTACCTTTTCGCCCTTTGGTTTCACGGCGAATTCGCACAATACCGTCGGTCTCGATAGGTTGCGTGGTTTCGGTTTCTTTAATACGTCCCGCATCGGTTGAGTAAACCAGTCGCGATTCTTTATTGCTCATAAACTTTCCGCTTTTATTGTTTCTTCTCTATAGGTGGGAGTTTAGCTGCATTAGCGGGAGATATGTGAAGCGCTATGACTTTTAAATTTAGCCCAAAGCCGCCCATCTATAGCCGCCAATCCAATACCAATAAACAGCATGCCAATAAAGTGTTCGCTATTAAGCCGTTCATTCAGTATCAACCAACCCAGTATTATGGTGGTTACCGGCGCAAGAAAGGTTACCAGACTGACATTGGTGGCACCGGCTGAAGATAGGATCTTAAAAAATAGAATAAAGGCGAGGGCGGTGGAAAAGGCGCCCAGACCAATTACTGCCATCCAAACTTCGGCGCTTGGGTTGGCCAACTGATCGGGTCGCTCTATAAAAAACATGATTGGCAATAGCATAAGGGTTGCGGCAGTAAGTTGCCCGACCGATGTTTGCAGAGGGGTAATGCCCATAGTTTTAAAGCGTCTGCCATAGGTGGTGGAAAAGCCATAGGAGATGGTGGCGCCTAGAATGGCCAGCTGGGCTAGGGTGTCCGAGCCCAGTTCCTTTAGGGAGGCTGGGCCTATCAGTATGCTAACTCCGACAAATCCGATAGCGACGCCTATTAGCTTGCGTGGGGTCATGCGTTCATCGGGCAGCAGTAAGCCTGCAATCACCACGGTAAATAATGGGGTTGTGGCATTTAAAATTGAGGCCAGACCTGAGGCAATATAGGTTTGACCCCAGACTATTAGAGAGAATGGAATAACATTGGTGATCAGGCCCATGGTGAAAAGTGCTCTCCATAGACCTGCTGATCTGGGTGCTCTTTGCCCGCTAAAGATTAAAACCGCCCATAGAATAAGTGCCGCAATAGCGACTCGCAGGGTGACTATGGTCAGTGGTGGTAACTCGGAAACGGCGACACCGATAAAAAAGAATGAGCCGCCCCAGAGTATGGACAGAGATAGCAGCATTGCCCAGTCTTTAAGGGTCATAACGCTATTGATGGGGCTGTTCATCTAGTTTGTTCTCGAGGCTATGACTTTTAAACCCAGCAAGAGCATGGCGCCGCCGGCGATTCGATCAATAATATATCCCATGCTCTGAAGCTTTGTGGCGACTTTTTTTGTTGATAGCAAAATGGTGACAAGTGAGAACCAGGCCAGTTGAATAGCCATCATCCAGATACCGTAGATTGCTAGATGGGTGGCTGATGTATCTGCGGAGATAACGATGGTAAACAATGAGACAAAGTAGATCGGTGCCTTGGGGTTTAATGCATTGCAGAGAAACCCCAGTCCGATGGTTTTGGTTGCCGATAGCTGATTAGGAGCCGATAGCTGAGACGCGGTTGGCTGATCTGAAGTTACAGGCTGGCTGTTGGCTCTGGCTCTAAGGCCTTTTATGCCCAAAAATATCAGGTAGCTGCCACCGAGTAGTTTGATTGCCCAGAGTGCTGTTGTGGAGTTGGCAATAATTGCTGCAAGACCAAAGGCTGAATAGAGAATATGTATGGATAGGCCGAGGGCTATACCAATGCTGCAGAGCAGCCCGGCCTTTTTGCCGTTAGATAATGTCTGTTGTGATACCAGCACAAAGTCCGGCCCCGGTGATGCAGCGGCCAAAAGGTGTACCGATGTAATAACTAATAATCCCTGTATTAATTCCATGGGGTACCTTTTAATTATTTTTTATTTTTTATTTTTTATTTTGAACTATCTACTGTTTCAATTTTAAAGTCGACATAAATTTCTGCCTCATACTCTATCTCATCAAAAGAGGGTAGCTGTTTCGGTGCTGGTCGGCTGTAGGCCATATCTTGTATTTTGCTCATACTGCGCTTGTTTGCGGTAACTACAATTTCTTCCAACATCTCAGCGCCCTGAGTTCCTCTAAAACGAACCTGACTATTTCTAAAACCGATTGGAGTGAGAGTAACTCCCAGACTGGATTCATAAAATGTTTTCTGTTTCATGGCTTTTTCCAGAGCTAGTTTTTTTACCCGGTTTTTATATTCATCGGCTTTACTGTGTTCAAAGCTGGTATCAGAGAGTTCTATTTCTTTTTTACTGTCGGCAACGCTGGCGATAGTTTTAAGCTGTGATTCATCGGTGATCGTTATCGCCATACGATTAACCACTTTATAGCTATCGGGTTTTTTACCAAACCAGCCAAACTGCGGTGAGGTGGAGAATTTGGAGCTTTTTATACTGTCCCCAGCTATTCCAGCCCCCGTTAGTTCTGCGCTGATAAATTCTCGCAGACTGCTGTTATTGGCAATAGAGTTGGATAGCAGCTTATCTTCTGTGGTGATCACCAGACTGATAATCGCTGTGTCGGAATAGGCTTTTTCCTGTGCCTGTCCGTGCAGGCTGACAGTTCTTTCGCTGGGGTGCAGAAAATGGCGCAGTTCTTCCGGGCTGCCTTTGAGTTCTGGCTGGGCACTGGCGCTAGTGGAAAATAATAGGGATAAGGAGATAGCTAGAGAGCATAGGGTTAGCAGGGCGATTAGTTTTTTCATAAGTTCCTCGCGACTTTACAGTGTCATTTTACAGTGTGATTTTGCAGTGTGATTTTGGGGCTGTTGGTCTGAAGTATTAGAATGATCTAATGGAATACTAAAGATAGACTTGGTTGGTGATTGTTGCAGCATTAAAAAGGGTGGTTTTTTGATTGTTAGTCAATTAGCTGATTAGTGCCTACAATATTGGCATTGAGAAGATTTAAGTATCAGGGCAAATTAGTATGGTTGAAATGACGGCTAGAGAAAAAACCTACCGAGTAATTTTTGGTACAGATACAGTTGCGGGTCAGCGTTTCGATATAGTGCTTATATACATGATTGTAATCAGTGTACTGGCGCTTGTTTTTGATTCCATCGAGTCGATACACAATCAATTTGGTGGCTGGCTTTTTCGTCTGGAGTGGATGTTTACACTGATGTTTTCGGTGGAGTATCTATTGCGGATTTACTCATCGCCCAAACGGCTGAGTTATATCTTTAGTTTTTATGGTCTGGTCGACCTGCTGGCGATACTGCCAACCTATCTGGCTATTTTCCTGCCCGGCGCCAGTTACTGGTTGGTTATTCGCCTGCTGCGGGTCTTGCGAGTTTTTCGAGTGCTTAAGTTGGTTCGCTACTTATCTGAGGCGAATGTTTTATTGCGCTCTATGTATGCGGCGCGGCGCAAGATTCTGGTATTTTTTACCGTGGTATTTATTCTCAGTGTGCTGTTTGGCAGTCTGATGTTTTTTGTTGAGGGGCCGGATAATGGTTTTACCAGTATTCCCCGTAGTATCTACTGGACCATAGTGACCATCACCACGGTGGGCTATGGGGATATTACCCCGCAGACTTCAATGGGGCAGGTGATCGCGACTCTGGCGATGTTGACCGGTTATTCGATTATTGCCATCCCAACCGGTATTTTTACCGCTGAGATTGCCCGTGAGATCAATGCGGAGAGCAGCCATAAGCGCTGCAATATCTGCGAGCGCACCGGGCATCATCCGGATGCGGAGTACTGCTATCACTGCGGTGTGCAGCTTCCAGAGGCTGACCTTTAAAGGGGCTGTCTACATTCAGAGCTGATTCTGTAGCTCAGGGCTTCCTGATAATCTTCGGTGGCGACCCTGTCGCGGTTTTCCAGATCGGCAATACTTCGGGCGACTCGCAGTACTCGGTAAAAGCCTCTGGTGGAGAGGTCAAAACGGTTAATGGCACTGTCCATTAATGCTTGCTGCTCAGGGTCCAGAGGGCAGATATGTTTAAGCTCGAGGCTGCTCAGTTGGCTGTTAATCTTTCCCTGTCTTTGGATCTGTCGTTCCCGAGCGGCGCTGATGCGTTGCTGTATTTCACTGTTGGATTCGGTTTTTAGTTTAGATTCTGATCCAGTTGGGTCTTGCCCACTCTGACTTAACAGTTGCTGGTTTTCAATTTTGGTTACCTGCACCTGCAGGTCTATTCGGTCGAGAAGGGGGCCGGATATTTTGCTGCGGTAGCGGTTGATCTGATCGGGGGTGCAACTGCAGCGCTGGCTGCCATGATAGCCGCAGGGGCAGGGATTCATGGCGGCAATTAATTGGAAATTGGCGGGGTAGCGCGACTGGGCGGCAACCCGTGAGATCATAATTTCACCAGACTCCATGGGTTCTCTTAATACTTCTAATACCTTGCGCGAAAACTCCGGTAGTTCATCGAGAAATAAAACTCCCTGATGGGCCAGTGATATTTCCCCCGGGCGGGCATGGCTGCCACCACCGACCAGTGCGGCGGCGGAGGCGGTGTGGTGTGGCGCGCGAAATGGGCGTGCGTTTATATCTGTTCTCAGCGCTTTGCCTGCCACTGAGTATATAGAGGCAACTTCCAGTGCCTGCTGATTGGTTAGCGCGGGCAGGATGCCCGGCAGTCGACTGGCGAGCATGGTTTTGCCGGTTCCCGGCGGGCCGTAAAAGAGTAGGTTGTGTCCTCCGGCGGCGGAAATTTCCAGTGCCCGTTTGGCATGATGCTGGCCCATTACTTCATTGAGTTCGCCGGATGGTTCTTTATGGGGCTGCTCTAAGCAGGACTGTTGGTTTGCGGTTGGTTGGCTGAGTAAGGTTTTTGTCAGCGGTTGTAATAGTTGACGTTGATGAAGATGTGCGGAGATTTCCAGCAGATGTTTGGCTGGCAGTATTGGCAGGTTGTCGACCAGAGAGGCTTCCCGTGCATTGTCGCTGCCGATAATTAACTGTTTGCTGCGGCTTGCACAGCCCAGCGCTGCCGGGAGCACTGCATCTACCGGGCGGATTTCTCCAGAGAGTGCCAGCTCGCCAATAAATTCATAGTCTTCCAATGGCTCCCGGGGAATCTGCTCGGAGGCGGCGAGAATAGCGATGGCAATGGCGATATCAAAGCGGCTTCCCTCTTTGGGCAGTTCGGCGGGGGCTAGATTAACGGTGATACGTCTGGCGGGGAAATCAAAGTGGGCGTTAATAATGGCACTGCGGACGCGATCTTTGCTCTCTTTAACTGCGGTCTCGGGCAGGCCGACCATATGGAAGCTGGGCAGGCCGTTGGATAGATGGACTTCGATGGAAACCAGTGGGGCATTGATCCCCAGTTTGGCGCGCGTGTAGACCACGGCTAGTGACATAACATACCTCCCTGTATGTTTTGTTTGTTCGGTTGGCAGTAGCAGTTGCCAGTGGATTGTTTACTTGTCGTTCAGTTGGCGAAGGGTTTCTTCCAGTTCAGCTATCTGTTGCTCGAGGTTGTCGAGCTTTTCCCGAGAGCGACGCAGCACTGCCTGCTGGGTATCAAACTCCTCTCTGGTAACCAGATTCATTTTTTGCAGGGCGCTGGTCATGGCCGAGCGCATTTGCATCTGTACCTCATCGCCCAGTGCCTGAGCCCCTGGAACAAAGGCCTGATTAAACTGCTTAATAAACTGATTGACTAGGTTATCTGAATTGTCCTGATTCAATGGTCTGTCTCCTGCCTGTTGATTTTCCGATGCGGGGCAGTTTAACAAATTGCACCTCAATGCCCCATAGTTTCGCTATTTATGTGATCTGTATCTGTAGCCTGTCCATATTGGTGCGTTTTTACCAGTGACCGATCAATTTTCCGCACTATTTTAGTTCTCAGTTGTTTTTTTTAGCTTAATACCCCCGCAGATACTGTGAAGTTTAAATGTTGGCACGGTATATGCATTTCAGTTTGCGCTACACAAGAAAAACAACAATTCATATTAAAAAATTTAATGTATCTTGGGAGATCATTATGAAATTTGCTAAATCTGCATTATTTGCTGCAACTATGTTAACTGCTGTATCTGCATCTGCTGTTGAAGTATCGGGCAACGTTGCTCTGGGTTCAGACTACTTTTTCCGTGGTATCGACCAGGCTGGCGGTTCAGCTATCTCTGGTGGCTTTGATGCTAGCTTCGAAAACGGCGTTTACGCTGGTACTTGGGCTTCAAGCGTTGATTTCAGTGGCGGTGTAGAGCTTGACTACTATGTTGGTTACGGTGGTTCAATCTCTGATTCTGTTAGCTACGATGTTGGTTACACCTACTACGGCTACCCACAGGGTCCAGCAACTGAAAACTTCGAAGAGTTCTACGGCAGCGTTTCTTTTGCTGACGCAACAGTAGGCGTTGCACTATCTAATGATTACTACGCTTCAACTGGCGAATCTACGTACGTTTACGTTCAGTACGGTGTTGAGCTTAGCGAAGACTACGCTCTGGGTTTCCACTACGGAACTATGAGTGCAGACGACGTTGCAAACGAAGCTGATGATTACGCTATCTCACTAAGCACTGAAGCTGCTGGCCTTGGTTTCGATCTGAGCTGGATCGACTCTTCAGAGACTGGCGGTCTGTTTGCTGATAATGAGTTCGTACTGACCATTTCTAAGTCTTTGTAATTTCGCAATAAAAAGTTATACATCTACAAAACGGGTGGCCTCGGCCACCCAACCCCTTTAGGAGAATGAATATGAAACTGATAACAGCAATTGTTAAGCCTTTCAAACTTGATGAAGTTCGAGAAGCTTTAGGAGATCTCGGCGTAGCCGGTGTGACAGTAACAGAGGTTAAAGGATTTGGCCGTCAAAAAGGGCACACAGAGCTATACCGTGGTGCTGAATATGTGGTTGATTTCCTCCCTAAAGTTAAGTTGGAAATCGCCCTAGCAGACGAGATGGTTGATAGCGCTGTAGAAGCTATTACCAATGCTGCACAAACTGGAAAAATCGGCGACGGCAAGATTTTTATTTCAACACTTGAAGATGTTATTCGTATTCGCACCGGTGAGACCGGCGCTGAAGCAGTATAACAGGAGAATAAACAATGAATTCCGATATAATTGAAGTCAAATACGCACTAGACACATTCTATTTCCTGATGTCTGGTGTACTTGTAATGTGGATGGCCGCTGGTTTCTCAATGCTGGAAGCTGGTCTGGTTCGTTCAAAGAACACCACAGAAATTCTTACTAAAAACGTTGCCCTGTTCGCAGTTTCTTGCTGCATGTACATGGTGATGGGTTACGCCATTATGTACGGCGGCAGTGCCGGCGGCATTCTTCCTGATCAGTGGTTCGGTAACATTATTGGTAATTCTTCTACTGATGAAGTACTGGCCAGCGGTGGTGATATTTATTACTCAGGTGCGTCTGACTTCTTCTTCCAGGTAGTATTCGTTGCAACTGCAATGTCTATCGTTTCCGGTGCTGTTGCTGAGCGTATGAAGCTTTGGTCTTTCCTCGCATTTGCTATCGTAATGACTGGCTTTATCTACCCGTTACAGGGTATGTGGAAGTGGGGCGGCGGTTTCCTTGACGCAGCTGGTTTCCAAGATTTCGCAGGTTCTGGTGTTGTTCACCTCTGTGGTGCTACTGCTGCACTGGCTGGTGTATTGCTGCTTGGCGCTCGTAAAGGCAAGTACTCTGCAGACGGTAAAGTAAATGCGATCCCAGGTGCCAATATGCCTCTCGCGGCAATCGGTATGTTCATCCTGTGGATGGGTTGGTTCGGTTTCAACGGCGGTTCTGAGTTGATGGTTTCAAACATTGCTGAAGCTAACGCTGTATCTGACGTATTTGTTAACACTAACGCAGCTGCTTGTGGTGGTTTGATCGCTGCTCTGGTACTGGCTCAGTTACTGTTCGGCAAGGCTGATCTGACTATGGCTGTTAACGGCGCACTGGCAGGTCTGGTAGCTATTACTGCTGAGCCTCTGAACTGGACTGGCGGTGCTGCTACTCTCGTTGGTGCTGTTGGTGGTGTGATTGTTGTTCTGTCTGTAACTCTGATGGACAAGATCAAGATTGATGATCCTGTTGGCGCAATCTCTGTGCACGGTGTTGTAGGTATCTGGGGTCTGCTCGCAGTATGTTTCTCGGGCAACGACAGTGCTACTCTCGTAGGCCAGTTGACTGGTATTGCAGTGATCTTTGCTTGGACTTTCGTCACTAGCTTTATCACTTGGTACATCCTCAAGATGGTTGTCGGTATCCGTGTTAGCGAAGAAGCTGAATTCGAAGGCGTTGACGTTATCGAGTGTGGTATCGAAGCTTACCCTGAGTTTACTAACAACTAGTAGTCTCCTTTCGTTACATTCTTCCGGGGCTTCCTTTTACAGGAGCCCCGGTTTTTTTTGCCTGCTATTTATGGTGGTCAAAAAGTCGAGATAAGTTGCCGGAATAGATATAAAGGTCGATACTCTTATACAGAGATGCAATTTATTGATGAAACAGGTATCTTTGCACAAACAATTCTAAAAAAAGGAGCAGGATAACGATGAAATTAATTACGGCGATTATTAAGCCATTTAAACTTGATGATGTTCGTGAAGCACTTGCCGATGTGGGTGTTCAGGGCATAACAGTGACAGAAGTTAAAGGCTTTGGTCGACAGAAGGGGCATACAGAGTTATATCGCGGCGCAGAATATGTGGTTGATTTTCTGCCCAAGGTGAAATTGGAAATTGCTATTGGTCAGGAGATGGTTGATAGCGTTGTTGAAGCCATTGCAAAATCTGCTGCTACCGGAAAAATCGGTGATGGCAAAATCTTTATCTCTACACTGGAAGAAGTTATCCGTATTCGCACCGGCGAGACGGGTGAGCAGGCAGTTTAGAAAGCAGTCTATTAGGCTGTAAGTACTGTATTAATGAGGGCAACGGATTGCCCTTAAATAGTTAAAAAGCTGTGAATTAATCACTGTCGGGAACCCTTCCCAGATTGTAGACTCAAACCCAACACTCAATACTTTCAAATACGCTCAATTAATATTTAGGATGGTAACCTTGTTTAACTCAACGGCTTCAGCAGCAGTTTCTTTAACACTTCGTTCAATCTTTGTTTTAGGGCTTAGCGCCCTGTTATCAGTTCCTGCATTGGCAGAGGCAAAAGCAAAGGCAGCAGACCCCACTACTATTATTCAGCAAAAGCTTTCGGCAGTAAGGCCGGATCTTGGATTTAAAGTGTTGGGCCGATCCTCAATGCCGGGTATTTATGAGGTGCAGGTCGATGGAGGCCCTACATTATTTGTCGCTGAAGATGGCAGTCACTTTATTGACGGCAGCCTCTATAAGATTACCCCGACTCAATTTATTGATATTGCAGAAGTTCGCATGACCGCTATGCGTCAGCAGATATTTGCCACCTATAACACCGACGATATGATTGTGTTTAAGCCGCAGGGCGAGACAAAAGCGATCATCAATGTGTTTACTGATATTGACTGTGGCTACTGCCGCAAACTGCACAACGAGGTGCCCATGCTAAATGCCATGGGCGTAGAGGTTCGTTATCTGGCCTATCCCCGTGCAGGTGTGGAGTCAGATTCCTACTCGAAGATAGCCACCGCCTGGTGTGCTGACGACCCCAATCAAGCATTGACCGATTTTAAAACTGGCAATGGCAGAAAATTCGCCGTCTGCGATGATAATCCTGTTGCAAGCCAATTTGCTCTGGGTGGCTCTATAGGTGTTAATGGAACCCCGGCAACCGTTTTGATGGATGGAACTCTGCTTCCCGGTTACCGAACCGCTGCTGATTTTGCACAACTTCTAGGGTTAGATGTTCAAGCGAACTGATTTCGACTGATTCTCACGTTATAATACCGCAGCATTAGGTACTCTCGACGCTCCTCTGATTGACAGGGGAGGGTCTGGCCATTACTGTTGCTCGTCATTTTATTCACACAGATTTATTCACAAAGAGTTAATTCGGGGAAATACGTTGAGATTGGTAAAAGTTGGCATTTGCGGGTTGGGCACAGTTGGCTCTGGAACTATCAATCTTCTGCAGCGTAATTCAGAGTTAATTAATCCCCGTTCAAATTGTGAAATTGTCGTTTCACAGGTGGGTGCTCGTCGAGATAATCCCAACTGCGATACCTCAGCCTTAAATGTCTCTCTAGATATTTTTGAGGTGGCTAAGAATCCCGATATAGATATTGTTGTTGAGCTAATAGGTGGCACTACCGTTGCCCGCGATCTGGTCATGACCGCATTGGAAAATGGCAAGCATGTTGTCACTGCCAACAAGGCGCTTATTGCCGAGCACGGGATGGAGATTTTTGCCTACGCCGAGTCGCGCAATCTGATCGTTGCCTATGAAGCTGCCGTAGCCGGTGGCATCCCTATTATTAAAGGCCTGCGTGAAGGTCTATCCGGCAATCAGGTTAACTGGATGGCGGGTATTATTAATGGCACCACTAATTTTATTCTCTCTGAGATGGACAGCAAAGGCCGTGAGTTTTCCGATGTGCTGGTTGAAGCTCAGGAGAAGGGTTATGCAGAAGCAGACCCAACCTTTGATGTTGAGGGCATTGATGCGGCCCATAAACTGGTGATTCTGGCATCGATAGCCTTTGCTATGCCGCTGGACACCAAACAAATATTTACCGATGGCATTACACAGCTGCAGCCACAGGATGTCTCCTATGCTCGCGAGCTGGGTTATGCGGTTAAGCACCTGGGCATTGCTCGTCAGACTGAGCAGGGCGTGGAAATTCGCGTGCATCCCACGCTGGTGCCTAAAAGCTGCCTGATTGCCGGTGTTGACGATGTCTTGAACGCGGTAATGGTCAATGCGGATGCGGTCGGAACCACTCTGTTCTATGGTCCGGGTGCGGGTGCAGAACCCACAGCCTCTTCGGTAGTGGCAGATATTATTGATGTGGCTCGCACCATGAACAGCAGTCCAGAGAGCTGGGTTCCAGCGCTAGGTGTGAAGACTGATGCTGTTGCGCAGCGAACTATTCTCGATATTCAAGATATCGAAACCAGTTTTTATATGCGTTTTTCTGCCCTCGATAAGCCCGGTGTGCTATCGACTATTACAACGATTATGGCCGATGCCGGTATCAGTATCGAAGCGATTATTCAGAAAGAGCAGCCGGCGACAGAAGAGTATGTCGACGTTATTATCCTGACCAATGTGACCTATGAGAAATCACTGGATGCAGCGGTTGAAAATATTGAGCAACTTGAAACAGTGCGCGGCAACGTAAGCTTTATCCGCGTCGAACATTTGGACCAGTAAATGAAATATATCAGTACCAGAGGCGGCGGTGAGCCACAAAATTTCGAAGACGTTGTACTAACGGGTTTAGCGCCGGACGGTGGACTCTATGTGCCTCAGGAGTTACCTAAATTCAGCACTGAAGAGATTGCTTCATGGGCGGGGCTCTCTTATCAAGAACTGGCCTTAAAAATTATTACTCCATTTGTCGATGGTGCCATTCCCCAGGCTGACCTTAAACAGCTGATCGATAAATCCTATTCGACCTTCCGTCACGGTGGTATTGCACCGCTGATTCAGACTGGTCACAACGAATGGATTATGGAGCTGTTCCACGGGCCGACTCTGGCGTTTAAAGATTTTGCCCTGCAGTTTTTGGGTAATCTGCTCGACTATATTTTGGAAAAGCGCAATCAGAAAGTAGTGATTATGGGCGCCACCTCTGGCGATACCGGTTCCGCTGCTATTGAAGGCTGCCGTCGCTGTGAGAATATCGATATCTTTATTCTCCATCCCCACAACCGTGTCTCTGAAGTGCAGCGTCGTCAGATGACTACTGTTGCAGGGGACAATATTCACAATATTGCTATGCACGGCAACTTTGATGATTGCCAGAATATGGTTAAGGCGAGTTTTGCCGATCAGTCATTCCTTCCCGAAGGTCGCCAGTTAGCGGCGGTTAACTCGATTAACTGGGCGCGAATTATGGCTCAGATCGTCTACTATTTTTGGGCATCCCTGTCATTGGGTGGCCCTCAGCGAAAAGTTTCGTTCTCTGTGCCAACCGGTAACTTTGGCGATATCTTTGCCGGTTATCTGGCGCACAAAATGGGCTTGCCTATCGAACAGCTGGTGATTGCCACCAACCAGAACGATATTCTCCATCGCTGTATTAGCGACAATGATCACAGCACCCGTCCTCTCGAGCAGAGCCTCGCGCCGAGCATGGATATTATGATCTCCAGTAACTTTGAGCGCCTGTTGTTTGATCTCTATGATCGCGATGGTGCTGTTATTGCAGAGTTAATGAAAGATGCCAAAGCCGGGCATATGCAGTTGAGTGACTCTGCACTGGTTGAAGTGCGCAAGTTATTCTCCAGCTATCGCTGTGATAATAAAGGCATGCTCGAGATGATTAGCTCGGTCTATAGGGAGAGCGATTATCTGATGGATCCGCACACGGCGATCGGTCTTGATGCCGCCCGTCACTGTCGCGCCAATCTTGAGACTCCGATGGTGACTCTGGCGACGGCTCATCCGGCCAAGTTCCCGGATGCAGTCAGGGAAGCGGGTTACCCGACTGATCCTGAATTGCCAACGCATATGGCTGATCTCTTTCAGCGCGAAGAGCGCTATCAGGTTCTGGATAACGATCAGACTGCAGTGCAGCAGTTTATTGCGGATCATATTACTGCCTAATTTTTTCATCCTGAACGCATGTGAAGAATCTCTTGGTGCTGGACGAGGTCCTTCGGCTTCGCTCAGGATGACGGATTACTAAACTAAACCTTTGTCATTTTGATCGAGCACTAAACCACTTTTCATTCCGACAGAGCCGCTCAAAATGTCATCCCGACAGAACCGCTCAAAATGTCATCCCGACAGAACGTAGTGACGAGGGATCTCCCGCCAGCCGCAGAGATCTCTCACCGTTAACCAAAATATCTAAATATGGTTGACAGTGACTGCTGTCGCCCTATCATAGCCCCATCTGAATAAAATACCGTCCACACAAGGCACGGCAGGAGCATGATAATGGCAGCCCAGCAACAAAACTCAACCCGCCACGACTGGACTCGCGAAGAAGTTCTCGCGATGTTTAATCAACCTTTTAATGATCTGTTGTTTGATGCGCAGGTTGTGCACCGTCGCCACTTTAATCCCAACAGCGTGCAACTCAGCACACTGCTGTCGATTAAGACTGGCGCCTGTCCAGAGGACTGCAAATACTGCCCGCAGAGTGCCAGATACGACACCGGACTCGAAAAAGAGAAGCTGCTGGAAATCGAAACTGTTATTGAAGCGGCTAAGGTGGCCAAGGCCAGCGGTTCAAGCCGTTTCTGTATGGGTGCCGCATGGCGCTCACCCCATGACCGTGATATTCCAGCGGTTGCTCATATGATTCGCGAAGTAAAGGCGCTGGGTCTAGAGACCTGTATGACGTTGGGTATGCTCAGTGAAGATCAGTCGGAAAAACTCGCCGATGCCGGACTCGACTATTACAACCACAACCTCGATACCTCAAAAGAATTCTACGGTGAAGTGATCACCACCAGAACCTATCAGGATCGTCTTAATACGCTGGCCAATGTTCGCAACTCAGGTATGAAAGTCTGCGCTGGCGGTATTGTTGGTATGGGTGAAGAGCAGAAAGACCGTGCCGGATTATTGATGGAGCTGGCTAATCTTCCCCATCATCCGGAATCCGTGCCGATCAATATGTTGGTAAAAGTAGCCGGAACGCCAATGGCCGCTGAGGAAGACCTCGATCCCTTTGAATTTATTCGCACTATTGCCGTGGCGCGATTGATGATGCCCAAGTCCTATGTGCGACTTTCAGCTGGTCGTGAAGAGATGAATGAACAGATGCAAGCGATGGCCTTTATGGCCGGCGCCAACTCGATTTTCTATTGCGATAAGCTGCTGACCACTCCAAACCCCAAAGCTAACAGCGATATGCAGCTGTTTGAGCGTCTCGGTATTAAGCCCGAGGAGTATCAGGTGGAGAAGGATAGTCAGGAGCAGGAAGCTGATCTGCATCGGTCGATCGCTGAAGCGAAAACCGATGCACAGTTTTATCGAGCTGGCTAGTCAACCCGATGAAGTCTATGGATGCCATACTTCAGGCGCAGTTAGATCAGCGTCGCGCTGAGCACCTCTACCGGACGCGACTCAATGTCGCTTCCGGCTGCTCGTCGACCCTCAATATTGATGGCCGCACACTGGTTAACTTTTGCAGCAATGACTATCTGGGTCTGGCGGCTCATCCTGAAATTAGTCTGGCACTCAAGCAGGCCGCAGATCAATTCGGTACTGGTAGCGGTGCCTCGCATCTGATTAGTGGTCACTCCAAGATTCACGATCAATTAGAGCAGCAGCTCGCCGAGTTTACTGGACGACCCCGTGCGCTTTTATACTCCACCGGCTATATGGCCAATATGGGTGTGATTAATGCACTGGTGGGTCGCCATGATCTGGTTTTACAGGATCAGTTAAATCACGCCTCTCTGCTTGATGGCGGGCATTTATCCCGCGCCACTTCCCAGCGTTATAAACATGCTGATCTGGAAAACCTCCAGCAGCGACTGGAGCAATCCACAGCGAACCGCAAACTGATTGTCACCGATGGTGTCTTCAGTATGGATGGTGATCTGGCTCCCCTAAAAGAACTCAGCGGGCTGGCCGCAAAGCACAATAGCTGGCTGATGGTCGATGATGCCCATGGTTTTGGCGCTCTTGGTATGCAGGGTGGCGGTCTGGTTGAGGAATTAAATTTAACTGTAGAGCAGGTGCCGGTATTGGTCGGTACACTGGGTAAAAGCTTTGGTACCTTTGGTGCCTTTGTTGCCGGTAGCGAAGCCTTAATTGAAACTCTTATCCAATTTTCACGCAGCTATATTTACACCACCGCTATGCCTCCGGCCATTGCCGCGGCAACTCTGGCCAGTTTAAAAATTCTTCGTCAGGAAACCTGGCGCCGAGAAAAACTGACCAGTTTAATTGCTCAGTTTCGTCGCGGTGCCGAGCAGATCGGTGTGCCTTTAATGGACTCATCGACACCGATTCAGCCAGTGTTAATTAACGATGATCAAAAGGTGATGCAGGTCAGTGCTGCACTCCGCGAACAGGGTTTTCTGGTGGGTGCTATACGCCCACCCACGGTGCCGGCTGGCAGCGGACGACTGCGTATTACCTTTTCTGCTGATCACAGCGAAGAGCAGGTGGAGCAGTTATTGTCGGCTTTGGAAAAGAGCCTGACAAACAGCTTTGGCTCCAGTCAATGAATGCTCCCGCAGTGATAAATCCTGAAACTTTGCTAACCGCTTATCCCTGCACTGGTGTGCGGCTCTACGCCGAGCCAATCGTGTTAGTTCATGGCTGGGGAGTGGATAGTCAAATATGGCAGTCGCTGCCACAGCAGCTCTCTCAGGTTGCCGATATTCTAACCCTCGATCTGCCCGGTTTTGGACAGTCTCCCTTACTTGAGAACTATTCACAGGCTAGCCTGATCAATTGGTTGGCCGAGGTATTGCCAGAGCGCTGCTATCTGCTCGGTCTATCATTGGGTGGAATGCTGAGCTGTGCTTTTGCGGCCCAGTATCCCCAGCGAATTTCGGGGCTGATTACCATTTCCAGCAACCTTAGTTTTGTTGCTGGCAATGATTATTCTCAGGCGATGCCAGCAGAGCAGTTTCAAGGTTTTACCGCTCTCTGGGATGCAGATAATCAGGACTGCCTAAAACGATTTGGTGGTTTGCAGGCGCAGGGCGATAAGCAACAGAGACAACTGATGCGCCAGTTGCGAACCATGACCGGCGAAATGGATCCCAGCGCCGCTGGTGCACTGCTAAAGCTGTTGGGCGAGATAGATAATCAGGCGGCTATAGCAGCATTAAACTGTCCGGCGCTGATGATCTTCGGTGAAGCAGATGCACTGGTGCCCGTGGCCTGTATCGAAATATTTAAGGCTGAAAATAGTCAGCTTGAAATTGCTGTTGTAGAGGGTGCAGGGCATCTACCTCATCTTAGCAGCGCCGAACAAACCGAGACCTTGATCAGTCATTTTTTGCAGAGTCAGCAATACCGTTTAGATAAAGCCAGGGTCGCAGAATCTTTTGGCCGAGCGGCACAGCGCTATGACAGCGCGGCAGTGTTGCAGCATAAGATCGGTGAAAAATTACTATCAGATTTAAGCCCCGACGACGCTCTGGACAATGTTATTGATCTCGGCTGCGGCACCGGCTATCACAGCCCTCAATTGCAAAAACACTATGCCAACGCAGAGGTGATCGGTGTCGATATCTCAGCGGCTATGCTCGCCTATGCCGCCACTCAGTATCCACAGGGTCACTGGCTCTGCGCTGATGCAGAGGATCTGCCCTTTGAGGACAATTCCCAGTCACTGGTGTTTTCCAATTTTGCTCTGCAGTGGTGTGAAGATTTAGATCAGCTGGCTGCACAGCTCTATCGGGTTTTAAAACCTCAGGGGCAACTCTGTTTTGCGGTTCCCGGGCCTGAGACTCTCAAAGAATTGCGCAGTGCCTGGCAGCAGGTGGATGGCCGAGTTCATGTCAATCGCTTTAACAGTTTACTGGATTGGCAGAGCGCACTTCAGAGTGCGGGTTTTAAACAGGTTGAACTGCACAGTGAAAATATTATTCAGCAACATCAGTCGGTTCGCGAACTGCTGATGGAGCTAAAAGATGTGGGTGCGCACAATAATAATGTCGGTAAGCAGACAACGCTGACCGGTAAGCAACATTTAAAAGCGCTATACGCAGCCTATGAGGGTTACCGGCAGGCGGATGGACGTTTTCCGGCGACTTGGGAAATTATTAGCTGCAAGGCTTTTACTTAAAAGCTTTTAAATAGAATCTAGATAGATTTTAAATAGAGAATAAATTATGCCAAAAAAATGGTTATTTATTACCGGTACAGATACAGATGTCGGCAAGACCGTGATTGCCACCGGCTTTCTTGCCGCCGCCAATCAAGCTGGACAGCGCACCGCTGCGATCAAACCTATATCCGCGGGCTGTGAATTGACCGAGCAGGGCATGACTAATAGTGATGCCCTACAACTGCAGGCCGCCGCCAGCCATGCGCTGCCTTATCAGCAGGTTAATCCGGTTGCTCTGGAGCCGGCTATAGCGCCGCATATTGCTGCCAGCGAAGCGGGCAAGCGCTTAAACGCATCGCGGCTGACCGGATTTTGTCGAGGTCTGTCCCTGTTGCCAGTAGATTTGGTGGTAATTGAAGGTGCCGGTGGTTGGCGGGTGCCGATTAATGAACGAGAAACCCTTGCCAATGTGGCCTGCGAGCTGAATTGCGCTGTAATAGTAGTGGTAGGTATGCGACTTGGCTGTCTCAATCATACATTGTTAACTGTCGAGGCGATTCGTCGCGACGGTTTAAAAATTGCCGGCTGGGTGGCGAATATTATTGACCCGGAGATGCCGCGCCTCGATGAAAATATTGATACACTGAAGCAGCGTCTTTCCGAACCCTGTCTGGGTATTGTGCCCAGGCTTGATGATTTATCGCCGCAACAGGTAGCCAGCTATCTGACTGTTCCAGAGCTTTAAAACCCGTTAAGTAGAGAAATAGAAATGAGCGAAGAAAACAAATTATCCGAAGAAGATCAGGCGCGTGTTAGCTCTGTAATCAACAGCGGCTACAACCGTACAGAACGCAAACCGTTTCGTCCATTGCGACTGCTTGCAGTACTCTGGGTAGTGGTAGCTATTCTCGGTGGTGTCAGCTGGGTGATCGGCAGAAACTCAGGATTTATCTAATGATTATCAGCGGCAATAGTTCCCTTTATTGCTGCGACACTACTGAACTCGGAGATCAGCCCTTATGCTAATTCAGGCACGCCCCTTCGATGCTGCTCTCGACGATTTCGATACTCCCTTAGATCCCCTGCTTAAACGTATTTATCAGGCGCGGGGTATTACCGATAGTACCACCCTTGAACGCAAACTCTCCTGCCTGCCTGCACCCAGTGTGATGCAGGGAATCCCTGCAGCCGTGGCCCTGTTGGTCAGCACCCTTAAACAACAGCAGCGGGTTTTAATCGTCGGCGATTTCGATGCCGATGGTGCGACCAGTTCGGCACTGATGGTTTTAGCGCTCACCGCGATGGGCTATCAGCAGGTCGACTTTTTAGTGCCCAATCGCTTTGATTATGGCTATGGCCTTACTCCGGAAATTGTCGATCTGGCTTTGGAAAAAGCGCCGGATCTGATTATTACCGTGGACAATGGTATCTCCAGTATTGAGGGTGTGGCTCACGCCAATAAGCTCGGTATTCAGGTGATAGTCACCGACCACCATCTCCCCGGTGCCAGCCTTCCAGAGGCTGCGGCCATAGTAAATCCCAATCAGCCGGGCTGTGATTTCCCGACCAAAAACCTCGCCGGTGTCGGCGTGGCTTTTTATCTGCTCAGCGCCCTGCGCGCGGAACTGCGCAAACAGAACTGGTTTGCTGAGGCCGAGATTGCCGAACCTAATATGGCCAACTGGCTGGATCTGGTGGCTCTGGGTACGGTTGCCGATGTGGTGCCGCTTGATCAGGTTAATCGGGCGCTGGTTTATCAGGGCTTAATGCGTATTCGCGCCGGCAAATGCCGTCCCGGTATTCAGGCGCTGCTGACCATTGCCGGAAAATCTGCCCATAGCTTAGTCGCCACTGATTTAGGTTTTGCACTTGGCCCGCGGTTAAATGCGGCGGGTCGTTTAGACGATATTTCCTTGGGTATTCAATGTCTGTTGACCAGTGATCCCCAGCAGGCCATGTTGGGCGCACAGCAGCTCGATGAACTGAATCAGGATCGCAAGCTGATTGAGCAGGGTATGCAGCGTGAGGCGCTGGCTATTGTTGAGAAAATACCGCTCTCCCTTGATGGAGAGGTGCCGGTGGCGCTGTGTCTGTTTCAGCCGGAATGGCATCAGGGTGTGGTGGGTCTATTGGCCTCGCGAATTAAAGAGAAGTACAACCGTCCGGTGGTCGCGTTTGCCCGCGGTGATGGCGGGCAGCTCAAGGGTTCGTCGCGCTCTATTCCCGGCCTGCATATTCGCGATGCGCTGGATGCAGTGGCCACTCAGAATCCCGGTTTAATTACTAAATTTGGTGGTCATGCGATGGCGGCGGGTTTAAGTCTGGATGAGGATAAGCTCACCGCCTTTGAAGAGGCGTTCCAGATGCAGGTTGATAAAACCCTTGATCAAGATGATCTGCTTGCCCGAATGGTTACCGATGGGGAACTGCAATCCGATCAGCTCTCAATGCCCACCGCGCAATTACTGCGCGATGCCGGCCCCTGGGGACAGCAGTTTCCGGAGCCCTGTTTTGAGGGCTTGTTCCAAATTAAACAACAGCGTATTGTCGGCGAGAAGCATTTAAAACTGGTTTTGGCTCATGAGTCTGAACCCCATCGCGGTATAGATGCGATCTGCTTTAATGTGGATACAGATGAGTGGCCGAATTTTAGCGCCGAGACCGTGCGCTGCGTCTACCGTCTGGATATCAATGAATACCGCGGTCTTGAGAAGCTACAATTATTAATTCAGCATATTGAATTAGTAAATTAAAAATAATAATAAAACAGCCTCAAAAGGATATTCTCTTGAGTATTAAAACCGATCTTCGCGCCGATTTTATTCTGCTGATAACCGCCTTTATCTGGGGTTTGGCTTTTGTCTTCCAACGTACCGGTATGGATCATATCGGGCCTATTACTTTTACTCTTGGGCGATTTCTTATCGGTGCCTTGGCGATTCTACCGCTGTGGTATCTGATGGAGAGACCGAAGCGGATTTTTGAGTTCTCCGCGATTAATAAAAAAGCCGCCTCTCTGGGGTTGGTGCTGACCGCCGGTATGCTCTGCCAGCAGGCTGGACTGATCTATACCACCGCAGGAAGAGCAGGATTTTTAACCGGTGTGTATATTATTTTTGTCCCTCTGATCGGGTTGTTTTTTGGCAATAAAACCCAGTGGCCGACCTGGCTGGGCATACTGATGGCACTGGTGGGTCTGTACTTTATGGCGCAGGTGGATAACAGCGAGTTTTTCACCGGGGATATTTTAATACTGGTTGGCTCGCTGCTTTTTGCTGTACATGTAATTTTTACCGGCCGACTGGCCCATCAGGCCTCACCATTTCAGTTAATTTTTATTCAGTTTACCGTCGCTGCAGTGATCTCTGCGCTGTTGGTGCCCATTTTTGAAAGCTGGAACTGGCAGGGTATTAAAGATGCAGGCGTTGCGCTGCTGTATGTTGGGGTGCTCTCTTCAGGGGTGGCTTTTTGCCTGCAGGTGGTTGGTCAGCGCACGGCACCGGCTTCTCATGCGGCAATTATTCTTAGCTTTGAGGCGGTGTTTGCGGCTATCTGTGGCTGGTGGTTACTCGGTGAAGTGTTGAGTGACTCGGAACTGCTCGGCTGCGGGCTGATATTTGCCGGTGGCATTGTCTCACAGCTTAAAGTGCTGCTTAAGCAGGTTCCCGGGGAACCTATTCAGCATCCCCATGGCGTAAATTAAAACTTTCTGTGGTCATATCTCTGAGATATTTAATATTAGGTGAATTATGCATAGACGACAGTGGGTAAAAAATATTTTCCTGGCTACGGTTGGTACCCTGGCCGCAACCAAACTTTGGGCGCTGGAAAAGATTGAGCGTCTGGATAGCGAGTGGCGGCAGTTGCTGACCCCAGATCAGTATTATATTTTGCGTGATGAGGGCACTGAGCCTGCGGGCAGTAGCCACTTAAATCAGGAACACCGGAAGGGCGAGTACCGCTGTGCCGGCTGTGATCTGCCACTATTTACCTCGGCAATGAAATACGATAGCGGCACTGGCTGGCCATCGTTCTTTGATAAGATTGAAGGGCATTTGCAGACCAAACGGGATTTTAAATTGATCTGGCCGCGCACAGAATATCACTGTGCCCGCTGCGGTGGTCATCAGGGTCATGTCTTTGATGATGGTCCAAAACCTACAGGCCTGCGCTGGTGTAATAATGGTCTGGCGCTACGTTTTGTACCTGAAGCTCAAGTTGAGTAAAACAGCCTTTATTTCAAAATTTTCACAAGTTCTGTCAGCACCGTCTGTTTGATAATCGGCTGTGCCGGTTCAGTGGGGTGAATACCATCCCGCTGAATCATCCCCTCCATCGAAACCAACTCTTCAAAGGGAATCGGCAGCAGAGGAAGATCCTCTTGCTGAGCCAATTTTATAAATAGTTGGGCAAAGCTATCGGCATAGCGTTTTCCGTAATTGGGTGGCAGGCGCATGGCAAAGAGAATGGGCTGGGCATCTTGCTCACGAACAAGATCGATCATGGTTTGCAGATTGGATTTCACCTTCGACAGAGGGTGTCCACGCAATCCATCATTACCGCCAAGTTCGAGCAGAACATAGTCGGGTTTAAATTCTTTGAGTAATTTAGGCAGGCGCGCCAGCCCGTTGCCGGTGGTGTCACCACTAATACTGGCATTGATTACTCTGTGTTGGGGTTCCAGATCGGTACGCAATAAATTAACCCAGCCTTTATCTGGATTAATCCCATAGCCTGCACTAATACTATCGCCGAGAACTAATAGAGTACTAGATGCAAAACTATTTCCGCTAAGCAGAATTAACAGTACTAACAGTTTTGAAATGCGCATATATTGACTCTTGTGTTTGGTTTAAAACCTTCTATTAAAACAACTCGCCTTAATTAGTGGGTAAATACAAAAGGTTGCTGTCTGCGTAGTGTATTTTATAAAGTCAGTAAATAGTGATCACAACGGAAGTTTTTCATGATTGAAGTTAGCAATATCAGTAAGCAGGTGAATACCTCAGAAGGTACGCTACGTATTCTCGAGCAGATCAACCTGTCACTAGAGGCCGGAGAAACCCTTGCGATTATTGGTCCTTCCGGATCGGGTAAATCGACATTACTGGGAATTTTGGCGGGACTGGATGTGCCTAGCTCTGGCACTGTCTCTATCGATGGTAAAAATATTACCGCGATGGATGAGGAGGGCCGCGCCGCGGTTCGTGCCGGTCATGTGGGGTTTGTCTTTCAATCATTCCATCTTCTACCGGGCTTAACTGCACTGGAAAATGTGGCGCTGCCTCTGGAGTTGCAGGGTATGCCCGACGCATTGCAGACTGCCAGAACCTATCTGGAACGGGTTGGCTTGGGTGAGCGGGTCAGCCACTATCCGCGCCAACTATCCGGTGGAGAACAGCAGCGAGTGGCACTGGCTCGCGCCTTCGCCTGCCGTCCGGCTATTCTATTTGCCGATGAGCCCACCGGAAATCTGGATACAGGCACAGGTAAAAAAATTAACGATCTGCTGTTTGAATTAAATGCAGAAGAAGGCACCACTTTAATATTGGTTACCCATGAAAAGACCCTTGCTGCACGCTGCAATCGTCGGCTTGAATTGCAGGCGGGTCGTCAGTTGGAACCCCTGTCGGGAATTAGCGCCTGATGCTGGCATTAAAAATGTTATTGCGCAGTCGGCGCGGCGGGCAGTTGGGGCTGATATTTTCAGCGCTGGTATTGGCCGTTGCTGTAGTCACCTCGGTGGCTCTGTTAGCCGAGCGGGTCGAGCGGGCGCTAGTAAAAGAGTCCAGTTCATTTCTGGCTGCGGATCTGGTGGTTTCCAGTTCTCAGGCAACCGATGCTGATTGGTTAGAGCAAGCTGAACAGCAGGGCATTAGAACCGCACGTATAGCCTCGTTTGCCTCGATGACCTTTGCCGGTGATGAGATGCATCTGGCCTCGATAAAAGCGGTAGAGAGCAGTTACCCCCTGCGTGGTGCGGTGAAACGTTCGACGGTGCCCTTTGCCACTGAAGAATCCGATATAGAGACTATTGAGTCTGGGCCAAAACCCGGTGAGTTGTGGGTCGATTCGCGGCTGTTGCCGCTGCTTAATATTGAACTTGGCGATACCGTTGATGTGGGTGATGGCAGCTTTAAGGTGTCCCATATCCTGATCGAAGAGCCGGATAGTGGCAGTTCATTCTCTGCCTACGGCGCACGCATTCTAATGAACTGGGCGGATCTGCCCGCCTCTGGTGTTATTCAGCCGGGCAGTCGGGTGAGTTATAGATTTCTTATCGCCGCGAATAAAGAAAATACTGATAAATTTGATAAGTATGTAGATTGGCTAAACCAACAGCTGGATGTCCATGATCGAATAATTACCCCCGATGAGGCGCAGGCCAGTATTGCCAGCACCATGGATAAAGGCCGACGGTTTTTACTATTGGCCGGTAGTATAGGTGTAGTCTTGGCCGGTATTGCACTGGCACTGGCCAGCCATCACTTTGCCAATGGTCAGCTACTTCAGGTAGCGCTATTTAAAAGCTGGGGGATCTCCGCTAATAGAGTGCGCAAACTCTATACTCAACAGATTGTTCTACTCGCGATAGGCGGGTCGCTGATGGGCTTATTGATTGGTTGGGGTTTTCATCAGTTACTGGTGAGTGCTGTTCGCGAATGGCTGCCTATCGCATTGCCTATGGCCGGAGCCCGACCTTGGATAACCGGTTTTGCCACCGGCATATTATGTCTGGTCGGTTTTACTCTGCCGGCACTCTGGCATCTGCCAACCCAGTCGCCGTTGGCGGTACTGCGCCGTGATACGCAGGCGCAATCTCTCAACAGTCTGATACGGGGTTCTCTGGGAATATTAACGGTGGCGGTTTTGCTGTTTTGGTACAGCGAAAACCTCTATCTATCCATGGCGATTTTATTGGGTTTCGGGATTACGGCTCTGGCCTCTATTGCCGTGGGTCTTGTGCTGCTGCGTCTGGGTAAAACCTACGGGCACTGGATGGGCAGTATCTGGCGACTGGCGCTCTCTAATCTGTGGCGGCGCAAGAAACCCAGCCTGATTCAGATGGTCGGGTTCTCTGGTGCTATCGCGCTGTTAATGATTATGACGGTGGTTAGAACGTCGCTGGTGGATGAATGGCGCTGGCAGTTAGCGGAGGATGCACCGAACCATTTTCTGGTCAATGTTGCCGCCTATGAACTGGGGGGAGTGAAAAATCTGGTTGATCAGCGCGATCTTGAAACTGCCGGTTGGTATTCGATGGTGCGTGGACGCATTACCCATTTAAATAACCAACCGCCCAGCGAATTGGCTGTAGATGGCCATGAATCCCTGCGTCGAGAACTGAATTTAAGCTGGACTTCGGATCTGCCGGAGGGCAATAAAATTGTTCAGGGGCAGTGGTGGGATACAACGGCTGCCGGAACCAACAATCTGGCACCAGTCTCTCTTGAAGAAGAGCTGCTTCACGAGTTAGGTCTGACTCTTGGCGATACCGTCAGATTTAGTGTCGGTGGATTGAGTTTTGATGCGGTGGTTACCAGTACTCGAAGTCTTAACTGGGACAGCATGACCCCGAACTTTTACTTTTTATTTCCAGAGGGCTATCTGGAAGATTATCCGCGCACGCATATGACCAGTCTGTATATTCCCAGTGAAGATAAGTTATTGGTCAATGATCTGCTGCGCAGTTATCCGACCGTGCAGGTTATTGAGTTGGATAAAATTATTGATCGTATTCGCAGCATTGTTTCTCAGGTTACCCGTGGTCTTGAGATGATGACCCTGCTAATACTTGGCTGCGGTATTTTGGTGATGTTTGCCGCGGTAAGTTTATCTATGAGTGAGCGACTTCAAGAGAGCGCCATACTGCGCACACTGGGAAGTTCACGGCGTTTAATTCTGGGGGTGCAGTGGGTTGAGTTTACTACGCTGGGTCTGATGGCCGGATTTCTGGCGGCTCTGGGCGCGGAGTTTGCTGTGGCTATGTTGCAGCGCTTTATGTTTAGTCTGCCCTTTAGCTGGCACAGCTGGCTGTGGATTGCCGGCCCGCTGGGTGGTGGTTTATTAGTTGGGTTGCTGGGGGTTGTCTACAGTCGCAAGGCGGTGACACAGCCACCATTGCGGGTTTTGAATAGCCTTTAGAATGACAACAATATCATCCCGACAGAGCACATCAAATTTGTCATCCTGAGCGAAGCCGAAGGATCTCAGCAGGCATCAAGAGATTCTTCACTTGCGTTCAGAATGACAAAGAGTGTGTCATCCCGACAGAGCGCAGCGACGAGGGATCTCTCTCAGGAAATATTACTAAACATCCGCACTCTTAAGCGGCAACTGAATATGAAAAGTAGTACCAATCTCAATATCTGACGTCACCGCAATCTGGCCCTGATGCTGCTCGGTGATAATAAAGTGAGCGAAGGAGAGTCGATCTCCGGCGCTGAAATGCTCATTATCATGATTGATCGGTTGATCATTTGCCGTGGCAACAGAATTTTCATTGGCAAAAAACGGTTCAAAAATATACTGCTGATCTTCGATGCTAATCCCTAAACCATTGTGCTGCACACGCACCCATATAGCCTCGTAAAACTCGCTGATCTCAATATTAATTACCGGTGCGTGCTTGGGGTCTTCAACTTTACCCAGAGCATGACAGGCATATCTAAACAGACTTAAAAAGGCCTGCTGAAGTTCCGGAGCATGGCAGTTTAATTCAGGCAGTTCATCCGCATAGTTTTTATTAATGGCCACATCTTTAAAGCGCAATCCCTTGGTGACGGATAGAACATCTTCGGCCAACTCGACACTGTGATCCATGACCTGAGTAATATTGGCGTGCTGCTTTTCACCGGCGCCACTGTCGGAAAATTCAACCAGATTTTGAATAACCGTTGCCGCCTGACGGCCGCGAATAAGGGCATCTTCCAGTAACTCATTCATGCCTATGGGGTCTATATGCTCTTCGGTAAGTTCCTGTCTCACGGTCTGCACATCTTTAAGAATGGCCTGCAGAGGAATATTAATATCATGGGCCATAATGGCTGCCATCTCACCCATCGACGACATTTTGTCGCGCTGGATAAGCATATTTTCACTCTGCACGCGCTGGGTCACATCATCGACCAGAATAATCACGCCGGTTTCGCGCTGATCGTGAAGCGGGTAGATAGTAATATCAAAATGGTACTGGCCGCGTTGGCTGTATTTAATGGTCAGGGTTTTATCTTCATCCTGCGCCTTTTTAATCTGCGCCGGAGTCACCGTCATGGTCGGATAGGCCTGCCAGAGATTTTTACCCATTACCGCAGCAGTGGGTAGGCCACTGATCTCTTCGGCACGGTTGTTCCACTGAGTGATTTCGCCCTGTTTGTTTAAACCAATCAGCATTAACGGCATAGAGCGCAAAATACTGGTGATATAGGATTCTGAGAGACGCAGGCGGGTAGTGGTTTCCAGATGCTCGTCGATTTCTTCTTCCAGCGCTTTATTACTGTCTTTTAGTAAAACATTGGCTTCATCCAATGTGGCTGTTCGCTCTTTAACGCGGTCTTCCAGTTCGGCGCGAATCTCTTCCAGTTCGCGGTTGTAGCGTCTTGCGGTGCGGCGGGTAAAGGCGAGACGAATCGCGGTAATAGAGAGGGCAATAATTAACATACTGCTGGAAAAATTGGATACGTACTGCCAGTTGGTGCCTCCATCCTCTTCGCGGAAAGCCCAGAAAATATCTACGGACGCTAGTTGGCTATAAACCACAATCGAGAGTAGGGCGACAAGCGCACAGGTAACAACAATATGTTTTACTGAAATCAATTTTTATATCTCAAAAGCCATCGTCTGAGCTCCATTATAGCCATGTAAACTCAGTTGTCAGCGACTGTTATTACAACTAGTCTTATTTTATGAGTGATTGTTGCAAACCGAAGCCATCCAAACCTGTTTCCCCCTGCTGTGAGCCTGAACAGGCAGCATCTTCCCGCCCTGATTTTTTACTCTGGATATCAGCTTCGATTGTTGTTTTAAGCTATCTGGCCTATCTATTTATGGACGGCCAACCTGAACTTTTGGCGCAGCAGCCCCCATGGTTGGTAACCATGAGCTCGGGGATTTATGAGCTGATCAATAAAATGTGGTGGGGTCTGGTGATGGCGGTGGTTTTTGTCGGTCTGCTCGAACGTATTCCCCGGGATCTGGTGATATCTGCACTGGGGCAGGGTGGCACAGTCAAAGGCATCGTCAGGGCCACAGCTGCAGGGGTGCTTTTGGATCTGTGCAGCCATGGCATTCTTATGGTGGGTACCAAGCTCTATGAGCGAGGTGCCAGTCTTGGTCAGCTTATGGCATTTTTAATTGCCAGCCCCTGGAATTCCCTGTCCCTAACCATTATTTTAATTACGCTTATTGGCTTGGGCTGGACGCTGGCGTTTGTGGCGCTCTCTATGCTGGTGGGCATAGTGACCGGATTGATTTTTGATCGACTGGTGGTGGCTGAAAAGCTCCCTGCTAATCCGAATACTGTGCTGCAAGAGAGTAGTTCACCAATTGCCCCGCAAATAAAAACGTTGATCAAACGGGCTGATTATTCTCCCAAAGCTATAGCGCTTTTATTGTGGGATGGTCTGCGGGATTCGCGAATGGTTTTTAGGTGGTTATTTTTTGGCATAGTTTTAGCCACGATGATTCGTGCTTTTGTCCCTCTGGATACCTATCAAACATTATTTGGACCAACGGTTGCGGGGCTTTTTTTAACGTTGCTGGCGGCAACTGTTATTGAAGTCTGCTCTGAAGGCTCTGCACCTATTGCCGCTGACTTACTTAGTCGCGCCGCCGCGCCGGGCAATGGTTTTACCTTTTTGATGGCGGGTGTTGCCACTGACTATACGGAAGTGATGGTGATTAAAGACACTACTAAGTCATGGAAGATTGCCCTTTTTTTGCCATTGCTGACTGTGCCGCAGGTGCTGTTGATTGGTTGGCTACTTAATCAGATTTGAAGTGTGTTGGCACTGTGCTTGGGGTAGGGTTTTTTCTCCCAATTGAGTCTTATATGCAGAGTAAATAATAATTCTTCAATTCTTTTCAGATAGTTGGCAGCTTCATAAGCGCGTCGTTTATTGGGTTATATTATTTGCGTAGCAGTTTTTTTCTCGATTAATTAAAGGAGTAATTAATGTCCGTCACCGATCAATTTGCCAACCCTTTGGATAGTCTGCAAACCTTTGCTGATCAAGCCATTGTGAAACACAATATCCCCGCCATATCGGTGGCAATCTGGAAGGACGGTGTGCTCACCAAGGCGGCCGCAGGCTGCTTAAATCTCAATACGGATGTAGAGGCAACCGCGGATTCTATTTTCCATATTGGCTCGATTACCAAGGTGATGACCACCTGTCTGGTGATGCAGTTGGTGGATGAAGGCAAGGTTAATCTGGATAAACCCGTGGTCCATTATCTGCGGGATTTTATGATTGCGGATAAAGAGGCCACGCAGGCGATTACTGTTCGGCAATTGCTTAACCATACCAATGGTATGGCCGGAGACTTTTTCCCCAATGATGAGGGACATCAGGGTAATTTAATCGCCCGCTATGTTGATCGCTGTAGTTTTCTACCATTGATGCATCCGGTGGGTGAAATGTATTCCTATTCCAACGCGGCGTTTAGTGTTGCTGGTCGTCTGGTTGAAGTGGTTCGCGGTATCAGCTGGTTTCAGGCGATGAAAGAGTATATTTATCAGCCTCTGGGCATGGCGCACTCGATCGCTGATCCCAGAGATATGATTCGTTATCGTACTGCCATGGGGCATGTTTACGATGGCGAGAACACAGATCGCTGGGTATTGCCAAAGCAGGCCCATTTAAGCATGGGGTTAGCTCCGGTGGGCACTACACCGGCGATGACCGCGGAGGATTTACTTCGCTTTGCTGGCGCCCATCTAGGCGGTGGTGTAAACCTGCAGGGGCAATCCTGGTTGTCTCCCGAATTGGTCAAACAGATGCAGATATCGCAGATGGAATTGCCAAAATTATCCCAGCTTTTTTCCAGACATATAGGCTTGGGATGGAGTTTAGGTCATTACCATACTGGCAATATCAAGACCGTTGGCCACGGAGGAGGCGCTCGGGGTTTCCTATCAATGTTGCAGATGATTCCCGAACAGAACACAGCCTTTGCAATTTTAACCAATGGCGTAAGACCCTCAGCTATATTGGGGCTTACTGGGGATCTTTTGTCCGCTGTGACTGGTCTTGATCTTCAAGAGCCGGAGCCGGCCACTAGCGTGCCATTTTCTGAATTGGAGAAAATAACCGGTGCCTATGATTGTATGGATACGCTGATCAAAGTCACCTCTAATGGCGACAAATTGATGGCCAATATTTTCTATAAGCAGAATCCCCTTCCTCCACTCGATGTTGAGTTGCGTCATGTACAAGCTTTGGACCATGACGAAGGTTTGTCATTTGCGGCCTATAACAGCAGCGGGCAGCGCTGCTTGGAGATGGCTTTCCTAAAGCCGGATAAATCTGGCATACCCCAATATGTTTTTAATGGTGGCCGGCTTAATTCTCGTATGAGTTAAATTAACTCAAATAAATCAGACTAAAAGTAATCGGGGTTTTCTCGGAAATAAGCCGAGTGCGGTCTATGCTAAAGCCACTCTCAGTGTTTTCGGAGCGCTGGATATAAAAGCTGATAACTAGTGATTTATATAAATTTTACAGGGAAAAATTATGAGTAAAGTAGATTGGCATAAGCGTGCAGCGCAGGCTTCTTTTACTGTTCGCAATTTTATTGATGGTCAATATCAGGACTGTGTTGGCAGCAAAACTATCGAAAAGGTTGCCGGGCGCGATGGCAAATTGTTGTACAGCTTTGCCAATGGTGATGGTTCTGAAGCTGAACAGGCAGTCGCCAGTGCCAAAGCAACATTTAAGTCGGGGGTCTGGCGCAAAAAATCCTCAGCAGAGAGGGCGGCGGTTTTAAATAAACTGGCCGATCTGGTTGATAAGCATAAAGACACTTTCGCGCTCTATGAGAGTATGGATGTTGGCAAGCCAATTAATAATGCATTGGGCGAGGATCTCGCTCGGTCAGTAAGAGGGTTGCGGGGGGCAGCCAGTAATATTGATAAGCTATTGGGTACCTGCGGCACAGATCAGGGCACATTGGTTTATCAAACTCGTAAACCCGTGGGGGTTGTAGCGGGTATTCTAGGCTGGAATTTTCCACTGACACTGGCCGTTGGTAAGGTCGGGCCGGCATTGATAACCGGCAATTCACTGGTGCTTAAACCCTCAGAATTCACCTCACTATCGACCAGTTTTTTAGCGGAGTTAGCTATTGAGGCGGGGCTGCCTGCCGGTGTATTTAATGTGGTGCACGGCGATGGTATCAATGTGGGTGATCGTTTGGCGCGGCATATGGATGTGGATCTTTTAACTTTTGTGGGTAGCACTGGAACTGGGAAGCTATTGATGAAGGCGGCGGGTGAATCAAATATGAAACGCCTGATTCTCGAGTGTGGGGGCAAGTCTCCGTTTATGGTTTTTGATGACTGTGAAGAGTATTTGGATCTGGTCGCTGCGGTTGCGGTTGCCAGAGCATTCCCCAATCAGGGAGCACTCTGTGTGACTGGTAGTCGGTTGTTGGTTCAAGACAGTATTCGTGAAAAGTTAATGCCTAAAATTCTTGAGCATGCCAGCGCGATTATCCCCAAAGACCCTTTAGATGAGGATTGTGGTTTTGGTTCGATTGTTAATGAAGCTCATATGAACAAGATATTGGGTTATATCGAAAGCGGTAAAGCTGAGGGGGCTAAGCTGATACTGGGTGGTAATCAGGTATTAAAGGAGACGGGTGGTTTTTATATAGAGCCAACCATTTTTGATCAGGTAGATCCAAAGTCAAAAATCGCTCAGGAAGAAATCTTTGGGCCGGTATTATCAGTTATCGGTTTTAAAGATGAAGCTGAGGCTCTTGAGATAGCCAATAACACCTGTTTTGGTTTATCCGGTTATGCGGCAACAAAGGATGTGGGCAGAGTTCAGAGGATTGGTGAAGAGTTGTCAGCGGGCAGTATTATAATGATTGGCTCGGAATCACCTAGCTGGTCTATCAATGTGTCCCTTTCTGTGGAGGCTCATAAGCAGTCAGGCGTGGGTTATGAAGCGGGGCTTCCTGGGCTTGCAGCCTATACCGTATCAACGACGGTGATGTGTTTTACCTAATTTTATAAGGTTCTGTTATATCTGAAAAAGAGCGCAATAGCGCTCTTTTTTATTGCTATTTAGGTCAGCTGCAATTCTTCTATGTTGGCTCGGCGAATATCTATTTTCAAAAAAAATATTTTCAGGGTAGGGTTTTTCGGCTTAGCGGAGTCATATTAAGTAGAAGCGTGTAAAAACTAAATAAGTTGCTGTTTTGAATTCCAGATTTTGACTTATTTAAGTTTTTATTCCGAAACTTTGTAGCCCCTGCTGACCTGTATCACTCCCCCTCCTTACAGCAGGGGTTTTTTTCGTCCCCAATAAGCGACAGGTGAAACCTGTCGTCCTGAGCGCAGTCGAAGGATCTATCCCGTAAAAAAGAGCAAACCTGTCGTCCTGAGCGCAGCCGAAGGACCTATCCCGTAAAAAAAGAGCAAACCTGTCATCCTGAGCGCAGCCGAAGGATCTATCCCGTAAATAACAGCAAGCACGGGGTAACAATTGGTTTTGTTGCCTTGCTAAGAAGAACAACTCACCGATATCTGTTCAGCCCAGTCTGGTGGCAGACCTGCATATTTCTCAGCCTGTGGGTGCTCTTCACAGGGGTTCTGTAGTATCTCTAATAACATCTGCACCTCGCTATAATCCCCCTGAGAAGCCTTTTCGATGGCCGCCTGGGCGATATAGTTACGCAATACATACTTGGGGTTAATAGCCAGCATCTGCTCGCGCCGCTGCTGATCATTCCACCCTTGCTGTTGCAGTCGCTGGGTATATTTATCAGCCCAACTATCAAACCCCTCGCGATCAAGAAACTGATCTCTGATAGATCGATTGTGTTCGGTAAAGCCACATAGCGACCTAAAGAAGAGGGTGTAATCCACATTATTCGTTTGCAGTATTTCAAGCAGATCATTAATCAGTTGGTTATCGTCCGGCTGATATTCCTCGAGACCAAGTTTAGTGGCCATAATATGTCTAAACTGCTTTAAAAATTCCGGCTCATACTTTTTGAGTGCGCCGATCAATGTATCGCTATCGAGCAGTGAGGTTAATGAGGTCGCCAGCGCATTTAAATTCCACAGACCCACGGAGGGCTGATTTTTAAAAGAATAGCGGCCATTGGTATCTGAGTGATTGCAGATAAAATCCGGATTGTAATTATCCAAAAAGCCAAAGGGGCCATAGTCGATAGTGTCCCCCAAAATCGACATATTATCGGTATTCATCACGCCGTGGTTAAAGCCCACCGACTGCCATTGGGCAATCATTTTTGCGGTTTTAAGTACGCAGTTTTCTAACATTAAAAGATATTTATCATCCCTATCCACCCACTCCGGAAAGTGTCTTTCGATCACATAGTCCGCCAGCGCCTTAACCGACTCGGGTTGGTTGCGATAGTGGAAGTGCTCAAAAGAGCCAAAGCGAATATGACTTTCGGCCACTCGACAGACGGTGGCACCGGGTTCAACTTCCTCCCGGTAGACTGGCGTTTGGCTATTGATTAAACACAGTGCTCTGGTGGTGGCTATGCCAAGTCCATGCATGGCTTCTGAGCAGAGAAATTCGCGAATACTTGATCTAAGCACAGCGCGGCCATCGGCAAATCTGGAGTAGGGGGTTGTGCCTGCACCTTTTAGCTGGATATCCCAGAGCGTTTCTTTGACTGGCAGTTCGCCCAGAGTGATCGCGCGACCATCGCCCAACTGACCGGCCCAAACGCCGAACTGGTGTCCAGAATAGACCAGTGCAATAGGCTGGCTGGCATTTGGTATTTGATTGCCGCTCATTATTTGCAGCATCTCAGGACTGGTTAACTGTGCCGGATCTATCCCCAGCTGTTCAGCTAACAGCTTATTGCTACTGACTAGCGTTGGCTCCTGCAATCCCTGAGTAACCACCGCAGTACAGTGATGGTTGTTATCGGTTTTAAAGGCGCTGTAAAAATGTTGCTGTAGATGGTCTGTAAAAAGTGTCATTGGAGTCCGATAGTTGCCTTGCTGATGCGTCCGAGATTTTCAGCGTGAAGACTGCTGATATAGAGCCAGTCGCCCACTTCCAGTGCTCCAGTATTGGTGTGATAGCTACCCTCAGGATCCTGCAGTGAGAGAAGAACGTTGCCGTTTTTGTCGATGGCAAATATATGCCCGTAATGTTCTGGTTTTGGGCGCATAAATGGGGGCAGTCGGTGAATCATTTTGCGGATAGAGCTGAAGCTTGAAACGGCGTCTAATAGAGCGTGACGCGGTGCAACCAGACCTATCCAAAAGCGCCCATCCTCACCGCGAACTATATTGTCGGCAAAGCCTGGCAGGTTATCGATAATAACTTCTGATTGACCCGTTTTTTCCCCTTGCAGCCAATACTTATGTATACGATAGCTGCCGGTTTCATTGACCAGTACAAAGCTGCTGTCTTCTGCCACAGCAACACCGTTGGCAAAGTTCAGTCCATCCATAAGTATTTTTGTACTTTGATCCTCTGGGTTGTAAACCAGTAATCGGCCATGACCACCGTGCTCGATGGTATCTAGCAGGCTGGCTTTAAAAGTGCCGCCATAGGCAATGGCACCAAATTTTGTCGAGGCATCACTAAAGTAAATTTTGCCATCTGCGGTTATATCTACATCGTCCGCATAGTCGATTGGCGTGCCATCGACCTGATTGGTTAATACGCTTGTGCTGCCTTCCGGTGTAATTTTTAGTAGCCCAAGATAGGCATCGGCGACGATTAGATTATTGTTCTGATCAAACACTAATCCCAGTGGACTGCCCTTAGTGTGCACCCAGTTTTTGATGTCACCGGTATCTGGCTTGTGGCGAACAATCCAGCCTTCACGAGTCGTGGCATAAACTTCGCCATTTAACAGGGCTAGGCCCTCGGGTCCGTGATTGCCCTTGATCTCAAGTGTTTCAATCTGATTAAGAATTGTATTCTGCTGAAAGTCGCCCACATAGCCTTTATCTTTAGGGGCATTCCAATTGACAGGGTCTACGGCTACCGGCCAAAACAGCAGGTAGGCGAGAAGGATAATTATACAACTGAGAGAGAGTTTGCCCATAAGCGCCATGGTGCCTTGCTGCTTATGCTTAATCAACAGCGTTTTAACTTGGAGTGCATGTATCGCTGAGGTAAAATGCGCGGCTTATTCAATTTGGTTGGCTCTAAAATTCCATGGAAGTAAATCCTCTCTATACCGCTCTCGATGATCTTCAGGCACGCACCGACGTGTTGAGGGGGTATCTTTGACTATGCCAATCGCAAAGATCGCCTTGCCGAAGTTGAGTTAGAACTCGGCGAACCGGATGTCTGGAATAAACCCGAACGCGCCCAGGAACTTGGTCGTGAGCGCTCTTCTCTGGAAGTGGTAGTCAAAACTATTGAAGATTTGGATACGGGTGTCGCTGATAGCCGCGAGCTTTTGGCGATGGCTGTTGAAGAGGACGATGCGGATACCGTTGGTGATGTTGAAGCTGAAATTGCTAGTCTTGAAGCTCAGTTAGCCAAGCTTGAATTTCGTCGTATGTTCTCCGGCGAAATGGACCCCAATAATGCCTATCTGGATATTCAGTCGGGCTCTGGCGGAACTGAGGCGCAGGATTGGGCGGTGATGTTGCTGCGTTTGTATCTGCGTTGGGCCGATGATAAAGGTTTTAAAGCGGAGCTGGTGGAATGCTCGGCCGGTGATGTCGCCGGTATTAAGAGTGCCACGGTTCAGGTCTCTGGGGAATACGCTTTTGGCTGGTTGCGGACTGAGATTGGTGTTCACCGTCTGGTGCGCAAGTCGCCCTTTGACTCTGGCAACCGCCGTCATACGTCTTTTTCTGCGGTCTATGTGTCTCCGGAAATTGACGACAATATTGATATTGAGATCGATCCCTCGGATGTTCGCACCGATACCTACCGCGCCTCTGGTGCCGGTGGTCAGCATGTGAACAAGACCGATTCGGCGGTGCGTTTGACCCACGAACCCAGTGGTATTGTGGTGCAGTGTCAAAACCAGCGATCACAGCATCAGAATCGTGATAAGTGTTGGCAGATGTTGAGAGCCAGACTCTATGAGGCGGAGATGCAGAAGCGTGCTGATGCGGCTCAGGCGACTGAGGACACTAAGTCTGATATTGGTTGGGGTAGCCAGATTCGCTCTTACGTATTGGATGATGCGCGAATTAAGGATCTGCGTACCGGTGTTGAGACCCGTAATACGGGTGCGGTATTGGATGGTAAACTGGATCAGTTTATTGTCGCTTCGTTAAAAGCGGGATTGTAGGCGACGGCGAAGCCATCGTTCTGATAAAAACCTGTCATCCTGAGCGCAGCCGAAGGATCTCGTGCAGCAGGCAGAGCATGAATATGCTAATTGAAATGTGGAGAATTAAACACGGATGTAGCCCCAATTGTCATATTGAGCGAAGCGAAATATCTCATAGATCCTTCGGCTACGCTCAGGATGACATGTACTAGGTTCGGGATGACATGTGCTAGGTTCGGGGTGACATGTGCTAGGTTCGGGATGACATGTGCTAGGTTCGGGATGACATGTGCTAGGTTCAGGATGACATGGGCTAGGTTCAGGATGATATGTGCTAGGTTCAGGATGACATTAGTGGAATTCAGAATCACATTAACGAGAATTTTGATTGCATAGAATTGATGCAAAAAACAAAAATTAAGTATTTGAGAAAGACTAAAAAATGACTGATCAACAAGACGAAAATAAGCTGATAGCCGAGCGCCGTGCCAAACTCACCGAACTTCGTGAGCAGGAAGGTACCACGTTCCCCAATGACTTCCGTCCCCAGCACAGTGCTGCGGAACTGCAGGCCGGTTTTGGTGAAGAGACCAAAGATGCCCTAGAGCAGTTGGGTAAAATTGTTTCTATTGCCGGTCGGGTTATTCGTAACCGCGGTGCCTTTATGGTGGTTCAGGACAGCTCGGGTACTATCCAGCTTTACGTTACCAAAGAGGCGCGTCCCTTTGCCAAGTCTATCGACCTCGGCGATATCGTCGGTATTACCGGTGCATTGCACAAATCGGGTAAAGGCGATCTCTATGTGCAGATGGACAACTATCAACTGCTGACCAAATCACTGCGTCCACTGCCAGATAAATTCCATGGCCTTGCTGATCAAGAAATGCGTTACCGTCAACGCTATGTTGATCTGATTGTTAATCCTGAAGTGCGCAATACCTTCCGCATTCGCTCGGCGGTTGTCGACTTTATTCGTCGCTACCTGAATGGCTCTGACTTTCTGGAAGTTGAAACGCCGATGTTGCAGGTGATTCCCGGTGGTGCTGTAGCGCGTCCTTTTGTCACTCATCACAATGCGCTGGATATCGATATGTATATGCGTATTGCTCCAGAGCTGTATTTAAAGCGTCTGGTTGTGGGTGGTTTTGAGCGGGTCTATGAGATTAACCGCAATTTCAGAAATGAAGGTCTGTCTACCCGTCATAACCCTGAGTTCACCATGCTTGAGTTCTATCAGGCCTACGCAGATTTTAATGATCTGATGGATCTGACCGAAGATATGCTGCGCAAGATGACTACCGAAGTGCTCGGCTCTACCAAGGTGGTTAATACCATTAAGGACGCCGAGGGTGAGGTTGTGAAAGAAATTAATTATGACTTTGCCGAGCCGTTTGCCCGCCTTTCAGTGTTCGATTCTATTTTGCAGTACAACCCGGATATTAGTGCTGAACAGTTAAGTGATGAAGCAGGGGCGCGCAAGATTGCCACAGATCTGCATATCCCGTTAAAAGATATCTGGGGTCTGGGTAAGGTACAGATCGAAATCTTTGAAAAGACCGTTGAGCATCTTTTAGAGCAGCCAACTTTTATCACTATGTATCCAGCCGAGGTATCACCGCTGGCCCGTCGCAATGATCAGGATCCTCATGTAACAGATCGTTTTGAATTCTTCGTTGGTGGACGTGAGCTTGCCAATGGTTTCTCAGAGCTCAATGACTCGGAAGATCAGGAAGCGCGCTTTAAGCAGCAGGTAGCTGAGAAAGATGCTGGTGATGATGAGGCTATGCACTTTGATGCTGACTATATCCGTGCACTGGAATACGGTATGCCACCTACTGCGGGTGAGGGTATTGGTATTGATCGTCTGGTGATGTTGTTGACAGATTCAGCGTCTATTCGTGATGTGTTGTTGTTTCCGCATATGCGTCCGGAATAATTTAATAGTTGTAAAATTAAGACATAAAAAAGCCCGGCATTGCCGGGCTTTTTTATGTTCTGGATTGAGTGAGATCCTTCGGTTCGCTTTACTCACTCAGGATGACCGACTTCGTCGATCACTTAAGGCCAGCGTAGTAAGCCGATAGATTGGCAATATCTGCATCAGATAGACCTTTAGCCATAGCGGTCATCATGGCGTTATTGCGCTTTCCATCTCTAAACATCTTTAGCTGGCTGGCCAGATAGGCTTCTTTCTGACCGGCTAGATTTGGCCACATACCATTGCTGCTAATGCCATTGATACCGTGACAGCCAGCGCAGGTCATTGACTTAGCTTTGCCGGCAACCGGGTCACCGGCAAGGGCGCCGAATGATGCGGCTGAAAGTACTGCTGCTACAAAAGGAATGACTAGTTTTTTCATCTTCAATCTCCAGTTAAGTCTTAAAGTATTAATTCGGTTAGCGCAGGCTGTGACGCAGAGAATGGCTGATAAACAGCGAGGCGCTTAGTAGAGCGACGGCTCCCACCTGATGGGCGGCGGCAACTGGCACTGGTACATAAAATAGTAGGGTGCTGATACCCAGAGTGACCTGCATTATCAGCAGTCCAAGCATACAAAATAATCCAATCTTGGCCGCTCCCTTGATATCTGCTCTCAGGGTTTTAACGGCAAACACTGCAATCAGAGCAACAATAAGATAGGCAAACATTCGGTGGTTAAACTGAATGGTGGTGATATCTTCAAACGCTGATAACCAGACTGGGGTCAGGGAATAGAGACCGGCTGGAATAAAGCTGTCGCCCATCAGGGGCCAGGTCGAGTAGGCGTGTCCTGCATGGGTTCCTGCCACTAGGCCGCCGGATAGAATCATCAGGAAAATAAGTCCGCTTAACAGATAGGCAAAGCCTTTCAATTCTGAGGGTTGATCTGACTTTGGGCTAATTAGGCTAAATGCAGTCCAGAGAATAAACGAGTAGATCAGCACTGCAGCACCCAGATGGGCAGTCAATCGGTACTGACTCACCTGAGGCTTATCAACCAGACCGCTCTTGACCATATACCAGCCGAGCAGACCCTGAAAACCGCCACCAACCAACATAATAAAAAGCTTGGGAGTCAGGCCCGCTTTAATGCGTTTGGTGAATAAGAAGAACAGGAAGGGCAGGATAAAGATCAGACCGATCAAGCGGCCAAGTACCCGATGGAGATACTCGTACATAAAGATTGGCTTAAATTCTTCAAGACTCATACCAATATTAATTTTTTGGTACTCGGGAAACTGTTGGTATTTGACAAACATCGCCTGCCAGTCGGCTTCCGAAAGGGGCGGAATAATACCCATCAGGGGTTTCCAGTCGACCATCGAGAGTCCGGAATTGGTCAGTCTAGTCACACCACCAAGCAGAATCATACCGAAGATAACGGCGGCACAGATCAGCAGCCAATAGGCGATCTGGCGGTTGTAGCGAGCTTGCTGTTCAAGAGATGCGGTGTTTTCCAACATAGATATAAGTACCAGTGGTTATCTGAGTCCGAGCTGTCTAGTCAGGCAGCAAGCAATTTTACGAAAACGGTGGTTAATCAGACTAGATTTTCTGGAAAAATTTAGTCGAGAATGGCGGCTGAATGTGGAGACAGGATTCATTGGCGTCTATGTTAACATTTGCAGCCAATTGGCAGGTAGAGATTTAGGCGTTTTTGATGATGGAGATAGATATGGGCGATCAGGGTGAGATTAAGTTGGACCCGAGTTGGTGCGAGGTGCTGGGTGATGAATTTAATAAGGACTATATGACCGAACTGCGCCAGTTTTTAGTTCAGCAAAAAGCCGCTGGCAAGGTTATTTATCCGCCGGGTTCGCAATGGTTTTCAGCCTTTAATAACACGCCCTTTGATCAGGTTCGGGTGGTGATCCTCGGGCAGGATCCCTATCACGGCCCCCACCAGGCTCACGGCCTCTGCTTTTCCGTGCTGCCCGGCGTTAAGGTGCCGCCATCACTGGCCAATATGTATAAAGAACTGCAGGAAGATCTGGGTATTCAGCAGCCTCAGCACGGCTGTCTTACCAGCTGGGCAAAGCAGGGGGTGTTGCTATTAAATGCCACCCTTACCGTGGAGCAGGCCAATGCCGGCGCTCATCAGGGCAAGGGTTGGGAGCAGTTTACGGATCAGGCGATTCGGGCCTTAAATGACCAGCGCGAGGGTATTGTGTTTCTGCTGTGGGGTAGCTACGCTCAGAAGAAAGGCGCGTTTATCGACCAGTCGCGACATTTGGTTTTGAAGTCGGTACATCCATCGCCGCTATCAGCCTACCGTGGCTTTTTTGGCTGCAAACATTTTTCCTCTACCAATAATTATCTCCAGCAAAATGGCCAATTGCCGATTAACTGGCAGTTGCCCACTGAACAAGAGGCGCTGGACCATTTAAAAAGCTCGACCTAGATTCTGTTTTAGCGCTCTCGCAGACTGCGATTAATTCCCCGCAATAGAGGTTCAAACAGGTAGTCGGCAATAGTTCGTTTGTCGGTAATCAGGATAGCCTCTGCAGGCATGCCGCTGGTTAGATGCAGTTTTGGAATACGGTCTAACTGGTTTTTATCGACCCGCAGTTCGGCAATAAAATAATAGCCCTGAGCATCCTGATGACGATCTGCTGAAACCCAGTGCACCACGCCCTCAAGAAGTGGAGTCGCTCTGGCATTAAATGCCGACAGTCGAATGCGAGCGGTCTGGCCTAGCCACAGTAAATCTATATCTGTGGGGCGAATACGCGCTTCGATTAGTAACTCTTCCCCGTTGGGTAATAGACGCATAATTTCTTGACCGGGCAACACGGTCTCGCCGGGGTTTTTTCTTTTTAGATGGGTGATAACTCCATCCTGTGAAGCGCGCACCGTGGCGTTGGCAATTCTATTTTTTAGTTGATTAATATTATCTTCGATACTGATAATTCGTTGCATTGCGCGATTATTATCCTGACTGGCCTGTTGCCGCAGCTCGGATATCACCAGATTGTTCTGGATAGGAATTTGCAGTAATCCAGATTCAGAGGCAGCGATTTTTTGCTCAGTAATTTCAATATCGCCCCGGGCTGAGATCAGCTGTTGGTAGATTTCATCGAGCTGAATTTTCGAAACATAGTTTTTGACCGCTAAAGCCTCGGCGGCGCTGTATTGCTTACCCAGCATCTCAACCCGCTCAAGTTGCGTTCGGTGCTCAATTTTTTGTGCCTGAGTAGAGAGTTGCAGCTGTTCCGCTCGGCTCTCTAGCAGAGCCAGTTGATTGTTTTTTCTCTCGATAGTTTCTCTAAAGCTCTGTTGGCGCAGCGTTAATAGCTGATTTTCTTGTAGCCTCACTGCCAGCAGTATTACCTTTTCAGAAAACTGTAGCTGCTCAAGTTTTCTGAGGTGAGTCTGTGCTACCTCCATTTCTAACAGGGTCATTAAATAATCCCGCAGATTAGCTTTTAAGGCAGACTGTTGCTCGGTGATATCCAGCTGTAAAAGAATCTCGCCCTTTGCAACCTGAGCACCGGAGCGCACATTAATCGATACAATTTTGCCGCCGCGCAGATGTTGAATTGGCTTGCTGTCTCCCATGGCGCGAATATGCCCCTTTGCCAATACCGCACTCTCCACGGGCGCAAGGGCAATCCAAACAGAAAACGCCAGCAGGCTAAGACACAGAACCACTAGAGTTCTGTTGCGCAGAGGCTGGTTTTGCAGCGGACTTAGTTGATCTTGCATGACTGTTTGACTCCTTTTAGGCAACACGCTGTGAACTGGGAAAGCGCTGTGGCGGCGCTACCACTGTGCCATTCTCGAATAGATAGCTGCGTTGAGCCTGCTTGATTAGCTGTCTGGAGTTGGTGGTTAAAATAACGGTTCTTTGTTGCTCTTTAAGAAACAGTAATGTCTGTTCTACCTGTTTGAGCAGGATTGAGTTACACAGGGTTTCAGGATATTCCAGAAGGATAATTTTCGCGTCACTGGCAACAGCTGCCGTGAGGGTGATTAAACGTTCAAGCTGACTGCCAATGGCGCTGTTGCGAGCCCGATCATCAAGCCAGTCGTCATAACAAAGATTGAGCTCAATCAGCCGTTGATTGAGGCCAGTAAGCTGGGCTGCTTCCATTGCCTGAGTTTTATTGACCGCCGAGAAACCACTGATTAACTCAAGGATTGTTCCCTCTGTCAGACGCACTGATTCTCCGGCAATAGCGATATGCTTTTGGATGCTGTTCGGGCACCAGTCGGCACGTCGAGTGCCATCAATAAGACAGTTGCCAGATTGTGGCTGCTGTTCCCCTAGTAGTATTTTTATTATTTCATTTTGCCCCGCGCCAACTGATCCGATCAGCGCGGTGATTTCCCCGGGATTTGCTCGCAGGCTGATATTCGATAGGGCTGTTATAGACAGGCTGTTTTCATACTGTGGATTAAGGGCATTTTTAATGCTGATATTATTGAGCTCAATTAGCCCTTTAATAGAACCGTCAAAGCTGCCGATTTTACGTTGGCTGATCTGATCAAAGTAGTCGCTCACTTCGGAGATCACCTGTCTACCCAGAGAGACAACCGCACTGTTAGCAAAAAGCATATCAAAGGGGGCAATGGCTCTGGCTGAAATAATTAAGGCGGCAATAAATCCCCCGGGGGTCAGGCTGTTTTGCAGGAGCAGAATGGCGCCAATGGTCGGAATGCCAAGTTGGTAAAAGGTTCTCAGGCCCTGGTGAATATCGCTCAGCCGACCGGCTTTATCAGTGGCTGAGATATTGGCCGGTGGTCTCGATTGTTCCCAGTGCTCAATGGTATTTACTGACTTTAACCAGCGTTGGGTTCTCTCTGAACAGTGGATCAGTCCCTCTTCCAGAGAAGACTTTTCCTGTTTGAATTTTAGATAGGCAATAAGCCCGAAACCCAGATTGGCAGCCAGCATAAAAATCCCCAATACCGGAGAGAGCAGAAATATTAAAATCACCGAAATTGGCAGCCAGAGAATATCCAGAATACTGGCGATAGACCCAGTGATAAGCTGCTGCTGAAATAGTTTTACTTTGCGATAGAGGGTTTTACCCTCATAGCCGCGGTGAATCTGAGCACTTATATGGGGGCATATCTGTTGATTGAGATAGTCTGCAAAATTGACCAGAGATTTTCGTCGCAGCTGCTCAAAGGCAAGCCCGCTGATCGATACTGTCAGTGCGCCAAGCGCCAACATCCACAGTGATTCATAGCTGCCGGTGGTGATAATCCGATCAAAGATTTGCAATGTGTAGAGCGGCAGACAAAAGGCTGCCAGATTGGTAAAAAACGAATGGCCCAGAATCATCCGCGCCACTCGTTTTACTGCAGAGATAAAAATCTTGCGATTAGAGACCTTATTAGGCACCTTATTAGTACGCGCTTTAGGCAATTGAGATATCTATATCAGAGAGTGAATCTGCGCTGACACCTTGCAGTTCTGCGAACAGCATTGCATCGGAGAAATCACCATCGGCATCAAAATCTGCATATAGTTGGGTGCTGTTATCAGTAGTCTCCAACTGTAACCATTCATTGAGATCGCGATTGGCCAGTGACGAGCTAACCGTAAAGCTCAGATTGTCCTCGCCAAGGGCAAAATCCAGAATCTGATCAAGGCTGCCATCAATATCGCTCTGTCGCCAAGCGAAAGTATCGGCACCGGAACTGCCGAGTAATTCGTCGTTACCCTTCATGCCACGGATTGTGTCGTCGCCGTCACCGCCCTCGAGTCGGTTGTCGAGTCGATTACCGCGCAGGCTATCGTTATGGTCTGAGCCAACGGCATTTTCTATGGATTTAAGGGTATCCGAGTCACCGCCGGTGACTTTCTTGCGGTGTATATCAATATTGACGCCACTGTCAGCATAGCTATAGGAAACCGTATCAATTCCGGAGCCACCATCAACCACATCTTTATTGCCACCGGAGTAAATCAGGTCATCCCCCGAGCCGCCTTTAAGATTATCGTTACCGGAACCACCGAGCAGGGTATCGTTGCCGACGCCTCCTTGAAGGTTGTCATTGCCGCTACCGCCATCCAGATAATCATCCCCTGAACGGCCTTTGAGTTGGTCGTTTTTGCTGCCGCCATAGAGACTGTCGTTACCCGTGCCACCATCCAGCTGATCATTACCTGATGCGCCCATAACCGTATCGTCGCCACTGCCGCCGAAGAGATGATCGTTACCCTTTCCGCCGTCTATATTGTCATCGCCAGTGCCGCCATTGATATTGTCATGGCCGCTGTCACCATGGAGATGGTCATTACCCTTACCGCCAGAGATACTGTCATTGCCGGTGCCACCCCAGGCTGAATCACTACCGGTACCGCCATCAATCAGGTCGTTGCCATCGCCACCGAACAATTGATCATTGCCGGCGCGACCATAGATATCGTCATTGCCATTACCGCCATAAATTTCATCATTCTGTTCAGAAATGGCGATAAAGTTGCCGTTTTGATCGAACTTCCCAAGGCTGCCATCTTCGAGATATTGGTAGCTGTAAACCGGCTGACTTTGATCGACACCGCTGTCAGTGTTGGCAATATTGGGGTCTAGAATCTGTGCGTTAGAAGTCCCTATATCGACCGAGAAAACAGAGTCATCAAAATCTCTATCACCGCCGTTGTAGAGGTCTTCAAAGCCCAGTGTGATCAAGCCCTGATCGGTGTCGGCTAGTCCCACTGTATGGGCAATTCCATCCGGATTGAGTTGGTAATGGCTGTTCTCGACACCAGCGGCGCTGTGATAGGCGTTATAAACCAGCTTTGTTTCAGAACCGTCGGCATCTACAAACCATAGGCTTGGATTAACCGAGCTGAGAGTTGCGGAAGAGCCATCGGCATTGCGGAATTCCAATTGACCATTGTCGAAGTCCATCTGCCTGTAGCTATTGTTATAGGAATAGCCGTTGGCAACAATAAAAAATCCCAGTTGATCACCCGCTTGCAGATTGAGTTCGCTGGCAGTTCCCGACTGGGTATCGCCTCCAGAGCCGGGTAGGCTGGCATTGGGAAAGTGGAACTGAACTTCAGTGATTAACCCTTCGGCGGATACTTTATAGCTGCCCAGTGAATTTCTATAACCCGCGCTCTCTGACTGAAAAATAACACTGCCGGCATAATCATTGGCGATTTCAAAAGCACTGAGATCGACAAATGATGGGCCGCCGCTTCCGTAAAGAGTATCGTTACCCGAATTGCCGTATATTTCATCATTGCCGGCACCACCGAAGGCAATATCATGGCCATTGCCTGAATTGATCAGGTCATTACCCCCTCTGCCTGAAAGTACTTCGTGACCATTGCCACCATTTAGGTTGTCATCGCCACCGGTTCCTATAATAGGTTTAATTGCTGTTGTCATTTCCAGAGCTCCTTGAGATTATTTAGTCCGTCCGTTTATTCGGTTTCCAAGGAAATAGAGCAACTATGATGCCAGTCGTTAATAGTCGTCTTAACTTACTGAATAATATGGATATTATTTGATTTCGAGCGTGGCTTTATATTGCAGGTCGCGAAAAAATTAACAATATTTTGCAAAATGCAGTTCATAGTGCGAAATACAGGGTGTTTTCTGGACTACACTAGGCTGTTCTGAAATTGGTCTGGTCGCTTAATTAAACTTACCTGGACTAATCAAAAGTCAGCTTAAAATCGAGGCCTTATTCGTGACAGTAAAACCCTGGCAAACACCCAAAAATCTTCTTATCGTAATGTCGGTGGCGATGACTGTCGCCTTTGCCACATGGATGGCGTTGCTCAATAACTTTGTGATCGAACGAGCGAGTTTTACCGGTGCAGAAATTGGCATGTTGCAGAGTATTCGTGAGATTCCAGGGTTTTTAGCCTTTACCGCAGTGTTTGTATTATTGCTGTTAAAAGAACAGACCTTCGCCTACCTGTCTCTGGCATTGCTGGGCATTGGTGTTGCCCTTACCGGTTACTTTCCCACCGTCGTCGGACTCTACCTGACCACATTTTTAATGTCGGTTGGGTTTCATTATTACGAGACTATTAAACAGTCTCTGTCACTGCAGTGGTTGAGTATCGAAGAGGCGCCAGCCATGCTCGGCAAACTGATTGCCGTGAGTTCGGTCGCATCACTGGCGGCCTACAGTTTTCTATGGCTGGCCGAGGCCCATCTGGGACTAAGCTTTAAAGCTATTTATCTGGTTGGCGGTGGTTGCTGTCTGGCATTAACCCTATTTGCGTGGCTGGGCTTTCCGCGCTTTCCATCCAAGACACCCCAGCGCAAGCATCTGTTGATGCGCAAACGCTACTGGCTCTATTACGCCCTGACTTTTATGGGCGGTGCCCGGCGCCAGATCTTTGTGGTTTTTGCCGGTTTTCTAATGGTCGAAAAGTTTGGTTACAGCGTCAGTGATATAGCGCTGCTCTATATTATCAATCATCTTTTTAACTGGGCTTTTGCCGCGCGGATAGGCAAGTTGGTGGGGCGCATTGGTGAGCGTCGCGCGCTGACTTTTGAGTACTGCGGTCTGTTTTGTGTATTTACTGCCTACGCCTTTGTTAATGATGCGACCTGGGCGGCGGGCTTATATGTTTTGGATCATCTGTTCTTTTTACTGGCGATTGCGATTAAAACCTATTTCCAGAAGATTGCTGATCCGGCCGATATGGCTTCTACTGCGGGTGTCGCCTTTACTATTAATCATATTGCAGCAGTGGTGATTCCAGCGATATTTGGATTGGTGTGGCTGGTGTCGCCAGCGGCGGTATTTTTGATGGGTTCTGGGATGGCGTTGATCAGTCTACTGTTGGCGAGGAATATTCCATTGGCACCCAGTGAAGGCAATGAGGTGGTGGTTGGAAAGGTCGTTGCGGTCTCGCTGTAATAGCGACTTTTTTCTGTCATCCTGAACCCAAAACCATGTCACCCTGAGCCTAAAACCATGTCATCCTGAACTTAAGACCATGTCATCCTGAACGCAGTGAAGGATCTATTCTGGTTGTAACTGCAAGAAGATCCTTCACTGCGTTCAGGATGACAAAAAAAGCCATAATGACAAAGTAACCGGCAGTATTATCAAACCACCAGCGGTGGTTTTTTGGCCTTGGCCCGCAACCAGTTAAGCCCATTTAAGATTGCCGGAGTTCTAACAATTCTTCGTTCGGTACGAAACTTGCCCGGATAGTCGATAAGCAGCAAGCCAGTAACCAGTGTCAGGATTCCCTGACCGGGTAAAAATAACATCAATAGCCCAGCCAGAATTAAACCGTAGCCAAGTAGATTTTTGCCAATCAGGGTAAGCAGTCGAACCACTGGGTGTTGGTTTTTCCAGTTCGTTGGCTGGCGCTTTTTGGGAACGAAATAATCTTCAGGGATTTTTGCCACCAGCCAGGGCAGAGTCAGCAGGCTGATAACAAACACAACCAGAGAGCTAATGCCGATCCACACCAGCAGCTGTTGATGGCTCTCCAAGTCGATAAAGTTACTCATGGGCTAGCTGGAATCTCGTAGGGCAGGGGAAGATGGCTTACCGCTGTTAGGGGCTGCTCGCCAACCTGTATCTCGCTGCAGTCGCTGGCTTTATCGGCCAGTACCGCTAAAACGTCTACTGTGGACTGGTCTGCCCAAGCCGCGCTGGCAATATTGCCGATACTTTTGCCTGCGCTATTTCTGAGTTCATCACCGGCATTGGGTAGGCTGTTGAGCGATAGTTGCAGATGATGCATACGACGTTTCACGGCACCGCGATAATGGGCCCGAGCAACAATTTCCTGTCCGGTGTAGCAGCCCTTTTTAAAGCTGATATAACCCAGCGCATCAAGATTTAACATCTGCGGGATAAACATATCGCTGGTTTCTGCCACTACATCGGCACTGCCGGTTTTGATTCTTTCCAGATTGCTAAGGACAGGCGCGGCTGAATACTGTTGGCTAATATCGCTGATCTCGGTCTTAAAAAACACGGCGTATTTTTTAAGATTGGCCATGGCTAAATCTTTCACCGAGTGATGGGTCTCTAAAATAATATTGTCCTGATCGTCGCAGCTGGCGCTAAACAGGAAAATAATCCGCCCTTTGGGGGTGCAGTGGGCACCATTAATGGTTGCACTGCCAGTTAGGGATTCCATATCGCAGGTTACCTGACCCTGCAAAAACTTGCGGCTATCCGGGCCTGTCAGCTGGATATAGGCACGTTGGTCGGTGGTATTTGTGTTCTCTTCGGTCATTGCCAATCCGGTGGTTATGTGGACGTTGTAGGTTAATGGGTGATTGTCTCTTATAATGCAGCTTTAACACAATTACTGAATTCACTATGGAAAAAAATCGTCTGCGCTGGGCCTGTCGCCGCGGCATGTTGGAACTGGATTTACTGCTTGAGCCCTTTGCTGAAGAGTTCTATGAAACCCTCGAAGAAAGTGATCAACTGCGTTTTGAAGCGCTGCTTGAATGTGAGGATCAGTCACTGTTTTTATGGCTGATGAAACGCGAGCCAGCGGATAACCCCGATTTGCAAAGGATAGTGCAGATTATTCATGAGTCACGTAGCAAAGACAGCTGAATTTAGGCTTTACCCCTCAAAATATTTTCTCTGTGCCAAGCTGGGTCTGGCGGTTGCGGCTGGTTTGATTATAGCGGCTGCGCCAATCCTGCTGTGGGCTAAAGTTGTCGGGCTCTTTATTGCGTTGGCGGTTGGCTACAGTTTTTATAATGATTTTTGTCGGCAATCTCCAGAGCAGCTATTTGTTCTGGATACCGGCATGGATTGCTGGCGTTTGGTCTCTCAAGCCAGCGGTGAAAATGAGCTGCGCTTGGAGCCCACTCAGTTTGTAACTGGGTATTTAGTGGTGCTCTACTTTAAGGATCTGCAGGGTACTAGGTTTACTAGGATAATCCCCAGAGACAGCCTGTCTGAGGAAGATCATCGGCTGTTGCGAAAGTTACTTATTTCAAGAAAGACCTCTTAAAAAAAGACTTAGCCACGATTAATAATCACATCCTGTCCGGCAAAATTAATTGGCACTAAAATAGTATCTTTGGCGATCGGTGCCAGCTCCGGATAGTCCAGCGTGTAGTGCAGGCCGCGGCTCTCTTTGCGCTGCAAGGCGCAGCGAATAATTAACTCGGCCACCGTTGCCAGATTCCGAAGTTCAAGCAGGTCGCGGCCCACGGTGTAATTGCTGTAATACTCTTGAATCTCTTTTTGCAGCAGCTTGATACGATGCTCGGCACGCTGCAGGCGCTTATCGGTGCGCACAATACCTACGTAATCCCACATAAAGCGGCGCAGTTCATCCCAATTGTGGGAGATAACCACATCTTCATCGGAATCGGCCACTTTCGATTCATCCCACTCTCGAACAAAGTCCGGTTCCGGAATCTGATCTTGCTTTTCGTTGATTTCATTGGCCGCTGCATGGGCATAAACCAAACATTCGAGCAGTGAGTTACTGGCCATACGATTAGCGCCATGCAGTCCTGTAAAGGCGCTCTCGCCAATCGCATAGAGGTTTAGCAGATCAGTCTGACCCTTGGTATTTACAATAATGCCGCCGCAGGTGTAATGGGCCGCGGGAACCACCGGAATGGGGTCCTTGGTGATATCGATACCAAAGCCAAGGCAGTGTTTATAGACCGTGGGGAAGTGCTCAGTAATAAACTCAGCGGGTTTATGGCTGATATCCAAATACAGGCAGTCACTGCCGAGTCGTTTCATCTCATGGTCAATAGCTCGTGCCACCACATCTCTGGGTGCCAGCTCGGCATCCGGATGGAAGTTGTGCATAAAGGCCGAACCGTCGGGAAGCTTTAACAGTGCACCCTCACCGCGCAGAGCCTCGGTAATCAAAAATGATTTGGCTTTGGGGTGGTACAGGCAGGTCGGATGAAATTGATTAAATTCCAGATTGGCTACGCGACAGCCACGGCGCCAAGCCATGGCAATACCATCGCCACTGGCGCCATCGGGATTGCTGGTATAGAGGTAGGTTTTACTGGCGCCACCCGTAGCCAGCACAACACTCTTAGCTCTAAATAGAGAGACAGCGCCGCTATTAATATCGAGAATATAGGAGCCAGTACAGCGAATTTTTCTGGAGTCGCTGTCTGCCTGAGTGACCAGATCGACAGCGCAGTGGTGTTCGAAAATATCAATATTTTTGGCCGCTATGGCTCGATCGACCAGTGTGCCGGTGATTTCTTTGCCAGTCGCATCTGCGGTGTGCAGTATGCGGCGATGGCTGTGACCGCCTTCCTGAGTTAGGTGGTAGGTGGTTTGATCCTCTTCGCGAGTAAAATCAACCCCCTTATTAATCAACCACTGCACTGATTCGGGGCCATTTTCTACTACAAAGCGCACCGCTTCTTCATGGCAGAGCCCAGCGCCGGCAACCAATGTGTCGGCAATATGTGCGTCTGAGCTATCGTTTTTATCGAACACAGCGGCAATCCCGCCCTGGGCTAACCATGAGGCTCCGCCCTGCATTGAGGCTTTGCTAATCAGCGCGACACGGAGGTTCGAATCCAGCTGTAATGCCACCGCTAAACCAGCGGCACCACTGCCTATAATTAATACATCGTAGATATGGGTTTGTTTCATGGTTGGGTCACAATCGGTTGACGCAGCATGATAGTATAAGCTCAAATTACAAGCGAACTAAATCGCTTGTTGGTGGTCTGTCTTTGATTGCCGTTATTTATATAGAGAAAGAAAAGCAATAAAAATTCGGAAATGTAGGATAAATGGACTGTTAAATGACAGAAGTAAAGACAGAACCAACTGATCAGCAGTTAGTGGTAAGAGTGCAGAAGGGCGATAAACGCGCCTTTGATCTGCTCGTTCTCAAATATCAATACAAAGTACACGCCATAGTTGCGCGCTTTATTCGCGACAGTGATGAGGTGAGGGATGTGGTGCAGGAAGCTTTTATTAAAGCCTACCGGGCACTGCCCAAGTTTCGCGGCGATAGTCAGTTCTATACTTGGCTTTACAGAATTGCCGTCAATACCGCGAAAAACTATCTGGTTGCCCGCAGCAGAAGACCCCCATCCTCAGATGTAGATCTGGATGATGCGGAGTACTACTCTGGCAGTGAGCAGCTGAAGGACACAGGCACCCCGGAAAATCAGCTGTTTCGCGATCAGCTTGAAGAGGTGATTAATCAGGCGATTATCGAATTGCCCGAAGACCTTCGCACAGCGGTGACTCTTCGGGAATACGAGGGCTTGAGTTACGAGGATATAGCCGCGGTGATGAACTGTCCTGTAGGGACGATTAGATCACGAATTTTCCGTGGCAGAGAGTCAATTGATGTGCGAGTTCTAGAATTAATCGAAGGGCGGTGAACTAATGGTGAACCTTTTAAATAATCATCGGTCTTACCCACAGTATTCATGCAACGAACAGACAATTTAACCCTTTTATACAGGCTAAAAGCTTATAAAAGGTCATTAAAGGTTGTAACAATTTTAGACAAACGAGGTAAATGAATGAGCGATCACAAGGAACGCCTAGAGGAGTCACTCTCCGCACTCATGGATGGAGAAGCCACCGAAATGGAGACCCATCGTCTTCTAAAAGCGGTTGCAGAAGATCCCCAGTTAAGAGATCAGTGGAAACGCTATCATATGGCCTCGTCGACTATTAAAGGTGACCCGGCCATCACCGCCATAGATTACTCGGCAGCGATTTCCGCTGCCATAGATGAAGAGCCTCAGCACCGAATAAGCCGCTTGGCAGTATTTGCCGGTTCAGCGGGGCGCTTTGCAATTGCCGCCTCTGTGGCGCTGATCGCCGTATTTGGCGTACAGCAGCTCAATAGCCCTCTGGATACAGTTAGCCCAGTATCAGAGTTTGCCGGTGTAGAGACGCCGGCGGCAAATAGCGGACCTGCGATTCAGTTTCCCTCAGGCTTTCAGCCAACAATTAATGCCCGCACTGTCAGTGTCGGTGGAAACAATAAAAGCTCTCAGCGTGCAGTTCCGGCGCTCGAAGTTAATCAGCAGATTCAGCAGCAGGCTAAAAAGCAGTATTCCGAGGCTGAATTGCGCGCCTATCTAAACAATATTATGTCTAAGCACTCTAGCCATGCCGCCCTAAACAGCAATCAGGGCATGTTGCCATTTGCCCGCTTAAGCGAAGTCGAAAGCAAAACAGGCAGCAAAGCAGCGAGTCAAAACACTGGCGAGGTATCTTCCGAGAAGGAATAACAGATCAAAATGGTTGCAACCTCATCACTTAAAACAGTATTTAAAGCGATTAAACAGGCGGCTCTGGTAGCCGCCGTTTTGCTGCATGGGCCAGTATTTTCTGCCCCTATGGAATCCGCCCATGACCTGATGGCGCGTATGGCCAAAGCCTCTCGAGAGCTCAGTTACAGCGGTGTCTTTACCTACGAATATCGCGGCAATCTAACCAGCGTAAAGCTAATTCATCAGGTTCGAGAGGGTAAAATCTATGAGCGCCTGTTGCATATGGATGGAACCCAGCGCGATGTCGTTAGCCGCACTGACAGCGTTGACTGTGTCCGCACTGGCGATATGCTTTTGCGCGGCAATGCCTACAAGATAAATAACGAGAATTACGCACGCCTGCAAGACTTCTACGAATTTCATATTAAAGGCGATGGGCGCATAGCCAATCGTCAGGTGGCAATGGTCCATGTGCTACCCAAAGATAAGTATCGCTATGGCTATGTGGTAGCTATCGACAAAGAATCAGGTCTGCTGCTGCAGTCAGTCTTGATGAGCCATGCCGGCAAGCCTCTGGAGCGTTTCCAGTTTGTCGATGTCAGTATCGGAGAGTCATCTGCGGATATTGATCTCCAGCTTCAGGGTGGCGAATTTGGAACAGTTGATCAGACAAATTGTCTTCAGGTTGACCGCAAAATTGATGCCCCGAAATCAATGTGGAGTATCGATTGGCTGCCGCCGGGCTTTGTTTTAGCCTCTCATCAATCACCTGATACAGAGGGTCAGGAGGCGATGATGTACACCGATGGCCTGGCAGTGTTTTCAGTGTTTATTGATTCGGTGCAGGGCAGTATGCTGCCGCCAATCGATGCAAAGTTGGGTGCAACAGTCGCAGTGTTAACCAAGGCCGATATCAATGGTCATCAGTATGCGATCTGTGTGGTCGGTGAAATTCCTCGCGGCACAGCCAGTCAAGTGGCCAGTGCTATTAGTCTAGCGCCTTAGGGGGCAGGGTATTTATGATTCTTGAAACAGGAACCGTTGTCGCCGTTGAATCTGACGGACTCTGGGTTGAGACAATTCAGAAATCTGCCTGCGAAGTCTGTGTGGCTGAAAAAGGCTGCGGTCAAAAATTTCTTTCCAAGTTGGCGGGCAAGACAACCAGTATTCGGGTTCTGCTCAATAATCAACCTCGAGAAAAATTTTCTGTCGGTCAGTCGGTGACCATCGGCATTCCTGAAGATGTCATTGTGCTGGCCTCTCTGCTGGTCTATCTACTGCCAATCTTTGGTGCTGTGGCTGGCGCGACTGTTGTGGGTATCAATGGTGGTGGCGGTGATTTGCAGAGCATTGCTGGCGCTCTGAGTGGTTTATTGTTGGGCGGCTGGCTGGTTAGAATCCACAGCCAAAAATCCCGCAATGATCTGCGCTACAACCCTGTTCTGGTCGGTCCTTCGGCCGCTGCAGATGCGTCGATTATTCAGGTTCGATGATCAGTAATAATTTCCCCCGATTAAGCTTCTGTTTCTTGAACGCTGTTCGATTTTTCCTTAGTCGACCTGTCAATAGACTAACCTTTAATTGTATTAACCCTAATGGCTAACAGCTTTTTTCTATAAAAAGATTATTGGAGATAATTCTGTGATTAAAAGATTTGCTGCAGTGACTTCGCTGGTTCTTATTGTATTTACCTCTCTGGCCGCCAATGCTCAGTTGCCAGATTTTACCGCCCTTATTGAAGAGACTTCACCGGCGGTGGTTAAAATTAATACGGTGCAGAAGGCGCCTAAAACCGCTGGTTCGCAAATACCTCCGGGTCAAATTCCAGAAATATTTCGCGAGCTATTTCAGCAGCGCGAGCGGCAGCAGGCACCGCGTCCGGCCTTTTCCATGGGTTCAGGGTTTGTTATCTCCGACGATGGTTATATTCTGACCAATCATCATGTAGTCGACGGTGCGGATGAAATCGTGGTTCGCTTTTCCGATCGTCGAGAGTTTACCGCTGAAATAGTAGGCAAAGACCGCCGTTCAGATCTGGCCCTGCTAAAAATCGAAGCCACCGGCTTGCCCGTCCTTAAACTCGCCGAGCCCGACAAGTTAAAAGTCGGTGCCTGGGTGTTGGCCATAGGTTCGCCCTTTGGTCTCGATTACTCGGCCAGTGTCGGCATCGTCAGTGCTATAGGGCGCAGTATTCCCACCGACAAGGGCGAGAACTACGTACCCTTTATTCAGACCGATGTAGCCATTAATCCCGGCAATTCCGGTGGCCCGCTATTTAATCTCAATGGAGAAGTAGTGGGTATTAATTCTCAGATTTACTCTCGCTCCGGCGGCTCCATCGGGCTCTCCTTTGCAATTCCTGCCAGTGTTGCAATTGGTGTGGTTGAGCAGCTAAAAGAAAATGGTGTGGTTCAGCGTGGCTGGCTGGGTGTGGTTATTCAGGATGTGGATAGAGATCTTGCTCGCTCGCTGGATCTGGATAAGCCTCAGGGCGCGCTAATTAATGCGGTTGAGCCCGATAGCCCTGCAGATAATGGCGGTATTAAACCCGGTGATGTAATTGTACGCTTTAATAAGCAGGCTATTGTCGACTCCGGGGACCTTCCCCATGTGGTCGGCATGCTCGCGCCGGGTAAAAAAGCGCCGGTTATGCTCTACCGCAAGGGTAAACTCAAAAAACTCAGTGTCGAGGTGGGCACTCTTAAGGGAGGCGAGCGGACGGTTGCCAGTCGCTCTGATGGCAGTGATAGAATAGGTCTGCTTGTTGAATCCTTAAGTGAGCGTGAATTGAGGTCGCTGGGTATTCGCGGTGGGGTGGTGATCGAACAGGTTTCAGATGATTCCGCCGCTTCAGAGTCCGGTTTACGCCGCGGTGATATTATTTTACAGCTTGGTTACAGCCGCATTGATGATGTCGATGAGTACAATCAGGTGGTCCGAGAATTGCCCACCGACACACCGGTTTTAATTCGTTTCTACCGGCAGGGTCGGGCGATTTCCAGAACCATTATTATCAAACCATAGCTCTGGGGCTATATAGACTCTATTTTCAGCTTTTATCGACTCCCGCGCCTCGCTTAATAGGGCACGGGTTTGATAGCGAAACAGCCGTAAATAGGCTAAACTCCGCTCGCATTTTTTAACGGTAGTGAAAATACCTTGTCCGATCTCAGCCACATCAGAAATTTTTCCATTATTGCCCATATTGACCATGGCAAATCCACTATCGCAGACCGCTTTATTCAGGTTTGTGGAGGCTTATCTGAGCGTGAAATGGCCGCTCAGGTTCTCGACTCCATGGATATTGAGCGCGAGCGCGGTATTACTATTAAAGCCCAGAGCGTAACGCTGCCGTATACCGCCAAAGATGGTAAAACCTATCAGTTAAACTTTATTGATACGCCGGGTCATGTGGATTTCTCCTACGAAGTCTCGCGCTCGCTGGCCGCCTGTGAGGGTGCGCTGCTGATTGTCGATGCTGCACAGGGCGTAGAGGCACAGTCTGTCGCTAACTGCTACACCGCGATTGCTCAGGGTCTGGAAGTGATTCCAGTATTGAACAAAATGGATCTGCCGCAGGCCGAGCCGGAAAAAGTGATTGCCGAGATCGAAGATATTATCGGCATTGAAGCCACTGATGCTGTGCGCTGTAGCGCCAAGTCTGGTGAGGGTATCAATGATATTCTCGAAGATCTGGTTTTAAAGGTGCCACCACCAGAGGGTGATATTGATGCGCCACTGCAAGCGTTAATTATAGATTCATGGTTCGACAACTACCTTGGTGTTGTCTCTCTGGTGCGTGTTATGCAAGGCACGCTGACCAGCAAAAGCAAGATTGTGACTAAAACTATCGGCAAGCCCCATGTGGTTGATAGCGTTGGTGTATTTACCCCCAAGCGCAAAGAGACTGGCATCTTGCGGGCTGGCGAAGTTGGCTTTATGGTCGCCGGTATTAAAGATATTTTAGGGGCGCCGGTGGGTGACACAATCACCAACCTAAGTACCTCTGACGTTGATCCCCTTCCCGGGTTTCAGCGTGTTAAGCCTCAGGTTTATGCCGGTATGTTCCCGGTTGATTCCGATGACTTTGAAGACTTTCGTGAAGCTCTGGCCAAATTGGCGGTCAATGATGCATCGCTGTTTTTTGAACCGGAAAGTTCCGATGCACTGGGCTTTGGTTTCCGCTGTGGCTTCCTCGGTATGCTGCATATGGAGATTATTCAGGAGCGTCTCGAGCGTGAATACGATCTCAACCTGATTACTACCGCGCCTACCGTAGTCTATGAAATTCTTAACACCTCCGGTGATCTGCTGCATATTTCCAATCCATCGGCCCTGCCGGATCCCGCCCATATTGAAGAGATGCGCGAGCCGATCTGTGAGGCCAATATCCTTGTCCCCAAAGACTATGTGGGCAATGTGATTGCACTCTGTGTTGAGAAGCGTGGCGTGCAAAAAGATATGCAGTTTGTCGGTGGACAGGTAGCGATTAGCTATGAGCTGCCGATGAGTGAAGTGGTAATGGACTTCTTTGATCGACTCAAATCTGTAAGCCGCGGTTTTGCCTCGCTGGACTACAGCTTTGTCCGCTTTCAGGCATCCTCTCTAGTGAGGCTCGATGTATTGATTAACGGTGATCGTGTAGACGCTCTGGCAGCTATTATTCACCGCGATACCTCCCAGCAAAAAGGCCGGGTACTGGCGGAAAAAATGAAAGAATTAATTCCCCGTCAGATGTTTGATGTGGCTATTCAGGCGGCTATTGGTGGCAGTGTGGTTGCCCGAACTACGGTTAAGGCACTGCGCAAGAATGTAACCGCTAAATGTTACGGTGGTGATGTTACCCGTAAGAAGAAATTGTTGGAAAAGCAGAAAGCCGGTAAGAAGCGCATGAAGCAGGTGGGGAGTGTTGAAATCCCTCAGGATGCGTTTTTAGCCGTGCTTAAAAGCTAAAATCTACAAGCTAAAATCTACAAGCTAAAATATACAAGCTAAAATCTACAAGCTAAGAGTTACAAAAATTGAGCGGCCAATAGGCCTCTAATCAAAAAGGAGAGCGATCCGGATGGATCTTAATTTCGAGCTTATATTGACGGTTATTTTTCTTATTTCAGCCTGTTTCTGGCTGCTTAATAAACTTGTGGTCAAGCAGGTCGAAGGGTCGATCGAATTTGCCGGATCAATGGCCCCAGTGCTGGGTCTGGTACTGGTGCTGCGCTCTTTTGTGATCGAGCCATTTCAGATTCCATCATCCTCAATGGTGCCAACCCTAAAAGTTGGCGACTTTATTGTGGTTAACAAATGGACCTATGGAATTCGTCTGCCAGTTATCCGCAATAAAATAATTGAACTCAACTCTCCAGAGCGTGGCGATGTGATGGTGTTTTTCCCGCCCCACGAAGAGCGCTACTTTATCAAGCGAGTTGTCGGCCTGCCGGGAGATGAGATTCATGTTTTAAACGGTGTGCTCTACGTCAATGGCGACAAGATGAGCCAGAAGGTTCTCGCCGAAGAAGAAGCTGCACCGCGCTCAGTGGTTATGACTGAAAATTTAACCGGTGTTGAACATGCTATCCAAAAGCGACTGCTACCCACCCGTCTAAGTCAGAACTTTACCGCCGTAGTGCCTCAGGGGCATTATTTTATGATGGGTGATAACCGCGATAACTCAAGCGATAGCCGTGTCTGGGGCCCTGTTCCAGAGGAGCGAATAGTCGGTAAAGCCTTTGCCCGATGGATGTTCTGGAATGAATTTCTATCGCTGCCCAGCTTTGAACGAGCCGGCAAAATCCAGTAAGGTTGTTTGCCAGCAACAGTTTTAAATATCTCAAGGAAGCGGATATGAATATTAAAAGTCACAGAGGTATGACCACAACATCAGCGCTGTTCACCCTGTTTGTTGTTGGATTTGTATTAACGATTATTTTTAAGCTTGGCCCGCACTATCTGGATAACAGAATTATTCAGGGAGCTATTGATCAAGTAGGGCAGTCTGATATCAATGGCAAATCAGACTCCCAGATACGTAGAAAGATCGCCGGTTTTTTTACGATTAATAATATTCGCGATGTAGATACAAGAAAAGTAGTTATAGCTCGGGACGACAATGGAACCCGTATAAGCCTGAACTACGAAAAACGAATCGTAATGTTTGGCAACGTCGATGTTGTGCTTAGATTTAGCAATAAATATGCAGCTGCTGATAGTAATGATAGTGATGATAGTGCCGAAAAAAATTATTAACCTGAGGATTATCCGTGGCGAATGCCCAGCAACTCCAGGACCGCTTGCAGTATCAGTTTAGCGACCAGAATCTTTTAACGCTGGCACTCTCTCACCGGAGCTGCGGTAGTAAAAATAACGAGCGCCTCGAATTTCTCGGCGATGCCGTGCTCGGACTCACCGTATCCAACTTTCTTTTTCAGCGCTTTCCAGAGGCCCGTGAAGGCGATCTCAGCCGTATTCGTTCACAGATAGTACGCGCCGAATCCCTAGCCGATATTGCCAGATCACTGGAGCTGGGCTCGGAACTGCTCCTCGGGCAGGGAGAGATGAAAAGTGGTGGCCATCGTCGGGATTCAATTCTTGGTGATACGGTTGAAGCGCTTATAGGGGCGATCTATCTGGATAAGGGGTTGTCCGCCGCTGAACAGGCCGTGGTTAACTGGTTTGCGGATATGCTAAATGCAGTCACTCTGGATACACCGGTTAAAGATGCCAAGACAGGTTTACAGGAATGGCTGCAGGGCCGAGGCAAGCCGCTGCCGGAATATGTACTTGTAAAAACTCAGGGCGAGGATCATAGTCGCCTTTTTACGATCAGTTGCAAGATTGCCGATATCGAATCTGCCGCTGAAGCGACCGCAAGCAGCCGTCGCAAAGCCGAGCAGTTAGTTGCTGAACAATTATTAACAGTGCTGGAGAATCGATAGTGACAGATGCACCAACCAATTCTTCAGCAGAGCCTGCAAAAGAGCCTAAAGCTGAATCCAGATGTGGCTATGTCGCCATTGTCGGCCGTCCCAATGTTGGCAAGTCGACGCTGCTCAATCATCTGCTCGGTCAAAAGCTCTGTATTACCTCGCGCAAGCCGCAGACCACCAGACATACATTATTAGGCATTAAGACCGAGGATAACCTGCAGGTTGTCTTTGTCGATACTCCCGGCATCCACACCAATCAGGAGCGCGCCATCAACCGCGTCATGAACCGTTCGGCAGCCAGTGTGATTGCCGATGTGGATCTGGTGATCTTTGTGGTCGATCGCTTCGAATGGAGCGAGGCCGATGAATATGTGGCCAAGTATATTTCCAACTATGAAGTGCCAGTGATTGTTGCGATTAACAAGGTTGATCTGGTTGAAGACAAGGAAGAACTGCTACCTCATTTACAGTTTCTCTCAGAGAAAGTGAAGGCAGCAGATTTAATTCCCCTGTCAGCACTGCGCAGAACCAACTTTGAACAGCTGGAAGAAAGTATTAATCGCTTTATGCCCGAAGCGCCCCATATGTTCCCTGAAGACCAAATTACCGATCGCAGTGAACGCTTTTTAGCGGCAGAAATGGTTCGCGAGAAAATAACCCGTCAGTTGGGTGCCGAAGTTCCCTATCAGGTAACAGTAGAGATCGAAGAGTTTCGTGTTGAGCCCAAAGTCACCCATATCAGTGCTCTGATACTGGTTGAGCGGGAAGGCCAGAAGAAAATTATTATCGGCAACAAAGGCGAGCGAATTAAAAATATTGGCCAGCAGGCACGAGCGGATATGGAGAGCCTGTTGGGTTGCAAAGTGATGCTTAAAACCTGGGTTAAGGTTCGCAGTGGTTGGTCCGATGATGAGCGTGCACTGCGCAGTCTTGGCTATATTGACGAGTAATCAATCGTGCGCATAGAGGCAGAGCCGGGATTCTTATTGCATTCAACGCCCTACCGCGAAACCAGTTTGCTGGTTGATCTCTACACTAAAAATCACGGCCGCATTCGCTGTGTTGCCAAAGGTTTTCGCAAGCCCAATAAAAAGGGTATCAGCCGACCCCTATTTCCCTACACCGAACATCAATTTAGCTGGCAGGGTCGCGGTGAGTTAAAGACCCTGATACAGGCCGATGCCACTGAAGCGCCGGTTCTGTTGCAGGGAGTCTGCCTATTTACCGGCCTCTATCTCAATGAATTATTCTATCGCCTGCTCCAGGAGCAGGATATGCATGAATACCTCTACCAGCAGTATCAAAACTTTATCGCTATTCTCTGCAGCGGCGAACCGGATGAGGTTCAGCTGCGTCATCTGGAAATGACCCTACTCGAAGAGCTGGGTTATGGGCTAGTCCTTGATTGTGATGCCCAGAGCGGTGCGCCACTGCAGGCTGATAGTTACTACCAGTATATTCCCGAGCGCGGATTGCAGCTGTCGATCAATCAGCGGTGGCCGGCACAGGGTAGTTATGCCGGCAGCGATCTAATAAGTATTTCTCAGGGTGAATTTTCTCAGGGCACACCATTGCGCACCGCCAAACAGCTACTGCGCAGCGTGATAGACTTTTATCTGGGTGGCAGACCCCTGCATAGTCGAGAACTCTACCGACAGCATCTGCTGTCCCAAGCTTCCTAATCAGCGAGATATTGTTGGAACTAAAATTATGAGCATAGCCATTGGCACAGATATTGTTGAAATTGCCCGTATTGCCGAAGTGTTGGAACGTCAGGGTGAGCGCTTTATCGACCGTATTCTCAGCCCCAGTGAAAAATTACAGTATCAGTCTCACAGCGATGGCGTGGCCTTTGTCGCCAAACGATTTGCGGCAAAAGAAGCCATAGCCAAAGCACTGGGTACAGGAATAGGTCACGGCGTCAGCTTTCAGGATATGGTGATTGGCAACGATGAAAAGGGCGCTCCCTATGCGCAATTATCCAATGGTGCGGCTCAGGTAATGGAGCATCGCGGCGGTAAAAAAATGCTGATTAGCCTTGCCGACGAGCGCCATTACGCTATGGCTTATGCTGTTTTGATTTGAGTGTGTCTGGGAGCTATCAGCCTATAAGGTGTGGCACTGCTCTTTATGCAAAACAATTATTAGTTATAACTCTCTTGAAGGGGCAGAGCCGCAACGGTTCAGGCACAATGGCCCGTTAAGATTTTTCGCTCTTCATCGAAAATGGCTATCAAAAAAATATCAGTTTAAAGAGTATTAACTATGCAGTACCCAACCATAGATCAGACTGTCGGCAATACCAGACTAGTGCGCTTGCAACGTATGCCGGGCAAGAGCTCGAATACCATTCTCGGCAAATTGGAAGGGGACAACCCCGCAGGCTCGGTTAAAGACCGACCCGCCCTCAGCATGATTCAAAATGCTCAGGCTCGCGGTGAAATAAAACCCGGCGATCATCTGGTCGAAGCCACCAGTGGTAACACAGGAATTGCACTGGCCATGGCTGCGGCGATGATGGGTTACCGGATAACCCTAATTATGCCCGCCAATGCCACTGCCGAACGCAAAGCGGCAATGACCGCTTACGGTGCAACACTGATTGAGGTGACTAAAGAACAGGGTATGGAAGGGGCTCGTGATCTTGCCATGCAGATGCAGGCGCAAGGCAAGGGCAGGGTACTGGATCAGTTTAATAATCCCGATAACCCGCTCGCTCACTACAAGGGCACTGGCCCGGAAATCTGGCGAGATACGGGTGGCGCTATCACCCACTTTGTCAGCTCAATGGGCACCACTGGCACTATTATGGGTGTCTCGGCCTATCTTAAGCAGCAAAATCCAGACATACAGATTGTTGGACTACAACCGGAAGACGGCGCCTCCATACCGGGCATACGACGCTGGCCAAAAGCCTATATGCCAGGTATTTTTGATGGGGCTAAAGTCGATCAGGTTATGGATATTTCCCAAGCAGATGCTGAACTGGCGATGCGCCGTCTGGCTGTTGAAGAGGGAATCTTCTGCGGGGTGTCGGCCGGTGGTGCCGTATCTGCCGCTCTGAAAATTAGCCAACAGGTTGAAAATGCAGTTATCGTTGCTATTATCTGTGATCGCGGAGACCGCTATCTGTCCTCTGGAATTTATGACTAAGCATAAAGCTTATGACAAATAGTTAGTCGCAAACAGGCTCTCGCCCTAACTCGAGTCAAATATCATGGTTAAAATTCGTCAACAGCATCCTCAGGAAGAGGCCGACCAGATTGATATCCAGGCTTGGGTAGCCAGCCTTATTCAACGTTATCCCATTCAACCAGAGGCCGCTGAGGATATAACTCAGGCCTGTCTCTTTGCCAGTGACGCCCTAAAACAGGATTTTGATCCGGACAAACTCTGGAGCGATGCTGTTGGCTGTTTCCAAACCGCCCTTGAAATGGCCGAGATTCTCGCCGATTTATCCCTCGACAGTGCGGGTATGCAAGCGGCAATTCTCTATCGAGCGGTCCGTGAGGGTCGCATCTCAATTGAAAAGGTGCGCGCTGAGTTTGGTGCCGAGGTTGCCGGACTTATCGACAAGGTTTTGCGTATGGCCGTGGTCAGCACCCTCAATAACAGCCCTAGTAGAACAGTGTTCGGTCATGGGGGTGGCCAGCAGGCGAGCAAAATCCGCGAAATGCTGGTTTCAATTATTGATGATATTCGCGTACCGCTGATAAAAATTGCCGAGCGCACCTGCGCTATTCGCGCAGTTAAAAATGACAGCAGAGAAAAGCGTGTGCGAGTTGCTCGCGAAGTTTTTGATATCTACGCGCCTCTCGCCCACCGACTGGGTCTGGGCAATATTAAATGGGAACTCGAAGATCTCTCTTTCCGTTATATTCAGCCTCAGGATTACGCCTCTATAGCTGCGCTGCTTGCGGAAAAACGCCGCGACCGTCAGGCCTATATTAAAGAGGCAGTGCATCAGGTTGAGGAGCAACTAAAAGCCTCCGGTATTGAAGGGGAAGTGACCGGTCGACCCAAACATATCTACTCTATCTGGTCGAAAATGCAGCGCAAAAATCTTGGCTTTTCCGAGGTCTATGATATTCGCGCACTGCGGGTACTGGTGCCCAGTATTGCCGACTGCTATGAAGTGCTTGGTTGGTTGCACAGCCACTGGGAAAATATTCCCGGCGAGTACGACGACTATATAGCCGCACCCAAAGAAAATGGTTATCGCTCACTGCACACTGCTGTTAATGGGCCGGACAATAAAGTCCTCGAAATTCAAATTCGTACCTTTGATATGCACAGCGAAGCAGAGCTAGGTGTCTGTGCCCACTGGCGTTATAAGGGCAGTGATGCCCAGCGAGCGGATAAAAGCTACGAGGAAAAGATTGAGTGGCTGCGTCAGGTTCTCGATTGGTCCAATGAGATCGAAGCCAGAACGGATCAGCTGGGTGACAATAACAGCTCGGTGGACCAATCTCAGTCTGGTATCAATGAAGGCCGCATCTATGTGTTCACCCCGGAGGGTCATGTGATTGATCTACCGGTTGGAGCCACTCCTTTGGACTTCGCCTACTATGTCCACAGCGGTCTTGGGCATCGCTGTCGCGGTGCCAAAGTCAACGGACGCATTGTGCCTTTAAACTCCCCATTACAGACCGCGGATCAGGTCAGTATTATTACTGCCCGGCAGGGTCAGCCCTCTCGCGACTGGCTGTCCGCTTCAATGGGTTATCTAAAAACTAATCGCGCCCGCAGTCAGGTGCAGTACTGGTTTCGCAAACAGAATCAGGAGCAAAACCAGATCGAAGGGAAAAAACTTCTCGATCGAGAGCTCAATCAATTAAATGTTAGCGATATAGATCTGGAGAAAGTAGCTCAGCGCTACAACAAGCAGGGCGCCGCCGGACTCTATGCGGCCATAGGGGCCGGAGATATTGGTGTTGAACAGGTTATTAATTCAGCTCAGGTGCGCCCGGGCGGCACCAAACCCATCGAAAGGATTGCCTCCAGAGAACCTGTTGGCGCCCAGCGTTTTAAGTCCTCCGATGTCTTTATCCACGGAGTGGGAAATCTACTCACCCAGATAGCCCGCTGCTGTAGCCCGGTTCCCGGGGATAATATTGCCGGTTATATTACTCAGGGTCGAGGAATCTCCATCCACCGCGAGGACTGCGGTAATTTTTTACGCCTGCAGGGAGTTGACCCCCAGAGAATTATTAAAGTTGAGTGGGGTGGTGAGCCGCAAAAAAACTATCGGGTAAAAATTGTTTTAACCACCTATGACCGCACTGGGTTATTGCTCGATATCACCAAAACCGTCGATCGTCTCGGCCTGCATATTTCCTCCATACAGTCTGACGAGGAGAGTAATCACAGTAAAAAAATGAACAGCTCGCAGATGTTTCTCACTATCGATGTGCCCAGTTTGGAGCAGTTGAGTACGGTGCTATCTCAGTTAAACCAGATACCCAATATTAAAGAAGCGCGTCGGGTAACCGATTAAAACGCTACTTACCGAATATAAGTTTTATAAAGAGAGAGCTCTCGACAATGACCACAGCATACACAATCGATGATCTGCGCTATTTAATGCAGCGCCTGCGCGACCCCCGCAGCGGATGTCCCTGGGATCTAAAGCAGACCTATCAGACTATCGCGCCCTATACCCTGGAAGAGGTCTACGAAGTGATTGATGCCATTGAGCGCAATGATCTCAGCCACTTGCGCGAAGAACTGGGGGATCTATTATTTCAGGTTATCTTTTATAGCCAGTTGGGCGCGGAACAGCAGATATTTGATTTCGATAGCGTCGTCCATGGCATTGTTGAAAAGCTGGTCAGACGGCATCCCCATGTATTTCCTCAGGGTACATTGCAGAGCGAGCGCGATCTAAGCGATAGTGAAGACAGCGCGGCAGAAGAGGCTCATATAAAACAGGTGTGGGAGCAGATTAAAAAGCAGGAGCGCGCTGATAAGGGAGAGCGGCGAACACTCGATGATATACCTGCAGCTATGCCCGCGCTCAGCCGTGCCCATAAACTGCAAAAGAGAGCCGCTAGCACAGGTTTCGACTGGGATAATAAAAGTGATGTACTGGCTAAACTCAAAGAAGAAATCGCAGAGCTAGAGGTTGAGATTCAAGCGGATAACAGCCTAGCAATAGAAGATGAACTCGGTGATTTATTGTTTAGCTGTGTCAATCTGTCCCGTCATCTGGGTATTGATCCGGAGCGAGCCATGCGAGGGGCAAACAATAAATTTCAGCGACGCTTTGAAGCTTTGGAAATTCTAGCCAGTGAAAAAAACCGCTCTGAATTCTCCCAGTTGTCGCTCGATGAAATGGAGTTGCTCTGGACAGAGGTCAAGAGCGCGGAATAGCTGTTATAAATAGCCAATTAGAATTCCCCAAACCCCACGGCAGGCTTGTCTGCCTATACTAATCCGTGTATTGTGATCGGCCTTTTTTCGGCTAGAGTTTAAGGAAAATCATTGATGAAAGTTATTTTGTTAGGCCCACCAGGCGCAGGTAAAGGTACACAGGCGCAATTTATTACTGAAAAGTACGGAATCCCACAGATATCTACAGGCGATATGCTTAGATCAGCGGTAAAAGCTGGCAGCGAGCTGGGTCTGAAAGTAAAAGATATTATGGCCTCGGGTGGATTGGTGTCTGATGAAATTATTATTGCCTTGGTAAAAGAGCGAATCCTGCAAGCTGATTGCAGTAATGGTTTTTTGTTTGATGGCTTCCCGAGAACTATCCCTCAGGCACAGGCTCTGGTTGATGCCGGTGTAGAGATTGAATATGTGGTTGAGATTGCTGTTGACGATGAACAGATTGTCTCGCGTCTAAGTGGCCGTCGCGTTCATGAAAATTCTGGCCGCGTTTATCATATTGAGCATAATCCACCACTCAATGAAGGTCTTGATAATGAAACCCAAGAGCCATTGATTCAGCGTGAAGATGATAAAGAAGCGACAATCCGCAATCGCCTTTCTATTTACCATGGTCAAACTAAACCGCTGGTTGAGTTCTATACTGATCTATCTAAATCAAAAACCAGTGGACCGGTTTTTTCAACCATTGATGGTTTGGGTGGACTCGATGAAGTTCAGGCAAGAATTGTCACTGCACTAAGTTGAAAAACGTCTAAAGATTGCCGATAAAAAACTGCGAATAGTGACTCTTTAATAGCTCAGTTTTTAATCTAAAAAAGCAGCGTATTTTTTAAATGCGCTGCTTTTTTTTATTAAATTTTTGAAAATTAATCGCTTATTTTTTAAAAACTGCGTTGATTTCTTATTAAAATTACACTTTTGATTGGTAAATTAATCCACTCTTGCTTAAACTGCGCGCAAGTCGGGTAGCGATGTTTTGTAAATTAAACTTACAGGTTGTCTTTTTTAAGTGAGGAATAATCAAATGAAAAGTCCAGCAAAAAGAAAAGTTAAAAAAACAAAAGCAAAAAGCAAAGCGAAAATTTCACCAATTCAAAAAGCTAAAAATATTGTTGCTGTAGCATCAAAAGAACTTGCTGCTCACAATAAAAAGCACGCGACAATTAACACTAGAGTTAATAAGGCAAAAGCAAAAGTTGCAGTTAAAGCAACCGCTGCTGCAAAGAAGGCCCTTGCCGCCGCTAGAGCGCAGGCCAGTGCCAGTCGCAAACAAGCCGCTACATTGCGCGACAAAGTCAAGAATTCTAAAAATGATTTTAAAGTGACTGAAATTAAGCAGAAATTGGCTGCCGCTGAGAGCGCTGCCAAAACTGCAATCATAAATGCTGAAGAGAGATTGCAGGCTGCTCAGGATGCGGATCTGGCTGCAGCAGTTAAACGATTTGAAAAGCAGTGGTTGAAATCTCGCGCCAAGGTAACTTCAAAAAGAATGAAAGCAGCAGAAAAAAGTGCTGCTCTAAAAGTTAAGGCAGCTGAAAAAGTTGCAGTGGCAAAACTTAAAGCTCTGGCCGCTAAAACAGGCGTAGCTGTAGAAACGGCTCCAAAGCCTGCGGCAAAGAAAGCGGTTGCTAAAAAACCGGCAGCGAAGAAGGCAGTCGCCAAGAAGCCAGCGGCTAAAAAAGCAGTAGCCAAGAAAGCTGCAGCCAAGAAGAAGCCGGCAGCAAAAAAAGTTGTCGCTAAAAAGCCAGCCGCTAAGAAAGCCGTTGCTAAAAAGAAAACAGTCGCTAAAAAGAAAGCAGTTGCCAAGAAACCAGCCGCTAAGAAAGCGGTAGCTAAAAAACCCACTGCCAAGAAAGCAGTCGCCAAGAAGCCAGCAGCTAAAAAAGCGGTTGCTAAAAAGGCCGTTGCTAAAAAGTCAGCGACAAAGAAAGCCGTAGCTAAGAAGCCAGCGGCTAAAAAAGTGGTAGCTAAAAAGCCAGCGGCGAAGAAAGCAGTCGCCAAGAAGCCGGCAGCAAAAAAAGCGGTTGCTAAAAAACCAGCAGCGAAGAAGGCAGTAGCTAAGAAGGCAGTAGCCAAGAAGCCAGCGGCTAAAAAAGCAGTAGCTAAAAAGCCAGCAGCTAAAAAAGCGGTAGTCAAAAAGCCCGTTGCTAAAAAAGCAGCCGCTAAGAAAGCTCCGGCGAAAAAAGCTCCGGCGAAAAAAGCCCCAGCCAAGAAAACTGAGGTTAAAAAATCTTAATAGTTTAATTGGTTGTAGACCTGTAAAATCCCCTGCCATCTTGGTGGGGGATTTTTTTTGCCCTCTAAAAATTCTAAGGCTTCCCTATTGAGTAGGGATTTTAACTATGACATCAATATTAGCGATTGAAACCTCTACGCCTGCATGTTCCGTAGCTCTGATTGTCGGCGATGCAAAGTTTTCCCGTTATTCCGAAGAGCCACGCTCTCATACAAGGCTAATTATGGGAATGATTGATGAGGTTTTAACTGAAGCAGGCACCACCGTCGATCAACTGGATGCCATTGCTGTAACTGTAGGTCCAGGCTCATTTACTGGCTTGAGAATTGGCTTCTCGACGGTGCAGGGTCTTGCCTTTGGTGCAAATATTCCGGTTATTCCGGTCTCTACCCTTAAGGTTCTGGCTCAGACTTATAAGCGCAAGCAGTCTGAGGGTATGGACTTGCCCTGTAAGGTTATGGCGGTTCTAGATGCGCGCATGGGTGAGTTTAATTGCGGAGCCTATGAGCTCAATGCCAGTGGTCAATTTATTGCTGGTATCAAAGATCAGTTGTTAAGCAAAAGTGATGCATTGGCTCTCTATCAAGATTTAAACCCCAGTATTATCGTCGGCGAAGCCGGAGCGCTATTTGATTTCTCTGATATGGATAGCTCTCATATGGATAGCTCTGATAGGTGCGATATCGAGAGCCTAACTCTGGTGGATATCTATCCAGATGCATTAGATCTGCTGGATATTGCTCTCGAAGATTTTACTCAGGGTGGGGCTGTGCCGATTGATCAGGTAGATCTGGTTTATTTGCGGGGTACCGATGCCTGGAAAAAACATACACCGATCAGGCCCAATTAATTAAAGGCCATTTAACTAGGACTGTCTAAACCATGGACTATTTTCAAGCTGTTTGGCTAGCCGTTATTCAGGGTATCTCTGAATTTTTGCCAATCTCAAGTTCTGCCCATTTAATTTTGCCTTCGGAAATACTCGGCTGGCCAGATCAGGGTCTGGCCTTTGATGTGGCAGTTCATGTCGGCTCACTGATCGCTGTAATCATTTATTTTCGCAATGATATCGTCAATCTCACTCAGGCTTGGTTGGATAGCGTATTTGTCCGCCGCCATAGTCCTGAGAGCAAGTTGGCCTGGTTTATTATTCTGGGAACAGTTCCCGCCGGTCTTACCGGTTTATTTCTCGGTGGACTGATTGAGTTACACCTGCGCTCTATGTCAGTGATTGCATTTACCACGATTTTCTTTGGCCTGTTATTAGCCTGGGCCGATCTCCGCGGCAAGGGGCAGCGGGGTATCAATCAATTTACCTGGAAGTCGGCTCTGGTTGTGGGTGGCGCTCAGGCACTGGCCTTAATTCCCGGCACATCTCGTTCAGGGGTGACTATCACCGCTGCTCTGGCTCTGGGTTTTGATCGAGAAACCGCGGCGCGCTTTTCGTTCCTGTTGGCGATTCCAATTATTATGTTAAGTGGCGGTTTAAAAGGTCTGGAGTTGATGGATGCTGAATCGGTCGATTGGACGATGATTGTTATAGGCACAGTGCTCTCCGGTATTACCGCCTATCTCTGTATCAAACTGTTTTTGAAAGTTATTCAACAAATCGGTATGTTGCCATTTGTTATTTATCGAATGCTGTTGGGCGCACTGTTGATCTATCTCGTCTGGCAGTAACTTAAATACAGAGCTTGGGTGTTCATTATGAATAGACGCGTGGCTTTTTTAGGGCTCGGGGTGATGGGTTATCCCATGGCCGGCTGGCTGAGTAAGCTGGGTCATAATGTGGTGGTCTACAACCGCACAACTACTGTTGCTGAGCGCTGGCTAAAGGACTATAGCGGCACCGCCGCAAATAGCCCAAGCCAAGCTGTAGCCAATGCTGAAATTGTGTTTTCCTGTCTTGGTAATGATCATGATGTCCGTGAAGTGTTGCTGGCTGAGCGCGGTGCGCTATCCAATATGCAAGCGGGTGCCATTCTGGTCGACCATACCACTACCTCAGCAGAACTTGCCGTAGAACTGGCTGCCGAAGCCGCTGCTGCAAACTGTGGCTTTATTGATGCGCCAGTCTCAGGTGGTCAGCAGGGCGCTGAGAACGGACAGTTAACGGTGATGTGTGGTGGCAGCGAAGATATTTTTCAACAGGTTGCACCAGTGATTGAAGGCTATACAAAATCTGTGCAGCTGATGGGTGGTGCAGGCAGCGGCCAGCTCTGTAAAATGGTCAACCAAATATGTATTGCCGGTCTGGTTCAGGGCCTTGCTGAGGGGCTTAATTTTGCCAAGCGCGCAGGACTGGATGCTGAGCAGGTTGTTGAGGTTATCTCTAAAGGTGCCGCGCAGTCCTGGCAGATGGAAAACCGCTATAAGACCATGTTGGCCGATAAGTATGATCATGGTTTTGCCGTGCAGTGGATGCGCAAGGATTTAGGCTTCGCCCTGCAAGAGGCCGAGAAGAATGGCAGTTCATTGCCAGTAACCGCTTTAGTGGATCAGTTTTATCAGCAGGTGCAGGAGATGGGCGGTGATCGCTGGGATACTTCAAGCCTATTAGCCCGGCTCGAGAACTTAGATAAGAAGATCTAGATAAATTAAATCATTGGAAAAGGAATTAAAAAAATGACGACAAAACAGAGCAATGTAGACGCCTTTAATCGTCAGTTGGGAGATTTTATAAATCTGTCACCGACGCCATTTCATGCAGTTTCAAGCATGGCTGAGATGTTGATCGAAGCAGGCTTTACTGCTCTCAGCGAAGCTCAGGAATGGTCGCTAGAGCAGGGTGGAAAATACTTTGTTACTCGAAATGGTTCGTCTCTAATTGCCTTTGTTGTCGGCACCGATGGACTTGCTGAAACTGGTATTCGCATGGCCGGGGCACATACAGATAGTCCCTGCCTGATGGTTAAGCCGCAACCGGAGCTGTGGAATAATCAATACTTTCAGCTCGGTGTCGAGGTCTATGGCGGTGCGCTGTTAAATCCCTGGTTTGATCGCGACCTGTCAATTGCCGGACGGCTTGTCTACAAGGACAGGGATGCTCAATTAAAACAGAAACTGATTAACTTCGAAGACCCGGTAGCGGTGATTCCAAGCTTGGCTATTCATTTGGATCGCGAGGCTAATTCCGGGCGCAGCATTAATGCGCAAACGGATATCCCACCCATATTGATGCAGGCCCAAGAGAAGCAGGATTTTAATCAATTGCTCAGCAAGCGTTTTTTAGCGGATGGCGAGCAGGTGATGGACTATGAGCTGTGCTTCTATGATGTTCAGCAAGCGGCTACTGTGGGTCTTAATAAAGAATTTTTCGCCGCCGCGAGACTGGATAACCTGCTTAGCTGTTTTGTTGCCACCAAGGCGCTAATTCAAGCTGATACTCATAGCACCTCCTTAATTGTCTGCAATGACCATGAAGAGGTGGGCAGTGTCTCTTCGGTAGGTGCCGATGGACCGTTTTTGGAATCTGTTGTTGAGCGCCTATGTGCAAACGATAGCCAAGGGGCTAATAAATCTCGGGTGCTGGGCAGTTCACTGTTGATCTCCTGTGATAACGCCCACGCGGTGCATCCAAATTTCGCCAGTAAACATGATGGTGGTCACAGCCCCTTACTCAATGGCGGGCCAGTGATTAAGGTTAATGTAAAACAGCGTTATGCGACCAATGGTGTGACGGCGAGTTTATTTAGACAGATGTGTGAACTGGTGGATGTACCAGTGCAGACCTTTGTTTCGCGCAGTGATTTGGGTTGCGGCAGCACCATTGGTCCTATGACCTCGGCAAAGCTGGGTGTGCCAACCCTAGATGTGGGTATCCCCCAGTTGGCGATGCACTCCTGCCGTGAGCTAACTGGCTCTGCAGATCCCCAGCGTCTCACTAAGGTGTTAGCGCACTTTTTTAACCTGCCGGGCAGGCTTAAAGTAGATCTGGAGTAAGCTTTAACTGCGTCCTAATCCAGTATCGATTATTATAGGCAGATGCTAGAAACCAACAGATCAATAATCAGAACAAATAAAAAATAGAGTATTTATGAGTAAGCAGCGTGTTTTAACCGGTATTACAACCTCTGGAGCCCCCCATTTAGGCAACTATGTGGGCGCTATTCGTCCGGCGATTGAAGCCAGCCGCAGTGGTGACTGCGAGTCCTTTTTCTTTCTGGCCGATTACCATGCGCTGATCAAATCTCAGGATCCTGAATTAGTCCATCAATCGACGATGGAAATTGCCGCCGCCTGGCTGGCACTGGGTCTGGATACAGAGAAAGTGACTTTCTATCGCCAGTCTGATATTCCCGAGATCACCGAGTTGACTTGGTTTTTGACCTGTATGACGGCCAAGGGTTTAATGAATCGTGCCCATGCCTACAAAGGCGCAGTACAGGCTAATGAAGAGGCCGGTGAAGATGCAGATTTTGGTATTAATATGGGCCTGTTTAGCTATCCGATTTTAATGGCCGCAGATATTTTAATGTTCAATGCCCATAAGATTCCGGTGGGTCGAGATCAGATACAGCACGTGGAGATGGCCCGCGATGTGGCCGGGCGTTTTAATCACCATTACGGCGAGCACTTTGTGCTGCCCACGGCGGTCGTCGATGACAAGGTGGCTGTTCTTCAGGGATTGGACGGGCGCAAGATGAGTAAGAGCTACGGCAATACTATTCCGTTGTTTTTAACCGCCAAGAAATTAAAAAAGCATATCAACAAAATTAAAACCAACCTGCTGGAACCGGGTGAGCCCAAAGATCCGGATAGTTCTGCGGTGTTCCAGATATGGAAAGCCTTTGCCACTGAAGAGCAGACTGCGGCCATGCGCGAGGAGTTCGCCAATGGTATCGCCTGGGGTGAAGCCAAAAAGCAGTTGTTTGAACTTGTCGATGGTCAGTTAGCTGAGGCGCGTGAGCGCTATGATACTTTGATGCAAAATCCGGCAGAGATTGAGCTGATACTGCAAAAGGGTGCGCAGAAGGCCCGTAAAGAGAGCAGCGAGTTATTGGCTAAGCTTCGCCATGCGGTGGGAATAAGAGCTTTAAAATAAGCTTTAAATTGTTTCCGGGCTATAGATTCCCGAAAATATAAAAATTCAACTTATTGCTAATGAGAATTGAACCATAGCGCGCTATAATGCCGCCGAATTTATTGATATCACGTTTTTACTGGAGATGACCTTTAATGAATATAATCATTAGTCGCCGATTGAAAAGTTTTCTATTACTCACTTTAGCCACCTCGCTTCTGTGGGGCTGTGGCTCTAGCGACAAGACTGTAGAGCTAACGGCTACTCAGGAACAGCAGGTTGCTGAGCGAATTGCACCAGAGGGTCATGTCTCTATGGCTGGTCAGGTTGTCGCTATGAGCTCAACCAGTGCTGCGGGCGCAGCTCGTTCGGGTTCAGATATCTATGCAACCAACTGTGTTGCCTGTCATAGCTCTGGCGTTGCCGGCGCACCGATTCTTGGTGATGTTGCCGACTGGACTGCCCGTTTGGGTAAGGGTCTGGAAACGGTTTATACCAATGCGATTGCTGGTATTGGCGCTATGCCTGCCCGCGGTACCTGCATGGACTGTAGCGATGATGAAGTAAAAGCGGCTATTGATCATATTCTTGATAACAGCAAGTAGATCCTAGTCTCTGTCCCGCTCTAAAAATTACAATGGTTTTTAGGGCGGAACAACCCCCCCCTCTTATAATAATTAATAAAACCTCAACAACTTCCCACTGTTCTATCAATATTCGGGAGCGCCAGTTATGTCCTTTAATACCAATAAACTAGTGATTGCAGTCTCTCTTGTTCTAAGTGGTTTCTTCGCCTTCGAGCTGTATACCCAGTTACCTGCTGAAGAGAAATTAGCTGCCCCTGTAAATTCACAGCAAGTGTCCAACAGCAAAATTCTGTTTGGCTCCAGTGCCGATCAAAACGCTCCCCAACCGATCTGGACCGCGATCAATAGAGAAGCGCCAGATGTGTTTTTATTTCTTGGGGACAATATTTATGGGGATACTGAGAGCAGTGAAGTTTTTCAGCAAGAGTACGGAAAGTTAAGCGCCAAGCAGGGCTTTCAGACGCTGCGTAAAAACACCGACATTGTGGCCACCTGGAATGATCACGATTATGGCGTTATAGACGGTGGTGTCGACTATCCTGCAAAGGAGCTATCTCGTCAGGTCATGTTGGACTTCTGGGAGGAGCCGAAAGATTCACAGCGACGCAGTCGGGATTGGGGTATTTACAAGACCAGTTATATTGGTACAGAGGATCAGCGAGTTCAGATTATTATGCTCGATACACGCTGGAATCGAACCCCTTTAATCGCTCTGGTTAAGGATGAGTACAGGGCCAAGCGTGGGATATTTAATAAAGGCTTCTTTGTTCCCAGTGAAGATCCACAGGCAACTATTTTAGGCGAGCAACAGTGGCAGCGACTTGAGCAAGATTTAAAGCAGCCGGCTGATTTGCGTATTATTGCTTCGAGCATTCAGGTGTTTTCATATTTCACCGGGTTTGAATCCTGGGCTAACTTTCCGCGAGAGCAGACACGCTTGCTTGAGTTGATTAAAACCACTGAGGCTAACAATATACTGTTTATCAGTGGTGATACAGGCTGGGGTGAACTTAGTAAAGTCACCGATAAAAGTGGGAATAGTCTGTTTGAATTGACGTCGAGTGGCCTGACTCATGTTGTGGAAAAGCCAAGCTCTAATCAAAATCGAGTACAGGGTCCCTACAGCGGACAAAACTACGGTTTTATTGAGATTGATTGGCAGGCACCGGGCCGTCCGGTTTTGTTTGGTGTTCGTGATGTAGAGGGTCGAACGCAATTTTCTCAGCAGATGTTTATTGACGATAACTAGCGGTCTTTTTATAGCAGCCCCACTCTAAAGTATGCGGAATACTTATAAGAGTGGGGCAGATTTAGTCTAGTCGACAGTCACTGCCTCTAGCTGTGGGCCAGCGTCAATGATTTCCTGAGATGGCGCAAAGCTGACAATATTTTCAATAAATAATCCAGCCAGTTTGGCGGCCTGTTCATCATAGGCCTCGGTGTTGTCCCAAGCATTGCGTGGATTGAGGTAGTTGCTATCGACACCGGCAATGGCTAGCGGCACATCAAGATTTAATACCTCCAGATGTTCAGTCTCACAGCCCTCTAGGGAACCGTTGGTGATCGCTGTAACCACAGCTCTGGTCACCGGAATCGGGAAACGATTGCCCTTGCCGCCCAGGCCTCCAGAACCGCCGGTCCAGCCGGTATTAACCAGATAGACCTTCGAGCCAAACTCTTGGATACGGCGCATTAGCAGCTCTGCGTAGACACTTGCTGGACGGGGCATAAAGGGTGCCCCAAAACAGGTTGAGAAGGTTGGGTGAATGCCCGCTTCTGCACCGATCTCTGTAGAGCCAACTCTTGCGGTATAACCGCTTAAGAAGTGGTAGGCAGCAGCTTCTTTGCTGAGCAACGAGACCGGCGGCAATACACCTGTGACATCGCAGGTCAGAAAGATAATATTTTTAGGCTCACCGGACTGATTTTCCAGGCAGCGCTTGGCCACATGCTCCAGAGGATAGCTGCAGCGACCATTTTCGGTCAGTGAGGTGTCGCAGTAGTCAGCGGTTCGCTGATCATCTGAGATAACCACATTTTCAATAATCGCCCCAAAGCGGATTGCATCCCATATTACCGGTTCATTTTTCTGGCTTAGATCTATGGTCTTGGCGTAGCAGCCGCCCTCAATATTAAAGACCGTTCCCTTGCCCCAACCATGTTCATCATCGCCAATCAGATAGCGATCAGGGTCTGCTGAAAGGGTGGTTTTACCGGTGCCAGAAAGCCCAAAAAATAGGGCTGTATCCCCATCCTCACCCACATTAGAGGCGCAGTGCATGGGCATAACATCTTTTTCCGGCAGCAGAAAATTCTGTACGGAGAACATGGCTTTCTTCATTTCACCGGCATAGCGCATGCCGGCCAGCAGTACTTTGCGTTGGGCGAAATTAATAATCACTGCGCCGTCGCTGTTGGTACCGTCCCGCTGAGGATCACAGACAAAGTTTGCCCCGTGAAGTATTTGCCACTTCTCCTTGTTAGAGGGATTGTATGTGTCGGCGCGAATAAACATATTACGCGCAAACAGCGAGTGCCAGGCCGTCTCGGTGGTTACCTTGACAGGAATATAGTGCTGCAGATCTTGACCCACATGAAGATAAGAAACAAAGCGCTCTTTCTCTGCAATATAAGCAGACACCCGTTCCCAGAGAGCATCAAATTTGGCGGCATCAAAGGGACGGTTGACCGGGCCCCAGTCTATGGACTCGCTAGAGCTGGGTTCATTAACAATAAATCGATCAGCTGGTGATCTTCCACTGCGTTTGCCAGTGATGGCTAAGAGTGCGCCAGTGTCAGCGAGCTGTCCTTCACCGCGTTTGATGGCTGTTTCTATAAGCTCGGCTGAGCTTGGGTCAGTATGTACTACTGCTTGGGTCATTTTCTTCCTCTCTTCCTAAGGTGAACGAAAATAAATGGATACTGTTTTCCATAAGTGTACTAATTATGCCAGATAAATTTTCCTAATCTAAGTCGGGCATTGGTAACCTTGCCTGCCAGAGTGGCTAGTGCAGAGGTGGCTGTTCTGGGTCAAATAATTCGGAAATATCTCTTGAAGTAAATCGATATTGCTGTGAGCAAAATTCACAGGTAATCATGATAAGCCCCTGTTCTACGGACATTTCGACCACTTCATCGCGTCCGATAGAGATCAGTGCCGACTCGGTTCGCTGTCTCGAACAGCTGCAAGAAAACGCCATTGGCTGTGGTTCAAAGAGTCGTAATTGTTGCTCGTGAAATAACCGGTATAACTGATCATTATGGGACAGTTCCAGTTGTTCGACACTTGAAAGGGTTTCAAACAGGACTGAAAGGGTTTGCCAGTCATCAGCACTTTTTTCTGCATCAATAGATGAGGGAAGTTGCTGAATTAACATTCCCGAGGCCGAATCTGCATTGGAGGCTAGCTTGATTTTGGTCGGCAACTGCTCGGACTGGTGAAAATAGTACTCCAGACACTGACTGAGATTCTCTCCATCCAGAGCAACAACACCCTGATAGCGCTCTTTGCCCTCAGGCTCAATGGTAATGGCCAGAGTTGCAGTGCCGAGTAGCTCGTGCAGGCCGCTGATATTGCCGAGGTTGTCGAAGTCTCCGCGGACAATACCACGCAGCTTATTACCCTGTGAACATTCCGCCATCACCGTAGTCACTGGACCATCGCCTCTTGCCTGAATTGTAATCATGCCGGTATCTTTGAGCATGGTACTAATCAGGCTGACAGCGGCGATAAACTCACCAAATAGCAGTGCTACCTGCGGTGGGTATTGTTGGTTCGCCAGAAGGTCTTGATAGGTTGCTGACAGGGTGGTTATTTCACCACGTATATCAGTGTCATCAAAAAGGAAGCGTTGCAGGCTGTCTTGAGGGTTGTTGTTAGTCATAGGGCGCGTATTGTACTCATATTTATGTTTGAGCCAATTTTTTTCTAAGGCTGTTTTTAAACACTCGTTTTAAAAGCCAGTTTTTACCAGCGAGTTAGTTGCTCAAAAAGCGATGAATTTGACGACGCTGTTTCTTATTGGGTCTGCTATCGCTGACTACAGTGTTGTTTGCCGCTTTACGTTGAGCACTCTGTTTCTCTCTCTGTTCAATGCTCTCGGCAGTTTCGCTGTAAAGTAGCATAGCCTCAGGTGCGCCCCGGCGCTGCTCTGAAAGGGCAATAACTTCAACAATTTTAATATCAAAGCCCTGACGTATAGTGAGTAGGGTGCCCACTTCAAGTTGACGGCTGGCTTTTGATTTATTGCCATCAATATGAACTTTGCCGTTTTCGATGGCAGATTTGGCCAGAGAGCGAGTTTTAAAAAAACGCGCAGCCCAGAGCCATTTATCGATTCGTACTTTATCCATTGGCGGTTTGCTCATAGCTTTTTGGTGCTGAGAATCTGTTCAAAGGAATTGATCATCGGAAAGTAACCAGACTTGCGCGGTTCGCCCTTGCTGTCCGGCTGCTCTATACAGAGCAGGTGTCCAATACCGAATTCCTCAGCGGACTGCAGAATTGACTCTGAATCATCGATAAACAGAGTGCGGGCCGGATCAAAGCCCTGAGACTGTTGCAGCTGCTGCCAGAACCTCTGATCTTCTTTTGGTTGGCCATAGTCATGAGAGGAGATAACCGAGTCTAGAAGGCTCTCTATACCGGTTAGGGCAAACTTTATTTCAACGCTGGCGCGATGGGCGTTGGTGACTAGTATGCGCTGTTTATTGTGCAGTCCGAGAGTCTCGAGGAAGGGGCGTACAAATGGGCGCTCGCCGATTAGATGATTGATCTCCCGTTTGAGTTCGATAATATCCAGATTGAGTTCACGAGACCAAAAGTCGGTACAGTACCAGTCGAGGGTGCCCTGAAGTTCAAGCATACGCTGCTGAAGATTGCCGATCACCAAGTCCACAGAGGTATTATTCTGTTCGGCGTAGCGCTTTGGCAGGTGATGCAACCAGAAGAAATTATCGAAATGGAGGTCGAGTAAGGTCCCATCCATATCGAGAAGTACGGTATCTATATGCTCCCAATTTAATCTAATCAACTGTTATCCAACCTGTTTAAATAAATTTTGAAATCAAAAGAGATCATCCGGCAAGCTGTTTTCCGCACCGCCGGGAAGGGCTTCGCCACCAATAAGCTCGGGCACATTTTCCGCTTTAAAGAACTCGAAGATACCGCTCTGATTGGGGTCTACCCGATTGCCGGTTTTGGCATCTATCTTAACCATAACCATACCGTTGGGCTGGGGGCGTTCTGTATCCGCCTTGCCCTCGAGAGCCTCGCGCATAAAATCGATCCAGATCGGCAGTGCTGCAGATCCGCCATATTCATTGCGGCCTATTAATCCATTGTTGTCAAAACCGACCCAGGTGGTAACCGTAAGGTGCGGCGAATATCCTGAGAACCAGGCATCCCGCGGGCCATTGGTAGTACCCGTCTTGCCCGCCAGATCGGAACGCTTTAGTACCCTTGCCTTTTTGCCGGTGCCACGCAAAATAACATCTTTTAACATTGAGTCGATAATATAGGCGGTCTGTTTATTGATCACTCTTTTCGCTACCGGATTATCTGTCTCGGGCAGGGTTTGCAGTGCTCGTTTGATCAATTCAAGACTCTCGCGTTCATCTTCAGGCAGTGACTCGCGGGTTAGACTGTTAAGCAGCTCTTCCAACTGCAGCTCGACTTCATCGACCCTGCTGGAAGAGGCCTGGTTATTGTCGCCCAGTGTCTGATTGGAGACTGATAGAGTGGAATTCGCTGTATCCGAGTTGGCTGTTTCACAGTTTTCACAAACCGTATCCGGCGTTACCTGATAGATGATATTGCCATCCCGATCTATCACCGTCGCCAGCACATAGGGCGCGACACTATAGCCACCATTGGCAATAATATTGTAAGCACTGGCAACCCTGAGCGGTGTCATCGCATGACTGCCGAGAGCCAGAGATAGATCCAGTGGCATCTCGCCAGTATCAAAACCAAAGCGCTGCAGCCCCTCAAGAGTGCGATCAATTCCCATACGTCGCAGCAATCGAATGGAAACCATATTGCGAGATCGGTACAGGGCTTCACGCAAACGGGTCGGGCCATAGAACTTGCCGCCATCGTTTTCCGGTCGCCACATATCCTCAAGGTTTTTATCATTAAACACGACAGGCGCGTCATTGATTACTGACGCGGCGGTAAAGCCATTATCCAGAGCCGTGGTGTAGACAAAAGGTTTGAAGTTTGAGCCCGGCTGACGATAAGCCTGAGTGACACGATTAAATCGGCTGTGACGATAATCGAAGCCGCCAACCAGTGAGCGGATCGCACTATCCTCAGGATTTAGAGCAATCAACGCCGCTTGAACCTCAGGTACCTGAGCTAACTGCAACGAGTTATTGGCTGAACGTATCACACGAATTAAGTCGCCGCGCTTAAATACATCAGCGGCACTTTCAATCGGAGCTGTGCGCGCATTAATGGTTTTAAACCGTCGCAGCCCCTTGAGGCCATCGGCCCAATTAAGGTCCTCTAATTCACCACTGCGGTTGAGCACTGTTAGATGATCCTCAGCAACCTCACTGACAATTACCGGCTCAAGGCCGCCGTAGATAGAGGTTTTTCTGAGGACGGTCTCCCAGTCCTGCTCTTCGATAGCGGTCTGCTCAGGGCCGCGGTAACCGTGGCGTTTATCATAGGCGAGAATACCCGCCTGCAGCGCTTTAACCGCGCTCTTTTGCATGCCCGAATCAATGGTGGTGATGGCTGAGTAACCTTCGGTATAGGCTTTAAGACCAAATTTATTAATCACCTGCTGGCGAACCATTTCGGCGATATAGGCCGCATCCAGTTCAGAAATGGAGCCGTGGTAGGAGGCGTTGTCCTGTTCTGTTATCGCTGCCTGATACTGCTGCTTATCAATATTGCCGAGTAACAGCATACGTCCAAGAATCCAGTTTCTGCGCAGCAGGGCGCGCTCTGGATTGGCTATGGGATTATAGGAGGAGGGCGCTTTGGGGAGGCCGGCGATCATTGCGATCTGGGCAATCGTCAGCTCATCGAGATTTTTACCGTAGTAGACATGGGCTGCGGCACCAACACCATAGGCCCGATTGCCCATATAAATCTTATTGGTATAGAGGGATAGAATTTCCTCTTTAGTCAGCCCCTCTTCAATTCTAAAGGCGAGCAGTATTTCATTAAATTTACGGGTGAATTCCTGACGATTGCTGAGAAAGAAATTGCGCGCCACCTGCATGGTTATAGTGCTGCCGCCACTGCGGATACTGCCGGTGGTGACCAGTTCGACTGCGGCGCGCAACAGGCCGGAGACCACAATACCGCGGTGTTCGAAAAAGCTGTCATCTTCAGCGGCAAGAAAGGCATCGATCATCGCCGGAGGGATTTCATCGAATGAAACCGGCGAACGCTTCTTCTCGCCGAACTCGGCAATAACTTTTAAATCTTGTGAATAGATTCGCAGTGGAATTTGTAACTCGATCTCCTTTAGTTCCTCGACTGATGGCAGTTTTGGGCTAAGGTACAGATACAGACAGGTGGCCACCACAAGAAAGCCACCTGTTCCAAGGAGAGCCAACATGGCTAACGGCTTGAGTATTTTACGTATTGAGATAGACACTATTTTCGGGCACCGGAAAAATTCAGCGTCTATTATAAGGTGTAGGGAATGTGAAGTGCATCATTTGCAAGATTACCGCTGATTGTTAATGTAGTTTCTAGCACAAAATACAGAAATACAGGAAATTTTCGTTGGATACTCTTCGCCGAGGATGGCTGAATTAAAGGAAATAATTACAATATGGAATTCTTCGATTTTTTCTCGAACCCCTCTAAACCCATGATAGGACTTGATATCTCCTCATCTGCTGTGAAGCTGGTGGAGCTGAGCCGGTCTGGTGATGGTTTTAAAGTAGAGGCCTACAGAGTGCTGCCTCTACCACCTAATACAGTAGTCGAAAAAAATATTGCCGACCTCGATGCACTGTCTGAAACTATCGAATCTGTTGTTAAACGTTCAGGCACCAAGCTTAAAGACACCATAGCCGCCGTTTCCGGTTCATCGGTTATCACCAAAGAGATTGAGCTTCCCGCTGGTTTTACAGAACTGCAGATGGAGATGCAGATTGAAGTCGAAGCTGATCAGTATATTCCCTACCCCATGGAAGAGGTGGCCTTTGACTTCGATGTTATTGGCCCAGTGGAAAATAATCCCGATCTGGTAAAAGTATTGTTAGCCGCCTGCCGTCAGGAGAATGTTGAGCATCGCCGACAGGCTCTGGAGATGGCTGGGCTGCAACCCAAGGTAATAGATGTAGAAGGTTTTGCTGTAGAGCGCGCCTACAAGTTGATGGAAGATCAGCTGGATCAGGTTGGCGATCAGGTGGTTGCCATAGCCGATATAGGTGCCACCATGTTTACCTTCACCGTTCTGGTGGATGGCAAAACTATCTACAGCCGCGAACAGTTATTTGGCGGCAAGCAGTTAACAGAAGAGATTCAGCGTCGCTACGGCCTGTCCTGGGAAGAGGCCGGTGAAGCAAAGCGCAAAGGCGGACTGCCTGAAGACTATGAAAGCGAGGTTCTGGCGCCCTTTAAAGAGACCCTTATTCAACATATTACCCGCTCATTACAATTCTTTTATTCATCGAGTCACTTTAATTATGTGGACCAACTATTTCTTGCAGGGGGTGTATCTGCATTGGAGGGATTGGTTGATGAGGTTGAGCAGGCCATTGGTCTACCCACAGCGGTGGCAAATCCACTGGCAGATATGCAGCTAAGTCGATCTATCAATGCTTCGGCCATTGCCAATGATGCCCCTGCATTACTGCTTGCTGTAGGACTGGCGATGAGGAGTTTCGAATAAATGACCAGTATTAATTTACTCCCCTGGAGAGAAGAGTCCCGGGAACAGCGTCGAAAAGCTTTTCTTGGCAAGTTACTCGCCGCCGCCCTGGTGGGCGCTGTATTGGTATTTATCTGGATTACCATTGCTCAGGCTCGTCTGGATAACCAAAACTCGCGAAACAGTTATCTGCAGTCGAATATCGCCGAAATGGATAAAAAAGTTGCTGAAATCAGCGAGCTAAAAAGTAAGAAGCAGGAAATGATCTCTCGTATGAAGGTGATTCAAGACCTGCAGGGCAACCGTTCGGAGATCGTCAAAGTCTTTGATGAACTGGTTCGCGCAATGCCCGATGGCGTCTATCTGGCGACCCTTGAGCAGACCGCGGAGACAGTCAAAATGTCCGGCTTTTCAGAGTCCAATAATCGTATCTCTGCACTGATGAGAAATCTGGATACCTCCCATAAATATGAAGAGTCAAACCTGACCAAAGTTCAGCAGGATACAACTCTGGGTGATCAGGGCAGTGTGTTTGATTTGCAGATCAAGATAGAACAGCTTACTGGCAGTGAACCTCAGGTTGCTGCGCCTTAGAGTTACAGGTACTTAAAAAGACAAAACTAATAAATTTATAGCAGGGATGTTATGCCATTTTTAGAAAGCATAAAGGAATTAAAGGATATTGATTTTGCTGAATTGGATATTCAGCAAATGGGTATTTGGCCGGCCGCTTTAAAGTCAGTTTTAGTGGCACTGGTTTTAATCGCAATTCTTATTCTGGGTTATTTCTTTAAAGTACAGGATATTCGCGAGCAGACACAGCGTGCTGCGAATCAGGAAACTCAGCTATTGCAGCAGTATCAAAGCAAAGCTTTTCTAGCTGCAAATCTGGATGCCTACCGTCAGCAGATGATCGAACTGGATGAAACCTTTGGAGCACTGTTAGAGCAGTTGCCCAAAGACACAGAAGTCCCGGGTCTGCTCGAAGATATCACTGAAGTCGCTTACGGAAGCGGCCTCAGTATGAAGGCTATCTCACTGGAGCCGGAAAAGGTTTCGGAGTTTTATGTTGAACTGCCCATCAGAATTGATGTGACTGGCGACTACCATGACTTTGGTTCCTTTGTCAGTGGCGTGGCTTCGCTGCCGCGAATCGTAACCCTGCATGATTATTCAATCAAAGAGTCCGAGGGCTCGCAGCTCAATATGGTTATTGAAGCCAAAACCTATCGCTACAAAGCGGAGGCAGAATAATGACTATCTATCGTCTTACAGCTCTGCCAGTGCTTTCCGCTTTATGTCTTGTAGCGCTACTTGGCTGTTCCGGTGATCGCCAGCACTCCGACCTCGATCAAAAACTGCTGGATGCCAGAAATAGACCTCAGGGCACCATTGAGCCACTTCCCACATACCCACCTGCCGAACGATTTAATTACTCAGCTCTGGCGCTGCGCAGTCCCTTTGAAGCGCCCGTTATTCTCAATGGTGAGGAGAAGGTTTCAGGGAATGTGGTAGCAGCGCCCGATCAATCCCGTCGCAAAGAACCGCTTGAGTTAATAAATTACAGTGCTCTGAGTATGGTCGGTACCTTATCCAGAGGTGGTAATACCTGGGCGCTGATCAATGATGGCAATGGCAGAGTACATCGAGTTACAAACGGAAACTATGTGGGCAGAAACTTTGGCCTGATTACAAATATTGGCACCTTTGAAGTAGAGATAATGGAAACCGTTCCAGACGGTAAAGGTGAATGGATTAACCGGCCTCGCACCATGGCCATGGATGAAGAGTGAGCAACTCCCAAGGGAAAAGTAAAATGATAAGTCGAATCAAAAACTGGTATCTTTTATTAGTGATTTTACCTGGATTTGCCTGGGGAGAAGTTCAGGTAACTGATATCGAATTTGCATCCCTTCCCGGTGAGCAGTTTGAGATTAAGCTGCTGTTCTCCGAAAAGCCACCGCAGCCAAAGGCCTACGAAATAAGTAAGCCGGCGCGCTTAATTCTCGATTTCCCTGGGGTTGGCAGCAGCCTCAGCGAAAAGAAATATGCTCTGGGTTTTGAAAGTGCCCGGGATGCAGTGATTATCGCCGATGATAGCCGAACCCGCCTGATTGTTAACTTAACCGAATCCCTGCCCTTTAAAACCGATATTGAGGGCAACAGTATGATCCTGAGAGTCGGCACTGATAGCCTTGTTCAAGTGGATCGAAGTTCAACTCGACCCGTTAGTAAAGGATCAGAAACTTTTAATGATCAGTCAGGCGCCACTGATCTAAAGGTTACCGATATTGATTTCCGTCGCGCTAAAGACGGTTCCGGCACCATTAGTGTCGGTCTGAGCCAATCTTCGGTCAATGTGGATATAGACCGCGACAGCAGTGAAATAAAGCTTTCTTTTTATCAGACACAGCTCCCTGAACGGCTCGATCGGCGCCTCGATGTTATCGACTTCGCTACGCCGGTACAGACCATTGATACGGTGCAGGAAGGTTCGACTACCACCATTACTATTGAGGCTTCTGGACAGTACGACTATCTGGCTTATCAGGCGGATGGTCAGTATGTGGTTAATATTAAGCCCCTTACCGATGCTGAGGTTGAGGCGCAGAGCAAAAAGTTTGCCTTTAATGGCGAGCGTCTGACCCTTAACTTTCAGGATATTGAAGTGCGTTCGGTGCTGCAGATTATTGCCGAATTTACCTCTCTCAATCTGGTTGCCAGTGACACGGTTACCGGCAGTATTACCCTGACATTGGATAATGTGCCCTGGGATCAGGCATTGGAAATCATCCTTAAGGCCAAAGGTTTGGATAAGCGTCAGGAGGGCAATGTATTAATGGTCGCACCAGCTGCGGAAATTGCCGAGCAGGAACGCTTACAGGTCGAGGCCAACAAGCAACTTCAGGAATTAGCGCCATTGGAAACCGCCTTTGTGCGGATTAAATATGCGGATGCTGGAGAGATATTTGAATTGTTTACGGCCACCAGCACTGAAACGGGACAGTCTGGAAACGGAGCTCGGGAAGGTAATGCCACTAACACAATTTTATCTGAGCGCGGCAGTGCGATTGTCGATGAGCGAACCAATACCATTATTCTTACGGATACCGAAGAAAAGATTAACGAGTTTAAACGGCTGATTAGTGAAATTGATGTGCCGATCAAACAGGTTCTAATTGAAGCGCGAATTGTTATTGCCAATACCGACTTTAAAAAGGAACTGGGCGCGACCTGGGGTTTGGCGGGTATTGATAAGCTCTCTGGTGGCCAGTTCTCCAGCGCAACCGGTGACCGGACTCTGGGTTTTTCCGGGCGTAGGTCAGGTCTAACGCCGGGTGCTGGTGTGGTAGAAAGTTTTACCTACTCAGCGGATGAGATTGATACCACAGGGCCTGATGGTCAAGCGGGTACAGCGGATGATGTTACGGTAGTAACCCAAAATTATGATTTTGGATTAGGCGATAGTTTGGCGGTAGATTTGGGTGTCGCTGATGCAGCAGGTTCATTTAGTCTGGGTTATCTAACCGATAGCTTCCTTATTGATCTGGAGCTCAGTGCATTGGAGTCCGATGGTTTTGGTGAAATTGTCTCGCAACCAAAAGTGCTTACCGGTGATAAACAGCAGGCAGTGATTAAGTCTGGTACTGAAATCGCCTTCCAAAAAGCCACCTCAAGCGGCGCCACCAGTGTTGAGTTTAAGGAAGCGGTGTTGCAGTTAGAGGTGACCCCACAGATTACTCCGGATAACCGGATTATTATGGATCTGTTGGTATCTCAGGATTCGGTAGGTGCATTTACCCCAACCGGTGAACCTTCGATTGATATTACCCAGATTCAAACTCAGGCGCTGGTGGGTAATGGACAGACTCTGGTGTTAGGCGGTATCTTTCAAACCGAAGAAGTTAATGGCACAGAAAAGGTGCCTTTATTAGGTGATGTGCCTTTTTTAGGCAGGCTTTTCAGAAATGACCTGCGAAATATTGAAAAACGTGAAATACTAATCTTTATAACACCAAAAATAATTGACGATAGCTTACTGGATCGATGACACCACAACATATATTCTTGGTCGGCCCCATGGGGGCCGGCAAATCAACTATTGGTAAACATCTGGCAGATCTTCTCGATCTGCCGTTTGTCGATGTGGACACTGAAATTGAATCTCGGGCCGGCGCAGATATCCAGTGGATATTTGATATGGAAGGTGAGCAGGGGTTTCGCGACCGAGAGTGTAAAGTCCTTTTGGACCTGGCAGAAAACGGTCAGTCAAAGGTCATTGCCACCGGCGGCGGCGTGGTATTACGCGATGAAAACAGAGCAGTTTTACAGCGCAGCGGCAGGGTAATTTACCTGTCGGCAACAGCCGAGCAGCTATTTGAACGCACCCGTCGGGACAAGAGTCGGCCATTGCTGCAGGTTGATGATCGCCGTGCGGTTATTGCCGAGTTGGTTGAAACTCGTGACCCTCTCTACAATCAGGTAGCAGATTTAGTTTTCCCCTCGGGCTCAATGCAGCCCAATAAATTGGCAAAAAAACTGGCTGATGCACTGTCGGCGCTATGCTAAAATCTGCCGCGTAAATTGTTGCGCGGCTGTTTAGTGGCCAATTAATCTAACAGCTTAATTAACGATCAGGATATTTATCCTAGCCGCCTTATCCATCTTTTTAACAGTCAGAGTGATTCATGACCTCAGTATCGAAACAAGTTCAAGTTCAGTTAGGTGATCGATCCTATCCTATATATATAGGCTCTGGTGAGATTCTGCAGGCCGATATTGCCAGTCATGTCTCCGGGCAAAAGGTGCTTATTGTCAGCAATGAAACTATCGCGCCGCTCTATCTGGAACTTGTTGAAAAGCAGTTGGCAGGCAAGCAGGTCGACAAGGTTATTCTTGCGGACGGTGAGCAGTATAAGAATCTGGATAATCTCAATTTGATCTTTGATCAGCTGATTGCCAGTCATCACGATAGAAAAACCACATTGATTGCTCTCGGTGGTGGTGTGATTGGTGATATGACCGGTTTTGCCGCGGCCTGTTATCAGCGCGGTGTGCCGTTTATTCAAATCCCAACCACATTGTTGGCTCAGGTGGACTCCTCTGTAGGCGGAAAAACTGCCGTTAATCATCCCTTGGGCAAAAATATGATTGGTGCCTTCTATCAGCCCCAGGCGGTCATTATTGATACAGATACCTTATCGACGCTGCCCGATAGAGAGTTTAATGCGGGTCTGGCAGAAGTGATCAAGTATGGTCTGATTGTGGATGCGGACTTCTTTGTCTGGTTAGAGAATAATCTGCAGGCGCTTCTAAATAGAGATCAGCAGGCGCTGGCCTACGCGGTAGAGCTTTCATGTATCAGCAAATCCAAAGTGGTGGCTGCGGACGAAACCGAACAGGGTCTTCGCGCGATTCTAAATTTAGGTCATACCTTTGGCCATGCGATTGAAACATTCCAGCAGTACAAAGATTGGATACACGGGGAAGCCGTCGCGGCGGGAATGGTAATGGCCGCAGAATTATCTGTGATGGCCGGTGATTTAAGCAGTGCCGATCTATTGCGTATCAAGAATTTATTAACCGCCTGCTCTCTACCCACTGCTCCACCCAGTGGGATGGCCGCAGATGACTTTATGCGTTTGATGGTTCGCGATAAAAAAGTTCTCGACGGTCAGTTGCGTCTGGTATTGCTAGAAAGCCTTGGCAGTGCCTGCGTCAGCGATTCTTTCTCTACGGTTGATCTGGATACAATGCTAAATCAGACTTGTATATAAGTCTGATTTTTCTTTTTTTAGTCCCTTTTTTTATAGCCATTTTTATGCCCTTTCTCACTTTAGGGCATTGTTTAATGCTGATTAGCACCTTGTTCAGGCTTGGAAAATCAGTTCACTGAACAATAAGTTGGTTAAATATTCTCTTTTTTTGCTTAAAAAATAGCCTGAAAGCCGCTGTTGAGACGTATAAGAGAATTGTCGAAGTTGCCTTCAAAGTGTAGAATGCCCCCCGTTTTGTCTGTTTAGCCTAGTATTTTAATCTTTGGCTATCATCACTTTACTCTTTTGTGCTTATTTCGATGCATATCCTGGTACTTCTTTTAGTGCTTAATTGAGAGTTTAATTTAGAAATTTATTAGAGTTTATTTATGGCTCAGAGCTTATGTCGGCTTGACGATTTTAAAGATAACTGCGGTTTTGGTTTAGTTGCCCATATCAAGGGTAAAACCAGTCACAAACTATTACTTAACGCTATTCAGGCGCTGACCTGTATGACCCACCGTGGTGGTGTTGCCGCTGACGGCAAGACCGGTGACGGCTGTGGTCTGTTGCTGCAAAAGCCCGATAGCTTTTTGCGCACAGTAGTTAAAGAAACACTGCAAATAGAGCTTCCAGAGCTCTATGCTGTTGGTGCAGTGATGCTTAACACTGATGACCAGAAGCGTGCTGCCGCAAAAACTATTTTAGAAAAAGAACTCACCGCTCAGGGCCTACAGGTTCTTGGATGGCGTGAAGTTCCCACCGACAATAACTGTCTGGGCCCAATCGCAATTGAGTCGCTGCCAGCTTTTGAGCAGGTATTTATTGCCCCTGGCGATATTGTCGATGAAAAGCATTTTAGCGCCCGACTATATATGGGTCGTCGCAAGGCTGAACAGCAGCTAATTGACGACAATCGTTTTCATATTGCCAGCCTCGGCACCAAAATCCTCAGCTATAAAGGGCTGATGATGCCGGTTGATCTACCGGGCTTTTATCTGGACCTCGCCGACGAGCGTCTCGAGACAGCGATCTGTGTTTTCCACCAGCGCTTCTCAACTAACACTATGCCTCAGTGGCCACTGGCCCAGCCGTTCAGAATGTTGGCTCACAATGGTGAGATCAACACGATTATGGGCAACCGCAACTGGTCTGTGGCGCGCACACCGAAATACAAGTCTGAGCTACTACCAGATCTGACCGAAGCGGCACCGCTGGTAAACCGCACCGGTTCTGACTCCTCAAGTCTGGATAATATGCTGGAAATGCTGGTTACCGGTGGTATGGATCTGCACCTAGCAGTTCGTACACTGATTCCACCCGCCTGGCAGAATGTTGAAGATCGCAATCCCGATCACCGTGCACTCTATGACTATTTATCGATGCACCAAGAACCCTGGGATGGCCCAGCCGGACTGGTTATTACCGATGGTCGCTTTGCTGTCTGTACTCTGGATCGCAATGGCCTGCGTCCCTCGCGTTGGGTGATGACCAAAGATGATGTAATTACAGTGGCCTCCGAAGTCGGTGTATACGACTATGATCCGAAAGATGTGGTAGCCAAGGGTCGATTAGGGCCAGGTGATATTCTCTCGATCGATACTCAGGAAGGAAAAATCCTCTTCCGTGACGAGATTGAAGATCAGCTTGCCGCGCGCCACCCCTATAAAAAGTGGCTCAATGAAGGCCGCTATGCGATTGAGTCCAGCTTTGATATGGACAGTATCGAGATTGAGGGGACTCTGAGTCGCGAAGAAATTAAATCTTATATGAAGATGTTCCAGGTCTCCTTTGAAGAGCGAGATCAGGTGCTGAGACCGCTGGCAGAAGGTGGTCAGGAAGCAACCGGTTCAATGGGTGACGATACCCCAATGGCCGTGCTGTCTAAAAAGCATCGCAATGTCTTTGATTATTTCCGCCAGCAGTTCGCCCAGGTAACCAACCCGCCGATAGATCCATTGCGTGAAGCCATTGTTATGTCTCTGGGTGTGGAGCTGGGTCGCGAAGAGAGTATTTTTGAGGAGAACCCCTATCTGGGAACCCGTATTGGTCTTTCCAGCCCAGTGCTTTCTCCGCGCAAATACTACGCGCTTAAGCTCAATGAATTTGAACAGTTCCCAGTAGTTAAGTTTGCCCTTAACTACGATGCTGCTGAAGAAAATCTACAGCAGGCAATTAAGCGTCTCTGTGTTGAAGTCGCCGATGCGGTTCGCAACGGTGCAGTGATCTGCATACTTTCAGATCACAATATCAGCGAAGACAAGCAGCCGATTCATATCTTGCTGGCAGTGGGTGCTGTCCACAATTACCTGATTGAACAGGGTGTGCGCAGCAACGCCAATATTGTCGCCAGTACCGGTTACGCCAGAGATTCACACCAGATTGCAACACTGATTGGTTGTGGCGCATCGCTGGTATATCCATACCTCAGCTACCACGTTCTCTGCGATCTTATTGATAGTGGTGAATTGTTGATTGATGCGGATACAGCGTTCAAGCAGTACCGCAAAGGTATTAACAAAGGTCTGCTGAAAATACTTTCAAAAATGGGTATCTCTACCATTGCCTCCTATCGAGGCGCACTGTTATTTGAGGCTATTGGTCTCGGCAGTGAAGTGGTCGATCTCTGTTTCCCCGGTCTTGTCAGCCGTCTCGAAGGTGCAACCTTTGGCGATCTTGAAACAGACCAGACTGAACTGGCTAAGATGGCTTGGAAATTACGCAAGCCCATTGAGCCAGGTGGTCTACTTAAATATGTTCACGGTCAGGAATATCACGCCTACAACCCAGATGTTGTTCAAACAATGCACAAAGCGGTGCAGAACAATGATTACCAAGCCTGGGGTGAGTATGCGGATCTGGTCAATAAGCGACCTGTGGCAGCCTTGCGCGATCTGCTTAAGCTCAGCGACAAGGTAACCCCGATTGATCTGGCATCGGTTGAACCGATGGAAGCAATTGTTAAGCGTTTTGATTCTGCCGGTATGTCTCTGGGTGCTCTTTCACCGGAAGCTCATGAATCACTGGCGGAAGCCATGAACGGCCTCGGTGGTCGTTCCAACTCTGGTGAAGGTGGTGAAGATCCAGCCCGTTACGGCACCATTAAATCATCCAAGATCAAGCAGATTGCATCCGGACGTTTTGGTGTAACTCCAGCTTACCTTTCCAGTGCAGAGGTTCTGCAGATTAAAGTCGCTCAGGGCGCCAAGCCGGGTGAGGGTGGTCAGTTGCCGGGCGGTAAGGTCAATGAATTGATCGCACGTCTGCGTTACTCGGTGCCGGGGGTGACATTGATTTCACCACCGCCGCATCACGATATCTACTCCATTGAAGATCTCGCCCAGCTGATTTTTGACTTAAAACAGGTCAATCCAAGCGCACTGGTCTCGGTCAAACTGGTTTCTCGCCCAGGTGTTGGCACCATTGCAGCCGGTGTGGCTAAAGCCTACGCCGATCTGATTACCATCTCCGGTTACGACGGTGGTACAGCCGCTAGCCCGGTTAGCTCAATCCGCCATGCGGGCTCCCCATGGGAGTTGGGCCTGACTGAAACCCATCAAACCCTGCGCGCTAACGATCTGCGTGACAAGGTTAGAGTACAGACAGACGGTGGCTTAAAAACCGGTCTGGATGTTATTAAAGCCGCGATTCTCGGCGCCGAAAGTTTTGGTTTCGGTACCGGCCCCATGGTGGCGCTGGGTTGCAAATACCTGCGTATCTGTCACCTGAACAACTGCGCAACTGGTGTTGCAACACAGGATGATCGTCTGCGTAATGATCATTACCGTGGCACTGTAGCCATGGCGACCAACTTCTTTAAGTTTATCGCGATGGAAACTCGAGAGTGGTTGGCCCTGTTGGGTGTGCGCACCCTTGAAGAATTGATTGGTCGAGTTGATTTACTTGAAACTCTGCCGGGTGAGACTAGCAAACAGCAGCATTTGGAACTTTCGCCGCTGCTTGAAGATCGCTCCGAGCTGGAGGGCAAGCCGCAATCCTGCTCTCAGCCAAAAAATAATCCTTTCGATGAGGGTCTACTGGCTGAGAAGATGGTCGAGCAAACACTGCCGAGTATCGAAGCTCAGACTGGTGGAAGCTTTGACTTTAACGTCGGTAACTGTGACCGTTCAATCGGTGCGCGCTTATCGGGCGAAATTGCCAAACGCTACGGCAACACCGGTATGTCGAAATCACCGATTAGACTGAATCTAAAAGGTGTTGCAGGACAGTCACTGGGTGTCTGGAATGCCGGTGGCCTCGAGATCTATCTCGAAGGTGATGCCAACGACTATGTGGGTAAGGGTATGGCCGGCGGCAAGCTGGTACTGCGCCCACCACAAAGCAGCACATTCAAGTCCAACGAAACACCGATTATGGGTAACACCTGTCTCTACGGTGCTACCGGAGGCAGAATCTTTGCCGCCGGTAAAGTGGGTGAGCGTTTCGGCGTTCGCAACTCTGGTGCTGTCGCTGTTGTCGAAGGTGCAGGTGATCACTGCTGTGAATATATGACTGGCGGTATTGTCACCATACTGGGTGCAACGGGCTATAACTTCGGTGCTGGTATGACCGGTGGTTTCGCCTACGTAATGGATATGAATCGTGATTTTGTCGACCGCTACAATATGGAACTGGTCGATATACAGCGCATCACTACCGAAGCAACTGAGTCTCACCGAGTATTCCTCAAGAATATGATTAGCGACCACGTCAAAGAGACTGGCAGCGAATGGGGCCAACACATTATTAATAACTTTTCTGATTATGCACCGCGGTTCTGGCTGGTTAAGCCAAAAGCAGCAAGCTTGAGCAGCCTTTTGGCTCAGGCCCACGCAAACCCGCAATAATGCCAATTGGAAAACAGAGATAAGAGCTATGCAAGAAAGACTAAATAATCAATTTCAATTTCTCGATATGAAGCGAGTTGACCCACCCAAGCGTGATATGAAGCGCCGTGTCGGTGAGTTTGTTGAGATTTATGACCCCTTTAATGCCGGTGAAGCGGCCGATCAGTCGCACCGCTGCCTATCCTGTGGCAACCCCTATTGCGAGTGGAAGTGTCCAGTACACAACTACATTCCCAACTGGCTGCAACTGGTTGCCGAAGGCAATTTAATGGAAGCGGCTGAACTCAGCCACCAGACCAACTCATTGCCTGAAGTCTGTGGGCGTGTCTGTCCTCAGGATCGCCTCTGTGAAGGTGCCTGTACGCTGAATGATGGGTTTGGCGCGGTGACCATTGGTTCAGTAGAAAAATATATTACCGACACCGCCTTTGCTATGGGCTGGCGTCCAGATATGTCAAAAGTTGTCTGGACCGATAAAAAAGTTGCCGTAATTGGCGCAGGTCCTGCCGGTATTGGCTGTGCAGATATTCTTGTGCGCAATGGCGTAAAGCCAGTGGTTTTTGATCGCTACCCGGAAATTGGCGGCTTGCTAACCTTTGGTATTCCAGAATTTAAGTTAGAGAAATCAGTGATCCGCACCCGCCGCGAAATTCTCGAAGGCATGGGCGTTGAGTTCCGTCTCAATGTTGAGATCGGCAAAGATATACTGATTGACGAACTGCTCAATGATTACGATGCCGTGTTTATGGGCATGGGAACTTACACCACCATGAAAGGCGGTTTCCCCGGCGAAGATCTCGAGGGCGTTCACGAAGCGCTGTCATTCCTAGTTTCCAACGTTAATCGCAATCTTGGTTTTGAGAAAGCGCCGGAAGATTTTGTCTCTATGGAAGGCAAGCGCGTTGTTGTTCTCGGTGGTGGTGATACCGCCATGGATTGCAACCGCACCTCTATTCGACAGCAGGCTGAAAGCGTTACCTGTGCCTACCGTCGTGACGAAGAGAACATGCCCGGATCTCGACGCGAGGTAAAAAATGCCCGTGAAGAGGGTGTGGTATTTAAATTTAATATGCAGCCGGTAGAAATTGTCGGCAATGGTTCTGTCGAAGGCGTTAAGGTGGTCTCCACCAAAATGGGCGAGCCAGATGCAAACGGTCGTCGCCGACCGGAAGTGATTCCCGGCAGTGAAGAGATTCTGCCTGCCGATGCGGTACTGATCGCCTTTGGTTTCAAACCCAGCCCGCCGGAATGGCTCGGTGGTGTTGAAGTTAACACCAATGACTGGGGTGCAGTAATGGCCGCTGAAGAGCAGACATTCCCATTCCAGACTACCAACCCAAAGATTTTTGCCGGTGGTGATATGGTTCGTGGTTCAGACTTGGTTGTCACCGCAGTCTGGGAAGGCCGAGAAGCCGCCAAAGGTATTTTGGATTATCTCGACGTATAAAATTTAGCGTTTTACACCAGTTTTAAAAGGGAATTGTATGTCCGATTTAAAAAATGATCGTTTTTTAAAAGCCTTGATGCGCGAACCTGTCGACCGCACACCAGTGTGGATGATGCGTCAGGCCGGACGTTACCTGCCTGAATACCGTGCGGTTAGAACTCAGGCTGGCGACTTTATGAGCCTGTGTAAAAACACCGAGCTGGCCTGTGAAGTCACATTGCAGCCTCTCGAACGCTACGAAATGGATGCCGCCATTCTGTTTTCAGATATTTTAACCATTCCCGATGCTATGGGTCTGGGTCTCTATTTTGAAACTGGAGAAGGCCCCAAATTTCGCAAGCCGGTGCGCACCGAAGCGGATATTGAAAGCCTGCAGGTCATCAATACCGCCAATGATCTGGGTTATGTCACCGATGCCGTCACCATGATCCGCCGCGAACTTAACGGACGCGTACCGCTGATCGGTTTCTCAGGCAGCCCTTGGACGCTGGCCACCTATATGATCGAAGGGCAGAGCAGCAGAGATTTTGCCCGCGCAAAAACTATGCTCTACACCCAGCCGGAACTAATGCATCAATTACTCGAAAAACTGGCACTGTCAGTAATCGATTATTTGAATGCCCAGATTCGTGCCGGTGCACAGGCCGTTCAGATTTTTGATACCTGGGGTGGCGCACTGAGCCACTCCGCCTATGCTGAATTCTCCCTCGCCTATATGAAAAAGATTGTCGATGGTTTAATTACTCACCACGACGGTCGCGATGTGCCGGTGATTCTGTTTACCAAAGGCGGTGGCCTCTGGTTAGAGGCGATGGCCGATACCGGCTGTCAGGCACTGGGACTCGATTGGACTATGGATATTGCCGCAGCTAAAAGCCGAGTGGGTCATCAGGTCGCTCTGCAGGGCAATATGGATCCGGCCGTTTTGCGTGCTGATCCCGCCACTATTGAGGCCCAGGTCGAGAGTATTATGCGCGGCTTTGGTCAGGGCTCAGGTCATATATTTAACCTCGGCCATGGCATCACCCCAGACATAGATCCAGATCATGTCAAAGTCTTTGTGGATGCAGTTCACAGATTTTCTGAAAACTAGCGCTTAGCACGACCAGTTCTTGGTCTATATTTGTTAAAACTGATACCTGAACACGCTTTTGGATAACCGAAAGCGTTACATTTTCTGTTCAAGGTGTTTTGGCGATTATAGACGCACAGGTCTGGTAGAAAGCTATGTCTCTACAGCAGTTAAAAGTTTTTATTCACGAGCTCGAAGTGGGAATGTTTGTTTCCGCTCTGGATAAGCCCTGGGCTGAAACGCCATTTCCAATTCAGGGTTTTATGATAAAAAGCCTTGCCGATGCCTCCAGAGTAAAAGCCTACTGCGACTATGTGTATATAGATGTAGCCAAGGGCGCCTCGCCTCTGGATATAAAAAACGCCGCCACAGCCAACTCCAGCCAGAGAAATAATCGTTCCTCAGGGATTGCAGAAAATATCAGCAGCCCGATCAATAAAAGTTCTAGTCAAAATAGCCACAGTGCAAGTAATCACAGTTCAGTGCCGCGCAGCTTTGTTGTAAAACCCTATATTTACAATAAAACCGTCGAGCTGGCCAAAGAGATACCTGCAGCGCGCAGAGTAATGAACAATCTTGTCGGATGCCTAAGTGTCGCAACCCGACAAATTACCAAATGTGGCAACTTCAATCTGGATCAGCTTCAGGAATCTGTAGATAGCATGGTCGACAGTGTTGTGCGCTGCCCCGACGCCTTTACCTGGCTGCTGCGATTGCGCGCCAAAGATCCCCATACCCATGATCACAGTATTCGCTCCTCCCTGTGGGCAACCCAGTTTGCTCGCCATATCGGCCTCGATATAGAACAGTTAAAAGATCTCTGTCTGGCGACACTGCTCAAGGATGTCGGCAAGGCGGGTATGGATCGCACACTGCTGCGCAAGCCCGATCGAAATGCCGAAGAAGAGGCCGAATACCGCAGTTTTGTCAGCGCCAGTGTCGAGAATTTAAAGCAGTCAGATTTTGAAAATCGACGGGTATTAAATATTATTAAGTTTCACTGTGAGCGCTATGATGGCAGCGGCTTTCCCAAAGGCTGTTCCGGAAAGCGAATTCCTTTTTTAGCGGCTGTTGCTGGTATTGCCTCGGAATTTGACCGGCTCTGTAACCCCCGGGAAGTGACCCAAACCCTGACCCCATCAAAAGCCACAGGCAGGCTTTACGAGCTTCGCGGTCAGGCCTTTGCCCAAGATCTGGTGATTGAGTTTATCCGCTCTGTGGGGCTCTATCCGGCTGGAACAGTGGTTGAGTTGACCACCGGTGATGTGGGTATGGTTGTTGAGCAAAACCCCAAGTCGCGGCTATCACCCAGAGTGGCGGTATTTGAGACAAAGGAAAACAGCAGTGATGAGCCAAACTATATTTTTGTCGACCTTAAAAATGAGCAAAAGGCACGCACGCAGTTGGGTAACTTTGGTTCCCGCCGAGCTCTCGAGGTCAACAAGTTGGCGATTAATAAAGATATAGATCCGGAGACATTGAATATTGACGATCAGCTGCTCAATCGACTGATCGCCAAGCCTTTTGATTCTACTATGACTGGACTACTGGCGATGGGTGGATCCAAAGCCCCGTCAAACCGAGGTTTTCTCTCGGCACTTAAGCAGCGGCTTTCTATATAAAAGCTTTCTATATAAAAAACTTTCTATTTATAAGCTGTTTTTAGAAACTAAAAGCCCTATTTAATAACCGCTATTTTCTCACCCATCTGAATATCAGACTGGGGCATCAATGAATCCTGCCAAGCAATTTTATCTTCCTGAAATAACAGAACAACCGTCGAGCCAAACTTAAACCGTCCTATCTCATCGCCTTTTTTATAGGTGAGATCGCGGTCGGAATAATCCATCTCTCTAATTGCACCGCGGCCTGGAGTTTCAAAGCCACCCCAGACAGTTTCAATACCAGCCACCAGCATTGCGCCAACAAATACCACAACAAAGTTGCCGATATCAGATTCAAACTCACAGACTAAACGTTCGTTGCGGGCAAATAAATTTGGCAGAGCCTGAGCCGTCTGATCATTGACCGAAAATAGATCGCCGGGAATATAGCGAGTGCTCAACAACTTGCCCGCAGCGGGAATATGCACGCGGTGATAGTCGCGAGGGGAGAGATAGATCGTCGCAAAACTGCCGTTATCATAACCCTTTGCCTGCGCTGAATTGCCGAGCAGACGACTGGCCGAATAATCGCTGCCCTTAGCCTGAATAATTCTGTGATGATTGATTGGGCCAGCCTGACTCACCGCGCCATCGGCAGGAGAAACAACAGTGTTGTTGTCCGCATCTACAGGGCGAGCGCCATCTTTTAGTGCACGAGTAAAGAAGCTATTAAAGTTCTCGTAGTCATTGATATCACTGCTAGCCGCTTCATCGATATTAATATCAAATGCAGCAATAGCTCTCTCGATTAGCCAGTTTTTTAGACGCGGATTCTTTGACTCCGCGGCTTTGGCAATCAGTCGAGAAAGGGCGTGTTTTGGTAGCAGTCTTTGCAGGGCGACAAATAATTCTGCACGATGATTCATAGTGGATAGCTCTTGTTTTAATAGTTTTTAATGTTTAAAAGTCTAGTCACCCAGTTCAACGGGTGTGGAATCCAGATTTCCCCATTCAGACCAGGAACCATCGTAGGCACTGATATTCTTATAACCGAGAATACGTGCGGCCATATAGGTAAATGCGGAGCGATGGTGGCTCTGGCAATGGGTAGTGATTATTTTATCCTGGGTCAATCCCGCCGCGTCTAGAATAGCCTGAGCATCCTCGCGCAGGCGCAAATTGCGCTGTTGATCCATCAGATCAGTCCATTCAATATTAATAGCGCCGGGGATATGCCCGCCGCGAGCAGAGCGAACTGAGTCTCCGCGATATTCGCCGGGACTGCGGGCATCCCAGATTGCGACCTTATTATCTTCCAGCTTGCTGGTAATCGAATCCACATCGCTGCGCACAGAGGGATTGGCAATACTCACCGGAGTATTCTTGCTAACCGGCTGATTGGCGTCGCTTTCAGTGGGGAAACCCTCTTTAACCCAGCTGACAATGCCGCCATTTAGGTAAGACCAATTGTCGTAGCCGAGCAAATCCAGTGTCCAGGCCAATCGGCCCGCCCAACCACCGCCCTCGTCATCGTAAACTACCACATGAGTATCCTCGGTGATTCCAAGGTAGCCAATAATGTTACTTAGCTGTTCAAGACCGGGCAGCTTGCCGGGCGTTGGCGCTGTGCCGGCCATCAATAGACTGCCTGAAAGGTGCACCGCACCGGGAACATGCTTGTGCTGATAGAGGGCCGGATTGCAGAGATCGACAATTAATAAATTATCGCGATCAAGAATGGCTTCCAACTCACTGGGCTCTAATAGACGGGGAATCATAGGGGTCATTTTACTATTCGTTAAGAGGGTGTTTTATCGGGCCATTTTAGTGCCGAGAAGTTTAACATTATTGCTCATCCTGACTAGCAAGGATATTGCGATAATTCATTAGCCGCACATCGAGTATTTTGCCCTCTTGCGACGCTTTTAATAGGGCGCAGCCGAGCTCGACCTGATGTCTGCAGTCGCGAAATTTACACTGTCCGAGAAAGGGTCTGAATTCAATAAAGCCATCAATAATTTGCTCGTCACTCAGGTTGGTCACCGCAAATTCGCGAATGCCCGGAGAGTCAATTAAATGGCCGCCATTCTCAAGGTGGAACAGTCTTGAGGCAGTCGTGGTGTGAGTGCCTTTATCGGTACCCTCAGAGAGACCTCCGACAAGAATATTGGCATCCGGTTTCAGCTTATTAATCAGCGAGGACTTCCCGACACCAGATTGGCCGACAAAGATTGAGGTGTGAGCTGCCAGATAATCTTTTAATGTACCCATGCCGGCACCCGTCTTGGTCGACACTGTAAGGACCTCATAGCCGACGGTCTTATAGTCAGCAATTAACTGTTCAATATAGGGATACTCGCCGCTCTCAAGCATATCGATTTTATTAACGATCAGTACCGGTTGAATATTCTGCGCTTCGGAAGCAATAAGATAGCGATCAATCAGGTTGCTGTAAGCCTTTGGTTTGGCGGCAAATACAATGGCAATACGATCGACATTGGCCGCCACCGGACGAAGTTTGCCGTAGGGGTCGGGGCGCAACAGTTCCGAATCGCGGGGTTCGCGAGCCACGATCACACCGTTGGGTTCCGCGTGGCGCCAGATAACCGTATCACCGGTAACCAGAGGTTCGAGATTGGCGCGTATATGACAGCGGTAGATAGTATCTTTGTAACTACCATCTAGGCCTTCAATATCAATCTGAGCACCAAAGTTGGTAATCACTGTGCCACGCACCTCAGGGCCGAGCTGGTTGAGATTCTCCAACTCCTCTTCGCTAACAGTATTTTTAAGAATAGCTCGCTCGCGACGACGCTCCTGAATGGACTGGATGCGGTTTTTTTGCCGTAAGCTAAGATTGCGTTTGGCCATTCATTATCTCGTAATGGTGATAAAAGCTGTTGATTAAGCGCCTTGGTCAGTGCTGTCTCTGGCGTTCTGGTTCGCAAGGATATAGCATAACCGGCTGAAGTAACATTTTACGGAAATAATATAGATGGCCAACGCTACCCCAAGCCCAAATCCAATGAACCTGATCTGGATTGATTTAGAGATGACCGGTCTCAGCCCCGAGCGCGATCGAATTATTGAGATTGCCACCGTGGTAACCGATAAAGACCTTTATATTCTCGCCGAAGGCCCAGTTTTGGCCATCCATCAATCGGATCAGTTACTCGAGGGTATGGACGAGTGGAATACCCGCCAGCACGGGGGTTCCGGGCTGACCGAAAGAGTTCGTCAGAGTGCTAATACCGAAGCCGATGCAGTGGCCGCAACCATAGATTTTCTGCGCCAGTGGGTACCGTCCGGCAAGTCTCCTATGTGTGGCAACTCTATCTGTCAGGATCGCCGCTTTCTGGCCAACTATATGCCAGAGTTGGAAAAGTTCTTTCACTACCGAAATCTGGATGTCAGCACCCTGAAAGAGTTGGTTCAGCGCTGGAAGCCAGAGCTCTCCAATGGGTTTAAAAAACGCGGCAGTCATTTAGCCATGGATGATATTCACGACTCGATTCGCGAATTGGATTATTACCGGGAAGTATTTATTCGTCTGTAGCAGCTTCATCAGCAATGCTGAGTTTGCGCTGCTGTTCTTTGAGTGCCCACAGAACATGTTCGCGAACCAGCGTCGATGAATCCTCAGCCCTGTTTTGCAGCGCATCAATAATCTGTGTCGATGCCGGCGCATTGCCAAGACCCACAGAAAGATTTCGCAGCCAGCGCTGATAGCCAATTCGTCGAATAGGCGAGCCCTGAGTTTTTTCCTCAAACTCCTCTTCGCTCCATTGAAAAAGAGTCACCAACTCCGAATTATCCAGACTGTGCCGCGGACGAAAATCTAGTTCCTCAGTCTTTGACGAATAGCGGTTCCAGGGGCAGATAATCTGGCAATCATCGCAGCCAAATACGCGATTGCCCATCAGTGGGCGCAACTCTTCAGGGATTGGCCCCTGACTTTCAATAGTCAGATAGGAAATGCATTTCCGTGCATCCAACACATAGGGCTCAGGGAATGCATCAGTCGGACAGACCTTGAGGCAGGCGCGACAGTTGCCGCATTTATCCGTTTGCTGATTATTATCCACCGGCAATTTCAGCGAGATATAAATCTCCCCAAGAAAAAACCACGAGCCGGCTTGATCATTTAACAGCAGAGTATTTTTCCCGATCCAACCGAGCCCAGCCTGAGCAGCTATGGGCTTTTCCATAACCGGCGCGCTGTCGACAAAGGGACGCTGTGTCAGCTGAAGATCGCTGAGACCTAACTTTTCTATTTCCGCCTCGATCTTTTTTGTCAGGCTAGCAAGCCGATTGCGAATCAATTTATGATAGTCTCGACCTAGCGCATACCTTGATATATAAGCCTTATTGTCATCTTTAAGCACGGCGATCATATTGCTGTCAGTCAGATAGTCCATCCGCACCGAGATCACTCGCACCGTATGATCGACCAGCTTCTCAACTCTGTAGCGTTTATCGCCGTGATGCCCCATCCACTGCATAGACCCCTGAAAACCTTTGTCCAGCCACTGCAAAAGTCGCTCAGAGGCTTTATCCAGGTCGGGTTTTGAAATAGCCACCTGCTGAAAGCCCAGGGTTTCACCCCAGGCTTTAATATTTTTCGCTAGATCGTCGAGCTTATCTGTTTCGGTCATGGTTTCAGGGCTAATCTGACATATAATCGCGGTAATTTTACTGGGAACTTGCGGTTATGTCGCACATTGTTATTCAAGACGCTTTATATAAAGCCAAATCAGTTCGTGAACTCGATCATTTGGCGATTCAACAGATGGCTATTCCAAGCATAGTTTTAATGAAGCGCGCCGGTCGCGCTGCCTACGATGAACTTATCGATGCCTGGGGCCAACCATCCACTATCACGGTTTTCTGCGGGTCGGGAAATAATGCCGGTGATGGCTATATAGTTGCAGCACTGGCTGCCGAGAAAGGATTTTCCGCTCGGGTTATTGAGTTGGCCACTGTCGATAAATTATCTTCCGACGCTGCACTGGCCAGAGATTACAGCGCAAAGGCTGGAGTTTCTTTTCAGGTTTTCAGTGAAGACCTCGATCTCTTTGATGGGGTTATAGTCGACGCTCTTTTGGGTACGGGCTTTCAGCCGAGCGTAGACTCTCAACTGCGCGAACCCTATGCCGAGGCAATCCAATGTATCAATAATGCCGCACTACCGGTGCTCGCCATCGATCTGCCCTCTGGACTCTCCAGTGATACAGGCAGTGCCGCCGATGCTGCGGTAAAAGCAGATATAACCGTAACCTTTATTGCCGCCAAGCAGGGCATGTTCACTGGTCGTGGGCCGGCTCTCTGTGGTGAGATTATTTATCACTCATTAGATATTGATGAGACACTTTTTGAACAGCAGTCGAGTAGCTCGCAGTTGATGAATCTGGATGATCTGCTCGAAGCCTATCCAGACCGCGATGCTGATGCCTACAAAAATCAATTTGGTCACACCATGGTGGTCGGTGGTGATCTTGGTTTTGGTGGCGCGGTGGTAATGGCTGCAGAGTCCGCCTTAAAAACTGGCTCTGGACTGGTTAGTGTCGCCACTCGGCCACAGCATGTGTCGGCTATTTTGGCGCGCCAGCCAGAGATAATGGCCAGCGGTATTATTTCCGGTCAAGAGTTGGAACCATTATTGGATAAACCCAGCGTATTAATTGTGGGTCCCGGTCTCGGTCGTTCCCCCTGGTCTGAACAGCTGCTGCAAAAAGCGGTTGCCACTGGACTGCCGATGGTTGTGGATGCGGACGCACTCAATATTATTGCCGAGGGAAGGGTAGTGCCCAAGCCCAATGGCAGCAACTGGGTGATGACACCTCATCCGGCGGAAGCTGCGCGACTTTTAAATATTACTGTTGCTGAGGTTCAGGCCGATCGATTTACTGCAGTGCGCAAGCTGCAGCAGAAATTTAATGGGGTGGTGCTGCTTAAAGGGGCAGGCACGCTTATTGCCAGTGCCGACAGCGATCAGATAATGGTCTGTCCCTACGGCAACCCAAGTATGGCGACGGCTGGAATGGGCGATTTGCTATCGGGCATTATCGGTGGGCTTCTGGCTCAGGGTCTCGCGCCATTTCAGGCTGCTCAGTTGGGTTGTTGTCTGCATTCAGCGGCGGCGGATCTGGCGTTAGAAGAGCGCGGTGCTCGCGGTCTAAGTGCCACTGATATCACCGCTTATTTACGCGGAATTTTAAATGGTGCTGATCTGTGAGTGACAGGCTTTTAACCTTTGATATAGAGGGTGAGGCATTGATGCTCGAGTTTGGCGGCAGGCTCGCCAGCGCGCTTAGTGCTGTCTCTAGTGAAAAGGTTCAAGCTGATAATGCCCAAGCTTGCAATAAACAGGCTTTGCTAATCGCCCTAAGCGGCGATTTGGGCGTAGGTAAAACCACTGTTAGCCGCGGTATTTTAAATGGTCTCGGCCATAGCGGCTCGGTGAAAAGTCCCACTTACACTTTAGTAGAACCCTACGAACTGCCGCTGGGCAAAGTTTGTCACTTTGATTTTTATCGTTTAATCGATCCAGAAGAGCTTGAATATATGGGCTTTCGTGACTATCTAGTAGAGGCGTGCCTATGCTTGATAGAATGGCCAGAATTGGGGCGGGGATTTTTGCCAGAGGCGGATATAAAAATTGGAATTATCCAAACCGGTGCGGGTCGAACCCTTAGTTTAAGTGCCGGCACGGATCAGGGAAAAAAGCTTATTTCGGCTCTGGAAAAATTGTAAGAAAGAATTATAAGAATAAAATTGATAAGAGATGGGGTTTGATTTGCGCTTACAGGTAATAGCAGCATTTATATTGATGGCAACAGTGGTTGCCGGCCCTGCTTTCACTGCAGATATCGAGAGTGCGCGAATCTGGCGCGCGCCGGACAATACCCGACTGGTATTTGATATAGACGAAGCCTTTGACTACAAACACTTCTCTCTGGATAACCCCCGCCGTCTAGTTATTGATATTAAGAGTACCGGCCTTAAAGCCAATCTGGATAAGTTGGATATCGCTAAAACACCGATTAGTAAAATTCGCTCAGGTCTTCGCGGCAGTGCCGATCTGCGAATTGTGCTGGAGTTAAAGGAGCAGGTGCGGGTTAATAGCTTCACCCTAAAGGCCAATGAGCAGTATGGCGATCGATTGGTTGTTGATCTTTTCGATACAGTTAAGGAAATGGCAAAAAAGCCGGTTAGTAAATTGCCGCTATCAACCAATCGCCAGATTATGATTGCTATTGATGCTGGGCACGGTGGTGAGGATCCTGGTGCTGTTGGCCCAAAAAGTATTTATGAAAAGGCGGTGGTCTTTCAGATATCTCAGCGTATTAAAAAGTTGTTTGATAATAATCCGGATTTCAAAGCCGAGCTAGTGCGCACTGGGGACTACTATCTCGCCCACCGCAAGCGCACCGCAATCGCCCGCAAAAGCCAAGCGGATTTCTTTATCTCTATCCATGCAGATGCCTTTACCAATCCTCAGGCTAATGGTGCTTCGGTCTACGCCCTGTCAACCAGAGGCGCGACCAGTGAGGCCGCACGATTTTTGGCGAAAAAGGAAAACCGTGCCGATTTAATTGGCGGTGCTGAGGGTTCATTAAATCTCGACAACACAGATCCAGCGTTGCGCGAGGTGCTGTTAGATCTGTCCATGACCGCCACCCTCAGCAGCAGTCTCGATGCGGGTAAATATGTTTTAAAAAATATGGGCAGCGTCGCCAGATTACATAAAAAGCGTGTTGAGCAAGCGGGATTTTTGGTGCTTAAATCTCCAGATATTCCCTCATTATTGATCGAGACCGGCTTTATCTCTAACCCCAAAGAAGCTCGCCAGTTAAGCAGCGCTGGCTATCAGCAGAGAATGGCAGCAGCAATCTACAATGGGCTGGTCAGTTACTATATCGACAATACACCGGAAGGCACTTCGCTGGCGGCTAATAAAGGCAAGCGTGAACGCAGTTATACTATTGCTCGCGGCGATACATTGTCGGAGATTGCCCAGCGTTACAACACCTCAGTCACCACTATTCTGAGCTACAATAAGATGGGTTCTAGCACCATTAAAGTGGGCCAAAAAATTATGATCCCCGCCCGACAGTAGACGTAGTTAAGAAAATCGTTATAAACAGCTAAATATCCAATAGAAGGTCACCAGCTATGCCCGTTATTCAGGTTCTCAGTCCGCAATTAGCCAATCAGATTGCTGCGGGTGAAGTGGTGGAGCGTCCCGCTTCGGTACTTAAAGAGCTGGTTGAAAACAGCCTTGATGCGGGTGCCCAGAGTATCGATATAGATATAGAACAGGGTGGCGTTAAATTAATCAGAATTCGCGATGATGGCTGCGGTATTGGTGAGGATGATCTTCCCCTGGCACTTAGCCGTCATGCAACTAGCAAGATAGGCAATCTGGAAGATCTCGAAGCGGTCTCTTCACTCGGGTTTCGCGGTGAAGCTCTGGCCAGTATTGCCTCGGTATCGCGACTTAGTCTGACCTCCAATCACGGTGAGGGTACGGCTTGGAAAGCTGTCTCCGAAGGGCGAGATATGGAGGTTGATATTCAGCCTGCATCCCATCCTGTCGGTACTAGCGTCGAAGTTCGCGATCTTTTTTTTAATACCCCCGCGCGACGCAAATTTTTGCGCACCGAAAAAACTGAATATAACCGTATTGATGACAGCATTAAGAAGCTCGCCCTAAGCCGTTTTGATGTGGCCTTTAATCTGCGCCATAACCAACGCGCACAATTGAGTTTGCGGCCGGCAGCAACTCAGTTGGAGCAGGAGAAGCGAGTTGCAGATATCTGCGGTGCCCCCTTTATGGAGCAGGCGCTGTATGTGGACAATGATCGCCACGGTCTGCGCCTGTGGGGTTGGATTGGCTTGCCCACTTTTTCCCGCAGTCAGGCAGATCTGCAGCACTTTTTTGTCAATGGTCGGGCGATTCGTGACAAGGTGGTTACTCACGCGGTGCGACAGGCCTATCAGGATGTTCTCTACCATGGTCGTCATCCGGCCTATGTCCTATTTTTGGAAATCACGCCGTCCGATGTGGATGTCAATGTGCACCCGACCAAGCATGAGGTGCGCTTTCGCGAAAGTGGCTCGATTCACAGTTTTATCTCGTCGACTATTAAGAAAGCGCTGGCCGAAGATCGCCCTCAGGATCATTTGCAATCCAATCATCCCAGTTCTGAACAGGGACAGCAGTTTCAGTCGCAAGCGCTTCAGCAGGAACAGCAGAATAGTCAGTGGCAGCCTTCGATGCAGTTTTCCGATCATCGCCCCTCAACTCATGGCATAGCGGCGCCGATGTCGGCCTATCAGAGTCTATATTCGACAGATCAATCGAGTCTGCCCGAGGCGGGTTTGGACTTTGATACTCCACAGGATGTTCCTCCTCTGGGTTACGCTATAGCTCAACTTAAAGGCATCTTTATTCTCGCCGAAAACACTGAGGGCTTAATTGTTGTCGATATGCATGCCGCCCATGAGCGGATTACCTATGAGCGAATGAAGCGCGACTTCGACGATCAGGGTCTGATTTCCCAGCCACTATTAGTTCCGGAAAGTTTGGCGGTCAGCCAGCGCGAGGCAGATGCCGCAGAGCAGCACAATGATATTTTCACCAAACTCGGCTTTACCCTTGAACGCGCTGCTGCGGAAAGCATTATCGTGCGGCAGATACCGGCGATATTGCGGGGTTCCGAAGTTGAAGCACTACTTCGGGATGTGCTCTCGGATCTCCTTGAGCACGGTACCTCCGAACGAATTAGAGATCATATCAATGAAATTCTCTCGACCATGGCCTGCCATGGTTCAGTGCGCGCCAACCGCAAATTAACCATTCCCGAAATGAACGGCCTGCTTAGAGATATGGAAGCCACTGAGAGAAGTGGTCAGTGTAACCACGGTCGACCGACCTGGTCTCAGTTGACCCTCGATCAGTTAGATAAGCTGTTTTTGCGTGGACGATAAACCGGTGACAGCTACGGATAAACCGCCGGCCATATTTGTTATGGGTCCGACCGCCAGCGGTAAAACTGATCTGGCGATTGCCCTGCAAGACCATTATCCGGTTGAGTTGATCAATGTGGATTCAGCGCAGGTCTATCGCCAGTTAGATATAGGCAGCGCCAAACCTGATCAGGCCACCCTTGAGGCGGCACCCCATCACCTGATAGATATACGCGATCCTCTGGATGCCTATTCAGCGGCCGATTTTTTGGCAGATGCAACCAGAGTGATGGCGGAGATTACCGCCCGCGGCAATATTCCATTGTTGGTCGGTGGCACCATGCTATATTTTAAAGTGTTGCTCGAAGGGCTCTCGAAAATGCCTGAGGCCAACCCTGAGATTCGCGATCAGATTCAGCAGCAGGCGGATACGGAAGGCTGGCCTGCGATCTATAAACGACTGCAGGAAGTTGATCCTGTTACCGCCGCCGGGTTGCACCCAAACCACTCCCAGCGCATTCAGCGTGCACTGGAAGTCTATCTGGTTACCGGTGTGCCTATGTCGACACTGCGGCTCGAAGAAAATATTGGCGGTATTTCGGAAAAATATGCGATTAAGCAATTAGCCCTGATGCCAGTGAACCGTAAGCTCATCCACCAGCGTATAGAAGACAGATTTAAATGGATGATGAATCAGGGTTTTGAAGCAGAAGTTAGAGGTCTCTACGCACGTGGCGATCTGCACAGCGAGTTGCCGGCTATCCGCTCAGTGGGTTACCGGCAGATCTGGCAGTATTTGGACGGTCAGTGCAGTCTCGATGAGGCGGTCGAAAAAGCCATAACAGCAACCCGGCAATTGGCCAAAAGACAGATTACCTGGCTGAGAAACTGGCCGGGAAGTTGCGAAATTGAAACTGATTCTGAGACAGAATTCTTTTCAATTGATAGAATGTTGCCGTTGGCCTTGAAAAAGCTTACCGATGCGCCCATATATGTGAAGAACATGGACGATTAACACTTGTTGTAGGTCGAATTTGACCTGCGTTTTTTTGTTGCACGATTGCAACGTTATTGCAGCACTTGCTGCGGCACCATTTGGAATTTAAAGGAGAAGTATAAATGTCAAAAGGGCACAATTTACAAGACCCTTTTCTTAATGTCTTAAGAAAAGAACGTGTTCCAGTTTCAATCTTTCTAGTTAATGGCATTAAGCTACAGGGACAGGTAGAGTCATTCGATCAGTTTGTTGTACTACTGAAAAATACCGTCAGTCAGATGGTATACAAGCACGCTATTTCAACCATTGTCCCGTCTCGAGCCGTAAAGCTTCCGGCGACTGGTGCCAATGCATCCTCAGGCGATCCTCAGGGTGGTTTCGACAACGGAAATTTCTCTGACGACGATTACTAAGAAATATTAAGTGTCATTATTCTTCGAGCGTCCTGATTTTGGCGAGAGAGCGGTTCTTGTTCATATAAAACTGAATAGTGAGTCCGAACCTGAAGACCCAAGAGAATTTGAAGAATTAGTCCTTTCTGCGGGGGGTGATCCGGTTGAGTTTCTCACTGGGTCACGCACTGCCCCTCATGCCAAGTTTTTTGTCGGTACCGGCAAACTCGATGAAATCTGTTCAGCGGTTAAAAGCAGAGATGCGGAGCTGGTTATTTTTAACCACAACCTCTCGCCGAGCCAAGAGCGCAATATTGAAGCCGAATTAAAATGCCGGGTGCTGGATCGAACCGGTTTGATTCTGGATATCTTTGCCCAGCGCGCACGAACCCACGAGGGTAAGTTACAGGTTGAGCTCGCACAGTTGCAACACCTTTCCTCAAGGCTGATCCGTGGCTGGACTCACCTTGAGCGACAGAAGGGTGGTATTGGCCTGCGTGGCCCCGGTGAAACACAGCTCGAATCTGACCGACGTATGGTTCGCGATCGGATTAAATCTATTCAGGCGCGCCTTCTAAAGGTGCGCAAGCAGCGTGCTCAGGGACGCAGAGCCAGAGATCGCGCTGAAATTCCCGCGGTTTCACTGGTCGGTTATACCAATGCGGGTAAATCAACCCTGTTTAACACCCTGACCAAGGCCGATGTATTTGTTGCCGATCAGCTATTTGCCACTTTGGACCCGACCATGCGCAAAGTGGATGTAGCCGAAAAAGGTCCAGTGATCTTTACCGATACTGTAGGCTTTATCAGTCATCTTCCCCACCGTTTGGTCGATGCATTTAGGGCTACTCTCGAAGAGGCCGCCAATGCAGACTTGCTATTGCATGTGGTTGATGCGGCAGCCGAGGATAGAGCGACTAATATTAAAAGGGTAGATGAGGTGCTCAAGGAAATTGAGGCACACCGACTGCCGGTGCTGATGGTGTATAACAAAATTGATCTGCTCGATGATGCCACTGCCCGTATTGAGCGCAATGCCGAGGGTATGCCAGTATCGGTGTGGTTGTCGGCACTGAATAATGAAGGGCTCGATCTGCTGTTTCAGGCGGTTAGTGAGCGGCTTCCCGGTCAGCAGGTGCATAAAACACTGCATCTTTTGCCCGAGCAGGGCGCACTGCGAGCGGCTATGTATAGTCACAAGGCGGTTTTAAGTGAACAGGTTGATAACAATGGCTGTATCAATCTGGAGATTAAACTTCAGGAGATGGATTATTTCCGTATTCTCAAGGCCGCAGGGTTGAAATCAGAGGATCTGGTCGCATTGTAAATAGTTAGAACAATGGCTGTTTATAGACAGTAGCTACTTAAAGTCAAAGGAATTAGAATTGTCCCGGTGCTAGCCAACCAGCCAATAGTGGTTGAAAGCAGCAGCCGGTTAAAAAAATACTTAATTTTTGGAGATAGATTATGGCCTGGAATGAACCGGGTGGTGGTAAAGACCCATGGGGTGGCAACCGAAATAATGACGGTCCGCCGGATTTGGACGAAGCCCTGAATGCGCTGAAGAAAAAGTTCAGCAGCTTTGGTGGTGGTTCTGGTGGCAGCTCTGATGGCGGCAATGGAAAAAGCCTGTTGCCAGTTGTTCTTGGTGTTCTGGTTATTTTGTGGGGCCTGATGGGCTTCTACCAGATCGATGAGAAAGAGCAGGCAGTGGTTTTGCGTCTCGGTAAGTATCACGACACTGTGGGTTCAGGTCTGCACTGGAATCCAAAGCTGATCGATTCGGTAAGCACTGTTCGAGTCACTGAAGAGCGACAGTATTCCGCCCGTGGTTTGATGCTGACACAGGACGAGAATATCGTAGAGATATCGCTTACTGTCCAGTACAACATCGCCGATGCAAAAGCATTTGTCCTCAATATTCGCGATCCGGAAATCAGTCTTAAGCACGCCACTGACAGCGCCCTGCGCCACGTAGTCGGCAGCACGGGTCTGGATGGGGTTATCTCTACAGGCCGTGAGCAGATTGCTATAGCCACCGCAGAGAAACTGCAGGATTACCTGAATATCTATGGCAGTGGTATCAACGTGGTAAAAATCAATATCGAAGAAGCGCGACCACCCACCGAGGTGAAGTCGGCTTACGATGATGTTATTAAAGCCCGTGAAGATTTAGAGCGTCTGGTTAACGAAGCGCAGTCATACTCCAACGGTATTATTCCTGAAGCTCGAGGCGCAGCACAGCGTATGCGTGAAGAGGCCGAAGGTTATAAATCTCAGGTAGTCTCCAAGGCAGAGGGTGAAGCCCAGCGCTTCGTCAACCTGCTAACTGAGTATAAGAAAGCACCGAAAGTGACTCGTGAGCGTCTGTATCTGGATGCGGTAGAGCAGGTCATGGTAAACAGTACCAAGATTCTGGTTGATGCAGAGAGCGGCAACAATATGCTCTATCTGCCCCTCGACAAGCTTATTCAGCAGGGCAACCAATCCAGAGTTAGAGGCGAAGGAACCAGCGAAGAGCTGATTGACCGCATCTCTAATCAGGTTATTGAGAAGCTTCAGCGCAACGTAGAATCAAACTCGGAGAGAAGACGATGAGCAATTTATTAAAGTCTGTTATTACTCTGGCTGTGCTTTTGATTATCGCCAGCAGCACAGTCTATGTTGTCAGCGAAACTCAGCGCGGCGTTAAACTTCGTTTCGGTAAGCTGGTTGAAGCCGATATTCAGCCCGGCATCCACGTGAAGCTGCCCCTGGCAGATGATGTGCGTTTATTTGACGCGCGAATCCTTACTGTAGATGCACAGCCGGCGAGCTTTTTCACTGTTGAGAAAAAACGTCTGATTGTGGATTCTTATGCCAAGTGGCGTATCGCCAACGTTGAGACCTACTACAAGGCCACTGGTGGCGTTGAAACAGTAGCTCACAACCGTCTGGCCAATCGTGTCAACAACGGCCTTAGAAACCAGTTTGGTACCCGTACTCTGCACGAAGTAGTTTCTGGAGAGCGCGATGCGTTAATGGAAGATATTACCTCTGAGCTGAATGCTTCAGTGCGCGATAGTCTCGGTATTGAAGTTGTTGATATTCGAGTAAAGCGTATCGACCTGCCTCAGGAAGTCAGCAGCCAGGTATTCCGACGTATGACCGCCGAGCGAGAGAAAGAAGCTCGCGAGCTGCGTTCAACTGGTAAGGAAAAGGCTGAGAGAATCCGCGCCTCTGCAGATCGTGAACGCACCATCGAACTGGCCAATGCCTATCGTGATGCCGAGCAACTGCGTGGTACTGGTGATGCTGAAGCGGCAAGTATCTATGCCGATGCCTATCAGCAAGATCCAGAGTTCTACTCGTTTATGCGCAGCCTCAATGCATACAAGCTATCCTTTGCCAACAAAGGCGATGTGATGCTGGTTGCACCAGACAGTGATTTCTTTAAATACCTGAATAAGCAGGGTGGCAAATAAATCGAGCCGTCATAAAGTTTGATTGTGTGTCAGAAATTTTAATGTAAAAATTTCTGACACACTGATAGCACTTTGTTAAAATGCAAAAAGCCGGGTTCGCCCCGGTTTTTTTGTGCCGATTTTGAAGAAACTTATTGTGGTTGATATTTGTGCTTAAAGATTTTGCTACAGCGCTCTGTCTGCTGCTAGTGTTAGAGGGAATCATGCCCTTTTTATCACCAGCCAGATGGCGCAATATGGTTCAACAGCTAGCTACGGTTGACGACCGAACCATGCGCGCAGTAGGTTTTTTTAGCATGTTAGTTGGCGCCGGTTTATTATTTATCTTGCGTTGAGATGGGTTCTGATCTATTTCATCGCCAAAGAGTTTTACAGGTAGAGGTTTAAAAACTGCCATGACAATTGCAGATCGTTGGTTATTACCAGACGGTGTTGATGAGGTGCTTCCAGAGCGCGCTCAGGTGGTTGAGTATCTGCGTCGTCAACTGCTCGACCTCTATCACAACTGGGGTTACGATCTGGTTATCCCGCCCATGGTTGAGTTTACCGACTCGCTACTTAGCGGCTCCGGCTCCGACCTCGATCTAATGACCTTCCGTATTACCGACCAACTCAGTGGTCGGATGATGGGTATCCGTGCGGATATCACGCCACAGACCGCCAGAATGGACGCTCACAGTCTTCGTCGCGAAGGCCCGAGTCGACTCTGTTATGCCGGTACAGTGCTGCACACGCGCCCACGAGGGCCCCTCGAATCACGTACGCCAATCTCTGTGGGTGTCGAATTATTCGGTGAAGCCACTATGGCCGCCGATATAGAAGTGATCGAGCTATTCCTGCAAAGTTTAAAAACCTCCGGTGTTGAAAATGTTCACCTCGACCTCGGTCACGTGGATATCTTCCGTGGCCTGTTGGCGGATGCCGGACTAAATTCAGACCTTGAGTCTGAATTGTTTGAGTTATTACAGCGCAAGGCAAGCCGAGAGCTAAGTCAGTGGATTGAGAGAAATATCAGCGATCCACAGCTGGCTAACTGGCTAAATATACTGCCGAGCCTAACCGGTAGCGTCGAAGTTCTGGCCGCAGCAAAAGAAAAGCTCGCCGGTGCTCCTGAAGCTGTTCAGCAGGCCATCGCGCAACTTGAAGCTGTAGTCGAAGCCATTGCAGATCGAGATGTCAGTGTTTATCTGGATCTCGGTGAAATGCCCGGTTACCACTACCACACCGGTATCGTCTTTGCCGCCTATGTTCAGGGTTACGGCAAGGCACTGGGAAATGGTGGACGATATGATCACGTTGGCGAAGCATTTGGTCGCCCGCGTCCCGCAACAGGATTTGCATTTAATCTAAAGTCATTGGTTAGTCAGAGTGTCAGTGGTCACAGCGCTGTGCCGGGTATTTTTGTGCCCTACAGCAGCAACCCGCAGGCAGCCGAGCAGACCGCATTGTTGCGCAGTCAGGGCAATCGCGTTGTGCAGGGCTTTGATGGACAGCTGATTGACTACAGTGAAGTAAATTGTGATCGCACACTGGTTGAAGTGGATGGTCAATTTGTTATTAAAAAGCTCGCCTGAACAGACAGTTCTGGCGGCGTAATCTTTTCGAGCAAGCAATATTATGGGTAAAAATGTCGTTATTCTTGGTTCCCAGTGGGGGGACGAAGGCAAGGGTAAGATCGTTGATCTGTTAACCGATAAAGCAACAGTTGTGGCACGCTTTCAGGGTGGTCACAACGCCGGACACACACTGGTTATCGACGGTAAAAAAACCGCACTACACCTTATTCCCTCGGGAATTCTGCGCAACCATGTAACCTGCGTGATTGGCAACGGTGTGGTGGTAGCCCCGGATGCGCTGCTCAAAGAAATTGCCATGCTTGAAGAGCGCGGTGTTGAAGTGCGTGATCGCCTCAAGGTTTCAGGTTCTTGCCCGTTAATTCTTGGCTATCATATTGCTCTGGATCAGGCTCGTGAAGCGGCTCGCGGCAATGCCAAAATTGGTACCACGGGCCGTGGTATCGGCCCCGCCTACGAAGACAAAGTCGCTCGTCGCGGACTGCGTCTCGGTGATCTGGCCAATATGGAGCGCTTTGCGGTCAAGCTTAAAGAAGTGCTCGATTACCATAACTTCGCACTGACAGAATATTACAAAGCAGAGCCGGTCGACTTTGATAAGACCCTCGCCGAAGCCAAAGAATGGGCTGCAGCACTGCTGCCGATGAAAGCGGATGTGACCAAGATACTTCACGATGCTCGTAAAGCCGGCGCAGATATCCTTTTTGAAGGTGCTCAGGGCTCGCTGCTCGATATCGATCACGGTACCTATCCCTTTGTAACCTCCTCAAACACCACCGCTGGTGGCGCGGCTACAGGCACAGGCTTTGGTCCACTGTATATTGATTATGTGCTGGGTATTACCAAGGCTTACACCACTCGTGTTGGTTCAGGTCCTTTCCCGACCGAACTGCACTGTGAGACTGGCACTTACCTCAGTGTTAAGGGTCACGAAGTTGGCACCACTACTGGCCGTGAGCGTCGCTGTGGTTGGTTTGATGCCGTAGCCCTACAACAGGCGGTACTGATCAACAGTATCTCTGGTATCTGTCTTACCAAGCTCGATGTTCTCGATGGTTTGGAAGAAGTTAATATCTGTGTGGGCTATAAAAACAGCGCAGGAGAAGCGGTGGGGGTTCCCTCTCACTCCGATGACTTTGAAGGCCTGCAGCCGATCTACGAAACAATGCCGGGCTGGAGCGAAGTAACCGTTGGTGCTCAGGATATTGACAGCCTGCCAGCCAATGCGCGCGCCTATATCTCGCGTATTGAAGAGTTGGTTGGCGCTCCGGTTGATGTGGTATCAACCGGCCCTGATCGTGTCGAAACTATTGTTCTGCGTCATGCTTTTGCTTAATTAAGACCTAACCCAATAGCTTTAAAGCGACACCGATCAATCCGCCTATCACTAGGGCGATATTAGAAAAGAAACTCAGTACCATGCCAGGGCCTCTATTCTCGGGGCTCTGCAGGTACAGTCGCGAGTAGATATGGCGGCCGACAATAAATAAGATTCCCGGAAGCACAACCCAGGTCGCGCTCACATAGATGCTGAAGATAAGCGTACTGGGAATAAATATAACCAGTTGCTCCATGGTGTTTTGCTGAATACGAAAGATTCTTTCCCAGCGTTCGTTGCCAACAGTCTTCGGTGCCTTGATATCGTATTTGCCGCGGCTAAAACCGGCTCGACCAGTAAAGAAAATAAATTGCAGTAGTGCGATTAGAATAATGGCGATGCTGTATTCCATTTTACCTTTCCTTTCTCAAGTGTGGTTTTTATAACTCTAGGTCAGTTATAGCTGAAACCTCTTTGCATTTTTTATGCGTACTGCAAATAATCCTAGACCAAAATCCTTTTTCCCACATCCGTTATCAGTGATTAGATCAGATTCTCGGTGGACAACTGATGAAGTTATCCCTCTATTAACTCGTTGTATTTAATAATCTGTCGCTGAGAATCTAACTGGAACAGATGGTCTGCACGGCTCGGCATCTCCTCAAGGCTATGCTCAGTAATACGCTGATAATGGGCAATAAACTCAGCGATCTGTGTTTCGGACATTATCCCCGAACGATCCCCATCGCCCCGATCTGCCAGCCGAGTAATCATTTTTTGTTCCTGTTCCAAACGCCAGTTAAACACCGTATTGAAAGAGGGCGCGCGAAGCATTATCAATCTGTCTATAGACTCGAACAGGGGCTGGTAATCTGTGGCCAGAGCACGGTTGACAAAATTGCGCCAGATCCCATCCTTGTCAGACTCTTGCTCAAGGCTATTAACAGGCTCGGTCAGCGCCTCATCAGGCTGTGGTTTTGAACCGACGCACCAGCCCTCAAAAATAATGATATCTACTGGGCCGGATACCCAATCACAGTCCACCTCTAAATGGCGGTCATCGGTACTTTTATCAAAGCGTGGAATCAGTGTTTTCTCTGAACCCTCTATCAGGCTCTTAAAGGTTTTTAAGGCCAGAGCAATATCATGAGTGCCGGGCACGCCGCGGGTTTTTAGCAGCGGATGCACAGTTTCTGCCAGCGTTTGGCGTTCAGCGCGGGTCAGGTAAAAATCATCCAGTGAAAGCGATACCGTGTTTAGCTCCAGTTCCCCGAGCATAGTGCACAGGTAATCAGCGAGTGTCGATTTTCCAGAGCCCTGAGTGCCATTGATGCCAATTATCAACGGTGATTTAGAAGGCGAATCAACTCGTTTAGAAAACTCGGCTAGCAGATGTGAGAACCATCTTTTAGCGCTATCGAGATAGCTATCTGGAAGTTTATTGCGCTGAAGAAACTGTTTTTCTGCGGGGGTCATAATTGGGCTCATGTTGGGCTGTTTTATTCAGAGCCCTTATTTTTATAAATTTTCAGATAAAAATGAATACGCGTTTCTAACTTTTTCAGCTTTTCCAACATCACCTGTTGCTCTGGACGACTGTGCCAGTAATAGGGTGTCATGGTTAGCAAGTCGAGAATATCACTGCCCTCAACCGAAATATCCCGTTTGATCTCAAGGGTTTCCTGCAGTGCAAACTGTGCGGTGGCCTCGAGAGGGTTGCCGGCATGGGGTACCGTCTTGTCGTAGATAATTTCGGTGAGACCGGATAGGTGCTCCTCACCGGGACCCACCATAATCAGCGTGCCGCCGGGCTTAAGTATTCTTGCGGTCTCTTCGCTACTAATGGGTGAAAATACCGAGATAGCCGTATCTACGCGGTTTTCAAAGAGAGGAATATTAAAAGCACTGTCCACAACCAGTCGGGCATCCATCTTTCGTTTCGCCGCCGAACGCACTGCAAACTTGGAGATATCCAAACCCAGCAGTTTTAAATCTGGCGATGCATTTCTTAACTGCTGCAAATAGTGCCCCTCGCCACAGCCGAGGTCGATTAAGGTCTGATCAAACCCCATGGTAGAGTTGCTTACCAGATCGACTAGGGTCTCCGAGAGAGAGCTGTAGTGTCCGGTGGCTAAAAACCGTTGGCGACTGCGAATCATATCGTCGCTATCACCGGGATTGCGGCTGCGCTTATGCTGGGCGAGTAGCAAATTGAGATAGCCCTCCTTAGCCATATCAAAGCTGTGCCCATTAGTGCAGCTGTAGGTTTTCGGCTGCGACTCGGCATTCAGTGTTAATGCCAGACCACAGCTCGGACATTTAAAGTTGTCCCGGGTTGAGCGCAGGGCTGGATAGGTAAAGGCTTTGGACACAGATTAATCTCAATAACAAACGGGTGGAAGAGGCTCTTCTACTAGCGCTGTAGCTTACAGCGCTTAGCTGGAGAGAACAATCAACGGCGCTGTTGGAGGCCGTTCTAATCCAGACATTTTTTTGCCCGGGTTGTACAGGACTGACAGCTGTCGGTGCGCAGTGAACACATGGTTGTGCACTCATGGAATTTCACCGCACAGCTGAGATTCTGGTGGTTGAGCACCCGATCCATACACTGCTTGGGAAGATTTTCCGGAGAGGTAAAAATAATATTGCGTTTAACCAGGTCGCAATAGCTGTTTAGCAGCGTTGCGCCATAGGGCGACGGTTTGCCCGCCGCTTGATTGAGCAGGCTATTGATCAGCTCCCGCTGAGTGAAAACAGCACTGCGGGTAAGGATATGGGAATCCAAATCATAGTTGGGTTGCGTAGGACTTATAGAACATCCGACTAATAGGCCGGACAAGATTAGAGTGATCGAGAGTAGTTTGAAAGACACCAATAGCTTCACGGTTGTAGCTCCTTGCTTATAGCGGTTCTGGCTTATAGCGGTTCAGGCTTATAGCAGTTAAACAGGGAGCTTTTTGAAACTCCCTATTTGCTTTGCAACATAAACAATTCCTTGTTTCACCGCTGCTTTGCTGTCTGTCTGCTACGTCAAGCATGGCGTGTTGCTCTGATTTTGAATATGCCAAGCTTGGCTAGCAAGGTCAAGAGGAATTTAAGAAAACCGTTATGCAGCGCCCAAACGCAGATTCAATCTACTACGATGAGTTTTTACAGTTTCAGGAAAAACTGCAAAAGCGCATAGTGGCGTTGCGCAATGAACGGGATCTTGTTCAGGAAGATATGGCCGAATACGAACTCTCGGTTCGTCAGTATCAACGTATGGAGCAGGATCCAACAGCCATTGTCTCCCTGTGGCAACTGTTTAAAATCGCCAAAGCTCACAACCTCAATATCGACGAGTTGTTGCACTTCGATTAAGTCCGATCAGTAGTTTTCTCTTTTTAGTCGTTTCAATGTCATAATCTCCGGATAAGCTTTTTAAAAATTCTGCTTGCCTGGAAAACCTATGAATAAACCAACGCTGTTTCTGATCCTGACAATCTTCCTACTTCTATCGGGATGGTTGTTTATCAACGATACTGAGAATAAAAGCTCAAGCACCAGTGGTGCTAGCAGTGAAATACTCAATACCATCGAAAATAGCTGGTACACAGAGTCGGCTGCTGCAGTGGCTAGCACTAATAGCCAAATTCAGCGTCTAGCAACTCAGGCCGGTTCAGCGAAAAATATTATTCTATTTGTCGGCGATGGTATGGGCGTATCAACAGTAACCGCAGCGCGTATTCTCGACGGTCAGCAGAAGGGCGGTCTGGGCGAAGAAAACAGCCTGAGTTTTGATCGCTTTCCCTTTGTCGGTCTATCTAAAACCTATAATGTTGATGCACAGACGCCAGATTCTGCGGGAACCATGACCGCAATGATCAGTGGTATCAAAACTGATGCCGGCACTCTGGGTGTGGATGAAGATGTTATCCGTGGAGACTGCGCATCGATTGCCGGCAATCAGGTATTTACAGCGTTGGAGTTAGCCGAAATAGCCGGTTTATCCACCGGTATTGTCACTACGGCACGAGTCACCCACGCCACGCCTGCAGCAACCTATGCCAAGTCTCCCGAGCGCGACTGGGAAGACAACTCAGAATTACCCGCCGAAGCGGTGGCCGCTGGTTGCGAAGATATTGCCTCTCAGTTAATTCACTTTAAAGCCAATCTGCAGAGCAAATACAACAGTGCCGCAATCGACGGAATCGAAGTGGTTATGGGTGGCGGTCGCCGGCATTTCTTACCTAATCTGGAATCTGCCAACAGCAGTGATGCTGTAAGCGAGATAGAAGGGGACCGCACGGACGGCCGCAATCTGGTTGAAGAGTGGGCGAGCCTCTATCCCTCCGGTATTTATATAGATAGCCAGCAGGGCTTTGATAAGCTTGATACCAGCTCGACTGAGCAACTTTTTGCCCTGTTTAATGAATCCCATATGCGCTACGCCGCAGACCGACATAATGATATTGCTGGCGAACCCTCGCTGTCTGCGATGACGGTTAAAGCGATTGAAATTCTCGACAACAATCCGGCCGGTTTTTTACTGGTGGTTGAATCCGGCAGAATTGATCACGGCCATCACGCCGGCAGCGCCTATGCGGCACTTGAGGACACTATAGAGTTCTCCCGGGCAGTGCAGAGCGCCGTCGATAAAACCAATGCTGAGGAAACACTGATTATTGTGACCGCTGACCACAGCCATGTATTTACGATGGCCGGTTACCCCAAGCGCGGAAATCCGATCCTCGGCAAGGTGATCAATGTGGGCTCAGATAAGCCGGCACTGGCTGCAGATGGCATGCCATACACCACGCTGGGTTATGCCAATGGTCTGGGTTTCAGGGATCTATTGGATCAGACTGATGCCGACCATAGCTACCACAGTGGTCCGGTTGCTGGCCGTCAGGATCTAAGCGAAATAGACACCGAAACTGCCGGATTTCATCAGGAAGCGCTGGTGCCAAGAAAATCAGAGACCCACGGTGGCGAGGATGTGGCGATCTATGCCACAGGCCCCGGAGCCCATCTGGTAACCGGCACTAATGAGCAGAGTGTTATTTTTCATGTGATCAACTATGCCGGCAATTTATTTGAGCGAGCCGCCGCAGCACTGCAATAGAGTGAACTATTTGGCTGGCGGCATACTCTCTTTAATCACCTGTTTTAACTGCGCTAGAGCACTATGTTGTGGATTTGTAGCCAGTGCCTTCTCAACCGCAAGCAGCGCCTTGGGCCAGCGCTGCTGCTGTCCGTAAAGGCTTACCAACCCATTGGTAAACTCCGGATCACCCGGCGCCTCTTGCAGCGCTTTTAGATAGCTTTCTTCCGATTTCGAACCCATACCGCGCTGTTGGTAGAGAATTGCCAACGTGTACCAGGCGCGGGGGTTATTGCCGGTTGCAGCGGCATTTGTAAGTGCCGTAACCGCCTGTTTAAAGTCACCCTGTTCAGCCATTAGCAAACCCAGAGAGTAGTGCGCCTCGCTGGCATTGGGTTCCTGACTGATAATGGTTCTGTAAAGCTCCTCAGTCTGTTGGATTTTCCCCTGGGCGTAATAAATCTGGGCGAGATTTAAGCGTGCAGCATTAAAATGATGATCAATTTTTAATGACTCCAGATACAGCTGTGCAGCCGCGACCAGATTGCCTCTGCGATGTTTATCCACTGCAAGCTGGTAGCGCCCAGAGGCGAAGTCGGTATTAATTTCCATTGAGGTTTGATATTCACGATTCGCTGCGGCCAAGGCCGCTTGATAGCTCGCCGGAATATGTTCTTTGGGGACAGCAGCCAAAGCCTGCGCGGCAGCAATGCGCACAGCCCGCACCCTGTCGTTTAATAATAAAAGTAAGGGTTCTAAGTTGCTGTACCCCCCGTTACTGTCCCCCCCGTTGCTGCTTTCACCCAATGCGCGAGTTGCATAGGTTCTAACAAGTGCACTGTGGTCTGCAGTGGCAGCAGTTATGGCCTTTTCGACCGAGGGGACTGAGATTGCAGGCGCTAGAATGGATGCCGCTGTGGCGCGGGCAATAACGGGCTGAAATCGATCGTTTAAAAGGGCTGTTAAGGGGTTCACTGAGGCACTGGGATCGTTGGCAGCCGAAGCCAGAGTTTCAGAAAAATGTGCCGGCCGTTCGTTGCCAAACCAGTTTTCCACCGCCGCTGAAGCCCAGTCAGCACTCTGCTCTGTATGGCAGTCATTGCAGGCATTCGGGGTGCCATGGGCGACGCTAAGGTCAGGCCGCGGAATACGAAAACTGTGATCGCGGCGGAAATCATTACCCATATAGATTCGTCCCGGCATATGGCAATCAACGCACTGGTTGCCAGCGGACTTTGTGCCTGAGGAGAGGTTTTCCGCCAATTGTTTTTCAATACTGCTCTGTTGAGCATGATGGTGGTGTTTCGGAGTATCGAACTCTGCACTGCTGTGGCAAGTCACACAGAGTTGATTGCCCTCGGCTTTCAACGCTGTGCTATGGGGCTGATGACAGTCGATACAGCCAATATTTGAATGATACATCTTGCTCTGTACAAACGAACCGTAGACAAAGACCTCGTCGTATATTTGCCCATCTCCATGGTAGAGCGGGGCAGTTAACACTGAGGGTAGGTAGTGGTCGAGCAGTTCGCTGCTGCCATGTTCAAACTTAGCGGTTAGCTGTTGGCGGCGAGAGTGGCAGCGAGCGCATTTTTCTACCAACACCTGAGGGTTTTCAGCGCTCATCATATCTATGTGGGGATTATCGGTGCCGGGCTTAAAGGTTGCCGCCTCAACGGTTTCTATATGCTTCTCACCGGGGCCATGGCAGGATTCGCAGGCGACATTTATCTCGGCAATACTGGTGCTATAGCTGTTCTCTAGTCTATTAAAATTCTTTTCAACATTGGTGCTGTGGCAGTCGGAACACATACTGTTCCAGTTCTTGCCGCCCTCAGTCCAGTGAACCCACTCTCCAGCTACAGCCTTGAGTTCTGGCTGTGGATCAAACCACTTTTTTTGCTCGGTATCCCAGGCAACCGGCAATTGCTGCAATCGTCCATTGGGGAAAGCGACCAGGTACTGTTGCAGTGGCTCGGTGCCAAAGGTGTAGAGTATTTTGTAGTCATCAACTTGATTATTTATACCGGCTAAACGGGCATAAAAGCCATCTTCTTTTTTGAAAAACAGTGCGCTATTTCCCTCGCTGTCAAAGCGGCTGTTATTAAAGTCCCCCTTAACCGTTGCCTCAGAGGCATGCTGCATCGCCTGATCATGGTGTGACCCCATCCAGTCCTGATACTGCTGTTGATGGCAGCCGATACAGGATTCAGTGCCTGTGTAACCCTTATGACTGTTAAAGCTTACCGGCTGCGGGGCTGGCTGTGTTTCCGTTAGGTCAGAACCATCGCCAAGTAGGAGAAAACCACAGAGGAGCAGGCTGGCTAAAGAGATAATTACAATGGGGATTGTCGATCTATTTGACATATTAGGGCTTATGCAACCTTCTTGTTTTGGTTAATTCCGTTTATTTGATGGGACTGCTTTTTAAGCCAACTGCGACAATTTGTCACATATTGCAAACTCAGTGCTGTTGATAAAATAGTAGCCTAATTTCCTCCTTTTTTGAAAAAATACCAAGAGATTTTCCTATGCATGTTTTTAAGTCTTTCCTGCTTTTTGTAATTTTATCTAGCCTTTCATTAACTGCATATTCCGATTCTGCTGTGGGCGCCATCGACCACGCGCCCATAGGCGTTATGGCCGATCATTATCATAAGAAAGGCGAATCGATGATATCTGTCCGTCAGGGCTATATGGATATGAGCGGTAATCTTCTCGATGGCAAGAGTATCTCGAATTCACAGATTCTGGCGATGCCAAATCCCCTTGGAGATATGCCCGCAAATCTTTCCGTAGTGCCAACAGAGATGGATATGAAAATGACCATGATTGGCGCCATGTATGCGCCCTCTGACAGAGTTACTCTGATGGCCATGGTTATGTCTATGTCTAAAGATATGACCCTCAACAGCTATCAGCCAATGATGGGACGTAACCTTATAGGCAGCTTTAGTACTTCTTCCAGCGATATCTCCGATATTTCGCTGGGTGCCCTGATCAAGTTACAGGAGACAGATACCTCCAGATGGCACGGGGAAGTCACTGTACAACAATCTATCGGTGACAATAAGGCTAAAGATGTTGTTCTAACCCCAATGGGAATGAACATGGAAATGATCCTACCCTATGGTATGCAAGCTGGAGATGATGCTACCCGTTTAGTGTTGGGATTAACCAACCTGAGAACACTGAGTGACAAAGTGGTTTGGGGTAACCAGTTGCGATCAAGATTTGTTGTTTCCGACAATGACTGGTCCTTTGGTGACCAGACGGAACTAAACACATGGCTGCAATATGCACTCAACAAGTCGGTTTCTTTCTCTTCCAGACTAAAGGTTGTTTATCAGGACAAACTATCCGGAAGAAACCCTATGATTAGCGCGCCAGTTCAAACCGCAAATCCGGAAAATTATGGCGGCAGAGAAGTCCATTTTGCACTGGGTGTAAATTTCTTGACCCATATTCTTCCCGGGAAAAGTGACAGATATGGATTGGAGTTGATCAAGCCTATTCAGCAAGAGAAAAATAATCTGCAGATGGATACAGATTATCAATTTATTCTTGGGTACCAGAAAGCATTTTAAATCTTGCGGTCTAGCTTAAAATCTACAAAAAGCCTCTTTTTACAAAGGGGTTTTTTTTGGCGCTTTTTATAGCTTTGAATCCAAAGCCATAATTGGTCTGCAATCCTCCATTACACTGATATTTGTCTCCCAATATCAGTTCTGAATTACCAGTTTGATTTCCCTCTGATTTGCTCTCCTGAATTACCCCTGTGATCTGTAGTGTTTTTTCAGGCGTAACTGAAAGACAAAAATAATAACTATAAGAGTTTGAGGGAAACGACATGAAAAAACTTAAGTTACTCAGCATTACTGTTGTAGTCCTGCTTTTTTTACAGGCTTGCGGAAGCAGCAACACCAGCATTCATGAGCCAGACACCCCAATAGATACAACCCCTGAACCTACAGCCACAACGATTGTTGATGTCGCTGTAGCCGACGGCAACTTTACCACTCTGGTTGCGGCTCTTCAGGCCACGGGTCTCGACGCGACTCTCTCCGACACCAGTGAATCCTATACGGTATTTGCCCCCACCGATGACGCCTTTGCGCTTCTGGGGCAGGAGACTATAGATGGACTACTCAACGATCTGGATACCCTTACTGATATTCTTACCTACCACGTGATCAGTGGAGAAGTCGATGCCGCTGCTGCAATAGCAAGTGTCGGTAATCTAGTAGAGATGGTCAGTGGCGATAAAGTGGGTTTATCTCTGGATGGCGAAAACCTACTAGTCAATGTGGCAACGGTAACAGTCACTGATATTCAGGCAGACAATGGCATTATCCATGTGATTGATGCGGTACTCATGCCGTTGGCAGAGAGAGCAGAGCCAACCATGAATATTGTCGATACCGCTATTGCGGCCGATAGTTTCGATACTCTGATTTCAGTACTGCAGGCAACTGGGTTGGATTCAGCACTGGCTGATGAAAGCCGATCATTCACTGTCTTTGCCCCTACGGATGAAGCCTTTGCCATGATCAGTGCAGAAACTATAGCCGCGTTGTTGGCTAATCCGGATGTACTAACAGATATTCTTTTGCAGCATGTTGTGGAAGCTGAGGTATTGTCGACAACCGCCTTTTCCCTAAATGGGCAGTCAGCATCAACACTCTCCGAAGCGGCTATTCCGGTTTCGATCAATAGCGCTCTTAACAGTCTGTTATTTGGTGGTGCCACGGTAACTGTAAAGGATATCTATGCCACTAACGGCGTAATCCATGTGATTGATATGGTGGTTATTGCAGATGTTGAATTGCCGGATCCAGCGATGTCTATCGTCGATGTCGCCATGGCCAATGGAAACTTTACCAGTTTAGTAGCTGCATTGCAGGCAACTGGTCTGGATACAGTGCTCGATGATCCAGAGTCAAACTTCACGGTATTTGCTCCCTCAGATGACGCCTTTGCACTTCTTGGGCAGGAGACCATTGATGCCCTGTTTGCAAATACGGTAACCCTTTCAGGCATCCTTTTAAATCATGTGCTGCCCGATGTCATCGTTCTTCAGGACACGGCGGTTATGATTGCTCAGTCGGCCAACAAGATGGTAACCACGGCCGTTAATCAGGATGTATCTCTGTCGCTGTCTGATGGGACTCTATATGCCAATAAATCAGCAGTTTCACTAACCGATATAGCGGCTGATAATGGCGTTATCCATGTGATTGACCAGGTTATTTTACCTCTGGCAACTAAGCTTACACCGACTACGAGCATTGTCGATGTGGCAACCTCCGACCCTCGATTCTCAACACTTGTCGATGCGCTTACCGCGGCTGATCTGGTCAGCACTCTGGCCGACGAGAATGCCACTTTCACTGTATTTGCGCCGACTAATGAAGCCTTTGCAAAGATTGAAAGCACCGCTCTGAGCGATCTGCTTGCAGATACCACAGCCCTTAATAATGTGCTGTTAAATCATGTTGTTTCCGGTGCCGAAATCAATGCATTAAACGCCTTTGCAGCCAATGGCACAGATGTCGGAACTGCCAGCGGTGATAATGTTAGCGTCAAACTGGTTAACTTTACTCAGACCACCAATGCTGCAAACGACGAAGTCGCTTATAACAGTGAGATGGAAATGCTTGTCGGTGGCAACAATAGTGCCCAGCCTGGTTTTACGCTCTATGTTTTCGATGAGGATCTTGGAACTTCCGGCAGTGCCTGTAATAGTGTCTGTACAGCGGCATGGCCGCCGGTATTGGTCACTGATGCTGAAGTCAGCAATATCCCCGGACTGAGCATTATCAACAGAGATGACAATTCCAAACAGGCCGCTTATCTGGGCCGCCCGCTGTATTTCTTCCAAAGTGACTCGGCCCCTGGAGACAACAATGGCGATGGAGTAGGTGGTGCTTGGTGGTCGGTGGATCAGGAGCAGGTGTCACTGCAGGTTCAGGGTTCAAACGTAATAACCACTGATATCTACACCAGCAATGGTGTGATTCATGTGATTGATACAGTGATCACTGATAATTTAATTCCGAGACCTCTGTGATTAAATAACAATGTCAGTCTAAGCGCTATGCCTGGCTTAGACTGATTTTGATCAAGTTAGGCTTCTCCTTTAGGCTATTTATAAAACCTCGGACTATTTAGATAGTCCGGGGTTTTTTTAATATTAGACCTTGGGAAAGTTCAGCAATACTGAAATAAAAGAGTAATTAATAGGCAGGATCGAGCGGTTAGCAAAAAGGTTATAAGTCCAGCCAGGCAGCTTAATAAAAATATACATACAGATAATATAGGGTTAAAATCGACCCAACATAACAACAATAAATAATTTGGGATCCTATAATGAAAAAAATTGCTCTTGCGCTTCTTTTACTGCCGGCTGTTTCTCTTGCTGAAAATGTTAGCTATATCGATTTAAATATGACTATTTTCGATGCAGGCCATGATAGCGTTGACGGCTTTGAGGCTGGTTTAAAAACAGTTTTTGACGGCAAACTTTCGGTTGATGTCGGTCATTTTTACGCTGAAGATAGTGATGTTTCACCTAGTATAAAAGAGTTATCCGTTGCCTATGCAATCGACTCTTTTGCTGAGGGTTCATTCTATGTAGAAGCTGGTGTAGTAGATGCGGGTTCAGCTGAGTTAGCGTCAACAGTTGGCTATGCAAAACTCAGCGGAAGCGGAATAGATTACGATGTTTCTGTATCTCGTATAGACGGACAAAATGTTATTGGTCTTGGCCTTTCCGGGCGTGAAGGCGACAGCGGTTTAGGTTGGAACGCATCGTTGAGAACTGATGGTGAGGTTGATATTACTTCAGTGGGTTTGAGTTTTATATTCTAGGCTTAAGCTACTCCTTGTGGGTTAAGCGTCGAAAAAACCTCTGTCTTTGGCAGAGGTTTTTTATTATGTACTCCCTTTGAGAATTCATAAACTCTGATATAGTAAGGCCTGTAATAATTTTCCACTGTATTCCTGTAACAATATCTTACTTTTCCAAAGCGCAATTCATTTTCTTCTTATCTCAGAGAGATAGGATTTTACTTTGTTTCTAAGTGATTCTGATGTGTTCTCAGCCTTTAAAAGAAGTTCTTCTTTGTTTGGTATAGTCACTGAACAGACAGATGATTGGTCGAGTGATATTTCCTCATCTGGATTAAGTGCCTGATTTAGTGCTTCAATATCATTTGCTGTTTCACATAAGTCTTTTAACTCCCATGCTGTTACTCCAA
>JAQWGK010000021.1 GCA_029238255.1 Porticoccaceae bacterium | reverse complement strand
GTTAAAAATGTTGCTGTATTAGAGCGGGGTTGGCATGGGTGCTTATCAGTCGCTGCTGCCCATCCAGATACAGGCCCCACTGCTCTTGTTGATGGCATCGAGTTTTTGTTGATGAAGGGCCAGCTCATCTTCACTGGGCTTTACGATACGCAGTGGAGTTCGATCGTCAGAAAGTCGGCGAATACTGCTTTTAGCACTGACTTCACCACTGGCAGAGTTAGATTGATCACTGATATTGAGGTTGACCTGTCCACCGGTCATCAGCAGGTAGACATCGGCGAGAATCTCGGCATCGAGCAGTGCGCCGTGTAAATCACGGGCGGAGTTATCTACGCCGTAGCGCTTACAGAGTGCATCGAGATTATTTTTCTGCCCGGGATGCTTTTGCCGTGCCAGTGCCAGGGTGTCAATAATCCGGCAGCTGGTTTCAATCACCTGATACTTGCCTGACAGTTTGGCAATTTCATGGTTGATAAAGCCGACATCGAAGGGTGCGTTGTGAATTACCAGATCGGCACCATCAACAAACTCTAAAAATTCTTTGGCAACCTGATCAAACAGCGGCTTGTCTTCCAGAAACTGGTCGGTAATACCGTGCACTTCCATAGCACCCTCATCGACTTTGCGCTGGGGGTTAATGTACTGATGGTAATGTCTGCCGGTCAGCTTTCGCCCTACCAGCTCGACGCAACCGATCTCAATAATGCGGTGATCCTGTGAGGTTTCCAGACCGGTGGTTTCTGTATCAAGTACGATTTGTCTCATGCTGCCTGCTTTTTAAATAATTTTTTAGAGTCGATTTTACAGTTCGTCAATACCGCGATTGGCCAGCTGATCGGCAATTTCATTTTCACGGTGGCCGCTGTGGCCTTTTACCCACTGCCAGTCTATCTCATGGGTGCCAATAAGAGCATCAAGCTTTTGCCACAGATCAACATTTTTTACCGGCTTTTTACTGGCGGTTTTCCAGTTGCGTTTTTTCCATGAGGGCATCCACTCCTGAATGCCTTTAAGCACGTAGGTTGAGTCTGAGGTAAGGGTGATTTTGCAGGGCTCGGTAAGGGCCATTAATCCCTGAATAACCGCCATCATCTCCATGCGATTATTGGTGGTTTCAGTCTCACCGCCAAACAGTGACTTTTCACTGTAGCCGTAACGCATCAATACACCCCAACCGCCGGGGCCGGGATTACCTCTGCAGGCGCCGTCTGTAAATATTTCTACCGTTTTCATTCACTTCCCTTATTCACAGCTAGAGCTGCCTATTGTTGCGATTGCTAACTATTTTTTTATCGGCGTGCTCTTGAGGCCCTGAGTTACCCGGTAACTTTTGGTTGCCGCTGTACGCTATGGACGCCCCGTATTTCTGATGCCGCGAGATACACGTTTAACCGCGTGAATCATATAGAAATTACCCATGGGTAGGCGAGCCTTTTTACAGACCTTTTCCCACTGGCTGTCTTTCTCCGATAACGGGCTTTCGACCGATCGATCTTTGGCGCTGTATCTAAGGGGTAAATTATAGGCACCATGCTCTATTCGCTCTACGTGAAAATTCAACAGTGACAGCCAGTCGGTTAAGCGCCCCAAGCGCAGATTATGAAACCGAAACTGGGGCTTCTCTGAACACAGCTGCATAGGGAATTTGGCCATACCCATTGGACCGTAGGGATTAAACAGGCAGAGCAGCAGATGACCCCCAGGCATAACAACTCGACTGGCTTCGGCAAGGACCGCTTTTGGCGACAGGGAAAACTCCAGTGCATGATGCAATAGCATCACATCAACAGATTCTGACATCAACGGCAGTTCAGTATAGTTTGCCAGTGCGGCGTGATCGCCACCCAACTCTGAGGGATGCAGGCTAAAGCGGTGAATATGTTTAAAACAGTCCAACGTCTGTGGGTCTTCGCTGAGTCCGAGACGCATAAAGCGGTATCCGGGCAGTTCGGCAAAGTGATCTTCAAAAACCTGACGCTCACAAGCCTGCAAGTAGCGGCCAAAATCACTATCCAGCCAGGGCCGGAGATTGACGGAGGTGCTGGCAATATCCTCAACCTTAAAGCGATCCGCAAGATTCTGTCCGATATTGCTAGTGGGCGTTAGGGGCATAGTGGCCAATACAGGGTTAATAAGGGGTTATTATGTTCGCTGAATTGAATAAAAACCAGCGTCTGAAGAGTGGCGGTTTGGCATAGATATGGGCTCACTAAGAATCTGGTTATTGTTTCGACCTCGACTGACCGATACAATCGCGTCCCAATTTAGAATAAGGGTTAAACCTTGCAGTCTGTGCCTCAACATTTTCAAGCGCTTCTTTTAAGTACCGCTCTGTGTACCGTTCCACTGTTGTCCGGTTGCGCGCTTTTGCCTGAGATTAAAAACACAGCTGCCAAGAGCAACCCAGAAACCGCAGAGAAGCCAACAGAGAGCCCTTCTGAGAGCCCCTCTAAGAGCCCTGAGACGACTCAAGGCGGCTTTACTAGTGTACAGATAGAACCCTCTGAGAATCCCATCCCTATAGTTTTCGAGGAGATCCCTGAGCCCAAGGCTATAGATCTTTGGCAGAGAATTCGCGAAGGTTTTAAATTAACCCCTGAATCGATGCCCGCTAGCGTTACCAAACAGCGTGACTGGTACCTGCGCAACCCAAGTTATTTAAAGACCGTTTTTAATCGAGCTCAACCCTATATCTACTATGTGACCGATGAACTGGATAAGGCTGGCCTGCCTCTTGAGCTGGCACTGCTGCCCATTGTGGAGAGCACTTACGACCCCCTCGCCTATTCCCACAGCCATGCTGTTGGGCTCTGGCAGTTTATTCCCTCTACGGCTAAGTCTCTCGGCTTGCGTCGGGATCGCTGGTTCGATGGCAGACGCGATGTTATCTATTCGACTCAGGCGGCCATTACCTATCTCGAGAAACTTAATAAGCGTTTTGATAATGACTGGCTGCTGGCTCTGGCTGCTTATAATTCCGGACAGGGCAATGTCGGCAAATCGATTCGGCGCAATCGAAAGCTCGGCAAGGGAACTGACTTCTGGTCGATTTCGCTGCCGCGGGAAACTCGCAACTATGTGCCTCAACTGCTGGCACTGGCAACCCTGATACGCGACCCAGAACAATATGATCTGAAGTTGCCGGCGATGCCCAATCAACCTTTCTTTGAAGTGGTTGAGATTGAATCGCAGATTGATTTAAACCATGTGGTCAAGGTGACCGGTGTAGATGTGGCTGATTTCACTCGGCTTAATCCCGCCTATCGCAGAGCGATTACCCCACCTGAGGGCAAACATAATCTGCTACTGCCATTGGGTACTGCGCAACCCTTAAGGGAGATGCTGGCAACCACGGATCCAAAAACCTGGGTGCCTCACACTGAGTACGCAGTCACTAATGGCGATACTCTTTCGCAGATTGCCGCACGCTTTGATATACCGACCAGCTGGCTGAGAAGCCGCAATAATTTGCGTGACGACCGACTGCAGATTGGTCAGGTTTTACTGATCCCTCACTCCAGAGACAATATCGATTACCTGTCCAATACATTAAATACTGAGGTTCAGCCTGATTATCACCTAGTGCGTCAGGGTGACTCTCTATGGACCATTGCCAGAAAATACGACACCAGTATCAAGCGCTTGCGTGAAAGAAATAAGCTCAGTAGTAATACGCTTCGTATCGGTGATCGTCTGGTAGTTGGCAGCCGCGCTAAAGAAGTCACGGCAAAAAACCTTCGCAAACTCTCCTATCGAGTGCGCCGTGGAGACTCTCTATCACTGATTGCCAGTAAGTTTGATATTGCGATCAGGGATATTACTCGCTGGAACAAGATTAGACGCAGTGACCTGCTGCAGCCGGGGCAGCGTCTGACTCTCTTTATTGATGGCTTAAAAATATAGGGTTGGCATGAACACTTTTAACTAGCAAGTATCCAAACCCTGGAAACAAAACTGCCAGCTAGAACGATCGCTCTGCTGGCAGTTTGTAGTCTTTCTTTTTGAGCTCTTATACTAGAGCAGCTAGTTTACTCAGCAGCTGAAACAACCGCATTTTCAACTATCTTGGCATCAGCCAACAATCGATCCTGTAACGCCTTCAGCTCTCGCGTGCTGTTGGCTGCAGATCCAGCATAGATCAAATTGGTCTTTTGCTCTGCGCTCAACTTGCTGCTATCGCCAGGGGTAACCTCAGTCATCACCACAACTACAAAGTCACCAGTGCGCGTGTAAAAGCTTTCAGTCACATCAGACTCTGCTGTTGCTGGAAGCTGGAATACATAGCGATTGACATCGGCATTAATATTGCCGGTGCTGCGCTTGGCATCCAGAACGACCTGCCAATCCAAATCTTCGCTTTTAGCCACTGTTTCAACGCTTTCACCGGCTTCTACACGGGCCAGAAGTGCACTGCCCTGCTCTGCCAGTTCGGCGCGCGCCAGATCAGAGCTGATAGCAGCTACAACTGAATCTTTAACCTCAGCCAATTCTTTTTGGCGGGCTGGAATGCTTTTATTTAGCTTGAGAACCACATAGCGGTCGTCACCCAGATCAATTACTTCACTGGCATACTTCTCATTGACAACTTCATCACTAAAGGCGGCCTTAACAACTGATGGGAAGGCGGCGATACCGGCTGCGCCAGAACGAGTAAAGGCATCGGATACCTGAGCAGTTAAACCCAGATCTGCGGCAACTTCATCAAGAGTTTCGGCATTAAAGCTCAGCTCTTTTAAGTTAGCGAGTTTCTCAACCAACCACTGATCTCGCAATTCAGAAACCAGCTCTTGTTCGATACGAGCGCGCTCGGTGGAGAAGTCGATAACAGTTTCCTGCTTGTCGACAAGCTTAATAAGGTGAGTGCCACTCTCAGTTTCGACTGGTGCAGATACCTGACCCACTTCCAGAGCTGCCAGAGCAGTTTCGAAACTATCCGGGAAAGTATCACCAGAAGTAAATCCTAGATCACCACCAAAATCCGCTGAACCAACATCTTCAGAATACTGCTTGGCCAGTGCGGCAAAGTCTTCACCGGCATCCAGCTTCGACTGTATTTCAGTGATCAGTGCTGCATCCGGCTCTGACAACAGTATATGAGCTGCCTGCAGAGAAACACCTGACGCCATTGATTGAGCCTGCTCTTCAAAGCGAGCTTTAACCTGCTCTTCACTAACGGCATCCGTATCGTCGAACTGAGCTGGGCTAAGTTCGATATAGTCGACTGCAACCTGCTCTTCCGCCTGATAGCTGTTTTTGTTTTCTTCGTAGTAGGCTGCAACCTGCTGATCAGTGACTTTAACTGAATCAATCACTGGCTGTAGTGGCGCTGTCAGGTAGTAGTAATCACGCTCCTGCTCAACAACACTGGCAAGCAGTTCTAGCTCATTGCTGGTAGTAAAACCAGAGGCAACAAAGCCGCGTACAAATTGGTCTATGAGGAGGTTTTCCTCAACCATCTCCAAGAAACTGGCACTGGTATAGCCCAGGTTGCGGATTCTGTAGAGAAATAATTCTTGGTCAAAGCGACCGTCAGTCTGGAAAGACGGTGTATCTAGAAGCAACTTACCGGTGGCTCGCGATGAGATCGCCATGCCGCCAGAACTGGCTTCCTGAGAGAGTAACTTGCGTCCAATCAGCTGCTCAACAACCTGTGGTCGGATTAACTCATCTTCGAGCAGTGCTGCATCAAGTCCTTCATTTTCATTGAGTATTCTTTGCTTCTCGGAATTAAGTGCCTGCTGAACCTGTAATTCCGAAACTCGTTCACCATTAACTTTTACTGCGGTTTCCGATGCGCTTCCGGAGACTGATAGCGAGCCAATTCCAGAAAAGGCGAAGACAATTGCGATCAGTACAACAATCGCGAAAGCTATACCCTTCATATTAGTTCTAAAACTATCCAACATGTTTCTATCCCCATTTCAGATTGTAATCATCTGTTTTTAATCATATTAAAAAAGGCGCATCACCGATGCGCCTTCACTTTAAGCAAAAAAGACTGACTGCAAATTAATTTACAGAATCTTTTAGAGCCTTACCAGCTTTGAAGCTAGGCACGTTAGCAGCTTTGATCTGGATTTCTTGACCAGTCTGCGGGTTACGGCCTGCACGCGCAGCGCGGTGCTTAACAGAAAAAGTACCAAAACCAACCAGTGATACCTGGTCGCCATTCTTTAGTGATCCTGTTACTGCTTCTAGTGCTGAATCAAGTGCACGTCCAGCAGATGCTTTAGAGATGTCTGCGCCAGCAGCGATTGCGTCGATAAGTTCAGATTTATTCACGGTATTCCCCTTTTCTTAGAGTTAGTATTTCCTAGTCAGAAAGAAAGCGTCTTTTTATGAGCCAAACTCGCTAAACATATGGCCTCAAGCACTTTCTTGCGTACGTTATACCAATAGCTATTTAGCGGGTCAAGCTCCGTTTGACGAAATAAGCAAATTCTTTAACACTAGTGTGTACTTGGCCTAGAGGAAGAATGCTCTTTTTTCTGGGCTGTACTACTGCGATTAAACTCTTCTTCACTAAGTGATTCTGGATTTTTCTCCAGAGCTATAGCTAAAACCTCATCGATCCATTTCACCTGGCAGATAGTAAGATCTGCTTTAATATTGTCCGGTATCTCTTTCAAATCACTACCATTATCGTCGGGAATAATAACCGTTGTAATGCCACCACGATGAGCTGCAAGCAACTTTTCCTTGAGACCACCGATCTTTAACACCTGTCCACGCAGAGTAATCTCACCGGTCATAGCAACATTGGATTTGACCGGAATTCCGGTTAAAACAGAAACTAGCGCCGTGCACATGCCAACACCGGCCGAAGGGCCATCTTTTGGTGTTGCTCCCTCGGGAACATGGATATGCAGATCATTTTCCTGCTGGAAGTCCTTACGTATTCCCAGCGCCTTGGCGCGACTTCTAACCACGGTTAAGGCTGCCTGAATAGATTCCTGCATCACATCGCCCAGAGATCCTGTTTTGATCACTCGACCCTTGCCAGGAATTGCCGCAGACTCAATGGTTAGCAACTCACCACCCACCTGAGTCCAGGCCAGACCTGTAACCTGCCCTATTTGGTTTTCAACCTCTGCACGACCATAATCGAAACGTCTTACCCCGAGCATTTTTTCCAGCTGCTCTGGACCAACACTGTCGGTAGAGGCAACACCGTCACGCACATGCTCGGTAACGATTTTACGGCATATCTTAGCTATATCACGATCCAGTCCACGAACACCAGCTTCGCGGGTGTAGTATCTAATTGTGTCTCTCAGAGCCTCTTCACTAATCGCCAGCTCATCATCTTTAAGACCATTTGCGGCGCGCTGCTTTGGCACCAGATATTTCTCGGCAATTGCGACTTTTTCACCCTCGGTATAACCGGGGATACGAATCACTTCCATTCGATCGAGCAGAGGCTCGGGAATATTCATCGAGTTTGCGGTACAGATAAACATGACTTCAGAGAGGTCGTAATCAACCTCCAGGTAGTGGTCATTAAAGGTATGGTTTTGCTCTGGATCTAACACTTCAAGCAGTGCCGACGCCGGATCACCACGCTGATCCATACCCATCTTGTCGATTTCGTCGAGCAGGAATAAGGGATTCTTTACCTTAACCTTGGAGAGCTTCTGAATCACTTTGCCAGGCAGCGAACCAATATAGGTTCGACGATGGCCGCGAATCTCCGCTTCATCACGCACACCGCCGAGACTCATGCGAACAAACTGTCGGCCAGTAGCTCTGGCGATAGATTCACCCAGCGAGGTCTTACCCACACCTGGAGGCCCTACCAAACAGAGTACTGGGCCCTTTAACTTCTTAACTCGCTGCTGAACTGCAAGAAACTCCAAAATGCGCTCTTTAACCTCTTCCAGACCGTGATGGTCTTTATCGAGAGTACCCTGAGCGGCAACCAGATCGTGTTTGACACGACTGCGTTTTTTCCACGGCACACCAATCATCCAGTCAATATAGTTGCGCAGCACTGAGGCTTCCGCGGACATCGGTGACATCATTTTCAGCTTGCCAACTTCTGACTGAGTTTTCTCTAGCGCGGCCTTGGGCATACCCACTTCGGCAACTTTCTTATCCAGTTGATCGAGCTCTGAACCCTCGTCATCTATATCGCCAAGTTCTTTTTGAATGGCTTTCATCTGCTCATTCAAATAGTACTCGCGCTGACTTTTTTCCATCTGTTTCTTAACTCGACCGCGGATTCGCTGCTCGATCTGGAACAGATCAATTTCAGATTCCATCAGCCCCATCAGATGCTCAAAGCGCTCAGTGAGATCGGCGACTTCAAGTACATCCTGCTTTTGCTCAATATTTAGATTCATATGGGAGGCAACCGTATCGGCGAGACGGTTGGCATCTTCTATGGCGCTGACAGTGGCTATCACTTCAGCGGGTATCTTTTTACTTAAGTTAACGTATTGCTCGAATAGGGATATTGCCGAACGCATCAACACATCAGCTTCGCGCTCATCCAAATCGCCGCTGGGCAGTGCTGAAGCCTGCGTCTGCATAAACTCAGCATCTTCTTCCACAACGTTTTCCAGACTGACTCGACTCACGCCTTCGACAAGAACTTTTAAAGTGCCATCGGGCAGCTTAAGCATTTGCAGAATAGTCGCCAGAGTACCAACGGCATAAATATCCTCTAATTTAGGATTATCCTCAGCGGGGTTTTTCTGCGCGACCAAAATGACCTGCTTGTTTTTCTCCATGGCATCTTCAAGTGCCAGAATAGACTTCTCGCGGCCAACAAAAAGCGGCACGACCATATGCGGATAAACAACCACATCGCGCAAGGGTAAAAGTGGATAGATTGTATCTTTTGACTCAACTGGATTAGCAGCCATTGTTACCTCTGGTTATCTGAAGCTGGGCAGAATACCGTTTTAAAAAAACGGTCTTATTAGTAGATTAGTCTTTTATATTGGGACGCGCACGTTAAAAACAACCTTGCGAGCAAGCATAAACAAAAAAATATTGCGGTTCTATCAGGCTTTTTAAAATGATGCCTTTTTTTGGACGAAAAAAAAGGCAACTCTCGTCGCCTTTTTTAATTCCTCTTATCAGAAGCTAAAATCTAAGCTTCATCAGAGGCCAACTTCTGGTCATTTTGCTCGTAGACCAGTAGTGGTTCATTTTCACCATTGATCACCGCGGCATCGACAACCACTTTAACAACATCGGTCTCTGAAGGAATCTTGTACATGGTATCCAGAAGAACTGTCTCAAGAATTGAGCGCAGGCCTCGTGCACCGGTCTTTCTTTCAATGGCCTTGTCGGCAATTGCATTTAGTGCATCGGGACGCAGATCGAGCTCGACATCTTCCATACCAAACAGCGCCTGATACTGTTTAAACAGGGCGTTCTTTGGCTCGACTAGAATATTGACCAGCGCATCACGATCCAATTCTTTTAGGGTTGCCACAACGGGAAGACGACCGATAAATTCCGGAATCAAACCGTAGCCAATAAGATCGCTAGGCTGAACATCAAGCAGAGTCTCACCAATCGACTTCTGGCTGTCTTTACTATTAACCTCAGCTTTAAAGCCGATACCGCCCTTCTCTGAACGCTCGCGGATAACTTTTTCAAGTCCGGCAAATGCGCCGCCACAGACAAACAGGATATTCGATGTATCAACCTGCAAGAATTCTTGCTGGGGATGCTTACGACCACCCTGAGGAGGAACTGAAGCCACTGTACCCTCAATCAGTTTCAGCAATGCCTGCTGAACACCTTCACCGGAAACATCTCGGGTTATAGAAGGGTTATCTGATTTGCGGGAAATCTTATCGATCTCATCAATGTAGACAATACCGCGCTGAGCCTTATCAACATCGTAATCACATTTCTGCAATAGCTTTTGGATAATATTCTCAACGTCCTCACCCACATAACCAGCTTCGGTAAGGGTTGTTGCATCAGCAATGGTGAAGGGAACATTGAGCATACGCGCGAGGGTTTCAGCTAGCAGGGTTTTACCACTACCAGTTGGACCAATTAGCAGGATATTACTTTTGCCTAACTCAACACTGGAACTATCAGAACTGCCTTCGCTAACCTGCAGTCGCTTGTAGTGGTTGTAAACCGCTACCGATAAAATTCTTTTGGCGCGCTCCTGGCCGATAACATACTCATCGAGATTGCCTTTGATTTCAGCGGGCACTGGCAGTCGATCGCTGCTATCACCGGAGTCGGCGACCACAGATTCTTCGGTGATAATATCGTTGCAGAGATCCACGCATTCATCACAGATATAGACAGACGGGCCTGCGATTAGACGGCGCACTTCATTCTGATTTTTTCCACAGAATGAACAGAAGAGCAGCTTTCCGCCTTCATCTATAGTGTCACTATCACTCATAACCTAACTCCCGAAAATCCCACAAAACCGATAAAAAACAACAACCTATAAACCAAAGACTAGCGTCTCTATCCACGATTGTCCAGAACGTCATCTATCAACCCGTAGGCTTTAGATTCATCTGCACTCATAAAATTATCGCGTTCAGTATCTTCGGTCACTTTCTCAACTGGCTGACCGGTGTGCTTGGCCATCAGATTGTTTAGGCGCGACTTGATCTTGAGAATTTCCTGGGACTGAATATGAATATCAGTCGCCTGACCCTGAGCACCGCCACTGGGCTGATGGATCATGGTTCTTGAATTGGGGAGGCAGTAACGTTTGCCCTCAGCACCGGCAGCTAATAGGAAAGCACCCATACTTGCAGCCTGACCAATACACATAGTGCTTACATCTGGCTTAATAAACTGCATGGTGTCGTAAATAGACATACCAGCGGTAACTGATCCGCCGGGAGAATTGATATAGAGGTG
>JAQWGK010000015.1 GCA_029238255.1 Porticoccaceae bacterium | reverse complement strand
TAATGGCGGACCGGACGGGACTCGAACCCGCGACCTCCGGCGTGACAGGCCGGCATTCTAACCAGCTGAACTACCGGTCCGTGAAAGCATTTTCTCTAATGGTGGGTGGTACAGGGATTGAACCTGTGACCCTCGCCTTGTAAGGGCGATGCTATACCAGCTGAGCTAACCACCCCCTGAAAGAAGGAGTGCATTCTACTGAATTGAGGATAGCTGTCAAACATTTTCTAACACTATATACATATAGTTTATTCAGCCCTAAGATATGCCCCCTAATTAGTCCTCTAAAGTAGTAAAAATGCAGATTTACAAAGAATTTAATGTCGAGGCGGCTCATCGTCTTCCCAATGTTCCTGAGGGACATAAATGTGCGCGTTTGCACGGCCATTCTTTTATGGTGTCTATCCATGTCGAAGGGCCGATTGGCGATACCAGTGGTTGGGTTATTGACTTTGGTGATATCAAGAAGGCGTTTGCGCCTATCTATGAGCAGCTGGATCATCATTATCTCAATGATATTGAGGGGCTTGAAAATCCGACCAGTGAAAATCTGGCGATCTGGATCTGGAACAAGCTAAAGCCTAACTTGCCTCTGCTTAGCTGCATTACTATTAAAGAGACCTGTACTAGTGGCTGTGTCTATCGCGGCGACTGATTCTTCCTTCCGTTACTAATAACACTAGCATTATTGCGATTGGCAGCAGACAGATCAGTAGTATCTGTTGCCAGTTGATCAAGCCGAGCGCCCATCCTGCGGACAGTGAGGCCAAAGCCTGAAAGGTAAATACGGTTAGGTCGTTGATCGCCTGACCCTTAAACTTATCTCGCTCTTCATAGGTTCTCGGTAGAAGTGCGGTTCCCGAAACAAAAAGAAAATTCCAGCCGATTCCCAGTAGTACCAGCTGCATCCAGAAGCCTTTAACACTGATATCGAAATAGCCGATGGCGACTGTTGCGCAGTAACAGGCCAGTCCGGCCACCATTAAGCCTCTTATGCCGAGTTTCTTGAACAGCAGGGGGGCAATTAGGGATGGCAGAAACATTGCTGCTATATGGCTCTGAATCACCCATTTGGTATCAATCAGCGAATGACCATAGACATGGTGCATGCTTATAGGTGTGCCGGTCATGACAAATGACATCACCACAAAGGCCACCGCGCCGCTGGTCAGGGCTAAGATAAATGTTGGGTTGCGGATTATCTCTACTGTTGAGCGGGCAGTAGCGGTCTGTTGCTTGGCTACGGTGGTGGTGGGTTTGTAGAGGGTTAATAAGCAAGCCGCTAATACAACCGTTGCTGCAGCCAGCCAGTAGGAGCCCTGATAGTCGACTGGGGTTAAGTGGACGCCGGCAACCGCCAGTTCGGGGCCGATAATAGCGGCGAGAATACCACCACACATCATTAGCGATGCTGCGTTTGGGCCATATTCCGGGGCAACGGATTCCATGGCGGCAAAGCGGGTCTGTTGCAGTGCGGCATTGGTTGAGCCGAGCAGTACTGCGGCAATACAAAATAATATAAAACTCTGTTGTTCGAGGGCGCTGCTAGCCAGCCCGCAGGCAAAAGTGCCCAGTGCCATAAATGCCAGTAACGCGTACTTGCGACCCAGTTTTTGCATACAGGCTGTGGCTGGCAGGATGCTCGCTGCAGTGCCAATTACGGTGAGGGCTATGGGTAGGGTGGCCCATTCTGCGGAGGGGGCCAGTTCGGCGCCAACCAGGCTGCCAACCAGTATCATTAGGGTCATGATCGAGGCGGCCATGGCGTTGCTTAGGGTCAGTACCCAGACATTGCCAAAGCCGGGGCTAGAAAATATTTTCATCTGTTTGCTCGTTTAATGATCCTAGTCACTGGGGTGTCTGGTATATCTCGCGTTATCCCGTATTGGAAGGGCTGTTTTATATCTGCAGCGATAAACAGGTACAACTATAGTCTATATAGGCATGTTTAATTTTCAATTGTTGAAATCACTTGGTGCAGCGAGTTTTTCTAGGCTACTTTTAAAAAGATTCTTAGGAATTAGATACTCTCTCACTTATGGAAAAGGCGAAAAGTAATTATGGATAATAATGATCAGCTAACGGTTACCGAAACTGTCTTCGAAGCAGTCTTGGATAATCATGCAGTCAAAAAAGCCGGCAAGGTTACTGAGGTCAATGCTGAAATGCTGTTGGATGACCTTAAAGTCGATTCACTGGAGAAACTCTCTCTGGCTATGGATTTTGAGGATCAGTTTTCAATTGATATCACCGATGAGGATATCGAGTCTTTTATTACCGTGGGCGATTTTATTACCTATCTGGAAAAGGCCATTGCCGAGTCCAATAATGATTCTGCCGAGCCGACTGTTGAGCAGCTTAGGGAACAGCCGGCTGAATCTGTATCTGAAGACTAACTGCTGTATACTGCCGCGGCGAATTTAAGCCTGAAAACGTTTGATGACTTTCGATGATTCTTGGTGATTTGGGCGTTCAATAATTTTAAGCGGTTTTACAGCATGGTAGAAGTTGGCAAGTTCAATAAGTTAGAGGTCGTTAAAGAGGTAGACTTTGGTGTCTATCTGGATGGCGATGATTTGGGTACGATTTTATTGCCTGTGCGCTATGTTCCTGAAGATTGCGAGATTGGCGACTTGCTCAATGTATTTCTCTACTTCGATTCAGAAGATCTGTTAATCGCCACCACTGAAACCCCCAAGGTCGAAGTGGGTCGCTGCGAGATGCTTAAAGTTATAGATATCAACAATGCCGGTGCCTTTATGGATTGGGGTCTGTCGAAAGACCTGTTGGTTCCCTACAGCGAACAGCAAAAGCCTATGGAAGAGGGCTATTCCTATGTGGTCTATGTGTTCCACGATGAGGATAGCGACCGCATTGCCGCGACCACAAGACTACAGGATCATCTTGAGGAGGAGTCGGTTTGGTTAAAGCCCCGTCAGGCGGTGGATCTGCTGATTGCCGGTCGTACTGATCTGGGTTACAAGGCGGTTATCAATGATAAGTATCTGGGTTTGATTTTCCGCGGTGATGCCTTTAGACCGTTGAAGATTGGTGAGCGGTTACCCGGGTTTATCAAGAGTATTCGCAGTGATGGAAAAATTGATCTGGTTATAAGTCAGGCGACACTGCAGGGCGATCACGATTTGGGTGAGCAGATTATTCAGCATCTGCAAGCTTCTGGCGGCCAGTCAACCCTGACCGATAAAAGTGCGCCGGAAGAGATTTACGCTACCTTTAAAGTCTCGAAGAAAAAGTACAAGCAGGCGCTGGGTACTCTGTATAAGAGTAAACGTGTTCTGTTAAAGCCCGGAGTTGTTGAGCTGGTTTAACCGGCTCTTTCACTGACTCTTCTTAACCTGCTTCCCTTAACCTGCTTCCCTTAACCTGCTAGGAAAACCACCGTTTTATTGCCGTCGAGAAAAACCCGTCGTTCAATATGGTAGGTAATCGCTTTTGCCAGTGCCATACATTCATTGTCGCGACCTACGCGCACTAGCTGTTCGGGCTTGTAGTTGTGGTCGACGCGGGTTAATACCTGTTCAATAATTGGCCCCTCATCAAGATCTGAAGTCACATAGTGGGCGGTGGCACCGATCAGTTTTACCCCTCGATCATAGGCTTGGTGATAGGGCTTGGCACCCTTAAAGCCGGGCAGGAATGAGTGGTGAATATTGATGCAGCGTCCGGACAGCTGTTGGGTCAGGTTGTCCGAGAGAATCTGCATATAGCGGGCTAATACCACCAGTTCGGTGCCGGTTTCCTCGACAATTTCTAACAACCGCTGTTCCTGTTGGGATTTGGTATCCGGTGTCACCGGCAGGTGAATAAAGCGGACACCTTCTCGCTCAACCATGGGGCGTAGATCCAGATGATTGGATACCACGGCGGTGATCTCCATATTGAACTCACCTTTGCGACGGCGGTAGAGAATATCGTCAAGACAGTGGTCGTATTTGGAGACCATCAGCAGGGTTTTTACTGCAACCTTGGGGTCATGAATTTTCCATTCCATAGCAAAGGCTGCGGAGACTTCAGTAAAGTCACTTTTAATATCTTCGATAGAGGGCGAGTTTTCCTGAGGGCGAAATACTGCGCGCATAAAAAACTTGTCGGTTGATTCATCATCAAACTGTTCAAGGGCACAGATATAGCAGTCTCTCTGGGCGAGAAAGCCGGTTACTGCAGCGACAACACCACTGCCGGCACGGCAGGTTCCGGTAAAGATATAGTTGTTTGCCTGTTCTGGCACTGTGCTCATGGTTGTCGCCTGATCAATAAATTAAGCCACCGATTATAGGGGCGGGCGAGCAAAGATAAAACAGTGAGAGGTGCTTTTAGGTTGGCCAATTAGCCTTAATTAATCATTAGAATGCTGTAAACTGGGCAAAAATCATCAACTTTCAATCTTATGCCTAACAATCGACTCCTTATTATCGCTCTCGTTTTTACCCTCTCTGGCTGTGCTACCTACAAGCCCAGTCAGGTGGAAAATGTGTGCAAAATATTTAAGGGTGAAACGGATTGGTATAAAGCCGCGCGCAAAGCTAACAAGCGCTGGGGCACACCCATAGGCTTAATGATGGCGATTATTAAACAGGAGTCGAGTTTTCGGGCAAAAGTTCGTCCCGACCGACCGACCTTTTTGTTTATTCCTCTGCCGCGCAAGTCCTCGGCCTATGGCTACGCTCAGGCGCAGAACCCAGCCTGGAATGACTATCGCCGCGACACCGGAAACTGGAGTCACGACCGCGATAATTTTGCCGATGCAATAAATTTTGTCGGCTGGTACACGGACAAGACCCATAAAAACCTCGGCATTTCGAAATGGGATGCCTATAAACAATATCTGGCATACCATGAGGGTTGGGGGGGTTATAAACGGGGCACCTATAAAAAGAAGAGCTTTTTAACGGGCGTTGCCGCTAAGGTTAAAAGACAAACTGAAACCTATAATGCCCAGTTACAAAAATGCACTAAAAGTCTCGATAGATCTGTAAAAGGCTGGTGGCCATTTTAATTATGTCTCTGCAGAGACATCCTGGAAGGTCCGTTCAGCCCTAAAAATGCCAGTTTAAACTGGAAGAAAAGGCTGTCTATGAATCACTTTGATGTAGTAATAATCGGCGCTGGACTATCTGGAATAGGTGCAGCCTGCCATCTGACCCGCAATCAGCCCCATAAAACCTTTAGTATTATCGAAAGCCGCGAATCCATGGGCGGTACCTGGGATCTGTTTCGCTATCCCGGCATTCGCTCCGATTCTGATATGCACACCCTGGGTTATGCCTTTAAGCCCTGGCGGGATAAAAAAGCCATTGCCGATGGTACGGCTATTCGAAACTATATCCATGAGACAGCTGCCGAATACGGGATAGAAAAGCATATTCAATACCAGCGTCGAGTAATCTCGGCGGACTGGGATAGCAGTACGGCCCAGTGGACCCTAAGCATTGAAAGAGTAGGAGATGACAGCGAATTTGAAACAGTCACCTGTAGCTTTATCTATAGCTGTACCGGTTATTACCGCTATGACCAGGGCTATACGCCAGATTTCCCCGGTGCCGAGCAGTTTAAGGGCCAGTTAATCCATCCCCAGCAGTGGCCAGAAGATCTCGATTACAGCGGCAAGCAGGTGGTGATTATTGGCAGTGGTGCTACCGCGATTACGCTGGTGCCCTCAATGGCCAAGACAGCTGCCCATATCACCATGCTCCAGCGTTCACCGACCTATGTGATCTCGCGGCCGGATAGTGATATGGTCAGCCGAGCACTGGGTAAAATATTGCCGGAAAAAGTCGCCTATGGTTTAACCCGCTGGAAAAATGTCAGCTTGCAGGCACTGATGTATCAGATGAGTCGGCGCTATCCGACACTGGTCAAAAAGCTCTTGCGCAAATCTGCGCGCCACTGGCTCGGTGATGACTATGATGTAGATACCCACTTTAATCCCAGCTACAAGCCCTGGGATCAGCGTCTCTGTCTGGTGCCCAATGGGGATCTGTTTCGCTCTCTGCGGGAGGGCAGTTCCAGCATAGCCACTGATCATATAGAGCGTATCACCGAAGAGGGTATTCAGTTAAAGTCCGGCGATTTTCTCGAGGCGGATATTATTATTAGTGCCACCGGTCTGGAGTTATTGGTTCTCGGCGGCATGCAGCTCACCGTTGATGGGCAGCCGGTAAAGATTCCCGAGACACTGGGTTACAAGGGGATGATGTTTAGCGACGTGCCAAACTTTGCTCTCGCTGCTGGATACACCAATGCTTCCTGGACTTTAAAATGTGATCTGACCAGCGAGTATGTCTGCCGTCTACTCAGCTATATGGATAAACATGGTTATCAATACTGTGTGCCGAGAATTAATGATCCGCAGATGGAGCGTATTCCATTTTTGGATTTATCCTCGGGCTATGTGGATCGCGCTATAGATCAATTTCCCAAGCAGGGTGCCAAAGCCCCATGGCGGCTCTATCAGAACTATCTATTGGATATTTTAAATCTGCGGGTCGGTTCGGTCCGTGATCGGGCCATGAAGTTCTATCGGCTGAAGAGTAATTCCTAACTGGTGTTGGCCGCACCGCGATCACATCATTAGATCGCGGGTGGCATTTAGTAGGTCGGGGTATTTCTCCCCGAGTCTGGCACTCCAGTAGACAAACCAGTATTCAATTTTCTGCAGAAAGCTCATCTCAAGCATCTCGGGCAAGCGCTGTTGCTTGTGGTCTAAAAATGCATGGATCGCTTCCGAGTCATCAAGGCTGAGGGTTTCAAAGTAACCAATCATTCCTTTGTGAGCATAGGCACCACCCAGCACAATGCCACTAAAGTCGCTGTGGGTCTGCTCACTCATATAGCGTAGGTCGGGGATTATATGGTTACTTTTGGCGCTGATGCCATGGCAGGCGGCGCAGTTCTGTCCATAGAGTACCTCGCCTTTTTTAATGATTTCGGGGTTGGTTTCTGCTGTATGTCCCAGTGCCAGAATAGTGGCCAGAGTTGGAGTCAGAGTTGGAGCCAGAGTTGGAGAAAGAGTCGAGTCCAGCGCTCGGGTTTGATTAAACTCGCCGCGTTTAAAGACCAGTAATTTATTCTGATTAACCTGATTGCGCTTTAGCTCATCGCCAACCGTCAGCATCACTGTGCCGCCGCTGCCCTGAGCTACGGCAATATACTGTTCGCCATCCAATTCATAACTGATCGGGCCGGCAAGAATGGCGCTATCGGATTGGTACTGCCAAAGGGCAGTGCCATTGTCCGCATCATAGGCGGCAAAGGTGCCATCCCAGGTGCCCTGAAAAACCAGATCGCCGGCGGTACTCAGGATACCTCCGTTGGAGGGTTTGTCGTGACGAACCTGCCAAGCGCGCTGTTTCTTTATTGGGTCCCAGGCGACAAGTTCACCATAGACCAGAGCATCCATTGAGGCTTTGGCAGCGACCCAGCTTTTTGGGTCGCGGGATTCATTGAGGTCTAAACCGGTGTTCCAGCGATCTACTCTGTAGACCACTGAGTCCTGAGCACTAAAATAACCGGGAATATTTTGTACCGGAATATACATCAGGCCGGTTTTACTGCTGAACGACATTGGCTGCCAGTTGTGAGCGCCGTAGGGGGAGGGCCAGATATAGGTAGAGCCAAAGCTTTGATAGTCGGCATACTTGGTTTCCACCGGCCGCCCGGTGTCCATATCCACATGACTGGCCCAGGTGATATGGGTAAAGGGATCGGCCGAGAGCAGTTCGCCGGTGATCCGATCCAGTACATAGAAGAAACCGTTTTTGGGTGCCTGCATAATCACCGAACGGGACTTGCCTTCAATCTCCAGTTCCGCCAGTACCAACTGCTGAGTGGCTGTGGAATCCCAGTTGTCCTGTGGGGTCACCTGATAGTGCCAGACATAGTCACCGCTGCCTGCTTGCAGGGCGACAATAGAGCTTAGGTAGAGGTTGTCTCCACCGCCGGGGCTGCGCAAGTCACGATTCCATGGCGAGCCATTGCCTGTGCCTATATAGATTAAATCCAGTTCCGGGTCGTAGACCAAAGAGTCCCAGGCGGTGCCACCGCCGCCGCCATTTTGATACCAGTAGTCGCCACTCCAGGTTTCGACAGCCGCTTCCAGTGCCGGACTTTCCTGAGGCTTATTGGGATCGCCGGGAACGGTGTAGAAGCGCCAGATCTGTTCGCCGGTTTTTACGTCGTAGGCGCTGACAAAACCACGTACACCCAGTTCGGCGCCACCATTGCCGATAATGACCATGCCTTTATCGAGACCATTAACAACTCGCGGCACTACTCTGGGTGCGCCAGTAATACTGTAATTGCCATCGGTGGGGGTGGTCTGAACCGACCAGTTCTCTGCGCCGGTCATGGCATTTAGAGCGATTAAACGACCGTCCAGCGCGCCAAAAAATACCTGCAATTCTGTGTCGCTGTCTCCCTGCCAGAGGGCTACGCCACGATTCACTGGGCCACAGCAGGTTTTGGCTAGATGAGATTTAGCGACTTGGGCATCGTAATGCCAGAGTTGCTCGCCGGTTCGGGCATCCAGTGCATGAACATGACTCCAGCCGGTACTGATATAGATAATGCCGTTGTGAACCAGCGGTGTGGCTTCCATTCCCCGGGCGGTGGAAAATTTAAATGACCAGGCCAGATCGAGCTGCTTAATATTGTCGCGATTAATCTGTTCCAGAGGGCTAAAGCGCTGCTCTTGATAATCCCGACCATAGCTGAGCCACTGGCTCTGGGGATTGGAGATAGACTCACGGTCGACTAATTGGTTAACCGTTGCCTGGGCGGGCAACAGGTTGCAGGCAAGGATAAGAGGAAGGCTGTATCTGAGAAAAGTTATTATCATAGTTTTTACTCTATTCAGATTGTCGGTTTTGTTATCAACAGATTAATGCTTCAAGCATCTCGACAATAATTTCAATACTGTCAGTTTTGCTCAAAGATTGAATATTCCTTAAACGGTGCCACATTTCAAAGGAGGCTATACCATCAACGGCCTGACGCTTGCTCTCTGAAAGATTCTCCAGTTCCGGTAGCCATTCATCGAGATCTTTGCGCAGCTGATGCTGATTGGCGACATAACTTTTTTGTAACACCTTGGAATTCCAACGGCGCGCGGCGCTGGACAGAATCATATTGCTCATCGTCTCATAGGCATTGGCATGACATTCAGTGGCGTGGAGTATGCGCTCCTGAAGTTTGCCGCTGCGATCGCCGCCGATAAATAGACCGCGGTATTCTCTATGGAGGAGTTCATTGGCGGTTTCGAAAATACTCTCCATATCTTCAAAATGCCTAAATACCGATCTAATACCGACATTGGCATGGTCTGCCACCTGTTGAGCGGTGGGTACAAGATTGCCCTGTTTAATAAGCTCCAGCATCGATGCGATAATCAGTTGGCGACTGCGATTGCTGCGCATTCGGCGACCATCGGGTTTACTGGAACTGTTATCTACTTGCGGCATTGGGGTCTGGGTCTCTCGAACTAAATCTTAGTACTTGCAGAGTTACATGTTGGCAGGCATGGTGTCAATAGAGTTACAGCCTGAACGGCTCTTGACTAGGAGTTGAATAGGGGTTGAATAGAGGCTGCTAAGATACCCATAAAAGTGCAATAAAAAAATACCATAGCTAGTGTTTTAGGGGTGCGATAAATGTCTAAAAATTTTCAAGAGCAGGGCGGTGCTTCGACTATGAACCATAGTCCATTTCGACGCTGGCTTGCCTCGATGCTTATCAGTCACATGCTCAGTCCACAGCGCTTGCTTAAACGGCGTAAGAGGTTTGAAAAGCAGCGCTGCAAAGCGGCTGCTCGGCATAGGGTGGAGTACTTCTATCAGATTGATGATAGTTACAGTTATCTCGCCGCCCAGCTGCTAAAGCCTCTGTTGGAGACCTATGATATTGAACTGGTCTGTTATCTGGTCAGTGCTCCGGAGGGTAAAAACCTGCCAGAGCCAGAATTGCTCGCAGCGCTGTCCGGTTATGATGCATCTTCTGTTGCACCCCATTATGGTCTCTCTTTTCCCACACTCAAGTCGAACTCGGAATCTACCCTCGATAAAAATCTTGCGGATCTGGCTCTGGGGATTCTCGCTGCTCAGGATAACCGTGGATTGATTAACCGTGCCGCTGAGGTAGGGCGGGCACTCTGGGCAGGGGATAAGTCCGCTCTGGAGTCTCTGGCGGCGGAGTATGGCATTGCCTCTGCGAGTGATATTGCGGCCCGGGTGGAGGCCGGTAATGCCCGTCGCAAGACGCTCGGTCACTACGCCGGCGCGATGTTTTATTATGCTGGGGAATGGTACTGGGGTGTTGATCGTCTCCATTATCTGGAAACGCGTCTTAAACAGTTGGGTGCTGAATACAATCCACAGAAAAATCTGTTGGCGCCGCGTCCAGCTATTCAAGCTGGCCCCTTAAAAGATAACGCCAGTCTGCGGCTTGAAGTCTACCTCTCTCTGCGCAGTCCCTACACGGCGATCTGTTTTGATCGAGCGGTCAAATTGGCCACAGAGACCCATGTTGAGTTGGTGCTCTGCCCGGTTCTGCCAATGGTTATGCGTGGTGTGCCAGTGACCCGGGAGAAGGGTCTGTATATTTTTTCCGATACCGCGCGGGAGGCCCGTGAAGCCGGTGTTCCCTTTGGAAAGTTCTATGACCCTGTGGGTGAGCCGGTTAGGCGCTGTTACGCTCTCTACCCCTGGGCTTGTTCTCAGGGCAGGGGCGTTGAGCTATTGTCGAGTTTTCTCCGTTGCGCCTTTGCTGAGGGCATTAATACGAATACAGATCGGGGGCTGCAAACAGTGGTGGAGCGTGCCGGTCTCGATTGGTCCCAGGCCAGGGGTATTTTGGCGCAGTCGGACTGGCAGGATATACTCGAGGACAATCGGCAGACAATGTACGCTGCAGGTCTCTGGGGTGTTCCCAGCTTTCGCCTTACTGATCAGAGTGGTGAGCAGATTTTAGCGCTCTGGGGGCAGGATCGATTATGGTTGATTGCCAGAGAGATTCAGCGTCAAATTGAACTGAATAGCGAGGGAAGTTATGAGTAAACAATACACAACATTTAAAAGCTTTTATCCTTTTTATCTGGGGCAGCATTCAAACCCGGTCTCGCGAAAACTTCATTATCTGGGCACCAGTCTGGTTATTGTATTTCTGATAGCAGCTTTGATTCTGGGGCAGTGGCAGATGCTTTTTCTGCTTCCGGTACTGGGTTATTTCTTTGCTTGGGTTGGGCACTTTTTCTTTGAGAAAAACAGACCCGCAACCTTCACCTATCCTCTCTATAGTTTGATGGCTGATTTTCGGATGTTTTTTGAGGCCATTACCGGCCGATTGGATCACGCCCATTTTTCTAATTCCGAGTAAAAAGACCTTTTAGAGCCTATAAATATAGGGTCTCAGGCCTTGACCTGTTTGGGATGTGCGGTCATTATTTGGCTCAGAAAATTTTCTGTTTAGGCGCCATTGTTAATACTTTGCTCGCCCGACAGTTTCAAACGACCGAATATATTTAAAACCTGAGGAATCTATGGCCGATTACGATCTTTTTAATGGCGATGCCGATGGCATCTGCGCTCTCTTACAGCTGCGATTTGCTGAGCCGCGAGAAAATGCTGAGTTGATCACTGGTGTTAAGCGCGATATCAATCTGCTGAAGCGGGTCGATGCCAAGGCCGGTGACCGTATTACGGTTTTAGATGTGTCTATGGATAAAAACCACGACGACCTGCTTCGGGTGTTGGATGCTGGCGCCGAGGTGTTTTATGTGGATCACCATTTTCCCGGCAAGGTGCCCGAGTCCTCAGCGCTGAAATCGATGATTAATGAATCGCCCGATGTCTGCACCAGTCTTCTGGTTAACCATTATATGCGCGGTGCGTTTCAGGAGTGGGCAGTGGTAGGTACCTTTGGTGATAATCTTAAGAAGTCCGCTCAGGGTCTTATGAAGAATTTAAATTTCTCGGAGCAGCAGGCCACTCTGTTGGAGAATCTGGGTATCTATATTAACTACAATGGCTATGGTTCAGATCTTAATGAGCTGCACTTTAAGCCCGACGATCTCTATCGTTTGTTAAGCAACTATCAGAGTCCCTTTGACTTTATCTCCGGTAATGCCGAGCAGTACGACAAACTTGAAACTGGCTACCATCAGGATCTCAACTCTGCTCAGTCTACCGAGCCCTTGAAGGCGACCGATTCGGTGGCGGTATTTGTATTGCCCAATGCCAGCTGGGCGCGTCGTGTTAGCGGTGTCTACAGCAATGACCTGACTAATCAGAATCCAGATCGCGCCCATGCGGTATTGACTGAAAAAGCCAATGGTAACTATCTGGTCAGTGTCCGTGCACCACTGAATAATAAAAAGGGTGCTGCGGCACTCTGTATGCAGTTCCCGACTGGTGGTGGCCGTGAGGCCGCGGCGGGCATCAATGATCTACCGGCGGATATGTTGGGCGCATTTATCGATACGTTCGAGCAGTCCTATACCCGCTGATTAATAGGGTTTTTAAAAGCAGTACCTGAATCAATACTAAAGGAGTTAGTTTTGTCCAGTTCACGACCATTTTCTATTTTGGGGCTTCAACAGATTGCCGTTGGCGGTGCGAATAAGCACTGCCTGCGGCGTTTTTGGGTCGACCTGCTCGGTTTAACCTGTAGGGATAGCTTTGTTAGCGAGGCTGAGAATGTCGATGAAGATATCTGTCAGCTGGGTTTAGGGGCTACCGCTGTTGAGGTGGATCTAATGCAGCCATTGGATCCACAAAAGCGACCGCGAGTAGATAGCCCGGCACTCAACCATGTGGGTTTGTGGGTGGATGATTTGGCGGCTGCGGTAGCCTGGTTATCAGAGCAGGGATTGCGTTTTACCCCCGGAGGCATTCGCAAAGGGGCCGCAGGTCACGATGTGTGCTTTGTTCACCCCAAGGGCAATGATGAGTTTCCCCTATCTGCCGAGGGTGTGTTGGTGGAGTTGGTGCAGGCGCCCCAGTCGGTTATCGATGCCTATAAGGTTTTGGCTGAGGCTGGGTCCTAGATTTTAGCTAGGTTGCTTCCTCTTTTTCTTCCTCTTTGGGCACAATCAGGCGGCCAAATAAAATACCCACTTCGAATAGCATCCACATCGGAATCGCCAGCAATGTCTGGGAGAGAATATCCGGTGGTGTTAGCAGCATGCCAAAGATAAAACAGCAGACAAAAACATAGGGACGTTTTTTGGCTAGCTTGTCCGGATCAACTGCGCCCATCCACGACAGAATAACCACGGCGATAGGAATTTCGAAGCTGACACCAAAGGCAAAAAACAGTTTTAGAACAAAATCCAGATAGCTGCGGATATCGGTCATGATGGCAATGCCGTCTGGGCCGACGCTGGTAAAAAACAAAAATACCAGAGGGAAGACAACGTAGTAGGCGAAGGCCATGCCGGCGTAAAACAGAAATACGCTGGACATAAACAGTGGAATAACAATTTTCTTTTCGCGCTTATACAGCCCCGGCGCAACAAAGGCCCAGACCTGATACAAAATATAGGGCATGGCGGCGAACATGGATAACACCAGGGTCAGTTTAAATGGCGTTAAAAATGGCGAGGCCACATCGGTGGCGATCATGGTCGATGATTCTGGAAGGTACTGGCGGAGTGGCTCGGAGACGTAGAGGTAGAGTTCGTTACTAAATGAGAATAGGCCGATAAAGATAACCACGACGGAGGCGACTGCGCGCAGCATGCGGTCTCTGAATTCGATCAGGTGAGCCATAAAGGGTTGGCTGTCGAGCTTGTCTTCAGTCATTTTTGGGTTGCTCTTTATTAAGAGACGCTGAGGGCTCTTTATTACTAGACGCTGAGGGCTCTTTATTAAAAGACGCTGAGGGCTCTTCGTTAGCTAAGGGCTCTTTATCGGCTAAAGGCTCTTTACTGGCTGAGGGCTCTTTATCAGCTAAGGGCTCTTCATCAGCTAAGGGCTCTTCACTGGCTAAGGGCTCTTTATCAGCTAAGGGCTCTGCAAAAGGGTTTTCCAATGCCCGATCAAAATCTTCGCCGAGGTCTTTGTCAAAGGCCTGATTGTAGCTTTCTTCAAGGTGCTCTTTGCTTTCATTGAGCTCGCGCATTATCTGCTCATTGTGCAGTTGCTGGCGGATATCATCCATGCCGACTTCCTGCTCAAGATCTTTACGGGCTTTGCTGACCATCTGCTTGAGGCGGCCAATCCACAGGGAGACGCTACGCACGGTTTGCGGTAGGCGTTCGGGTCCCATCACCAGCAGGGTGACAAGCCCTATTAAGAGCAGTTCTGAAAAGCCGATATCAAACATGTTTTATGCGTTTATCTCCTGAGATTCATCGTCGCTTTGCTCTGTCGGGATGACAGCGTACCCGTCATGCTGGCGAAAGCCAGTATCTCTAGGGCTGGTAGCGTAATTCAATAGGTCCCAGTCTTCGCTGGGATGACGCCCACAAGCTGAGGTGACGTTCCTTCGCTGGGGTGACGGGTTACTACTAGCTGTCATCTCGAACGAATGTGAGAGATCTCCATCAGGTTACTCAGCAGATTCTTTTTTAGCGTCTGTGCTTTGCTCTTCAGCGCTATCAGCGGTCTTTTCAGCTGAGTTAGATTCAGTCGAATCAGCTTCACCGGAAGTCACTGAATCCTTAAAACCTTTAACAGCACCGCCGAGATCAGTGCCAATGCCGCGCAATTTTTTGGTGCCAAAAATCAACGCAACAATAACCAAAATAATAAGTAGTTCCTGCCATCCAAAACCCATCTTAATTCTCCATTAGATATTTTATTGGTGTGTAAATACTGTGTAATTTAATTGTAGCTTAGCGCGAGGCCTTTTCATCAAGGCCTGAAAGATCAAAACGTCTTTCCAGTTCGCTGATCACCGCCTGCGCGTCTTCACCTAGATGCGAGAGCATTACCAAACTGTGAAACCAGAGATCGGCGGTTTCATAGATAAGCTTCTCATTGTTGCCGCTAACCTCAGCGTCGCGAGCGGCGAGGATAGTTTCAACACTCTCCTCACCGACTTTTTCGAGAATCTTATTTAGCCCGGCCTGATGCAGGCTGGCAACATAGGACTTGTCCGCAGAGGCCTGCTTGCGCGCTGCTAATACTTCACAGAGCTGTTTTAACACATCAGTGCTGTTACTCATGAGTATATATCCTTGGGGTTCTTTAAAACCTCGTCGACAGTTTTCCACTGGCCATCTTCAAATACACGATAGAAACAGGACTCTCTGCCGGTGTGACAGGCGATACCGCCAAGTTGCTCAATCTGCATAACGATCACATCGTTGTCACAGTCGAGGCGCAACTCTTTAATCGGTTGTCTGTGGCCGGACTCTTCACCTTTGCGCCACAACTTATTGCGTGATCTGGACCAGTAAACCGCGTGCTTTTCGTCGACGCTAAGCTGCAGGGCTTCGGCATTCATCCAGGCAACCATTAGTACGCGACCGGTAGTCGCATCCTGGGCAATGGCAGGAATCAGACCGTCGCTGTTCCATGCTATTTCGTCGAGAAAACTCATTGGTAAATTACTCTATTGATTAATAAGTGAATTATGGCAGTAGTTCTAGATCAAAACTAGCGCACTAGCAAGATGAGCAAACCTATAGCGACCAGAATAATACCGGTCTCCGGAAGCCGTGATAGTGCATTGGCAGTCTCTGGAAAGGCTAAACAGAGTCCAGAGCCGATGGTTGCACCACCAATCCATGGGAACCATTTACGGGTAAAGGTGGATTTAGCAGGGGTCGCTGGTGCCGTTGGGACCACAGCTTTGCCTGCATCCTGATTGGAGGTTTGCATAGACTGAAGGGCCTGATAAATCAGCGGCGGTATTTCCGGCAGTTGCTCCATCCAGTCCGGCGCATAACGCTTAAACTGCTTAAACAGATTTTTCGGTGAATAACGATCTTTCAGCCACTTGTCGAGAAAGGGTTGCGCCGTCGTCCAGAGATCCAGTTGCGGGTAGAGCTGACGACCGAGACCCTCAATATTGAGCAGGGTTTTCTGCAGCAGCACCAGCGATGGTTGCACTTCCATATTAAAGCGTCGCGCAGTGGTAAACAGGCTAATCAGCATATGGCCGAGAGAGATTTCATTCAGTGGGCGCTGGAAAATAGGTTCGCAGACCGAGCGGATAGCACTGGTAAACTCATTGACCGGCGTGCTTTCAGGAACCCAGCCGGAGCGGATATGCAGCTCGGCTACCTGACGGTAGTCACGCTTGAATATGGCGATTAGGTTGCGCGCCATATAGTACTGATCATCTTTGCTTAGTGAGCCCATAATTGCGCAGTCGATGCCGATATAGGAGGGCTGCTCCGGATTGCTAGCATTGACAAAGATATTGCCCGGGTGCATGTCCGCGTGAAAGAAGTTGTGCTCAAATACCTGAGTAAAAAAGATTTCCACACCGCGCTCGGCCAAGGTTTTAAAGTTAACGCCGGCGTTTTTCAGATCTTCGATATTGGTAACTGGCGTGCCGTAAATACGCTCCATTACCAGTACTTTCTCGTTGGAGTAGTCCCAGTTTATCTCGGGCACATAGAGCAGTGGTGAACCTTCAAAGTTATGTCGCAGCAGCGAGGCGTTGGCGCCTTCGGACTGCAGATTTAACTCGTCGTAGATCACCAGTTCATAGTCGGCAATAACCTCGACCGGACGCAGGCGGCGGCCGTCCTGACTGTATCGGGCCAGCAGTCGCGCAAGGCTGTACATCAGTGCAATATCTTTGCCGATGACCTTGGCGATATTTGGCCGCACCGCTTTGACCACAACATCGCTGCCATCTTTGAGTACGGCGGCATGAACCTGAGCCACGGAGGCGGAGGCGAGAGGCTCGGATTCAAAGCTAAGGAATAATTCGTCGACACTGCTGCCCAGTGCATCTTCAACAATCTGACGAAACTTGGCTGATTTAAAGGGCGGTACATTATCTTGTAGCTGAGCTAACTCTGTGCAGATATCCGCGGGCACCAGATCTGGGCGAGTGGATAACAGTTGACCGAATTTAACGAAGATTGGGCCCAGGCTTTCCAGCGCCTTGCGCAGTCGCTCACCGCGATTGTCGGAGGGGCGGCCATAGAGAACCGCAGGGGAGAGCAGCAGTCGAGCTAAAAATGGCAGCTTATCTTTGTCGATAAGGCTGTCGAGTCGATAGCGATAAACCACATGAATGATTTTTAACAGTCGGCGAAGTCGAATCAAAGGTTTGTCTCCGGCGCACTGTTATCTGGTTTGTCGGTGTCAGTGGCCGATTTTGCCGCCAGTAACTGTTCGATTAGCTGACGACTTTTATTCAGTTTGGCGGCGGCGCGTTCAACCTCGGTGGAGAGGTGGCGAACCCGCTGAGTGAAGTCTTGATACTCACTGGCGGAGGGAGTTGCGCGAAGCTCTTCCTGGGCTATTTCTGCGGCGGCAGACTTCGCTCTGCGGCTGGCATCTGCCGCTGCTTTTGAGCTGCTGCGCAGCTGTTTAGCCAGTAGATGTGCTGGAATATCGCCAATAATAGTGGCTAATGCACCCTCCCAATCTACATCAAGATTGCGCATTAACTCATTGATTTGTCTAAGAAACTCTAGGTCTCCAGTAACGCTAATACCGGTTCCGGCAAAAGAGATATGCTGGTCGGAGCTAACCGCCAGACTGAGCATCGCAATCAGCGAACCGCTAACCGTTGTGTCGGCGCTGTCCTGCCAGTTGCTGTGCAACATAATGCCGTTAGTAGTGGCTTCTATAGCCACCGAGAGTGGCGGCAGAGTGCTCTCAACTAGCAGTAATTTACCCTCGAGTGCGGCGATTTGACGCTGGCTTGCCGGGTCGTATTCAAGGGCGGCATTGATTATTTTTTCCGCTGCTTCAAAGGCGCTGGCCTGCATGGCATTAAAGATCACTAGGGCTTAACTCCACGGTGCAGGGCGACAATGCCACCGGTCATATTGTGGTAGTCGCAGTTGCTAAAGCCGGCATTCTCAACCATGGATTTAAGGGTTTCCTGATCCGGGTGCATACGGATAGATTCGGCGAGATACTGGTAGCTGTCACTGTCTTTGGCAAATAGCTGACCGAGCTTGGGCAGCAGGCTAAAGGAGTAGCTGTCGTATATTTTCGAAAGCAATGTGCTCGGTGGCTTGGAAAATTCCAGTACCAGCAGTTTGCCGCCGGGTTTTAGTACGCGGTTCATGGAACGCAGAGCCATATCCTTGTCGGTGACATTGCGCAGACCAAAGGCAATAGTAATCACATCAAAGGTATTGTCCGGAAAGGGCAGGTACTGAGCATTGGCCTGAGCAAACTGGATATTGTTGACCACACCGCGATCTACTAGACGGTCGCGACCGACTTTGAGCATGGAATCATTGATATCTGCCAGTACTACCTGACCTTCGCTGCCGACAATCCGTGAAAACTTGGCCGCCAGATCACCAGTGCCACCGGCGATATCCAGCACCTTATGACCGCGGCGCACCCCAGACATCTCGATGGTCATGCGCTTCCACAGGCGGTGGATACCCGCGGACATCAGATCGTTCATCAGATCGTAGCTAGAGGCTACCGAATGAAATACTTCAGCAACCTTTTCTGCTTTTTCTTCGGTGTTGACGGTTTTGTAACCAAAGTGGGTGGTGTTGTCAGGCTTTTCAGACATATATAAAAGTCACAGCTATGGTAAATTTTGGCTGCCTATTGTAGCCGGAGTTTAACCATTTAGGTATTGATACTGGTAAAACCTGAGGCTGATTTTATGATTGTGCCCATAGAATCTTTTCGCTGTTTGGGCTGATGGTGGGGTAATAAACGGCTATACCAGTTTAACGACCTGAGTATCCGGGTCTCGGGACTGGCCGGCCTGCTGTAGGGTTTGCAGATAGGTTGCCCAGCGGGTCTTATAGTTGGCACCCAGATCGTAGAGATAGTCCCAACTGTATATGCCGGAATCATGGCCGTCACTAAAGCTGATCTGTATCGCATAGTTGCCGGATTTAGTGATCGCGGTGATGGTGACCAGAGACTTGCCGTACTGAAGTACTTCCTGTCCGCGACCATGACCGCGCACTTCCGCACTATGCGAGAGCACGCGCAGGTATTCCGCGGGCAGGGCATGCCGGATATCGCCGGCATATTCTATGGTCAGCAGATCTTTTGCCGGGTTGAGAACAATCCGGCTAGGGAGCAGCTTGGCGTCTAAAGGCTTGTCTTTTACAGGCTTATCTTTTACAGGCTTATCTATCACAGGCTTAGCCATAACTTATTTTCCCATGCTATAAAATAAACCGGGTCAGATCTTCGTCGGCCGCCAACTCACCAAGCTGTGCATTAACAAAGGCTTTATCTATGGTGATTGTTTTATCGTTGCCACTGAGATCAGAGGCTTCAAAAGATATCTCTTCAAGCAGTCGCTCCATAATCGTATGCAGGCGGCGGGCACCGATATTCTCAGTACCTTCATTGACCTCAAAGGCGATCTCGGCAATGCGTCGAACCCCATCTTCGGTAAATGAAATATCCACATCCTCTGTACCCATCAGTTCATGGTACTGCTTGGTCAGGGAGGCTCTTGGCTCAGTGAGAATACGCTCGAAATCATTGATTTTAAGAGAGTGCAGTTCAACACGGATAGGCAGGCGACCCTGCAGTTCCGGGATTAGATCCGAGGGTTTGGCAAGGTGAAATGCCCCAGAGGCAATAAATAGAATATGGTCGGTTTTGATCATGCCGTATTTGGTGGAGACGGTGCTGCCTTCGATTAATGGCAGCAGATCACGCTGAACACCTTCGCGGGACACATCGGCTCCGCTGGCTTCACCGCGACGGCAGACTTTGTCTATCTCGTCGAGAAAGACAATACCGTTTTGCTCGGCGGCATTGACCGCACGGGTTTTAATCTCTTCTTCATTGATCAGCTTGGCCGCTTCTTCTTCCTTAAGATGTTTAAGGGCTTCGGCAACGCTGAGCTTGCGGGTGGCGGTTTTGCCCTGACCCATATTGCTAAACATATTCTGTAACTGGGAGGTCATCTCTTCCATTCCCGGGGGCGACATAATTTCTACGCCGGCGGTGGGCTGGCTGAGTTCCATCTCGATCTCTTTGTCGTTGAGGGCACCTTCACGGAGTTTCTTGCGAAACACCTGTCGCGTCGATGAGGCCTGCTCGGTCTGCCCGTCGGCACCGCGAGCTGGGGGAAGCAGCACATCAAGAACTCGCTCTTCCGCTGAGTCCATGGCGCGCTGTTCTACCTTCTTAATTTCCTGTTCACGAACCTGCTTGACTGAGGTTTCCACCAAATCGCGAATAATCGACTCGACATCTTTACCGACATAGCCGACTTCAGTAAATTTGGTGGCTTCCACTTTGACAAAGGGGGCGTTGGCTAGTCGTGCCAAGCGTCGCGCAATCTCGGTTTTACCGACACCGGTGGGGCCGATCATAAGAATATTTTTCGGTGTCACCTCGTTGCGCATCTCATCGTCGAGCTGCGCGCGACGCCAGCGATTGCGCAGGGCGATGGCGACTGAGCGCTTGGCATCATCCTGCCCAATAATATGGCGGTTTAGCTGGTGAACAATTTCTCTAGGGGTCATTTGTGACATGGTTATTCCTGATTTTCTGTCTATTTAAGAATGGCTGTCCAGTTCTTCAATAGTTCTATTGTGATTGGTGTAGATGCAGATATCGCCGGCGATCTTGAGGCCCTGTTCGACAATGTCGCGGGCGTTCATATCGGTGTTATCTAGCAGTGCGCGGGCCGCGGACTGGGCAAAGGGGCCGCCAGAACCGATCGCGATCAAATCATCTTCCGGCTGAATAACATCGCCATTACCAGTGATAATCAGCGAGGCTTCGCTGTCGGCAACTGCCAGCAGTGCTTCCAGCTTGCGCAGAATACGGTCGGTGCGCCAGTCTTTGGCCAGCTCGACAGCGGCTTTGGTCAGATTGCCCTGATGCTGCTCAAGCTTGGCTTCGAAGCGTTCAAAGAGGGTAAATGCATCTGCAGTACCGCCGGCAAAGCCAGCGATTACTTTGTTTTGGTAGAGGCGGCGAACTTTGCGCGCATTGCCTTTCATTATGGTATTGCCGAGGCTGACCTGACCATCACCACCGATCACGACCTTGCCATTGCGGCGCACTGAAAGAATGGTTGTTCCGCGATACTGTTCCACGTGGTTACTCCTAAGTTTGGTTATCTCTAGAAATGGGGTCGGCTAGCGGAATATCAATAGCTAGCCTTAATTTAAAGCTTATAAAAGTGGCAGGTAACCATTGCGGCGCACTGACTTTTCCACCTGACCGGGCAGAAAGTTTAGTAGCGGCAGGCAGCGCAGTCCGGCAATTCGCAGGCCTCGGGAAGTCCAGTTATTGCAGGTGTTGATAATCATGTAGGTGCCGCGGGATTTAAAAAATACTTCGCCATCAGCTCGCACTCTGACCTGAGTCAGTTGGCCTTCAGGGCTCTGTTTAAAGTAGCCGGAGATAAATCGCGCCAGTGATTCAACCACTGCCGGATGGCTATCAATGCTATAAATGCGGTTGGTCGCGGTTATCTGTTCGCGAATGCTGTTGATGCCCAGAACGGCAATCACTGCAGAGGTTGGCAGAAGAAGGGCGCGGATTGCCGATAGCAGGGTCTGCTCGGACGAGCCGTAATACTGAAAGTCGCCCCAGCCAATTCGCACCCAGGGGTTGTCTTGCAACGTCTCTTTAAGTTCGGGAATACATTGCAATAGGCTGGTCGCGGGCAATACCAGATGGGTGTGAATACCATCGCGAAAGAAATGTATTTGAGAATCGGACATAGGCGTTCAGCTCTTGTCTCTTTTAGGCTAAAGATTACAGCTTTTCTGTTGGCAATGCACAGTCTCTTTCTTCAGTTCTGGCGGTTCAGCATTTGATGGGTTTAGCCGGCCAAAGGGAGAAATCTCCCGGAATTCAAATCCCAGATCCAAATATACGCGCCACTTTACTTTCTCCCCACCCCTTATATTGCCACTTCGTGCACTACCTCTGATCAATGTCATCCAGCGGCCATTATGTGTGTTTGTTCCTGTTTTAGCGGTTGCCAACTGGATTAGGCTTGCTGCGCTTCGAGGGATATGAAGCTCAATTAATTACATAAACATTATCGAGGATATCGTTATGGCTCTTGCACAAGCAATTAGTAAAAATGCTCTATCACTGGCAGTTAAGCAGACCACCTACAAGGAAAACGTTGTGGCTGTTAATACATTGGTTACCAGTGTGCTCTCTTCAAGTTTACCTACGCTCAGTCAAAACCCGCCAGATTGGAAAGACTTTCAAAATGCATTTGAGGCTGCCGATGCCGGTGCCTTGACCTGGGTAAACAATGTAATGGCACGGCTGTTAAATGTGCCGGATGAGGTTAAAAGTTATAACGCTACGGTTACTCAGCTTTTGCAAGATGCCAAGGCTCAGGCCAAGACTCTGGAGGCTGATCCCACCAATAAAACTGCTCTACAGACCCTCAATACCGACCTGACCAATGTTAACAATACGCTCAATCTGGTGGTCACCTTTATCAGTGGTGCACTGACAGCGATTAAAAGTTTTAAAGACGAACTGCCGACACTGGCGGCCAATCTGCAGACTATTGCCGATAAGTCGGCGGCAGATGCCAAGGCGGATCAGGCGCAGATTGATAAGCTCAATAAGGATATAGATAACCTGAGAGCGGAAATCAAAAGTCTAACGGCTTCGATTGTGACGCTGGCGGTTGTCGATGGTATTGCTCTGACACTGGGTATTGTGGCGACCATTGCTGCATTCCCGGAAGGTGCGTTGACCTGGTTTGTACTTGGGCCTGCGGTGATTGCGGCTACCGCCGTGATTGCTATTGATGGTGTCAAGATTACCGCTGATAAGAAGCTGATTGAATCTGACGAGCAACAGATTACCGGATTGACGGCGGATGTTGCCTCGCTGCAGGTGCTGTCAAAGAATTTCGCCGGTATGTCTGCAGAAGCTACGGATATTGAAACCAATCTGCAGGCGATTCTTGCGGAGTGGCAGGCGTTGGAGTCGGATGTGGCGGTGGCGGTTAACGATATTAAGACTGCGACCAGCGATGTCAGTTCGGCGAACTTTACCGCGGTGGTTTCTGATCTGGATGATGCGATGTCTGAGTGGGCGGCGGCCTATAAGCAGTCTGGTGATTTGCATCTTGAGCTCAATGTTAATAGTGCTCAGCTGCAGGTGGGTATGACTCAGGATCAGATTCTGGCGGCCACCGGTGCGGTTAAGAATGTGGATATCATTATCTATTACAACAATGTTCAAAATACCAGAGCCGAGGCGGTCAATAAGGCGGCGGAAGCAGTGGCTTAATAAAATCTGCTTTTAACTGTTTGTCAGTTGTGTAGGGAAGGGCCGGGAGACCGGCCCTTTTTTGTGGTCAAGTCACTGAGCCCGATAGGTTATACTTTCGGCTTCTTTTATCGTCCTAAGTAGCAAGATAAATAAGTAGCAGAATAAAAATGATAAATTCCTTTGAGCATAAAACCATTGTTATTACCGGTGCCTCCGCCGGTGTTGGCGCCGCCTGCGCCCGCGCTTTTGCTGCACAGAATGCCAAGCTTGTTCTGGTCGCCCGAGGCGAAACTAAGTTGCAGGCAATCGCCGAGGAGCTGCGCGCCCAGTGCGAAGTGCTGACTGTGGTCATGGATGTTGCCAGCAATGAAGATTGTCTGGCACTGCTAGACAAGGCTGAAACGGCATTTGGTGCTGTCCATATAATAATTAATAATGCTGGTATGCACAGTCGTGGGGATCTGGAGAAGATTGAGCCCGGGGATGTTGCCGCTATGGTTGATATCAATCTGCGCGCGCCATTATTGCTGTCCTGCGCTGCAATTCCCTACCTGCGTCGGGCTGGCTCTGGTGCGATAGTCAATATTGGTTCACTGGCCGGTCGCGCGCCGCTTCAGGGTGCTGCCACTTATTCGGCTACCAAGGCCGGGTTGCGGGCATTTAGCCATGCACTGGCCGATGAGCTTCGGGACAGTGGCATTGCGGTGGGGGTGGTTTCCCCCGGGCCTATAGATACTGGCTTTATTATGGATGAAATTGATGCGGTCGAAGATATCGTTTTCTCTCAGCCAATGAGTTCAGCCAAACAGGTTGCTGAGGCGGTGCTAAAAGTGGCGGCCGGTGAAGAGACTGAAATAGTATTGCCTGCCGCCAGTGCAAAGCTGACTCACCTCAGCTATCTATTCCCGAGGCTAAGACGGTTATTGCGTCCGATGCTCTATAGGCAGGGTCGCAAAAATAAACAGAAGTATCGCAACCGCCAGTCAGGCGAATAGGAAACAATAGAAATAGCAATGAAACTCAATTATATAGAGCAGGGCAGAGGCCCGGTTATTATCCTTATCCATGGGATGTTCGGTTCTCTGAGTAATCTGGGAATGTTGGCTCGTCCTCTGGTAGATCAGTACCGAGTGATTAGTGTCGACCTGCGCAATCATGGCGACTCGCCCCATGAGCAAAAAATGGATATACCCGTCATGGCCGCCGATATTGTCGAGCTAATGGACGACCTGCAGATTGATAAGGCAGCTTTAATCGGTCACTCCCTGGGTGGAAAAGTCGCTATGCAGGTCGCCCTTAACTGTCCGGCTAGAGTGGATGGGTTAGTGGTCGCAGATATAGCGCCGGTAACCTATAGCGGTGGTCAGGATCAGGCCCTTGCGGCACTGGCTGCCCTGAGTAATGTTTCCATAGAGAGCCGTAACGCTGCTGATAAGCTGTTGAGTGAGTATATTAACGAACCACCAACACGGGCATTTCTGCTTAAAAATCTCAGTCGCGATGGGCAGGGCAAGCTCAGTCTTAAGCTGAATATGGCTTCAATTGTGGATAACTATGCCAGCACACTGGTTGCTGCGCCGAGCGGCGATTCCTTTGTCGGGGCAACGCTGTTTCTCAAGGGTGAAAATTCAGCCTATATTCAGGATAAGCACCAACCCATAATTGAGCAGCTGTTTCCCAATATGCAGTTACAGGTGGTCGCTAATGCCGGCCACTGGCTTCATGCGGAGCAGCCTCAGGTGGTGAATAGTTTGATCGGTGATTTCCTTGGGGAAAATATCGAGTCAGGCTCTGGTAAAACCGCAGGCTAAAACAGCAGGGAAAAAATAATCAGGTAATAAATAATCATGTAATAAAGGGTTAAACAATTACCGCCAGACATAGTAAACTTGCGCCTGCAAAAATTTAGTGGTCGGAAGTACAACACTTCAGGAATCCATTCAGGAACACAATTCAGGAAATAATAATGTTTGAGAGTTTAAAGCCAGTCGGTCTTGATCCTATTCTTGGGTTAATGGCAGCTTTTAGAGAAGATCCACGCGAGAACAAAATTGATCTAGGTGTCGGTGTCTATCAGGATGACCGCGGTCGCACGCCAGTTATGGATGCGGTTAAGCGCGCTGAGGGCAAGCTGATGGAGCTTGAGCAGACCAAGTCCTATCAGGGTATTGCCGGTGATGCTGAGTACAACAGCCGTATGCTTGAGCTGATGTTCTGTGCCGATCACAGCATTCTCTCTTCGGGTCGAATCAAAACTCTTCAGGCTCCCGGTGGTTCTGGCGCTCTTAGAGTAGGAGCTGAGGTGGTTAAACGCGCTCGCCCTGAAGCTAAGTTGTGGGTCGGTGTTCCAACTTGGCCCAACCATATTCCACTGCTCGGCGGTGCCGGTTTTGAGATTGAGGAATACCCTTACTACGATATGGAGACCCGTCAGATCAATTCAGAGCTGATGATGGATACTCTGCGCAAGGTTCCAGCGGGCGATGTAGTGCTGCTGCACGGCTGCTGCCACAACCCAACCGGTGCTGATCTTACCAATGCCCAGTGGGACGAAATTACCGAAATAGCGCTGGAGAGAGGTTTTATTCCCTTTATCGATACCGCCTATCAGGGACTCGGTGATGGTCTTGAGGAGGATGCCTACGGTATGCGCACTATGGCGGCAAAACTGCCAGAGATCGTGATTGCCTCCAGCTGTTCAAAGAACTTTGGCCTCTATCGTGAGCGCACCGGTTCAATTACCTTTATTACCCAGACCCCAGAGCAGGCAACTATTGTCGCTGCTCAGGCAATGACTGTGGCTCGTCAGCTCTATTCTATGCCTCCGGCTCACGGTGCTCTTTTGGTGTCCTTGATCCTCGGTGACGAAGAGCTCTGCGGTGACTGGAAAGCTGAGCTGGAAGAGGTGCGCCTAAGAATTAAATCTATGCGTACGCTGTTGGCGGATAGCATTCAGGACAATGCGCTGGGAATGGACTTTAGCCATATCAAACGTCAGAACGGAATGTTCTCATTTTTGGGTGTTAAGCCGGAGCATCTGGTACGCCTGAGAGAAGAGTTTGGTATCTATATTGTCTCTTCTACTCGTATTAATTTGGCGGGTATAAACTCTAGCAATATCAATTATTTAGCGGATTCTATTAAAGAAGTACTTAAATAGATTTCCCGGATTGATATAAGGCTCAAATAGACTGTTAAAGCAGTTGTTGGATAACAGATTTCAAGCTCTGTTCCAATGACTGCTGGTCGCAGTCGACAGCGATATCTGCATACTTTTTATACAGTTTACGGCGTTCTTCAAACAGCGATTCAAGGCTCTGATCGGGCCTTCTGGCGATACCGCGGCTTTCAAAATTAGTGATTCTGTTGCCCAGTTCTTCAAGGGTCACATCCAAAAATACCACTGTCGCACTCTCTTTTAGACGGGCCATTCCGGCCTCGGAATAGGCCGCACTGCCACCGGTGGCAACTACCTTATTGGCGATATCTTCGCTGAGTAATACCTGTTCTTCGATCTTGCGCAGATTCATATAGTCGCTGTCTTCGAGTATTTGCTGAAGGGTCTTTCCCTCGCGTACCTGAATAGTGACATCTGTATCCACAAATCCCATGCCTAATTCTTTGGCCAGAAGAATGCCCAGGGTGCTTTTGCCTGCGCCGGGCATGCCAATTAAAACGATGCTATCCGCGCCAGTATCAGTTGCTTTGCTATTCATAATAATCCTTTAGTTTATGGGGCACTCTCTGCTCTTAAGCCTATGCAAGATATTATGCCTTAAAAAGAGTGAATTGCCGCCCCAGCCTGTATAATCATCGGTCAAGTTTTTGGACGCTCAAAAATATGCCTTATTTTCAACGTATCGGACTCCTTGGAAGCCTCGCGGTTCCAGAGGTTCGCGACTCCTTTAACAAGCTGGAATCCTTTCTGCTAGCCCAGGGTGCTGAGGTTATCTACGAAGAGCAGGCGGCTAAGTTGGTCGACTGGTCCGTTGATAAGGCCCTGCCTATAGAGCAGTTCTCCGGTGCTGTTGATCTGGCGATTGTGGTCGGTGGTGATGGCAGTATGCTTAGCGCCAGCCGCAAGATGGCGGAAAGTAATATTCCGCTGCTGGGAATTAACCGGGGTCGCCTTGGGTTTTTAACCGATATCTCTCCTGATGAGATCGCCGAGCGGGTGTTACCGGTGTTGGCGGGGGACTTTAAAAAAACGGATCGCTTTATTCTTGAGACCTCAATTACCCGCAATGGCAAGCTTATCGGTGAAGGTCTGGCGGTTAACGATATAGTTTTGCATCCGGGACAATCCGTACGCATGATGGCCTTTGAGCTCTATGTGGACGGTGAGTTTGTCTACAGCCAGCGCTCCGATGGTTTGATTGTTGCCACGCCCACAGGCTCTACGGCCTATGCGCTTTCTGCCGGTGGGCCGCTGCTCTGCCCGGAACTGGATGCGATGGTGGTGGTGCCTCTCAATCCCCATACATTAAATAGCCGACCCATTGCTCTGCACGGCAACGCGCAGATTGAAATTCGGGTTAGCACAAGAAATGAACTGCATCCGCTTATTACCTGCGATGGTCACAATGATTACCAGACCGAGCCCGGGGATATCATTACCATCCGCAAGCATCCCCACGGAATCGTTCTTATTCACCCTCAGGATCATAATTTCTACCGAATCTGCCGCTCTAAATTGGGCTGGGGCAGCCGTCTCGACGACAAAAAAAATCAATAATGACTACAACCAATGACCAATAGCCTGACCCTGATCGCAAGATGGATAATCGCCGCCCGATATCATCCGGTCACCGCAGCCCTGTTCTTTGGCAGCCTGCTGGGCTGGTTTATGTGCAGCTTCCTATATCCGGTTCCACAGCCCTTTGTATTTGGCGGTATTACCGGTCCTGAGAAGTGGCGTCTGATAACGCCGATCTTTGTTCACTTTGGTTTGATGCACTTTGTCTTTAATGGCCTCTGGCTGTGCCTGCTCGGTGCGCGCATAGAACGCCTGTCAGGTTCCCTGCATCTTGTCTTGGTCGTGGTGCTCTGTGCACTGGTCTCCAATATGGCGCAGTTTGTCTGGAGCAGTTCGGTTTACTTTGGCGGTATGTCCGGTGTTATCTATGGCTTATTAGGCTATATCTGGATTCGCAATCTGCTGGCGCCACACCCGCTAATCAGGCTGCCAAAAGAGTTGATTATATTTATGATTGGCTGGTTATTTGTCTGTATGACCGGCATTTTGGATGTGCTGCTGGGTGTGGGTATCGCTAATGCAGCCCATGCCAGCGGACTGGTAATCGGTATGTTGCTGGGGCTGGTGTTTGGTCTGCTGGCAACTTTTGGCAAGAGGTTAAAGTAGATAATGGATTTTCAGCAGTTACTCGACAGCATTACCCCTGAGATATACGAACGCTTTAAAAAGGCTATTGAGCTGGGTAAATGGCCGGATACCCGACCCCTCAGCCCAGAGCAAAAGGAACTCTGTATGCAGGCTATTATTGCCTACGAGCAGAAACTGCTTGTTCCCGAAGAGCAGCGCACTGGCTATGTGCCACCAAAAACTACGGCCTGTAACAACGACTTGCCCGATGATCATCTCGACAGCGAACAGCCTCTAAAGTGGCAGGACTAACTCCATGAGCGAATTATTATTCCAAGCCTCCGGCCATTTGGAAAAGATGCACACCAGTCTCGATGACGATGGCTCGGTTGAGTATCAGCTGCCACTGGATGAGCAGCGAGTGCCAATAAATCAATTTATTGGCAGCCGTGTCAGCCTTGAGCACCTCGGTGATATTCACTGCATCCACTGTGGCCGTCGCTCTAAAAAGAGTTTTAGTCAGGGCTATTGTTACCCCTGTTTTACCAAGTTACCCCAGTGCGACAGCTGTATTATGAGTCCGGAGAAATGCCACTTTCACCACGGCACCTGTCGCGACTCGGAGTGGGGCGAGAAATACTGTTTTACCGATCACTTTGTCTACTTGGCCAATAGCTCCGGCGTTAAGGTTGGAATCACTCGTGGCAATCAGCTGCCAACCCGCTGGATTGATCAGGGCGCTACTCAAGGCTTGCCTATCTTTAGAGTGCAGACTCGCTATCAGGCGGGCTTGATCGAAGATCGTCTTCGCGAGCATATTGCCGATAAAACCCATTGGCAGAGAATGTTAAAAGGCAATGCAGATGGAGTTGATCTGGCGGAACTGCGGGACGAGCTAATGACTAAGTCAGAGTCCGAGCTGGAGCTTCTCGAGCAGGAGTTTGGCCTGCAGGCGCTGCAGCGACTGTTTACGGAAAAAACCACTGAGATTGAATTTCCGGTTACGGTCTGGCCGGAGAAGGTAAAGAGCTTTAATCTGGATAAGCAACCGCAGATTGAAGGTCTGCTGCAGGGTATTAAAGGTCAGTATCTTATCTTTGATAATGGCGTGATCAATATCCGAAAATATACTGCCTACAATGTTCAGTTTTCGGTCTATTCCTGATCGCTGTTGTAATTAAGAATTCCTGTAATCTTTAGCCCTAATTGATATAAAAAATAGAAGGAAGCCCCCAATGAAAGATGCGCTGCCACAAACAATTTATCTGCAGGACTATAAGGTCTCGCCATTTATTATTGAAAAAACCGATCTGGTTTTTGATCTCGGGGAACAAAATACCAAAGTCACAGCCACGCTGGTCGTTAAGCGCAATCCGCTCAGTGATGAAGCTTCCGCTGATCTGGTTCTGCACGGCAGCGAAGGTCTGGATCTCCAATCTCTAGAGGTTGATGGCAAGCGTCTGGAAGAGGACGGCCAAAATTATAGCTATAGCTGTGATAATGAGTCACTGACCATCAGTGGTTTGCCCGATAGCGCGATTATTACCACTCAGGTGCTGATAATGCCGCAGCTGAATACCACCATGATGGGGCTTTATAAATCCCGCACCATGTATTGCACCCAGTGTGAGGCCGAGGGTTTTCGCGATATCACCTATTATCTGGATCGTCCGGATGTGATGTCGGAATTCACCACCAAGGTGATCGCCAATAAAGCCACTTATCCCGTGCTGCTCTCCAACGGCAACCCAATAGCCAGTGGTGATCTCGAAGACGGCAAACATTTTGTGACCTGGCACGACCCCTTTAAAAAGCCTGCCTACCTGTTTGCTCTGGTAGCCGGCACTCTAAGTGTGGTCGAAGATAGTTTTACCACTATGTCCGGCCGCGAAATTAAGTTGCAGATATTTGTTGAAGAGAAAGATCTGGATAAATGTGCTCATGCCATGCTCTCGCTGAAAAATTCTATGGGTTGGGACGAGCAGGTCTATGGCCGTGAGTACGATCTGGATATCTTTATGATTGTCGCTGTGGATGATTTCAATATGGGGGCCATGGAAAATAAAGGGCTTAATATCTTTAATACTTCCGCAGTGCTAGCCAACCCCAAAACCACCACAGATGCTTCTTTCCAGCGCGTCGAAGGCATTGTTGCCCACGAGTATTTCCACAACTGGTCCGGCAATCGGGTCACCTGTCGCGACTGGTTTCAGCTCAGCCTTAAAGAGGGCTTTACTGTTTATCGCGACGCGCAGTTCTCCGCCGATATGAATTCCGCGACGGTGAAACGTATCGAAGATGCTACCTATCTGCGCACCCACCAGTTTGCTGAAGATGGCGGGCCTATGTCCCATCCGGTGCAGCCTGACTCCTATATGGAGATCAATAACTTCTACACCCTCACCGTCTATGAAAAGGGCGCTGAAGTGGTGGGTATGTACCACAGTCTGTTGGGCGATAAGCTATTTAGAAAAGCCACCGATCTCTACTTTGATCGCCATGATGGTCAGGCAGTGACTATCGAAGAGTTTGTAAAGGCGATGGAAGATGCCAGTGGTCGCGACTTCACTCAGTTCCGTCGCTGGTACAAACAGTCTGGTACACCTAATTTAAAAGTCAGTTCCAGTTATGATGCAGCAGCTAAAACAATGACTCTGGATTTTGCCCAGAGCTGTCCGGCAACCCCCGGTCAGCCGCAAAAGCAGGCCTTTGTTATTCCGGTCAAACTCGGCTTGGTCGGTGCTTCTGGTGATCTGCCCCTAAATGCCAATGGCGATACAGAGATTGTCTACGAACTTACCGAAACCACCCAGCAGTTGGTGATCGAGAATATCCACGAAGCGGCGGTCCCCTCACTGTTGCGCGGTTTATCGGCACCGGTAAAGCTCGACTACCCCTACAGCTCGGAGCAGCTTGCCCATCTGATGGCCAACGACAGCGATGGCTTTAATCGCTGGGATGCGGGGCAGAAACTAAGCTTTGCGCTGCTGCAGAAGCTTACCGATGACAGCTTGCATCAGCGACCGCTGGTGATGGATCAACAGCTGATCGATGCCTATGACAAACTGCTCAGTGATAAAAATCTCGATCCGGCAATGGTTGATTTAATGTTGCGGCTGCCCAGCGAAGCGCAGCTTCACGAAGAGTCAGATATTATTCATGTGCAGGCAATTCACGCTGCGCGGAATTTTGTTCGCAAATCACTTGCCGAGGCGCTATCGGAAAAATTGCTAGCGGTTTATCAGCGCCATAATATTGAGCAGGATTACCAACCTGTTGCTGAGCAAATTGGTCGTCGCGCCGTTAAAAATGTCGCCCTGAGCTATTTAATGTTGATCGACAACGTAGGGGTTGATCTGGCTTGGGCACAGTTTAAAGATGCCGACAATATGACCGATAAAGCCGCGGCGTTGGTCTGTCTGGTCAACTCACCAGCGGCGCAGGAGCAGGCGGCTAGTGCGTTGGCCGAGTTTGAACAAGAGTATCGCGACGAGGGCTTGGTGATGAACCTATGGTTGCAGATTCAGGCGACCAACTCTCAGCCGGAGGGTTTAGCGCGCGTCAAAGAGCTGCTTGACCACTCCGCCTTTACCCTGAGTAATCCGAATAAAATTCGCAGTCTTATCGGCGGTTTCTGCAGTGGCAATTTAGTTAATTTCCATAATCCGGATGGTTCGGGTTACCAGTTCCTCAAGGAGCATATCCTTACTCTAAACAGCCAGAATCCACAGGTGGCTGCGCGTTTGGTAACACCCTTAACACGCTGGAAGAAATTCCCCGAGCCCAATCGTCAACAGATGCGCGATGCACTGCAGGCAATTGCCGATGAGCCGAATCTGGTTAAAGATATCTATGAAATTGCGATTAAGTCGCTTTAAAAGCTTTGAAGCAAAAGCCTGTCACTAAAATATAGCAGAGGCTGGTAAAGCTCGGATTGTTGTCTATGCTTTAAGTGTCAGGTCAGTATTGTCCTTTTTGCTGGCTTGGCACTGGCGACCGCTCTACGTTTAGTGCTGAATGACTAATCCCCATTCAGGGTCGTTAAGGACAGATGTAACTCCATTTAAGGGGGGCCTAATCAGCCCCTCTTTTTTACGAGCTTTGTTTTTACAAGCTTTGTTTTTACGAGCTATTTTTACGAGCTATTTTTACGAGCTGATTTGGACAAGCCTGTCATCCCGACAGAGCGCAGCGACGAGGGATCTCCCTCAGATTTCTCCCTCCGGTCGAAATAACAGAAATCGATCTCACCCCAAACGGCTATCCAGCCAGTCCAACAGATCCCCATAAACTTCGCGCTTATTGGTCTCATTTAGCATCTCATGACGACCTTGCGGGTAGAGTTTGCAGTCAATATTTTCAACACCGGCAGCCTTTACCATATCCGCCAATTTTTCTACCCCTTTACCCCCACCGCCGACCGGATCTAACGCACCAGAGAGCAGGTAAATCGGCAACTTAGAGTTGAGTTTAGCCATGGCCTTTGGCGCTCCAAGTTCGGCTAAACCATTGAGAAAGTCATACCAGGATTGAGTGGAAATAGCGCCGCCGCAGTGAGGGTCAGCTATATAGGTGTCGACCACCGCCGGGTCACTGGAAATCCAGTCTTTTACCGTGCGGTTAGGTTTAAAAGCATTATTAAATGCACCAAAAGAGAGGCTTTCCATCAACGGGCTGACCGCTTTTTTACCCAGCCGCAGGCGTTCAATTCTGGCGATGCCAGCGGCGGCTTTGCAAGTCCAGGGTGGCGCATAGTTAGAGCCGGACAGTACCAGGCCTTTTAGGCTGTCACCGAGTTTATTGCCCGGTCTATGCTGTAGTTTATTGCTCAGTCTCTCGGCGTAAATCTGACAGAATCTCGTGGCCATAAATGAGCCCATACTGTGGCCAAGGATAATTAGTGGCAGATCAGTTTGCTGGCCAATATGTTCAATAAGCTGCCACTGATCATCAATCATCTGATCCCAGCCATCGTTATCGGCAAAGTGATAGAGATTGCCATTGGCGGCACCAGTTTTGCCGTGACCACGGTGATCATCGGCACTGACCATATAACCCTGTTGATTAAGAAATTCAGCCAGATGTTGGTAGCGGGCGCTGTGCTCGGCCATGCCGTGCATAATATGAATCCAGGCTTTGGCTGGGGCCTGTTGGGCAGGAGATTTAGGAGACGATTTAGCTGGCCAAAGGTGGTAGTGGCACTCGCCGGAATCGCCGCTGGTGAAGGCAATGGTTTCTAGACTCATAGGTTGCCTCTTTATTATTGTTATTTGTAGATCCTTCGACTGCGCTCAGGATGACCACGCTTTTTTTATTAGATCCTTCGGCTTCGCTCAGGATGGCCACGCTTTTTTATTAGATCCTTCGGCTTCGCTCAGGATGGCCACGCTTTTTTATTAGATCCTTCGGCTTCGCTCAGGATGACCAAGCTTTGCGTGGTCACTTTTTCTTACGGCGCTTTCGGCTTAGATGGTTAAACAGATCTATATATTGGCCGGTCAGTTTGTGGGACGGGGCCAGATAAATCAGCGGTACGCATTCATTGTGCGACTCTTTCATCTTTACCGACTGATTGAGATAGGTTGGAATAATCGGTAGCTTTTCCTTTTTCATCTCAGTGATCAGACGGGTCGGCAGTGAGGCCATAGGCTGGAACTGATTGACCACAATGCCGCCAATCTCAAGTTCGTCATTGTGATCTTCGCGGATCTCGTAAATCACATCGAGGATCGAATAGAGCGCCTGTCTGGAGAAGGCGTCGCAGTCAAAGGGGATTAGGCAGCTATCGGCACAGATCAGTGCTGATCTGGTGTAGAAGTTTAGTGCCGGGGCTGTATCTATATAAATTTCATCAAATTCTTTATCCAGCTTCTTTAACAGATCCCGCAACTTGTAGATTTTCTGTCGAGACTCAAGCTTGTGTTCCAGGGTCAGCAGATTGGCGCTAGAGGGCAGAACTGAGAGATTTTCGAAGGGTGATTCATGGACGTAATCCATTGGCTCATTGAGCTTGGATGAAAATTCCAGGGTGCCATCAAAATAGTCGGCAACGGTATTTTCCTCAGGTATTTCGCCGAGCAGATAATGGGTAGAGTTACACTGGGAGTCGAGATCTACGACCAGTGTGCGTTTGCCTCGGGAGGCGCTAATAGCAGCAAGGTTACAGGTAATGCTGGATTTACCAACGCCGCCTTTTTCATTAAATACCACTCTTCGCATTGCTCTAACTCCAGTTGATTGAAGATTGGATTCTACCCAATGTTGTTGGTGGGATATAGGGGCTTTAACCCATTCGCTGATGTTTTAGCCTCTGCAGAGGGTATATCCAAACCTTTTAGTAGAGCAATCAGTAATTTTATATCCACGGTTGGCGCCTGATCCGCACTGCTATTGCTGTTATAGAGGCTGTGGTCAAGTAGGTCGAACTGCTGTTTAAGTTGCGGGTCTGCACAGAGTTCGGCTATTTCCTGCAGAGTTTTAATTTTATGGTCGGGGAAAGCGCTGCGACCCCAGTCGAGAATCCCTTCACGCACCGCGGCTAAATCCTCGTCTTTTGCGTCTATTTCTATGGCTTTAATCAGCTGCTTTAGCTTGAGTCTTGGACTGTTGACTAAGTTGTTGATTGAATGGTCGCGAGTTGATGGTCTCTGTTGACGTTTAAGCAACAGGGCCGCCAACAGTGTTAAAAGCAGAGCATTTGCCCCTAGAGATACTTTCATCAATGTGGATATGCTGCCATCGCTCTCCTGCAAATCAGGGTCTTCGGAGATCCCAGCAATACTCTGCTGATTATCAGCCATACCTATGGGTTCGAGGTAGGGAACTGACTCTGTTGCGGCATTTGATGGGGCAGCACCAACCTCTAAACGCATGGCATCCAGTGTTGCGGTTTGCATCCGTTGATTGACCGTATCCCACCAGCGCAGGGATATCTCCGGCAAGATGATTTCTCCCGAACGGTTGGGCACCAGCGCCAAGGATTCCTGACGAACTCCTGTGACACCACTGGCTTCGACAGATTCATTGATCTGAGCCTGATCTGGGTAGACTTTAAAGTCGCTGCTAGCGTCGAGAGTAAGGGGCAAAATCTGTGCACCGGTTAAACCCCTGGCGCTAATGGTAATAGTCCGGGTTACAGGTTCGCCAACCTGCAGCTGCTCGAGATTATTGCTCCACTTTTGAGATATTGTCAGCTGGCTGCTGGGCATCCACTGGTCGGCATCTATATGTGCCGGTTTGGCCATAACATCGATGGTTTTAGCGTCGGTATTGCGAATAACCTGATTACCTCTGCTTCTAAAAAAGCTGCGCTGATTATTGTCGACCTGATAGGCGCTGATCGCCACTGGGGGAATATCCAATTTGCCGCTGGTCTGGGGGAAGAGGGCGTATTTTATTTCGACAACGATATAATCTTTATTGCCAACTCGTTTTCGAAATTGGTTTTGAGCGACTTTTTGAATAATTGCGCCCGGAACTTTCAGTTCCTCCATAGAGAAATCGGTCAGTTGAATCGATGTGTACAGACGGTGGGTTAGCAATAGCTGTTCCTGCACATAGACTGCCGGTTTGTCGATCAGGGTTTCTGTGTATACCGGCTGCCCTGTGACATTTGAGGGGCTGGCTTTGCGCACGCTAATTTCTATAGCGTCGCTGATATCATTTTTGTATTTAATCGAAGGCACCAGTAATCGACCGATGCGCTTTGGCGCCAGAGTCAGCTTCCAGTCGGTGAAGGATTCGGTGCGTCCATTACTTATACTGTACTGTTGCTGGCGGTTATTGGAGAGAATTCTAAAGTCTCTCTCGAGGACATCAAAGTCCGGCTGGCTGGTCAGTGCCTGACCATCAAAGCGAACTAACAGCTGCAGGGTTTCGTTGCTGTCGAGCACCGTGCGATCTGCGGTGGCGGTTAGTTTTGCCCAGCTCTGGGTGGATGCTGTAAGGGCAAATAGCAGCAGAAATAAGGCCCGCTGGAGAAATTTGCGATCGGCAATTTTATTAAGTGATTTTTGCATAGTTGTGGTTATCATTTTCTCTCTAATAAGGGCGCGGTTTACCAGCGCTCCTGTTGCTGTTCACTGGGTGGTGCCGGGCGGCGCTGCTCTAGTGCGCGCTGTCGTGATTGGTAGCGAAATTTCTCCCGCAGCAATCCACCGGGATCGTCTGGCACCCGTCGCAACCACTGTTCCAATTCCTGTTGGGCCTGCTTTTGCTCTTCGGTAAGTTCTTGCTGTTCTATTTGCTGTTCTGAAGGCTCTGCGCTTTCATTAGGCTCAGGGCTGTTTTCTCGCTCAGGGCTGTTTTCCCGCTCAGGGCTGTTCTCTTTAGCTTCTTGCTCGGCCTGCTCCTTAGCCTCTTTTTCTGCTTGTTCCTGAGCCTTCTGCTCCTCAGATTTTTCACCCTCTTGCTGCTGGTTCTGTTCAGAATCAGATTGCTGCTGTTGATTCTGTTCGGACTTAGACTGTTGTTGCTGGTCCTGATTTTGTTGATCTTGGCTCTGCTGGTTCTGATCTTGCTGATCCTGCTCGCCGTTCTGTTGCTGTTCTTGCTGCTGTTGCTTGAGCTTTTCTATCAGTTCACGATTGGCCACAGCATCGGGCATCTCCGGTTGCAGTTCCAGAGCGCGATCATAGGCTTCAATAGCCCCATCCAGATCACCGGATTTTGCCAGTCCATTGCCGCGGTTGTAGTGGCTATCGGCATTATCCAATTGCATAAACTGGTCTATAGCCGACTGATAATCTCCCGCTTTATAGGCGGCACTGCCGCGCCACTGAGGATCTTTAAATAATGCCTGAGCAGTCGCTGCATCCCCGGTCGCCAGTGCTTCTCTGGCCTGTTGATCGTCGGTTTGCCATAAGTCTCGCCACTCAAAGGCTGACACCGGATCGGAAAACAGTGTTGGCACCAGTAATAGTAGGGCGATATTTCCTTTACGAAAGCTGGCCAGCAGTACCGGTAGCAGTAGTAGTATCAACCAGAAACCCTGATCATCCCAGAGATCAAAATCCCGCTCCAACTCTTTGCTGGCATCGGGAAACAACTCTTCCGTGGAGTCGAGCAGGGCACTTATATCGCTATCATCAGCAGTGAGGGTTCTATAGATACCGCCGCTGTTTTGCGCCAGCATCTGCAATGAGGCGGGTGATAATTTGGGGATCAGGATGGCGCCATTATTATCCTTAACAAAGCCCCCCGAACCGGTGGGTATTGGGGCACCCTGTGGAGTGCCGACCCCGAGAATTGAAAGTCGGAATTTGCCAGCTTTTTTAACCATTGATTGCACAGTGCCAAAAGCCGGGCTGGCAACGCCATCGGTAATCAACAGCAGATCAGCCTGTTGATAGCCGCCATTAATAGCCAGTTCCAGTGCGGTTTCTACCGCTTCTTCGGTATTGCTGCCATACACCGGTAACAGGGAAGGCTGCAGTGTTGGCACCAGGCTGATAATGGTATTGCTGTCTTCGGTCAGCGGTGACAGGCTGTAGGCTTCACCACCATAAACTACCAGTGCGCTGTAACCCTCATCGCGGCTTTTTAGAATATCGATCAATTTGTAGCGCGCCCGTGCCAACCGACTGGGTTTGATATCTTCAGCGAGCATCGATGGAGACAGATCCATAATCAGTATCAGTGCCGCATCTTTTTTATGCACTGGCTGTGGCAGCTGTTGCCAAGTGGGGCCGGCCAACGAGAGGCAAGCAATGATCCAGCCTGCCAGTACCCAGTAGATACCGCGGTGTTTTTTATCGCTGTCGCCCTGCATTAAAAATGGCAGTAGTTCGGGGTTAATAATCTTTTCCCAGTTGCCGGCACTGCGTTTTCGCCACTGGGCGAGAGCAACTATTAATAGTGCCGGAATTAAACCCAGCAGGGCTGCGGGGCGCAGAAAATGAAATTGGCTGAAATCATTGCCTAGTAACTCAAGCATTTGGCTTTCCTTTCCCTTTTCCTTTACCTGCACCTATATTAGAAATACTAAATAGCCCTAACAATAAGCTCAGGGCAAAGGCAATCGCCAATGGCCAGTAATAGAGTGCGGCAATAGGGCGGATAGTTTCCGCATCCTGCTCTATGGGTTCCAGACGGTTGAGTTCGTTATAAATCGCGGCCAGCTCCTGTGGATTGCGGGCGCGAAAGAATTTTCCGCCAGTGGCGTCAGCTATACCCGTCAGGGTTTTTTCATCGAGATCAGCGGAGGGGTTGGTCATTCTATTGCCAAATAAACTGCGGGTTTCCATTACCTCTGCACCTATACCAATGGTATAAATTTTTACCTTGGCACGGCTGGCCAATTCCGCCGCTTTTAAGGGGTTCAGTTCACCGGCATTGTTGGCGCCATCGGTTAGCAATATAACTACGCGATGATTTTCCGGTCGCTCCTGAAGACGTTTGACCGAGAGTCCAATGGCGTCACCTATAGCGGTGCCATTGCCGGCAAAGCCCAGCTGTGCCTCATAGAGTAGGGTCTGCATGGTTTTGCGATCAAAGGTCAGGGGTGTCTGCAAATAGGCTTTTTCGCCAAATAAAATTAATCCCAGTCGATCTCCCTGTCGCTCAAGGACAAAGTCGCCGACCACGGCTTTAACCGCAACCAGACGATTAACGGTATTGCCACCAAGGCGCATATCTTCGCGCTCCATACTGCCGGAGATATCCACCGCCAGTAGAATATCGCGGCCATTGGTTGGCAGGGCCACTGGTTCGCCAATCCAGATCGGGCGCGACAGAGCCAGCACTGTACTTAACCAGATCAGACTCAATACTATTAATAGTAGCGACTTGCGCAAATTATTAGAGGCTGCGCTAGTGGATTCTCCTGCGGCACTGGCCAGCAGTGGCGCACGCAGTGCTCGCAGGCGGACCTCTGCGGGTTTGCGCATCCATCTATAGAGCAGCGGCAGCGGTGCCAGTACCAGAGCCCATGGCCAGAGTAGTTCTAACATGGCTTATCGAGCTCCAGTTTATGTTGCGGCAGATGTAGCTTTATCCAGCGGCTGGCATCTGCAAATAGTTGGTCAGTCTGATCGCTAAGCTGGCTGCCACTACTGTAGAGAGCCAGATCCAAATCCAGGTTCAGATTGTCAAAAACCGGTTTATCGCAGCTGCACTGCATAAAGCCAATAAATGCCATAATGCTCTGGCTGCCCGGCTGAAGATTTGGGTAGGCGCTGTGGGCAGTCTGTTTTAACAATTCAAAAAGCCCGCGCAACTGCTGTTGTGAATTGCCGCCTTGCTGTAATGCTTGAAGCTGTTTCTGTGCCTGCCGACGATAGAGTCTGGCGTTGTGACGGCGATAGAGAAATCTTACTAACCAGGCTAATAGGGCACAGCCAGTGAGTATTAAAATCCACCAGCCCGGGGCTAGAGGCCACCAGCTAATCGGTTCGGGAAGATGGATATCGCGAAGCTGGTCGAGAGGGTTTGGCGCGGCCTTTGTTAGTGGATTCGCCGTGGCTTCTGTTAATGGGTTCGCCGTGGCTTCTGTTAATAGAGTACCCATTAGTTGCGCCGCCCTTTGCGTCTTTTACCATAGGCCTGAGCCAGCACCGACATCACTGAATCAGCGGTATTAAAAGGCAGCAGTCCGGCAGAGAGCTGTTGGCTAAATTTCTTTAGGCGCTGACTGCGGGCTTCGAAGGCATTGGCAAATTCTTGCCGCAGACGGCTATTACCGGTGTCCAGCAATCGCTGTTGCTCGCCATCACTCACCGCATAGAGCGCCGGTTCCGGCAGTTCAATTTCAATACTGTCGAAGATATGGCAGAAGTTAAGGTTGCCATGGCGGGCCAGCTCAAAAAGATGCCGTTCGCAGTCTTCATTAAAGTCATGGAAGTCGCTGACAATAAAAATGGTGGTGCCGGGCAGGGCAAAACGCCGAGTCTCTTCGAGTATATGAGCGAGACTGAGTTGGTCGGCAGCCGGCTCTAGAAGCTGCTCACTAAAATCTCGCAGCTTATGAATAAATTCTAATACCGCATGATGACTGCGACGGGATTTTACATCGCTCTGCTGTTGCGCGCCGAACACCAGTCCGCCAACTCGATCATTGGCATTCAGTCCCGCCCAGGCCAGAGCCGCCGAAACCTCGCAGGCGAGCACCGACTTTAAACGCTGACTGCCAAAAAACATCGGCCCGCGAAGGTCGCTAACGACTAGGACCGGACGCTCGCGCTCCTCGCGAAATATCTTGGTGTGTGGGGTCTGGGTTTTGGCGGTCACGCGCCAGTCGATACTGCGTACATCGTCGCCGGGTTGATAGATTCGCACCTCGTCGAAATCCATGCCGCGCCCACGAAATCTTGAGCGGTGTCCGCCGGCCATCATCTGCCGTGCCTGCACGCGCGGAAATCCGGTGAGCTCACGAGCACCATAGCGCAGTCTGACCATCTCGCTGAGATTGGCGATGGCCGGATGGTTGTTATTCTCTGGTGTCTGGGTCATCAGGCTGAGGGGACAGTCTCCAGTAATGTATCAATGACCTGATTGGCAGTCACGCCGCTGGCCTCGGCATCGAAGCTAAGGATTAGACGGTGGCGCAAGACATCGTGGGCCACAGCGCGAATATCGTCCGGGGTGACAAAGTCGCGACCCTGCAGCCAAGCCATGGCGCGGCTACAGCGATCCAGTGCAATAGTGGCTCGCGGGCTGGCACCGTAGTCGAGCCATTTGGCGAGATCACCGCCGTAGAGTTTGGCATCGCGGGTAGCGAGAATTATCTGAACTAAATACTCTTCAACGGGCTCGGCCATATGCACCGCAAGGGCTTCTTTGCGGGCTGCAAACAGTGTTTCCTGAGTTAGCAGGTCAATGCCCGGGGCTTTCTCCTGCAGTGCTTCTCTGCGCGAGAGCTGCAAAATCAGATGCTCAGTTTCCGGCGCTGGGTAGTCGACCATAATATGCATTAGAAATCTGTCCATCTGCGCTTCCGGCAGCGGGTAGGTGCCTTCTTGCTCGATCGGGTTCTGGGTCGCCATCACCAAAAATAGCTCGGGAAGCTGATAGGTAGTGCCACCCACAGAGACCTGACGTTCGGCCATGGCCTCTAACAGAGCCGATTGAACCTTGGCCGGTGCACGGTTGATCTCGTCCGCGAGCACCAGATTGTGAAACAGCGGTCCGGCCTGGAATTCAAAATTACCCTGTTGAGGGCGATAGATATCACTGCCGGTAATATCGGCAGGCAGCAGGTCGGGGGTAAACTGAACCCGCTGGAAGTCTCCTTCGATCCCTTCGGAGAGGGTTTTAATCGCTTTGGTCTTGGCAAGTCCTGGCGCGCCTTCGACAAGCAGATGGCCGTCGGCTAACAGGGCAATAATTAAACGTTCAACTAAATGGTTCTGGCCGACGATCTGCTCGTTTAGCCAGTCTTTGAGTAGATGGATTTTCTGGTGCAAAAGATTCCCCTGTTCGCGGTTGTTCAAGCCTGTTTGGCGCAAAATTTTAAGACATTCTAGTGCCTCAATTATTAACACACAAACCTGATTTTGTAAGCTATAGTATTGGCATCGTTAGCGTCAAAGCTATGCATAATTAATTTAAATTTCTAGAGCCGCTAATAGAGACTAAATTTTTTTCAAAAGGTTGCAAATCTTGATCATGGATGTGAAAAAAAATATTGGCCGAGAACAGCTGGTAACTATTTTAAGGTCAGTGGCAGCGGACAAACTCGACTCAGAGCGAGCGGCAAAATTTCTCGATTTTATACTCAATGGAATGCATTTCTATCCGGATGCGGAGTATCTGTCGCGGCCCGAAGAAGAGATCTTTTTTAATATCTACGGGCTGTTTCAGTTTGCGGAAAATAGCAGTGCAGACGGCACCCCTAATAAAGCCCGAATAAAGGCTTTTAATCCGCAGCCGGAAGTCGATGGCTGGGCTAGCCCACAGACATTTATCTATATCAATCAGCGGGATATGCCTTTTCTGGTGGATTCCCTGCGTATGGCATTAAATCGTCGGGGTTTAAATATCTTTACCCTGCAGAGTAATCCGGTCTGGGTACTGCGCGACACCAACGGCCAACTAACCACTATCAATAAATCCTATATAGAGGGCGCTCAGCGCGAAGCCTTTATTAATATTGAGGTGGATATTCATCGTGATGCGGAGCTGGCGGAGCTGCAGCGCGATCTGCTTTTAGTGCTCGATGATGTGCAGGCCGTGGTCGATGATTTTGACCCGATGCGTGCCCGGGTTGGCGAGCTTATTGAGGAGCTGACCAAAAGTGCTACTCATGTGCCAGAGGTCAGCGAATCACTGGAGTTTTTGCGCTGGATTTACAATGGCTACTTTACCTTTCTCGGCTGTGCGGAATTTGACTTGGTTCAGGGCAGCAGTGAGATGTATCTGCGGGAGCGGACTGACAGTCGCCTCGGACTGCTAAACAAGTATGGCGGCGATACCCGCGAAGAGGCTATTAAGCAATTAAGCCCTGGTGTGGTGGCGCTCTATCAGGGCGACGATATTCTGACCTTTACCAAGTCATCGCGCCGTTCGCGAGTGCACCGCAATGTCTATTCCGATTATCTGGTGGTTAAGCGGTTTAATGATCGGCAGCAGCCGATTGGTGAGGTGCGCTTTCTCGGCCTGTACACTTCGCAGTTTTATTCCTACAGCCCAAGGCGCATTCCGATTCTGCGAGAGAAAGTGAACTGGGTAATGGATAACTGTGGTTTTGAGAAGAACAGCCACGACGGCAAAACCCTGCAGACCATTTTAGATTTCCATCCCCGGGATGAGCTCTTTCATCTCAGTCGTGAAGATCTGGCTGATACCGCCATTGGAATCTGGCAGATTCAGGAGCGTCGGGTTATTAAAGTATTTATGCACGCGGATCCCTTTGATAAGTTTGTCTGCTGTATTGTCTATCTGCCCAGAGAGTCATTTAACACTGCCGCGCGAATTAAAATTCAACAGGCGATTGGTACTGAACTGGATGCCGATGAGAGTGAGTTTGCCAGTCAGTTTTTGCCCGAGTCGGTGCTGGTTCGAATCCATCTAGTCTACCAACTGCGCAGTAAAAAATATCTGCAGGTCGAATGCGAACAGCTGGAGTCACTGGTGGCTACTATCACCAGTGACTGGTGTGATTCTTTTACCGAGGAGGCGGTGGTCTACTGGGGTGAACGCGATGGGCGGGCGCTGGGGCGGCAGTTTCAACGAGCCTTTCCCGCGGCTTATCGGGAGCTCTATAAGCCCCTGGAGTCTATAGCCGATGTGCTGTTAATCGATGAATTGGATAGTGCCGGCGAGCTCGGTATTGCCTTTAATAAGCTGGATGGCGAAGCCAATAACTCCCTGCAACTCAAACTGTTTCACTGGGATAGCCCACTGGAACTCTCGGATATGATTCCGATGCTGGAGAATCTCGGTTTTAGAGTGATGGTCGAGCATCCCTATCTGATTGTGCCGGACAGCGGCCATCAAATCTGGCTGCAGGATTTCCGCTTGTCATTTTCTCTGGATGTGAATGTGGATGTCTCGGCAGTGCAGGGCAGTTTTAAAGATGCACTGCGAGTGGTCTGGCAAGGTGAGGCGGAAAACGACAGCTTTAATCGTCTGGTGATTGGTGCGCGTCTCGATTGGCGCTCGGTGGCTATGTTACGGCTCTATGCTCGCTATCTAAAGCAGTTGGGTATTGCTTACAGTCAGAATTTTATTGCCGATACGCTGGCCGGTCATCTGGATATAACACGCAACCTTGTGGCGCTGTTTAAGAGCTACTTTGATCCCCGTTATGCGGCGGAAAAGAGCCCCAGTGATCGCTCTGAGGGACTCTCGAATAAGATCCGACAGAGTATAGATGCCGTTGAGAATGTCAGCGAAGATATGGTGCTGCGCGGCTATCTCGAGGTGCTTGAGGCAACCCTGAGAACCAACTTCTTCCAGACGTTTGCGGACGGCAGCTCGAAATCTTATATCTCGGTAAAACTGCAGGCCGGCAAGATTTCTCTGGCCCCCAAACCGCGCCCCGAATATGAAATATTTGTCTATTCCCCCAGAGTTGAGGGCGTGCATCTGCGCGGCGGCAAAGTGGCCCGTGGCGGATTGCGCTGGTCCGATCGTTTCGAGGATTACCGCACCGAGGTACTGGGTCTGGTCAAGGCACAGCAGGTTAAAAATGCGGTGATTGTGCCAACTGGAGCCAAGGGTGGCTTTGTTGCCAAGCAGGCAAATATGGCTGCCGGTCGTGAGGCCTGGCTGCAGGAGGGTATCTCCAGTTATATGCTCTATGTACAGGCGCTGCTAGATATTAGCGACAACCTGATCGAGGGTGAGATTATGACTGCCAGCGATACGGTCCGTCGCGATGGTGATGATCCCTATCTGGTGGTGGCCGCTGATAAGGGCACTGCGACCTTCTCGGATACGGCTAACCAGATATCCGAAGCCAATAACTTCTGGCTTGGAGATGCTTTTGCCTCCGGTGGCGGCAATGGTTACGACCACAAGGCAATGGGTATTACCGCTCGCGGTGGCTGGGTTGCGGTGCAGCGACATTTTCGCGAGATTGGCAGAGATATTCAGCGCGAGGATTTCACCGTTGTGGGTATTGGCGATATGGGGGGCGACGTGTTCGGCAATGGCATGTTGCTCTCAAAGCATATTCAGCTGGTGGCGGCCTTTAACCATCTGCATATATTTGTCGATCCAAATCCGGATTGTGCTGCGACCTTTGTCGAGCGCAAGCGACTTTTTGAAACACCCCGAGCGACCTGGGATGACTTTGATAAGTCACTGATGTCCAAGGGCAGTGCAGTCTATTCGCGATCGGCCAAGTCACTGCAGCTAACGCCGGAGATTATGGCGCGCTTTGCGCTGGAGAAAAATAAAGTCACACCCGCAGAGTTAATCACAGCAATTCTTAAATCGCCGGTGGATTTGATTTGGAATGGGGGTATTGGCACCTATGTTAAAGCCGCTTCGGAAAATAATGCCGAGGTCGGTGATCGGGCTAATGATGGGCTGCGGGTCAATGGCCGCGATCTGCGCTGTAAGGTGTTTGGTGAGGGCGGCAATCTGGGGCTGACTCAGCGCGGGCGTATTGAGTACAGCCTGAGCGGAGGTATTTGTAATACCGACTTTATTGATAATGCCGCCGGTGTCGACTGTTCGGATCACGAAGTTAATATCAAAATTTTGCTCAATAAAAAAGTTCGAGAGGGCAGCTTAAGCGCAGAGCAGCGCAATCGCTTTTTGGCCTCTATGACCGATGCTGTGGCCGAATTGGTGCTGCACAATAACGCCCGTCAAACCCAGGCGATTAGTTTGGCCATGCATCGCAGTGAGCAGCAGTACGCTGAATATCAGCGCTTTATGGGTTGGTTGGAAGATAGCGGCAAGCTCGATAGAGAATTGGAATTTTTACCCACTGATGAACAGCTCAGTGATCGTCTGCGTCGCGGTCAGCCCGTGTGGACACGACCAGAGTTGGCGGTATTGGTCTGTTATTCAAAAGTGATGCTTAAAGAGGCGTTACTTGACGCCAATCTGCTCGATGATCCTGTACTGGCTAAATCAGTTAATCAGGCATTTCCTCAATCATTAGTTGAGCAGTATCCGGACGAGATTGCCGAGCATCAGTTGCGACCAGAAATAGCCGCCACTCAGTTGGCCAATGATATGGTCGATCGAGCGGGCTTTACTTTTTTCTTCCGTCAGTCGGAGTCTACCGGTGCCAGTGCGGCGGATATTGTTCGCGCCTTTACCATCAGTATCAATATTCTCGGCATCAATGAGTTATGGCAAAAAATTGAGAACAGCGGGGATAGTTTATCCGCCTCGCTGCAGTTGGATCTGCTGCATATTTTGATGCGTCTGGTGCGCCGCTCAAGCCGTTGGCTGTTGCGCAATCGGCGGCTAAATCTTCACTGCCATCAGACTATCCAAAGTCTGGCGGAGCCACTGGCGTTGGTACTGAAAAAGTTACCGGACCTCCATGAGTCGGAATGGAATCGGCTGTGGCATATTGAAAAAACTCAGCTCATTGATCTGGGTGTCGAAGAGTCGGTAGCTGCAACGCTGGCCACCGCGGAAAGTATGTTTATCAGTGTTGGCACTGTCGAGATGGCACTCCGTCTGGAGCGCCCCGCAGAGTTGGTTGCCCGCCTGGCCTTTAAGCTCGGTGAAGATCTGTCACTGGATTGGTTTATGTCTCAGATTGTCGCCCTGCAGCCGCAAAACCGCTGGCAGGATTTGGCCCGTGAGTCCTATGTGGATGATCTGGAGAGCCAGCGTCGCCAACTGACAAGCTGTCTTCTCAAGGGCCACCCGTCAGAGGATATAGAGCAATTATTTGCCGACTGGCAGATTCAGCAGTCCCAGTTGATTGCCCGCTGGAAAGCTATGGTAGTCGAGTTGCGACGGGGTTCGGTGCCTGACTTTGCGATGGTCTCCGTAGCGCTGCGCGAGCTGTTAGATTTGGTGGAGTCATCGGTGGATGCAGCTCGGTCTTAGGCTAACTGTTATCTCGACAGAGCAAAGCGACGAGAGATCTTTAGCCAGCTCTCCAGCCAAAGCTTGATATAAATAAAAATTTCAATATAAAAAAAGGCCACAACTTCGCATGAGTTGCGGCCTTTGTGGTGGCTCATCACAAACTTTTATTATTTGGTGAGCCGGAAGCGGGACTTATCCCGCTTAAGTTTTTGTTTTGTCATGTTGGGCTTGAGCCCAGATGGAGAGTTGTTTTATAAACTGGCCGCTTTCTGTTGGAAGCTGGCCTGATTAAATCCATTCCAAAAATCTTCGCGTCCTTCGCGCCAACCCCGTGACCAGTGATAGGCCATTTGTGATTGTTCTTGATAGGGGCAGGCTTCTATTGATCGTCCTATAACAGCAGCTTGGTAGCCTTTTACATAGGAACGGTGCTGTGGATCTCTTTTATGTTTTTTCACTTATATCTCCTAACGGTTTGGGTAGGAAACCGACACTCAGCTTGAAAAACTTGCTGAGAGCAGTTTTTATCAAACAAAATTGTGTAAAGAGCGATAGAATGAGCGCCTTTTTTAAGCGCTAGGTACAGTTGACCAAATTCTGTCGACGCTGTCGAAGATTTTGTTAGTCTATACAGAGCGGGTTTTAATCCTCAAAGTAATAAAAGGACAATATTTGTGTCATCAGATTCAGTCGATCAGGCTTGGTTAGCCACCTGTCCCAAGGGGCTTGAGCAGTTGCTCGCCCAGGAGTTGCAGGCGCTGGGCGCTGAGAGCACCAAAGAGACCGTAGCCGCAGTCCACTTCGAGGGCACTCGGGAATTGGCCTATCGCGCCTGTCTCTGGTCGCGACTCGCCAATAGAATACTGATGCCGCTGCATCAATTTATGTTGAATGAGGAAGATCAACTCTATCAGGAATGTCTGGATATTCCTTGGGAAGAGCACTTCTCTGCTGAGCAAACGATTGCTATCGACTTTATCGGAACCTCCCGTCTGGTCGATAACACCATGTATGGTTCCCAGCGCGTTAAGGATGCGATTGTCGATCGTATTCGCCGTGAAGAGGGCGAGCGCCCCAATGTGGACACCAAGAATCCTGATATCCGCATTCAGGTGCGTCAGCACAAAGGTCAGGTAGCGGTCTCTCTGGATATCTCTGGTGAGAGTCTGCACCGTCGCGGTTACCGAAGCGGGCAGGGCAGTGCACCAATTAAAGAAAATCTCGCCGCGGCTCTGCTGTTGCGCGCCGGTTGGCCGGAGATGATGAAGAATGGCGCAGCACTGCTCGACCCCATGTGCGGTAGTGCCACGCTAATTATCGAAGGCGCGATGATGGCCGCAGATATTGCCCCGGGCATACTTCGTGAACGCTATGGCTTTAGCGATTGGAAGCAGCATGATCAGGAGCTTTGGCAGACAGTTTTCGATGAGGCCCTGCAGCGCAAGGCCGACGGCCTTGAGGCTCTGGAACTGGATTTCCGTGGCTACGATGCCAATCCTCGAGTACTGGAGTTCGCCACTTTAAATATTGAAAAAGCCGGACTGGATGAGCATATCCGTCTGGCCCATAAGCCGATCGATCAGTTTGGTAAGGCTACCGCTGACTACGGTCTGTTAATTACCAACCCTCCCTACGGCGAGCGTCTCGGCGATTTTGATGGTCTGATTCCAATCTACCAAAAACTCGGTTCGGTGCTGCAGAAGAACTTTCAGGGTTGGAAGGCCGGCGTTTTTACCGGCAATATTGAACTGGGTCGCGAGACCGATCTGACGCCGACCAAACAGTACAAACTCTTTAACGGCACCATCCCCTGTAAGCTGTTGATGTTTGAAGATTTGACCTCGCGATCAGCAAAAATTGAACAGCGTTTGAATACACCAGCCCCAGCCCAGGTATTAACCGAAGGCGCAACCATGGTGCTCAATCGCCTGATTAAAAATCAGCGCAAGCTAAACAAGTGGTTGAATAAAACCGATACTAGCTGTTACCGACTCTATGATGCAGATATTCCCGAGTACTCAGTGGCTATCGATATCTATGAGGACTCGGTGCATGTGCAGGAATATGCGCCACCGGGAACTATTGATGATCGCGTTGCCCGCGAGCGCTTTGCCGAGGTTAAACAGGCGGTTAAAGAATTTGCCAGTGAAGTCGATGGCCAGATTCACTATAAAGAGCGCCGTCGCCAAAAGGGTGATAACCAGTACCAACGGTTTAACGAAGGCCCTAGTCAAACCATGGTTGTCTATGAGGGTGAGGCGCAGTTTGAGGCTAACCTGTCAGACTATTTGGATACTGGACTATTTCTCGATCACCGTCCGGTGCGACGAATGGTTGCAGAACTGGCTAAGGGTAAACGCCTTCTCAATTTGTTTTGCTATACAGCAGCAGTCTCAGTTCAGGCGGCGCTGGGTGGGGCTAAAAGCACCCTGAGTATTGATATGTCCAATACCTATCTGGATTGGGCGCAGCGCAATTTTGATCTCAATAAACTCAGTGCCAAAAACCATCATCTACTGCGCGCTGACTGTCTGAAATGGTTAGAGATGGATGGCGAACAGTACGATGTGATCTTCCTTGATCCGCCAACTTTTTCAAACTCGAAAAAGATGGATTCGGTATTGGATGTACAGCGCGATCACGGCGACCTTATTCGTAACTCTATGGCCAAACTGGCTCCAGACGGAGTGCTGATTTTCTCCAATAACTTCCGAAAGTTTAAGATGGATGAGCTGACTCTACGCCAGTTTGACTGTGAGAATATTACCCCCCAGACACTGGATATGGATTTTGAGAGAAACCCGCGTATTCACAATGTCTGGAAGATCACCAGGCGCAGCAGTTTTGGTTAATCGTTTAACCATCTACAGTGGCCCCAACTGCCATCTCTGTGAACAGGCTAAGGCGATCCTCTATCCGTTATTAACGGAGAAGGGTTGGGCGTTGGTCGAGGTGAATATTCAGGATGATGAAAGTTTGAAAGAAAAGTATGGAATTCGGATTCCGGTTGTTGCACTGCCCAATGGTGATGAGAAGGGCTGGCCTTTTACTGCGGCGCAAGTTGGGCGGATGTTGGATGGGGTTGGTTAAGAGTAGTGAGGTATGGTTGTAAACTGGAGGAGGTCCTTCGGTTCGCTGCGCTCTCTCAGGATGACGCTGGGTAGGTTCTCATTCAGAGCAGGCCCACTGCCATTTAGAGCGAACCCATCGTAATCCTGAGCGAACCCACCGTCATCCTGAGCGAACCCACAGTAATCCTGAGCGAACCCACCGTCATCCTGCGCGAAGCCACCGTCATCCTGCGCGAAGCCACTGTCATCCTGAGCGAAGCCGAAGGATCTTATGCAGTCCACTCCAACTTATTTATTAGACTCCGCCACATACTTATCCAGCGCATTGGCAAACTCCATACGATCACGTTGTGTTAAGGGTGGAGGCCCACCGCCAACCTGCACGCCGCTATTGCGCATACTGTCCATAAAATCACGCATATTGAGTCGCGCCTTAATATTCGCTTTGCTGTAAAGCTCACCCCTCGGGTTTAAAGCCTTACCTCCTTTATCAATCACTTCTGCGGCCAGCGGAATATCGGCGGTAATCACCAGATCATCTTTCTCCACCAACTGCACTATATGATCATCCGCCACATCAAAGCCTGAGCTCACCTGAATGGAGCGCACGGTTGGAATTCGCGGTGTTGATAGCGCCTGATTGGCAACCAGAATCAGTTCAATCCCGGTGCGCTGTGAAACTCGATAGAGAATATCTTTAATCACCGTAGGGCAGGCATCGGCATCCACATAAATTTTCACAGGCTTTTCCAGCTATCTATTAAGGGGGCTTTTATAGGGCGCTTGAGATTCAATTGCAACCTTTGCTTTGTTTATAAAGTAGCGGGCTTGTAACTCATTCCATACAGAGTAAAATGCGCGCTTATTAAATTTAACTCAAGTGGCCCCTGGTATGGGTCACCACTGAAAAGGAAAAGCACTATGCCCGCAATTACCCTGCCTGATGGTTCCCAAC
>JAQWGK010000014.1 GCA_029238255.1 Porticoccaceae bacterium | reverse complement strand
CATGGCAATAAGCGCAGCGACGCAGCCCCGCAGGGGTTCGCAACAAACTTCAGTTTGTTACGAATAAATCCTGCCGTCGTTTCTCAGTTCACTCCGAAATATCAAATGCTGCACACATTCCAAGAGATCCCTCGACTACGCTCAGGATGACAAAGAAACCACCGTCATCCCGACGGAGCAGAGCGACGAGGGATCTCCAACAGATTTCTCATATCTAGTAAGGAGGGGCCTCAAAGAAATCTCTCACATACGTTCAACATGACAGTGTGATGAGTACGGACCTTTTTTATCAAACCACCCATTCCACATACATCTTAATCGCTGGTTCTTAATTACCAACCATCAGCGTTTTAGCCGTCCGATAAGCATCTCTGGTCTGCTCATCCATTACACAGATAACAGTCTCATCAAACTCACTTTTCATCAGTTCCCTAACAGCTATTTCAGCAGCCAATTCTAACGGCCATTTATAAACACCGGTGCCCATAGAGACAAAGGCAATACTCTTAGCGTCAGAAGTCTGTTTGAAGTAGGCTAGGGCACTTGAGTAGGCAGAAGCTAGCTGTTCAGCCTCTCCACGCTGACCGTCCATATAGCGAGGGCAGATAGTATGAATAATATATTTGGCATTGAGGTTAAGCGCAGGAGTAATAACGGCCTCTCCGGGGTTAAGGGGGCCCAGCGGCTTGGCATATCTTTCAAGCTCAGGCCCAGCGGCTCTGTGTATTATGCCGGAGATCCCGCTGCCTGCTATTAGGCTAGGGTGAGCCGAATTAACGATAATGTCAGTGTTGACACTTAGTATGTTTGAGTTTTGAATATACATTTCAGGTTATAGAATGTTTAGATCCAGAGAGTTTATTTACGATTTACCGCAGGTGTATCATAAATATCCCAGTTTCTCTCTGTACTTTTGACGCCAGTCTTCTCTTCAATCCGTCGCTGTTTAATTGTTTTACCAAAGGCTAAAAGGTGCTCTTCATCTACCAATTTCTGAAGCTCTTCATTTGTAACTATCTCTAATAGAGCCCCAGCTTTAAAGAAACCGCCTATTTCATCTCGAAATTGTTCGCTCTTGGTGCTTTTTTGACCCCCGAAGCCATAGAGTTTTTTCAGCATCCACCTAACGGCACCGATATACTTTTCTTTTTGGGGTTGATTATTTAATGTCATAGGCTTTTATATTCATTTAGTTAATTGTCAGAAAAATTATATTCTATTTAACTCTTAATTGAAGCAATTGCCTCAACCATCATAATTCTCAATGCTTAAATAAAATAATAATTTCATACAAGGGGTGGGGTTTTATCGTAAACACATGTCCTATTCACTCTGGACTATGCTTTATTAAAACATCACCTCGCACTATTTGGTGGGTGTCTAATAACCCTCCCATAAAAAGGAAAGGTATGAATATCCCAATAAAAAATAAAAACCAAGTTACACCACTGGTCGGAATTTCCTATGCACTACCGGTAATTCCGATTTTGATTTTATTTAGCTCCAATAATGTTCTATCGGGTATTTATGCGACATACCACGGCATATCACTCGCAGCTGTTGCCACTGTTATGTTAATCGGCAATCTCTTTGATGGGGTCACCGACCCAACTATTGGCTATCTCTCCGACCGCTATCATGCCCGTACCGGCAGTCGACGTCCCTTTGTCATCTGTGGAGCTGTGATGTTAATCCCCAGTGCTTGGTTTTTGCTTAACCCGGGGGAAGGGGTAACCTTTATCTATTTTTTGAGCTGGTATTTGTTATTTTATTTGGCGATGACATTATTTAACATTCCTCACCTTACTTGGGGTGGTGAAATCTCACCGGTCTCTGAGCACAAAACCAAAACCTTTGCCTACCGCAATTATGGCGGCTACGCGGGGATGATTTTGTTCTCATTGGTGCCAATGATGCCCTTCACGGAAGGTAGCAAAATAACACCTGAAACCATGCGTTATCTGGTGATTATAGCGGCGGTAATACTGCTGCCCACGCTCTATATGATGCTTCGGTATGTGCCAAATGGTGTACATAATATTGATCAGGCGAAAAAGCCAGAGAACCCTTTTCGGGCAATAGCAACCTTGCGTCACAATAAACCTCTGTTATGGTTTCTCTTGATTAATATATCCCACACTGTTGCGACAGCCTTTTATATTGGCTTATTGTTTATGATGGTAAATGTTTATCTAGGGCTTGGTGACTATTACGTTTATCTTCTTCTATTTCACCTGATAGCAGCTACGGTAGCGATGAAACCAGCCATGGCTCTGATTGCCCGAACGGGTAAATTGCGAGCCTTGAAAATATGTAAAGGGATATCGGCGCTCGCTTATTTGTTTTTGCCTTTGGCATTATTGAATAATGATTATAGCTTGCACTTTCTGGTCATTTTCTTTTCAGTTTTTGCCCTTTCCAGTTCTATTAATAATGTGTCTGCTTACTCAATTCTATCCGACGTTGCTGACTATGGCACACTCAAGTCGGGGATAGATCGTTCCGCTACCTACTTTTCCCTCCACTCTCTAACAAATAAGCTCTGCCTAGGTTTTGGTATCTCATTGTCTATTGGTTTGGCGGCGCTTTTTGGTTTTGACCCAACAGCAGAATCTCAAGCTCAAGGTGATCAAGTCTATTGGGGCCTAACACTAAGTATGGGAGTAATACCGATTATATTGTGCCTTGTCGCAATGGTCTTTGTTCCGAAAATCTATATCACCGAACAGCGTCATGAAATTATTCGTAAACGCTTGGATGAGAGGTTGGCTCGCGCAGACATTGAAGCACTGTAAGAACAAAAATCTTCAATAGGTTGAAAGTTTAATTACTCAGAATAAAAAGAGCGATTTGGTTGGAAGGCGAGAGTCAGCAAGGAGTTAATCGGAATTGCTTCTTCAGTTGGTTTTATTTCGTAATATGTAAGGAAACATTGAATGAATATCAAAAAAGTCGACATTTACAAGCTGGATGTAAGTCGCGAATACGCCATACGTGTGCCTATTGGCATCCTTTCTTCAGCTGAAAATGTCGCGGTTAAAATCACCACCGAACAGGGTATCTATGGTTGGGGTGAAGCCAGTCCCTTTGCACCCATTACTGGCGATTGCCAAGACAGTAATTTTATCACCGCTGGAAAATTGGCGGCCTTGATTAAAGGCAAAGACGCCATGGACACCGAATCCCGTATGCGGGAAATCAATCGCTTTGTGGTCGGACAGCCTTCGATTCGCTCTGCCTTTGATATAGCCCTGTACGATTTGCGTGCCAAAGCCGCGGGCTTACCGCTCTACGCATTACTCGGAGGCGGGCGGAGAGAAATTTGTACAGACCTGACCATTGGTTTGCAGGACACCGTTGATGAAACCGTTGCCTTTGCACAGAGAATCCTGGCTAAGGGCTTCGACGCGATCAAACTGAAGGTAGGCCGCTCGGGTTTAGAGGATGTAAAGCATATCAAGGCCGTACGACAACTGGTGGGCCCACATATCGCGTTAAAAATAGATTCCAATCAGGGTTGGACGTATCAGGAAGCTGTTGCCAATATTCTCGCTATGGCACCTCTAAATCTTCAGTACTCTGAGCAGCCGCTTGCCGCGTGGGACTTCCAAAATATGCGTCGCTTAAGGGAGAAAGTCGATCTGCCTATCTGTGCAGATGAGTCAGTATTTGATGATAAAGATGCCTTAAAGTTGGTGAGTTCCGGGGCGGTGGATTATCTCAATATCAAGCTGGGTAAGTCTGGCGGAATTCATACCGGTTTGAATATTAATGCCATCGCACAAGCGGCGGGCAATCGCTGCATGATTGGTTGTTTTGCTGAGTCGCGTTTGGGGCTGAGTGCGGCGGCGCATTTAGCCATGGCGCGTCCGAATATTCATTATGTGGATTTGGATTCGGCGTTTAAATTTAATGAAGATCCGGTGCTGGGTGGTATGACTTACGATAAGAGTGGCGGGGGCTTACTACATGTGCCAGAAGTTCCCGGGCATGGAGCTGAATTTGATGAGGATTACTTGGGGCGGGGTGAGCATTATTTTGTTTAGGGCGGATAGGTTTGAAGCGGTAGTTAGAGTTCGTGAAATTTAATCAATGATTAGAGATAAATTATGAATAGAATCAATCAAACCTCTTCCCAAGAATTAATCGCCCGCTATCAACGCGCAGAGAAACTTGAGCAGGGTGTTTTCAGCAAAAAAATAGCCTTTAACACAACTCTATATCCTCACTGGATTGGCGATACTGATTGCTTTTGGTATCTGCGAGAAACCCGGCAGGGGCAGACCTATCGTCTTGTTGATGCAGAGGCTGGTTCTAATATTGATGCGTTTGACCATAGCGCAGTGGCTAGGGCCTTAGCTCAGGCAACCAACGAAAGTGTAGATCCGGACAATTTACCTTTAACCGATCTCGATTTGACTCAAGCGCCAGCGACGTTATTTTTTTCTGCTTTCGGTCAGCGTTGGGCTTACAGTAATGAAACCTGCACCTGCCAAAAAAGGGACACTGATCCTTCTGATTGGGTGATTTCTCCTGATGGTAAGAAAGCCGCCTTTGCCCGTGACTATAATATCTGGATTCGCGATCTTGTGACCAAGGAAGAAAAAGCGTTGACTGAGGATGGGGAACGCTTCTACGAATACGCCTCATTTCAGCCAATGTCTATCTATGGTCACCAAAGTCCATCATTCTCCCTTGAGGCGATTTGGTCGCCAGATTCCAAGCGTCTATTTACCCATGTCATTGATCTTCGTAAGGTAGGCATTGCTCCGCCATTGGTAAAGCATATTCCCGATAATGGTAGTTTGCGGCCAACTATACTCGATGCTGATCGTCGGGTGGCCTTTGTTGGGGATAAGCATATTGAGAGCTATCAGTTTTTAACAATTGAGGTCGATAGCGGTGCCTGTCAGTGGGCGGATTATCCCAGCTGCCCGGTGATGTATCCCTATTACGGAGGTTATTTTTCATCATTACAGCTTGGCTGGTGGGATGCGGGTAGTCAGCAGGCTTATTTTATTGATCAAGAGCGTGGTGGAAAAGTTGTCAACCTGGTGAAGCTTGATGCTGTGACGGGTGAGACGCAGCTATTATTTCAGGAAACCTCAGACTTTGCGGTTACCTTGATTCCGCTGTCCCATATTCGTCCGTTGATGATGCCTCTGCCTGAAAGCAATGAATTAATCTGGTTTTCTGAGCGCAGTGGTTCAGGGCACCTTTATCTTTATGATCTTGTCACGGGTGAGCTTAAACACTCGATTACAGAAAACGAGACTGATAGTGATCCTTGGCTGGTGCGTAATACCCTGCAATTTGATGCGAAGCAGCGAAAGCTTTTTATTCAAACGGCGGGGAGAGTGAGTGGCCGTAATCCCTATTACTGTGATATAGCCTCTGTCAATATTGATACTGGCGAGTTGACTACTATTCGGTCCACTGACTCTGAGTTGGTGGTTTGCGACCAGCGCAGTCGAATTGCTTATAGGTATAGGGAGGCCAATGGGGTATCTCCCTCGGGAAAGTACTTAGTTACCACTGAATCTCGGGTCGATAAGGTTCCTGTTAGCCTATTGCTTGAAAGCGACGGCAATCAGCGAATGTTATTGGAAGCAGCTGATATATCGGGTCTACCTGCTAACTTTACCTGGCCTGAACCGGTAATGCTTACCGCAGCTGATAATAAAACACCTATCTATGCTGTTGTGTTTCGGCCTTCAAATTTTGACCCCAGCCAATCCTATCCTGTTCTGGATTGCACCTATCATTACGCATCACCGGTTGGCTCCTTTTCCAATAATCATACTCGAGGTTGGCATTACCTTTCGGCCTGGGCCTATGCGGAATTGGGCTTTATCACAGTGATGATTTTTAACCGTGGTAATGATGGGCTTCGTGATACGAACTTTAACAGCTACCAAAACCCTGACTTTCCTCAGGCCCCGTTAAATACCTGCCGTTGTTATAAAACTGATTGTATTGCCGGTATTCAGCAGCTCGCTGAGCGTTATCCCAGTATGGATATCAATCGAGTTGGTGTAGTTGAATTTGGCAGTACCCCAACTGCCTTAATGGGAATGCTAGTGCACCCGGATTTTTACAAGGTGTGTGTCAGTATGAACGCGCAAGCCTGCAGCCGCTTGGAGGGAGATATTGCACCGGCACATGCTGTTGATACAAATTTGGATAAATGGCCAGAATTTGAACAGCGCGCGCACCAGCTGCAAGGGAAACTGCTTATCATAAATGGCATGCTCGATTGGTGTATGTCGGTGACTATGACATTTCGTCTTATCGAAGCACTAAAAAATGCCAATAAGCGTTTCGATATGCTGTTGTTGCCAAATCTTGACCACACTCAATGCGGTTACACAATACAACGTTCCTGGGATTATGTTGTTGAGCATTTGTTGGGAATTAAACCACCGGAAAATTTCAAGTTGGTTTCAAGTTTTGATGGCGCGGTTGATACTGATGAGTCCCTAGAGATTGATTCTCAGGGAGAAGGGCAAAAATCAGAGGAAACAACAGCGTGACTATTCATATCCCTGCCTTTGAGCTACCGGAATCTGAATTACTCAGTGACAAAAGCAAAGCCGTACTTAAAGCCTACCGAGATTCCTTGTCAGCATTGATAGCTGACGCCAGTGCAGCTAAAAACGAAAACAGTGAGGAAGCCTCAGCATCACCAGATAAAACCATAGACCCAAAGCAGCAATTTAGAGAGCGATTTTATCAGAGGCAGGCCTACCAAAATTTGAGAGAGCGTTATGATGTTGAAATAGAGAAAGTTTTTTATGGTGGTGTATTAACGGAAACTTTTATATCTGCGGAAGGTATTGCTGCTAACAATCAGCAGCGCATACTGATCAATTTGCATGGCGGTAATTTCGATTCCGGTTCGCAAACCAACAGTCATATGGAATCCATTGCTGTAGCAGCAATAGGGCGTATTAAGGTGATTAGTGTCGATTATCGTATGGCACCTGAATATAAATTCCCCGCCGCCACCGAGGATGTAGTCCGTGTTTATAAAGCGCTACTAACGAATTATGCCCCAGAAAACATTGGTATTTACGGCGCATCATCCGGTGCCCATCTGTGCGCACAGACTATGGTTCGCCTACAGGAAGAAGGAATTCCGCTCCCCGGGGCAATTGGCTTGATAGCCGAAGGGGCAGTAAAAATGACCGGTGACTCCGTGGCTTTTATCGGTGCCTTATTAAAGAGTCAGTACGGCATGGATTTGGCCGAAGCACTAAAAAACATTCAATACTTGAAAGATGCTGATCTCAATAGCCCGCAGGTGACTCCGGCCCAATCAGATAAGTTTCTATCAATGTTTCCACCCACGTTGCTGATATCTTCATCCCGTGATTTTATGCTTAGCTCAGTACTATCTACTCATAGTCGACTGATTAATTTGGGTGTTGAAGCGCAACTCCATGTCTGGGAAGGCTTGGATCATATATTTCATTACAATCCTGAATTACCTGAAACAACGGAACTGCATCAGATAACGGTTAAGTTTTTTGAGAAGCATTTGGGGTAGGGGGTTAAGGCTGGTTAGTAATTTGTGGTTAAAGGGATTTGTCGTAGCCGATGGCAAATCCTGGCGCACTGGATATGTTGTCCTTCTCTCAGTTATTCAAGCCGTCAAGCATAGCGGTAAACAACTCCGCATTAGAGCAGTTAAAAAGAAAATCAGCCGCCTCAGCCGCTGGCATAGCGGTTTTCTTAGTGATATTAAACCGATGGTTGGCAAATGTTCGCGGGCTTATATGTAAATTACTGGCCGCTTTTTTGGTGTTTTTAACCTGATAGAGTTCTTTTAGAATTTCTACTTCACGCTCGGTAAGTGATTTGGTTAAACCGACAATTTCTTTTTCGAGCAGTATATCTTTAACATGCTGTTGAGCATTGCTTTCAGTGGTCACCACAAAGTGAAAGCTGTTTTGATTGCTCTCTTTGAATATCTGCTGCTTCTTTTTAAGGATCTTTTTTAATATCAGATTAATCTGAATTCTGTGAGCAACTTTATCTTTATCGGTGTTATCCAATGCGCTGGCTATTTCCCATGTCGTAACACCGGAAAGTGCGCCGTCTAAAAACGTCCTGATGACAATCACTTAAAATCCCCTATCGAATCTCCTAAGGTACAGGAATGAAATGCAGATCTGAATAAGTAAACGTACTCAAATAGCATCGCTCCAATTAAGGGGCAGGTTTACCGGTGTATCTCATCGCCAATTTGATTGGCAAGTTTCACAGTGGCAGATATTTAAGGGTTTGAACTCCATTCATGTCGGGTTCAATAGCATTCAGGGTATAAGGGGCTGTGTATGCGGTGAAATGCCATTAAAACGATAGCTAAGTTGTTAGAACTGATGTTCAATTGGAGGTATAACAACTATTAAGTCTTAATGTAAGCATAGGATATAAGCCTGAATACAAGCTTATTTACTTATATTTACCCAGGGGAAAAAATGATCACCAACGCTATCTTCTCAGCCAAACGTCGTCTACGAAAAAGGCTGCACCACAGTATTATCCTATTCTGCGTCTCTCTATTTTCTGTCGCCTTGCACGCTCAGACAGCTGGTGGTGGCGCTATGGCTGTGGTCAATATTCTCGAGAACGGTCAGGTCGCAGATATCTGGAGCGATGGCATCAATGGCTTTGACTCGGCAATTGGCTGGGGTGATTGCTATAACAATGGCGGTGCCGATTGCCCGAGTATTGGCTGGGGAGTGGTTTCCGATAGCGATCGTGGCGATGTATTGCAAGTTTCTCACACCGCAGACGGCAACCCCGCCGGTGTCTATATCAGCACCTCAACAGGTCAGGATGCCAGTGCATTTGCCGATGGCCGACTGATGTTTGATATTAAAGTAGTCAGTGGTGACAGCAATATCACTGCAAAATTGGACTGTTTCTATCCCTGTACCTCTGGCGCTCTGGATTTGGGTAGCAGAGGGGCTTCGGGTTGGGAAACAGTAACTATTCCATTCTCAACTCTGGTTGCAGGTGGTCTTGATCTTAGTGATATTAATACCGGTCTGGTTATCTGGGCGACCAATGCAACTAGCACTGTCTTCCGCCTTGATAATGTTCGCTGGGAAGTGGGAGAGGACAATACTGGCGGCACTGATGCCGGGACTGTTGATGGGGGAGCTAATGACGGTGGAACCAGTACATTAGCTTTGCCAGTTTATGAGCAGGGTCAGGTTGATTCGATCTGGGATAACGGGATCAATGCCTTTGATTCAGCGATCGGCTGGGGTGAATGTAATAATGACGGTGGCGCAGCCTGTCCAAGTATGAACTGGGGTGTAGTGACTGATAGTAGCCGTGGTGAAGTGCTGCAAATTACTCATTCCGACTCAGGTGCTTTCGCTGGCATGTTTATCAGTTCTTCCTCAGGTCAGGATGCCAGTGAATATGCCACAGGAAATCTGGTCTTTGATATCAAGGTTATCAGTGGCGATAGCAATATCTCGATAAAACTTGATTGTTTTTATCCCTGTACCTCTGGCGATCAAAACTTGGGCAGCCGAGGTGCCGCGGGTTGGGAAACAGTATCTGTGCCATTCTCGGTATTAGCTGATGGCGGTCTGGATTTAACCAGTATTGATACCGGTCTGGTTATCTGGGCGACTAATGTAACCAGTACAGTATTTCAGATCGATAATGTCCGCTGGGAAGTTGTGACCTCTACTGGTGGCACTGACGGTGGTGGAAGTACTGATGGCGGGACTGTCGATGGAGGAACTGTCGATGGAGGGACTAGTGACGGCTCCAGTGACGGCGGTACCGTCGATGGCGGTACTGTCGATGGCGGGTTTGGTCCGATAACAGTTCCCTACGATAATGCCCGAGCGGGCAAGCTGGATGGTTCGAAAATATGGCAGCTACCCAATTCTCCGGGTGGCGATCGACCTGATCAATGTTGGCTAGCGGTTGGTTCCGATGCCGATGGTGAGATCTATATCTCCGGCCATGACCATATCAATAACTCCATGATGTACCGTATGTATCAAAGCGACGATACGGTGCGCTGGATTGGCGATGCACGTACAGCTTCTCAGGCGGCCAATAACTGGCAGGCCGGTGAAACAGCTGAGAAGTTTCACACCCGTCCTATTCACCATGAAGACAGTGTCTATGTCGCCACGCTAGATAATTCCAATATGAACAACGGGTTTTTAAATACCCGTGGTTTCCACTGGTACGGCTACGACCGTCCCAACAACAGCTTTGATGATCTCAGTGCTTCCGAGCCCAATGGGGTTGGCGCACCCACATTGCAGTTGGCCACCATTCAGGTCGATCCAGTCAATAACCTGCTCTACGGTATGTCGATTCCGGAAAACAAACTGGTTCGCTACGATATTGAACAGGGTCAGACCACGGTTCTTGGCAAGCCCAGCGCCTGGGGAAGCAATTACTTTTACACCAACCGCTTTATGTGGGTCGATTCTCGAGGCCGTGTCTATATCAGTGGCGGTTCTACTCGCGGTCAGTGGAATCAGGGTGAACCGGCCAATGTGTTTAATCATATCTGGTACTACGACCCTGCAACTGGCTTTGGCGAGTTGCCTCAGTTTGCCCTTCAGGGCGCTAACTCCATGGAAGTGGGGCAGTGGGATAGAACCCGTGAAAATCTCTACACCAGTGATGATCAGGGCAATATCTACCGATTTAACGATGCCGCTGCCAGTTGGGCATTTTTAGGGCGACCTAATTTCCCCAGCAACTATAAAACCTGGGTCTTTCAGCTCTCTGCAGATGAGGAAAAAATCTATATAGGCCAGAGTGATGGCGCTGGCCCCAATACTATTTATGAGTTTGATATTGCCAGCGGCAGTTCTTATCAGTTGCTGCAAATCAGCGATCTCGATGATGCGGCGGCGACGGAAAACTTTATTACCGGCTACGATTCCTGGGATAGTCAGGGTAGCTTCTATATTGCCGACTTCAGTATGTACGATGGCGACAATGTCTATATGCTCGGTATTAACCCTGTGCGTATTAAAGTTGCCAAGGGAATTCTTCCTCAGTTGGTAGAGGTTAGCGCAGTGGCTGCGGGAGACAATATTAGTGTTAGCCGCAGTGGTTCAACCGGTGTCGCTCTGGAAGTCCTGTACGAGTCTAAAGGTTTTGATGCCGCGGGTGAGTTGGTTGAAACAAACTATGGCTCTGTTACTTTTAGCCCTCAGCAAAGCAGCCTGACCTTAAGCGATTCAAGTATTCTTCGTGCTACTGGCAGTCAGGTTGTCAGCGAAACTTTCTCGGTAATACCGGATGGTAATGACTATATAACTGGGACTGATACTGACGTTTCCCTTGGTGGTGGAAGTACTGATGGTGGGACTGTTGATGGCGGGACTACTGATGGTGGAACTACAGACGGCGGGACTGTTGATGGTGGAACTACCGATGGCGGGACTACAGACGGTGGAACAGCTATTGATACCGACTCTGATGGTATTCCGGATAGCATAGATACAGATGATGATAACGATGGTATCTCCGATATCCAGGAGCAGGCTGACGGCACTGACCCATTAAATCCGCTCTCTTGTCGCAGTGGTTGTATGAGCTTTGATGTAGACTATAACGGTCGTGCAGATATGCTTACCGATGGTATTTTATTCTTGCGATATACCCTTGGTTTCTGGGGTGAGGATTTAATCAACGGTGTTGTTTCCTCAGATGCTTCCCTGACAACATCTATTGAGATTGAAACATCGCTCAGTGACATAGTGCGCTTTATTGGCGATATTGATGGCGATGGATCTATAGATGGTTTAACCGATGGTGTTCTACTGGTTCGTTATCTAGCCGGTTTCACCGGAGAATCTTTAATTGATTCGGCTGTGGCATCAAACGCAACCAGAGTTAGTGCCACTGATATTGAAGCCTATTTGCAGTCAATGATGCCCGGTTCTACCTCGGGGCCTGTGGGCAATATGCCCGCAGCAGCAGCGGACAGTTACAGCACTAATCAGGATAGTTCGTTTACCGCAAATCTGGCTGGCAACGATACTGGCCTTGAAGATACCCCGGTCACCTATAGCCTTAATAGTGCCGCCAGCAATGGTTCTGTCACAGTCACTGCAAATGGCACCGCCAGCTACACACCCAATGCCGGGTTTAATGGCAGTGACAGCTTTACCTATGCTGTTACAGATAATGATGGTGATCAATCTATAGCCACGGTATCAATCAGCGTTATTGATACTAATACAGCCTTCTCATGGCCTGCGGTAAACAGCGTGGTCAATGAAAATGTGGATACTGCTGTAGCTCTTATCCTGGCTGAAATGACCATCGCCGAAAAAGTGGGCCAGATGGTTCAGGCAGAAATTGGTGGCGTTAATGCTGATCAGGTAGGTCAATACAATCTGGGATCTGTCCTCAATGGAGGTGGCACCTGGCCCAATGGCAAGAACTCCAGTGTCGCCGACTGGGTTGCGCTGGCGGACAGTTTTTACACCGCCAGTACAGACACCAGCGATGGGGGTGTGGGCATTCCGGTTATCTGGGGTACCGATGCTGTTCACGGGCATAACAATGTTATTGGCGCCACGATCTTTCCCCACAATATAGGCTTGGGTGCGACCAATAATCCCGGGCTAATGCGTCAGATTGGTGAGGCTACTGCTCTTGAGGTTGCGGTAACCGGAATCGATTGGGTCTTTGCACCCACACTGGCGGTTGTGCGCAATGATCGCTGGGGCAGAACTTACGAGGGTTACTCAGAAGATCCTGAGATCGTAAAAGCCTACGGTGGCGAAATTGTTACCGGCCTGCAGGGGCAGGGCGCGGATCTATTTGGTTCAGACCGAGTAATTGCCACAGCAAAACATTTTATTGGCGATGGTGGCACCCAAAACGGTACCGATCAGGGCAATACGGTGGTCACTGAAGCCGAGCTTCTCAATATTCACGGTCAGGGTTACCTTTCAGCTCTGGCGGCAGGCGCACAGACAGTGATGGCCTCCTACAATAGTTGGAACGGTTCAAAGCTGCATGGCAATCAATACCTGCTAACCGATGTCCTTAAAGACAAGATGGGCTTTGATGGCTTTGTTATCGGTGACTGGAATGGTCATGGTCAGGTGCCTGGCTGTGGTGATAGCCAATGTGCTCAGGCGATTATGGCCGGTGTGGATATGATTATGGTGCCCTTTGCCTGGCAGCAGTTTATCCAGAACACCATTGCTCAGGTTCAGGATGGCACCATTCCCATGTCCCGCATCGATGACGCGGTCACCCGAATACTGCGAGTGAAAATGCGCGCTGGCTTTGCCGATAAGGTCAAACCTTCCGAGCGTGTTCATGCCAATAACAATTCACTACTAGGTTCTGATGCTCATCGTGCCATTGCCCGTCAGGCCGTTCGTGAATCGTTGGTGCTGCTGAAAAATAGCGATAGTATTTTACCCCTGCCACGCAACTCCAATGTACTGGTTGCCGGCAGCGGCGCCGATGATATTGGCAAGCAGAGTGGTGGCTGGACAGTTAGCTGGCAGGGTGTTGAAAATTCCAATGGCGATTTCCCCGGTGCTACCTCTATCTATGCCGGTATCCAGTCAGCGGTCAATGCTGGCGGTGGTACTACTCAGCTAAGTGTCGCCGGTAGTTACAGCGGTACTAAACCGGATGTGGCTATTGTGGTCTTTGGTGAGTCACCCTATGCAGAAGGAGTGGGTGATTTAAGCAATATCGAGTACCAGAGCGGTAATAAGTCCGATCTGGCGCTACTTGAATCTCTGCGCGCGCAGGGTATTCCTGTTGTTTCGATCTTCTTAACCGGTCGTCCACTCTGGGTTAATAGCGAGCTCAATGCCTCCAATGCCTTTGTTGCCGCCTGGCTACCGGGCAGTGAGGGTGGTGGTATCGCCGATGTGATCTTTAAAAATAACGCTGGAGGAATCAACTATGACTTTAGCGGCAAGCTTTCATTCTCCTGGCCTAAAAATACTGACCAGTTTGTTCTCAATCGCAATGACGCAGACTACGATCCGCTGTTTGCCTATGGCTTTGGTTTAACCTATCAGGACACAGACACCCTGGGTGATAATCTGGACACCTCCGGTGGCGGTTCCGGCCAGCCACAGACCACTTTCTCGGTTCCAGGCACTATTGAAGCGGAACAGTATTCGGCGATGAACGGCATTCAGACTGAAGCTTCCACAGACAGTGGTGGCGGCACTGGTGGCGGCCAAAATATTGGCTATGTGGATATCGGTGATTGGCTGGAGTTCAATATAGATGTGCAGACCTCGGGCAGTTATCTGATCGAATACCGACTCGCCAGTGCTACCGGCAGCAGTGGATTTAATACTCTGGTCAACGGCGTCCAGATAGATCAACAGACTGTGCCCAATACCGGTGGCTGGCAGAATTGGATAACCCAATCGGCAACGGTTAATTTACAGGCCGGTGAGCAGACCCTGCGGATTAATGCTGTGGGGCCAACCTGGAATATGAACTGGATTAGGCTTTCTCTGGATGGTGATACCGGAGGTACTCTGGATGGCGGTACTGGAGGTACTTTAGATGGCGGTACCGGAGGTACTGTGGAGGTCAATAACGAAGTGTCCTTTGCCAATGAACGGCTAGTAGGGGGTTCGGATTCGTTGACACCCGGTTATAGCCTGTATGTTTTTGATAATGATTTAGGCGCGCCTGGTAGCAGTGTCTGTAATGGTGGTTGCGCCTCGGCATGGCCGCCTGTATTGGTCGAAGACGAGCAGGCTTCTGGTGTAAGCGGACTAAGCACGATAGTGCGTGACGATGGCAGCAAGCAAGCCGCGTATAACGATCGCCCCTTATACTTTTATACCGCAGACAGCTCAGCTGATGATACCCGCGGTGACGGACTCGGTGGCGTATGGTGGTTAGTGCCTTATGGTGTCTTAGGTGAAGTTGACGTGCTCTACAACGAGCTGACAGCGCAGCAACCTGACACCCAACTTGAAACAGACGTTGCCTTAGTAACCCGTTTTTCTGACCGTCCACGTACCCGTCATGCACGTGAAGACGAGTTTCAGTCCTACGATCATTACATTAAATTCTACTTTGAAGACCGTTCAAGCAGTATCGAGATTGTCGATTACGTTGCCAAGGGTGGTAACAGCATTGAAATGAATGTGCGTACCATTTTCCCGCTGGACCCAATTCAAGCGGAGAATCGTTGGTGGTATGAGGGTCTAACCACCGTCGCTCAGTACGCGAGCAATGGCGTCATGACTGATCTGGGCTTTGATGGAACCTATTATAATTATCAAAAAATCAGCACTGAAAACACCCGCTTGGGAAGGCCTATTCAGCTGGGCGATCGCCTAGAATTTGAGATAAGCCAGTTCAGCGCGCCCGGTATTCCCCGTGGCCAGGCCAACTATTATGGCACCACCTTTCTCTACATAGTGGGTGAGGGTATTGTTCCATGGTATGCAGAAGCTGCGGGCTCAACATACCCTGAAGACAGTCAAAAAATCCCTGAAGAGTTCTGGTTAGGCGGGCATACCACCCTTCACCACCAGTATACCGATGAACCCAACGATAATTTCTTGCAAATGGCAACCAATCTCGGCTACGACAACGGACAGAAATTTCTGCTCGGGCGCCGCGTACATCACTCTTCGGTGATTAATGGTTCACATGATGAAGATCCTGCCAATGGGGTGTTAGCGACTAGCGCTGGTTTGTCAGGCACACGTTTCATTAATCAGCGTTGCACCGGTTGTCATGAGCGTAATGGCGGTGCCGGCGTTGCTAATAATGGTGTATCGCTTGATCGTTGGGTATTTAAAGTAGGTGATGCCAATGGTGCACCTGACCCGCTTATTGGCAGTGTATTGCAGCCTAGTGGCAGTGCCGGTGAAGGCAATGTTTCTATCGCTTCCTGGACCGAAGGTGCAGACGGACTGCGAACCCCCAACTATCAATTTAGTCAGGGTACACCTGCTACTTTTTCTGCGCGAATTGCCCCGCGTCTTGTTGGATTGGGTTTGCTGGAAGCCATACCCGAAACGGCTATCCTAGCGCTGGAAGACCCCAATGATGCCAATGGCGATGGTATTTCCGGTCGTGCCAATAGAGTGACAGACCCCGAGAACGCTGAGCTAACGCGCCTTGGGCGTTTTGGCTGGAAGGCGTCAACCTCAAGCGTAAAGCATCAGGTGGCCGCAGCGTTGAATACCGATATGGGCGTGCGAACCTCTGTTCTACCTAATCCGGATTGTGGCTCCGCACAAACCAATTGCGGTGAAAGCAGCCCGCTGATGCCGGAAGAAAACTTAGACAACCTTATCTTGTATATTTCTGCTCTGGGTGTCCGTCCTCAGCGCGTCTGGAACGAGGGCGTTGAAAACCAGCAAGTCCTTCAGGGCAGAGAGCAGTTTAGAAATATTGGCTGCGCAGGCTGTCACACGGAGTCCTTCCAGACCAGTGAATTCCATCCATTGGCCGAAGTACGTGACCAAACCATTTATCCCTATAGTGATATGTTGCTGCATTATATGGGTGAAGGACTCGCCGATAATCTGGGTGAAGGGTTGGCCAGTGGAGGCGAGTGGCGAACGACACCATTGTGGGGACTCGGCTTGTCCGCCTGTGTAACAGGCGGGGTTATTAATCCGACCGGCAGGGAAGGTGGAGAAATTTGTACACCTGATCACGCCTATCTGCATGATGGCCGAGCGCGTTCTATTGAAGAGGCCATTTTATGGCACGGTATTGAAGGCTCTGAAGGGAAAATGTCGACTGATGCATATAAGGCCCTGTCAGTGCAAAATCAGCAGTCGCTATTGCGTTTCCTAGAATCCTTATAAGCGTAAATTAAACGGTTATCGTTCACGTGGCCCCGACTAAAGTCGGGGCTTTTTTTTGTATTAAATATAGCCTGAAAGACAGGCTAACCCTCCCTGAATATAGTGACGTACGCTTTAAATCAGTTAACTCCCAGGCACAGGTAATGCCAGCGCTACCGGCAGCAGTGACTTTACAGGCCGGTAGCAGACCCTGCGGATAATGCTGTGAGGCCAGCGTGGAATACGAATTTGTTGCGGCTTTCGCCGAGTAACTAAGAGCTTAATTATATGCTAAGATGGATTATTCAAGGTTTAATAGTATAAGGAAATCGGCACTTTTCCGGTTTCTAATAAAATAAGAATAATTTGATCTTAATCTGTGAGGGGTTCATGAATAGTTTCCTGACTGGCTGCAAGGGTTTTGCTTGTCGATATCTTTATACGATAGCGGTTTCAATTTTTTCAACGGTCTTTATAAGTATTTCTTCAATTGGAACGGCGCTGGCTAATACCGATTTAGACGGGGACGGTTCAGTTACTTACAGCGTGTTTTCAGATGGTGCAATAAACCCGGATTGGGGTTATGGCTTATATAGCTACCTTGTCTATCTTCATGGAGAGACAGCTGCCCCCTATGTCAGGTTTTGCGATACCCCGCTATCAGCCAATCAGGCTGATTTTCAATCAGAGCTCGCAATAGCCCCAATGTATGAATACAGCTCTAATCCTAGCTGTGGTGTCTCAGAATTTCCAGATGAGGCTGGGCAGCTATTTAGATTTTCTTCGGCAACCCAGCTTTCTGCTGGTCAGGATCTTAATCACAATATTGTTGGTAATGGCATTATTATCGGCATCCAAAATTCTATTGATCTAACGAGTTTTAGCAACGGTGTACTTCGGTTTGAAGTCCTTGGTTTATCCACAAATTTGGATAGCAGTATTTCTCTGCATGACAATACCGATGATGCTGAGTCCGGGTATTCGGGGAATGGCGTTGTTTTTCCTTTCACAATGCAAGGTGAAAATGAATCAACCGTTATCGAAATAGATTTACAGACATGGTTTTCCGAAAATATAAATTTTGATATTACTCAATTGGATAGCATTACTTTTAGTAATTTTGCTGACTTAACTTTAAAAAAGATTGAGTTTATTCGGCCAGCTCAAGATGCATCAGACGTCGATCAGAGTGGTGGGGAAGATGGGTCATCTAGTAATAACCCATTTTCAGTGCCCGATTTCGCAGGAGATTGGACGCTTTATCAGGGCGCTGGTGCGATAGGTGTCGGGCCTTCACCTGGTGACATCAGTTGGTGGGCTGCTAATTCGGCTGATGTTTATACGCGTGATTGTTTATTTGATGATGTCTTCAGCTTTGGTTCCGATGGCAGCTTTTCAATTATTCAGGATGGCTTAACATGGGTTGAAGTCTGGCAGGGAAGTGTTGATGTGGACTCTTGTTCATCGCCGGTTTATCCCCATGATGGAAGTAATCCTGCCAGTTATATCTATGACGCAGAAGCACAAACTATTACCTTGTCAGGCGTAGGCGCCTATCTTGGTTTGTCCAGAGTTACCAATGCTAATGAGTTGAGTGAGTCGAGTGAAGCTCCCGAATCGATCACCTATAATATTTTAGATATGTCGGCTAATGAAATGACTCTGGTTGCACCTTTCTCCCTAGGTTATTGGACCTTTAAGTTGGTTAGAGCTGATGAAAATGGTTCAACTGATAATGGAAGCGGCAGAACTAGTTCTGTGGAAATGATTGAAAGTTTTGGCGGCCATCTGGTTGATGGCAATACCTTTACCTACCCTTCAGGCGCGGAAGTCTGGGGCGGTTTCGCCAACATGAATGTTGATATTTATCCGTTCACCTTTGCCAATGGTGGCAGCATTAGCTTTACCGCTGCAGTTCCTGCCGGTGGTACAGATACCAGCGTGTATTTTAGATTTGAACGTCTACCTCATCCCGATACTGATCCTTCATTTAATCTTGATCCTGTGCTTATCAGCGGTGCTGAGCAGGAATATACATTATCTATCCCTGTCCAGGATGCAGGCAATACTTATGAATCTTTGCTGATGTATGTGGTTGATCAAGATTCTCCGGTTATCGTTAAAAATATCGTTGTTACTGATGATGCTGAACCAGACTCAGATGGAAGTGTTTCAGGCACGCCCGCAAGTGCCGCAGGCTATACAGCTATCCCGTTTGGCGCCGGCAGTGTTTCCGATACCATCAATGTTGCCAGCTATCGCTGCGTGGTTGATTACGGCAACTGGATTTATAATGCTGGTGTTGTAGAGCCCGGCATTGATGGTTGTGATGGCTCTTCAGGTGTACCTTCGGGAACGCCTACACCGCTTCTGCCTCAGATAACTGGTGAAGCGCTAAACAGGCCAATACCAACTCATAAGTGGTGGGGGTCAGTGCCATTTGTTGGTGAGATGACCGTTGGAGATAGCAGTAAAGCGGCCTATATCACACCAGACCCAATCAGAGCTCGTATCTCCAATAAAGGTGCGCGTATCAACGGTATTCCAAGTGGCTTTAAAGACTTCGGCAATAAATTCCCAAGATATGAAGGCCCAGCTCCCTTTGATGAAGTATTTGAAGGTGTGGCAATTGCCAACTCGGCTTACAGCAATATGGATGCCTATGTTGCGGATCACAGCGATGGCTCAGTGACCGTACAGTGGAAATCTGGTGCTACCCAAGTGATGGATGCCACCTTTGTTCATGGCTCACCCTATGTTTAT
>JAQWGK010000006.1 GCA_029238255.1 Porticoccaceae bacterium | reverse complement strand
CGGTGCACTGCTCAATTCCCCTGCTCTGTCATCCTGAGAGAGCGAAGCGAACCGAAGGATCTCGTCCAGCAAACTGTGTCTCTCTATTCGTGAAAGCTCTGCTCAACTCCTTCTTAAACCTTCACACCGATAGGGTGATTTAAATGACCTCTCCAGCAACCGGACGAGGTCCTTCGGCTGCGCTCAGGATGACGGTGCACTTCTCAACTCCCCTACTCTGTCATCCTGAGAGAGCGAAGCGAACCGAAGGATCTCACACTGTGATCCAGCGCAGAATTTACAATCGCTCAAAGTCATAACATAGCAGGCCACAAGAGCTAAAAATGCGCGCACATGGAAAAGCAATATTGGGTCTACATATTAACCAACCGTAGCAATAAAGTTCTCTATATCGGCTGCACAAGTAACCTGCAACTAAGAGTCGCTGAACATAAGCAAAAGGTCATCGGCGGGTTTACCGCTAAATATAATGTCAACAAGCTAGTTTATTTTGAAACAACCAATGATGCCTATGCTGCGGTTTCCAGAGAAAGGCAGTTGAAAGGTTGGACAAGAAAAAAGAAGAACTGGCTGATTAATGGTTTAAATCCTCAGTGGGAGGAGTTGTTGGTTAATTGATAGATCCTTCGGCTACGCTCAGGATGACACCGCAGGGGAATTGAGCAGCGCACCGTCATCCTGAGAGAGCGAAGCGAACCAAAGGACCCCGTCCAGCAGGCTGTGACTCGCTATTCGCGCCAGCTCTACTAAACTCTTTGTTCTCCCCGCGCTGTCATCCTAAGCACCGCCCTTCTGTCATCCTGAGCACCGGCCCTACTTTCATCCTAAGCACCGCACTACTGTCATCCTGAGCACCGCACTACTGTCATCCTAAGCACCGCCCTTCTGTCATCCTGAGCACCGCACTACTGTCATCCTGAGCACCGCCCTACTGTCATCCTGAGCACCGCCCTACTGTCATCCTGAGCACCGCCCTACTGCCATCCTGAGCACCGCCCTACTGTCATCCTGAGCGCAGCCGAAGGATCTAATATCTAACCACACCCCATTACCCACAATAAAAAAGGGGCTGCAGTTACACAGCCCCTTTTAATATCCTAACCAAATAAATCCACCCTAGAATCTATACTTGGCCTGCAGCGCAATATTCCTCGGACGATTAACAAACGCGTAATAGGAATTACCCGCACCACCGGTCAAGGTTCCAGCCAGCGGTGTATTACCACCAAAGTTAATCACGGTCTCATCGGTCAGATTGCGACCAATTAGAGCCACCTCCCAATCACCCTCAGCACTGGATAGAGCGACACGAGCATTGACCAATGTGTAGGCATCCTGCTCGGTGCGCGGATCAAGGTTGGGGGTATAGATATAGTCACCCATATAGTTCAGATCCAGAGACGCATCCATGGTCAGATTATTGGCCACAGTGTCCGACCAGGCGGCGCCGATATTGGCTTGAAACTCAGGGGTGTATTCCTTGCGCTCACCGGCCACATCACAGAGTCCGGGGAAGTCCGGCGAATTTGGCACCTGACCAAAGTAACACTGGGAGTTGGGGAACTTATCGTAGTTAAAATCCAGATAGGCGGCAGAACCGGTTAGGGTAATCTGCTCCGAGACAGCCCAGCGACCATCGGCCTCGAGACCCTGCACCGTCGCCTCACCGGCATTGGTCACATTAAAACCCAGGGTTCCATCAAACTGGGAAACCTGAAGATCGCTGTACTCGGTCATATAGAAAGCCAGACTCAGTTCAGCGGCACCCTCCGCGAGACTCATTTTTGAACCCAGCTCAATACTGGTCGCCTCTTCGCGATCAAACTCCCAGCTGCCGCTAATTGCAGCACTGGTTAATGGATTAACCGCATTCATCACCGCGGGATCCGGATGACCATTGGAGCGAGCATCAAAACCACCGGACTTATGTCCCTTAGTCCAGGTCGCATAGGCCTTGGCGTCTTCACTCACATCCCATTCCAGAGTCAATACCGGGCTAAATGAATCATCATCGATAGAACCGGTAATTGTTTCATAGGGCTCAATGGCAAAGATGCCATACAACAGATTGTATGGATCAGTGGCTACACCGACTGGAAGAGTTGCCCCCATAAAGGGTGAACCGGCACTGGAGATATGCTGCT
>JAQWGK010000040.1 GCA_029238255.1 Porticoccaceae bacterium | reverse complement strand
ATAAAAAACCCCGCATCTGCGGGGTTTTTTAGTTTTTGACCTTGTAGCACCATCACTAATAGCCATAAGCCAAGACGCTGAAACGCTGAAACGCTGAAACGCGACAGCGTGACAAAACTGATCACATATAGGCGTTGCTAGTATCGGTATGATCCGTCACATCCCGCACCCCTTTAAGCTCAGGAATCTTCTCCATTAGAGTCTTCTCGACTCCCTCTTTTAGGGTTAAATCAACCGCCGAACAACCCTGACAGCCGCCACCGAACTCCAACACCGCATAGCCATCATCTATATCAGCCAAAGAGACCACGCCACCGTGGGATGCCAGGCCCGGATTGATGTCGTTGTACAGCAAATAGTTCACTTTATCTTCAATCGGACTGTCATCAGTCACATTAGGCAATCTGGAATTAGGCGCACGAATGGTTAACTGACCGCCGAATTTATCCTCAGCAAAGTCAACTTTGGCTTCATCGAGAAACGTAATACTGCGCTGTTCGAAATAGGCATTAAAAGCGTCGAATTCAACCACTAAATCCTCTTCGTTATGCTCACCGGGACGGCTGTAGGCAATACAGGTCTCAGCTTTCGGCGTACCAGGATCGGAGACAAACATACGAATACCAATGCCTTCGCAGTTTTGTTTTTCCAGAAGTCCAGCGAGGTATGTTTGGGCTGATTCGGTAATGGTGACATTGAGCATAGTTAAATCCTAAAAACCTGAGATCGAGGGGCGGAATCGAAAATCCAATTCCTGAGTAAAAGACTCAGTTATTTTACGCTATTACAGCACTCGCGCAAAAGCCCCTTTTTAGTTTTAAGGGTCGCTTTTTAAATTAATTTTGGTATGATGCGCATCCATCAAAATATTTTGATACAACAGTAAAAATAAGGTGTAGACAACCATTATGTCTCAACAAGTGAAAGCTCAGGATCAAAAACAGCGTTTATTGGACGCCGCTCAGCAGCGTATTCTGATTCTTGATGGTGCCATGGGCACTATGATCCAGCGCCATACTCTCGAAGAAGAGCACTTTCGTGGTCAGCGCTTTGCTGATTGGCACACTGACCTTAAAGGCAATAATGACCTTCTAAGCCTTACCCAGCCAGATATTATCTGTGATATCCACCGCGCCTATTTAGAGGCAGGGGCGGATATTATTGAGACCAACACCTTTAACTCGACCACCATCTCGCAAGCGGATTACGAGATGGAGGAGATTTCAAGAGAGATAAATGTCGTCTCTGCCCAGTTGGCGAGAAAGGCTGCCGATGAGTTTTCGACCCCTGAGCGCCCGCGTTTTGTGGCCGGTATTTTGGGGCCCACCAGCAGAACTGCTTCCCTGTCACCGGATGTTAATGATCCCGGCGCGCGCAACGTGACCTTTGATGAATTGGTCGAAGCCTATGTGGAATCTACCGAAGCCCTGATTGAGGGTGGTTCCGATGTGATTATGGTTGAGACCATTTTCGATACGCTGAATGCCAAGGCGGCGCTTTTTGCTGTGCAGCTGGTCTTTGAAAAACAGGGCTTCGAACTGCCGATTATGATCAGTGGCACGATTACTGATGCCAGTGGCCGTACCCTTTCCGGTCAGACTCCTGAAGCGTTCTGGAACTCTGTGTCTCACAGCAATCCGGTGAGCGTCGGACTTAACTGTGCTCTTGGACCCAAAGAACTGCGCCCTCACCTGCTGGAAATATCCACGGTTGCCGACACGCTGGTCAGCTCGCACCCGAATGCCGGTCTGCCCAATGAATTTGGTGGCTATGATCTGGATGCCGATGCCATGGCCGAAACCGTGGCCGAATTTGCCAGCTCAGGCCTGCTAAATATTGTCGGCGGTTGCTGTGGTACCACGCCGGATCATATTCGTGTGATTGCCGATGCCGTGGCCAATATAGCCCCGCGCAAGGTACCTGAGATCGAACCCGCCTGCCGACTCTCTGGCCTTGAGCCCTTTAGCATCTCCGCTGACTCGCTATTTGTTAATGTCGGTGAGCGCTGTAATGTCACCGGCTCCGCTGTATTCAAACGTCTAATTCTTGAAGAAAACTACGATGCCGCTCTCGAAGTCGCTCGCCAGCAGGTGCTTAATGGCGCCCAGATTATCGACATCAATATGGATGAGGGCATGCTTGAAGCGCTGCCCGCGATGGTTAAGTTTTTAAACCTGATTGCCAGCGAGCCGGATATTTCTCGGGTGCCAATTATGGTCGACTCCTCAAAGTGGGATGTGATTGAAGCCGGTCTGAAATGTATTCAGGGTAAATCGGTGGTCAACTCGATCAGCCTGAAAGAAGGTGAAGCGGAATTTATCGAGCGCGCCCTGCTGTGTAAAAAACACGGTGCCGCCATTGTGGTTATGGCCTTTGATGAAAATGGTCAGGCCGATAACCTTGAGCGTCGCAAACAGATCTGTCAGCGCAGCTACGATATTCTGGTCAAGCAGCTCAACTTCCCTGCTCAGGATATTATTTTTGATCCCAATGTGTTCGCCGTTGCTACAGGTATCGATGAACACAATCGCTATGGTCTCGACTTTATCGAAGCCTGCGGCTGGATTAAACAGAATCTGCCCCACGCGTTGATCAGTGGCGGTATCTCCAATGTGTCGTTCTCGTTCCGTGGCAACAATCCGGTGCGCGAAGCGATTCACTCGGTATTTCTCTACCATGCCATCCGCGAAGGTCTGAGCATGGGTATTGTTAATGCCGGTCAGTTGGCCGTCTATGACGACCTGCCCGAAGAGCTGCGCAATGTGGTGGAAGATGTGGTGCTATTCCGCACGCCCGAAGGCACCGAAAACCTGCTGGCGATCGCCGATAAATATCGCGGCGATGGCTCTACACAGACTAAAACTGAAGATCTCAGCTGGCGTGAAGGCAATGTTAATCGTCGCCTCGAACACGCGCTGGTCAAAGGTATCACGGCCTTTATTGAGGAAGATACAGAAGAGGCTCGCCAACAGGCCGATCGCCCACTACACGTTATTGAAGGCGCGTTGATGGACGGTATGAATATTGTCGGCGATCTGTTTGGCTCGGGAAAAATGTTTCTCCCTCAGGTGGTTAAATCGGCCCGGGTGATGAAACAGGCAGTGGCCTATTTGCAGCCTTATATCGAAGATGAAAAGGACGAAGCTGCCAGCACCAACGGCAAGATTCTAATGGCCACGGTGAAGGGCGATGTTCACGATATTGGCAAGAATATTGTCGGCGTCGTGCTGCAGTGTAATAACTATGAGGTTATCGACCTCGGTGTAATGGTGTCCGCGGAAAAGATCCTACAGAACGCAAGAGAGCACAATGTGGATATTATTGGCCTGTCCGGTCTAATCACCCCTTCTCTCGATGAGATGGTCACACTGGGCAAAGAGATGGAACGTCAGGGCTTTGATATCCCACTATTGATTGGCGGCGCCACCACCTCCAAGGCGCATACGGCGGTTAAAATTGCGCCAACCTATCAGCGCAATCAGACCATCTATGTCTCTGATGCATCTCGCGCTGTGGGCGTTGCCAGCAAGCTGATTAGCAAAGAGAGTCGCGATGCTTTTGTCGCTGAGATACAGCTGGATTACGACGCTGTTCGCCTGCGTACCGCCAACAGAACCCCAAGGGGAACTCTGTACGCCTACTCGGATGCGGTAAAGCAAAAGCCGCAGATTAACTGGCGCGACTACCAGCCGACCCTGCCGAAAAATCCCGGCATTACCGTGCTGGACAACTATCCTCTGGAAGCACTGGTGCCCTATATTGATTGGACACCATTCTTTATCACCTGGGATCTGGTCGGCAAGTATCCAAAGATTTTTGAAGACGAAGTAGTCGGTGAAGCGGCGCAGAATCTATTTGCCGATGCCCAGAAACTGCTCAAGGATATTATCGACAATAAACGCCTCACTGCCCGTGCAGTGTTTGGTTTATGGGAAGCCAATACGGTTAACCATGACGATATCGAGGTCTATGCAGAGAGCGGTGAAACTATTGCCACCCTGCACCATATTCGCCAGCAGATTCAAAAGCCCGGCGCCAGCGAAGAGCTGACCTCTCTGGCGGACTTTGTCGCCCCCAAAGAATCAGAGATCAAAGACCATATTGGTGCCTTTGCGGTGACTACTGGCATTGGAGCTGACGAGCTTGCCGCGGAATACGAAGCGGCTCACGATGATTACAATGCCATTATGGTCAAGGCACTGGCCGACCGTTTGGCCGAAGCCTTTGCCGAGCATTTACATGAAACTGTGCGCCGTGAACACTGGGGCTATGCCGAGGATGAAGCTCTCGACAATGAAGCACTGATCAAAGAGAAGTACCGCGGCATTCGTCCTGCGCCAGGCTATCCTGCCTGCCCGGATCACACCGAAAAAGGCACTTTATTTGAGTTGCTAAATGTCACTGAAAATATTGGTCTAGAGTTAACGGACAGCTATGCAATGTCACCGGCCGCTGCGGTCAGTGGCTGGTACTTTGGTCACCCGGATGCCAAGTACATCAATACCGGAAAGATTGATGGCGATCAGGTTGAGTCGCTAGCGCAACGAAAAGGTCTTTCAGTAGCAGATCTTGAACGCTGGCTGACCCCCATTCTCAATGATTAAGAGCGAATAAATACCCGTGACTGAAGAGAAAAAATCGAAAAAGCCCGGCCTTGGATCGCTGATTAAAAGTATTTTAGCGGCGGCGATTGGTGTGCAGAGTAATAAAAATCGCGAGCGTGATTTTCAGGAGGGAAGCCCGCTGGCTTTTATTATTGGTGGCTTTGTTTTTACCTTCTTGTTTATTGCTGCAGTGGCTACGGTTGTTGGGATTGTGTTAAGTAATAACTGACCGCGAAGCGGTCATCTTGAGAGAGCGAAGTGAGATCCAATCCCTGTTCTGTCATCCTGAGAGAGCGAAGTGAGATCCAATCCCAACGCTGTCATCCTGAGAGAGCGAAGCGAACCGAAGGA
>JAQWGK010000078.1 GCA_029238255.1 Porticoccaceae bacterium | reverse complement strand
TGTTAAATAGGTCACGCCCATCAATGTATCTGGTCTGGTGGTGTAGACATCAAAGCTCTGGTGCTCGCCAATGGCGGTAGACAGATCAAAGGTCATATTGACCCCGCGACTCTTGCCAATCCAGTTGCGCTGCATGGTCTTAACCTGTTCCGGCCAGTGCTCCAAGTCATCCAAATCATTCAGTAACTGTTCGGCATAGTCGGTAATGCGGATAAACCACTGGGGAATTTCTTTGCGCTCCACCAGAGCGTCTGAGCGCCAGCCGCGGCCGTCGATCACCTGTTCGTTAGCCAGTACAGTCTGATCCACTGGGTCCCAGTTAACGGTGGACATCTTTTTATACACCATCCCTTTCTCGTAGAGACGGGTAAAGAACCACTGTTCCCACTTGTAGTAATCCGGTTCGCAGGTCGCCAGTTCACGAGACCAGTCAATACCAAAACCCAGGGACTTTAGCTGCCCCTTCATATAGGCAATATTCTCATGGGTCCATTTGGCTGGCGCGGTCTTGTTTTGAATCGCGGCATTTTCTGCAGGCAGGCCAAAGGCATCCCAACCCATCGGGTGCAGTACATTTTTGCCCTGCATACGCTGATAGCGAGCGATCACATCGGTAATGGTGTAGTTGCGCACATGGCCCATATGCAGCTTGCCGCTGGGGTAGGGGAACATCGCCAGACAATAGAACTTTTCTTTATCCGGATCTTCAGTGACTTCAAAGGTTTGATTGTCAGTCCAGTATTGCTGGGCTTCGCGCTCTAATTCGGCGGGATGATATTGCTGTTCCATGGTCATGAAGATTCACTGCTTATTGGTTTTAAAAATAGGCGTGAATTATAGGGTAACAGAGGCCTATCTAACAGCAGTTAAAATGCACTAGCTTCTTGCCGGCACACCGAGCTCTTCAAGTTTGGCTGCCATATCTTCAGCAGAGGTGGCCGGTTTGATATTGGTATCGATAAAAAGGATTTTTCCATCCTTGCCAATATAGAAAGTATGGCGTTTTGGCACGCCGTAAAAGGCCAGTACATCATAGGCTTTAGCGGTCTTTTTTGAAGGGTCGCTGAGCAGTGGAAAGTCCGCTTCGGTCTCTTTGGCAAAGCCCTTATTATCTTCCAGTGAATCGACACTGGCCATAAAGTAGGCCACTTCAAGACGTTTCAACAGATGGCCATTTTGAGCCAGAGATTTGCACTCGATAGTGCAGCCGCTGGTATAGGCCTTGGGGTACCAGGCGATAACGACCGCTTCTTTATCTTTAAATTGACTGAGGCTGTAGGTTTTGCCGTCGGTGGCTTCAAGGAGAAAGTCCGGTGCCTGATCACCCACTTCGAGAGCTGTGGTAGCGGCAGAGATAGATACCAGCAGTGCTGATAATATTAATTTGATCTGAGTGTTCATTGCTGGCCTCTCTCTAATTGGTGCCCCTCTTAGTCTTGCTATTGCTATTGAGAGGCAGCTGTTCGTCGTCTAACGATTAAACCTCCGCAAATAAGTAGTGACAGTATCACCGTTGGCCATGAGCCGGTCTGTGAAAAAACTGTCTGCCCGCTGCGGGGTGCAATATGACCGGATAACTCTCCGGCAGTAAATTGTTCAATCTGTTCGGTAATAACACCGCGGTGGTCAACCAGTGCGGTAACCCCATTGTTGGTGCCGCGCATCATTGGCTTGGCATTTTCAAGGGCTCGCATACGCGCCATTTGCATATGCTGGCGGGGAGCGATTGAGCGGCCAAACCAGGCGTCATTGCTAACCGTTAACAGCATAGTGGCCTCTCGGGCCATTTCCGCCACCAGATTAGGGTAGACAATCTCGTAGCATATTGCCGTGGCAACTTTCTCGCCGGCTATGTTCAACAGCGGCTGATCTGCTTCGCCCAGGGAAAAAGACGACATCGGCAGATTAAAAAACCGGATTAGCCCGCGCAGTACCGACTCAATCGGGACGTATTCGCCAAACGGCACCAGTCGGGTTTTGTCGTACTTACCCTGAGCTGTGCCCAGCGTTATTACCGAGTTGTAAAAGGCTTGTCTCTGCCCATCGTAAATAGGTATACCGGTTAGCAGGGCTGTTTGGTTCACTTTTGCCTGCTGATCTATTTGGGTTAGAAAAGCGTCGACATATTTTGGTGTTGCCGGAATCGCCGCTTCTGGCCAGATAATAATATCTGCACCCCAGTGTGGCTCAGTCTGTGCCTGCAGTTGTTGCAGTATTCCCTGACGTTCTTTGGAGGTCCATTTTTTATGCTGGTCTGTATTGGGCTGGACCAGAACCACGGAAAGATTTTTACCGGTCGGCGTTGTCCAGTTGATCTGCTGCAAAAAGTAACCACTTACTACGGCTATGATAATTGCCAGCGATGCCAGTTTTACACTGCGTTGATTTCTGTGGGGCTGGGTCAGTTGGCTCAATACAGCAGCGGCGAGAGCGGTGATAAAACTCAGCCACATCACACCGCCAAGCGGCGCCCAGCCACTCAGCCAAGTTTCAGTATGAATATAGCCGCTGTAGAGCCAGGGGAAGCCGGTGAATATCCAGCTGCGAAACCATTCGCTCAATACCCAGATTGCCGGCAGCCCGAAAAGCCATGAGGCGGGTTTTTGGGGAATCAGTGCGCTAAGGGCAAACGGCAGCGCGAATAGAGCGGTAATAAATAGACAGAATAATATCGTTGCGATCAGAGCCAGTGGTGCGGGGATAAAGCCGTGTTCATGGATGCTGACATAAACCCAGCTAACGCCGGCAAAGAACATTCCGAAGCCAAATACCGCTGATTTCACCAGTGCCTGTTTGACCGTTTGATACTGCAGTGTGCGAAACAGGACAGCGATCGAGAGAATAGCCACCGGCCACAGATAGAAAGGTGACAACGACAGGGGCAGCAGGGCTCCAGAGACAAATAGCGCGAGAAACTTTTGCCCGCGGGCGAGGCGCATCATAGGGTGATCTTTTTCACTTCCAGCGTAGTGATTTTGCGCTTGTCGCCAGCCACTACTTTAAATCCAAAGCCGCCAATTGAGATGGTCTCATCTATATTGGGCAGTCGGCCAAAGGCGTGAAGAACCAGTCCGCCGACAGTATCAAATTCATCGTCGGCAAGGCCCACATCAAAGAACTCATTAAAGTCGTCAATTTCGGTGATCGCTTCAACAGTAAATATGCCGTCGATCTTGTGTCGAATCTGCGCCTGTTCATGTTCGTCGGTTTCATCTTCGATCTCGCCGACAATCTCTTCGAGAATATCTTCAATGGTTAACAGGCCGGAGACACCGCCGTATTCATCGACCACAATCGCCATATGGTAGCGCTGCTCACGGAATTCCTGCAGGAGCACATTGAGTCGCTTGCTCTCGGGAATAATGGTCGCCGGGCGCAGCAGTGACTGCAGGTTAAATGAGTCTTTTTCCGATAGCAGCAGGGGCAGCATCTCTTTGGCTAAAAGAATGCCCTTAACGTCGTCGGAGGATTCACCGACCACTGGAAAGCGCGAGTGCTGCGAGGTGATCACCACCTCAAGAACCTGTTCGAGGCTAAAGTCATCTTCGATAATCACCATCTGTGAGCGCGGGATCATAATTTCCCGTGCCTGCTGGTCGGAGACCTTTAGCGCGCCTTCCATAATCTGCAGTACGCTAGCATCGATAATCGATTCATTTTCGGCGCTGCGCAGCATATCGGCAACATCGTCGGAGTTTTTCGGGTTCGGTGAAAAAACCTGCCAAATCTTTGCTAGGAAAGATTTTTCTGACGTGTTGTTGGATGATTCTTCGCTCATGGTTTTGCTCGCTAGTGACCCGCTTTGGGTTGCTGTGTGGGTTCGTAGGGGGGTGGAAACTCCAGCCCCAACATAATGGCTGTTTCCAACGCTTCCATCTGTTCGGCATCAGTATCATCAATATGATCATAGCCGAGCAGATGTAGTACACCGTGGACAATAATATGCGCCCAATGTGCCTGTGAGGATTTGTGTTGTTCGCTGGCTTCGCGGTTAACCACCGGCGCGCAGATCACCAGATCCCCAAGAATCGGTAGAGGCTCCGGGGTGACGGCATCAAAGGGAAAGCTGAGAACATTGGTAGGGCAGGTCTTGCCGCGATATTGCTGATTAAAATCGGCACTTTCCAGTTCGTCGACTATGCGCAGGTTGAGTTCAGATTGTTCGCGTTCATCGCGAATAGCAGCGCTGGCCCAGCGCTTAATACTGTCCTCGTCGGGGGCATCTTCGGATGGGCAGGCCATCTGAATGTCGATAGAGAGATTCATTGGTTAATTATACAGCCGTCTCTTTAGTGATCGTCTTTTTCATGGGCATCATAGGCATCTACGATACTTTGAACAATAGGGTGACGAACCACATCGCGAGAAATAAAGTGCGTGAAGCTGACTTCTTCAACATCCTTCAGTACTTCACAGGCGTGAACCAGTCCAGACTTGACCCCGCGCGGCAGGTCGACCTGGGACATGTCGCCGGTAATCACTGCGGTTGAGCCAAAACCGATACGGGTAAGAAACATTTTCATCTGTTCGCGAGTGGTGTTCTGGCTTTCATCGAGCAGAATAAAGGCGCCATTCAGGGTGCGGCCACGCATATAGGCAAGCGGGGCAATCTCAATAACATTGCGCTCCTGAAGCTTGGCGACCGTCTCAAAGCCGAGCATCTCGTGCAGGGCGTCGTAGAGCGGGCGCAGATAGGGATCGACCTTTTGAGCCAGATCGCCGGGCAAAAAGCCCAGTCGTTCGCCGGCTTCCACCGCCGGACGCACCAGCAGTATTCGCTCCACCTCGTCGCGCAACAGTGCTTCAACCGCACAGGCTACAGCCAGATAGGTTTTCCCCGTGCCCGCTGGACCAATACCAAAGTTCACGTCGTGAGTCTGAATCGAGCGCACATAGCGCTGCTGATTTAACCCGCGAGGCTTGATATTGCCCTTCTTGGTACGGATAACGGAAAAGCTCTCGACGTTGTCGACGGGCTGCGCATTACTGCTGGACGGGGTTTGTGTCATAGGCGCCTCTTTTTTGGCTGATGAGCTAGATGGGCTAAAAGATTGACTGGAATGCTGTAAATTCAGGTGGACTTCCTCGGGGGATAGCTCCGCATAGTGAGCGGTCTCCTGATAGAGGTTGTAAAGCACTTCGCTAGCCTGTTGAGCCGCAGCTGCATCACCGTAGACCGCAAAGAAATTATCCCGCGAGCGAATTTCAACGTCGAGACGCTGTTCGATTAGGCGAAGATGTTCATCAAATTGACCGCAGAGAGATGCAAGGCGTCGAGCGTCGTTGGGCTCGAGAGTAATGCTAGAGGCAGATGGTTGGCTATCCAATCTTTTCAATGAGTGCTTTTGATCCATTATTAGTTAGGTTACTACAAGCATAGCGCGATCTATCGAAGAGCGTAAACTCTTTTTATTACACAGATATTATAAGAAATGCGCCGCTTAAACTGATCTCTTCTAAAGGAGTGAGAAATAGGCAGTAGCGTCTATAGACTCTATAGACGGCTTAAAGCAGTTCGCCGCGCAGGGAGTTGGGCAGTGCCTCGGTGATAGAGGCTTCGACAAACTGACCGATCAGGCTGTGGTCGCTGCTGCGGAAATTCACCACGCGATTATTTTCAGTGCGCCCCTGCAACTGACCGGGATCTTTCTTCGAAATACCAGTGACCAACAGAGTTTCCTGATTGCCGACCATGCGGCGGCTGATCTCGGCGGCATTCTGAAGAATGCGGTCCTGAAGAATTTTAAGGCGCTGTTTTTTCACCGCTTCCGGCGTGTTGTCCGGCAGGTCGGCCGCCGGTGTCCCGGGTCTGGCGCTGTAGATAAAGCTAAACGAGGTATCAAAGCCAATATCATTAATCAGCTTCATGGTTGCCGCAAAGTCATCTTCGCTTTCATTGGGGAAGCCGATAATAAAATCTGAAGAGATGCTGATATCCGGTCTGATCTCGCGCAGTCGGCGGATCTTTGATTTGTATTCAATAGCCGTATGGCCGCGCTTCATGGCCATCAGTATGCGGTCGGAACCACTCTGTACCGGCAGGTGAAGATGGCTGACCAGCTCGGGAATCTGTGCGTAGGCTTCGATAAGAGCATCGGAAAACTCGACCGGATGGGAAGTGGTGTAACGAATTCTGTCGATGCCGTCGATGCCCGCCACATAGGGCAGTAGCTCGGCAAAATCGCAAACTGAACCATCGGGCATTTCGCCACGGAAAGCATTTACGTTCTGGCCCAGTAGATTAACTTCACGCACACCCTGTTCGGCAAGGGCACTGATTTCCGTCAGCACATCAGCCACTGGACGGCTGACTTCTTCTCCTCGGGTGTAGGGTACTACGCAGAACGAACAGTACTTTGAGCAGCCTTCCATAATTGAAACAAAGGCTGATACGCCGTCCGCCTCTGGGGTTGGCAAGCTATCGAATTTTTCAATTTCCGGAAAGCTGATATCCACCACAACGGTGCCATCGCTCTTGCGGGTTTCCATCATTTCCGGCAGGCGGTGCAGAGTCTGCGGGCCAAACACCAGATCGACAAAGGGTGCGCGCTTGGCGATAGCATCGCCTTCCTGGCTGGCGACACAGCCGCCGACACCAATCACCAAATTCGGGTTTGAGTCTTTTAAATGCTTCCAGCGTCCGAGCTGGTGAAAGACTTTTTCCTGAGCCTTTTCACGTATCGAGCAGGTATTGAGAAGAATAACGTCCGCATCTTTGGGGTCGTCTGTAGCGACCATCTGATGGCTGTCGCCAAGCAGGTCGCGCATACGCGCAGAATCGTACTCATTCATCTGGCAGCCATGGGTAACGATATGCAATTTTTTTACAGATTTCGATGTCATCGGATTGGTTAATCTTTGATCAAATATAGAGGCTCCGCATTATAGCTGCGCGCCATCAATTCGCAACATAAAGCCGTGCTATAAAATGTTGTTGTGCTATTATTGCTGGCCTTTAATAGCAGTAGATTGTGTGCATTTTTGATGTCCAGCCAGCCAATTTATAGAATCACCTTTTTCAATCAGCAAGAGGTCTTCGAGATTTACGCTCAGCATGTCTTTCAGAGCGATCTCTGGGGTTTTCTTGAGGTTGAGGAATTTGTCTTTGGTGAGCGCTCACAAATGATTGTTGATCCTGCTGAAGAAAAATTAAAAAATCTGTTTTCCGGGGTTAAGCGCAGCTTTATTCCAATGCAGTCTGTAGTGCGAATTGATGAAGTGGCAAAAGAGGGCGCCGCCAAGGTCACCGAAGTTACCGGTGCCGCTGTTGGCAATGTCCGACCCTTTCCATTTCCGCCAATGGCCGGTACAAAACCGGTTGTAGAGTAAAATAATAAAAATGATCGGCCTTAATCGCCGCTCGTAGATGTTTTTGGGGTGTTGAAGTAATGATTGTTAGAGGTATGTATGACTCAAGAAGCGCTTGATTTGCTGCCGTACGAGTACGCTCGTGTTAACCGTGTGTTGGTTAGCGTGGACGATGGCGACCTGCTGTTGGGTCCAGACGCGCCGGATTGGGCGATTGCCGAAGTCAGTAGAATAACTGGTAGCGACTTAACTATTCGCAATCTGGCGGATGAAGATTTCGACGCTATGCTCAGCAAGCTCTACAGTGGTCGACAGAACTCCTCTGAAGCAGTTATGGCCAATATGCAGGACTTTGTCGATCTTGAGTCTGCGGCGGCAGAACTTGAGGAAGCCGGCGATCTGCTCGATGCGGAAAACGATGCACCTATAGTTCGACTGTTAAATGCGATCCTCGCTGAGTCGCTAAAAGAGAGCGCCTCGGATATCCATATTGAGCCCTATGAGAAAGAAGCGCTGGTTCGCTTCCGTCTCGATGGCGTGCTGCGCACCGTATTGACCCCCTCTATACAGATTGCGCCGCTGTTGATTTCACGTATTAAAGTTATGTCAAAGTTGGATATTGCCGAGCGCCGACTGCCGCAAGATGGTCGCATGGCGATTCGTCTCGGTGGCCGCAGTATTGACCTGCGAGTTTCTACCATGCCCTCCAGTCATGGCGAGCGAGTGGTGATGCGACTGCTGGATAAGGATGCCGGCAAGCAGCAGACCAGTGATCTGGGTATGCCGCAGAAAACGAAAGAAGAGCTGCTCGACCTAATCTCCCGTCCCCACGGTATTATTCTGGTAACCGGCCCTACAGGTTCAGGTAAAACCACTACTCTGTATTCCGCTCTGCAGCAGATGGATCGCCAGCAGCGCAATATTATGACCGTCGAAGATCCTGTGGAGTACGATCTTCCCGGTATTAGCCAGACACAGATTAACCTGCGTGCAGGTATGACCTTTGCCCGTGGCCTGCGCGCTATTTTGCGTCAGGATCCGGATGTCATTCTGATTGGTGAGATTCGTGATGGCGAAACCGCTGAGATTGCGACTCAGGCCAGTTTGACCGGTCACCTAGTACTCTCAACACTGCACACCAATACGGCCGCTGGTGCGATCACCCGATTGCAGGATCTGGGTGTCGACAGCTTCCTGCTCGCCTCCACGGTGCGCGGTATCGCCTCTCAGCGACTGGTGCGCAAACTCTGCGTTAAGTGTCGCGAAAAAGTCCAGCCCAATGAATTTAACCGCAATCTTCTCAATCTGCCTGAAGGGGCAGAGGTCTATCAGTCCCGCGGCTGTGCAGATTGTAATAACACCGGCTTTATCGGTCGTCAGGCGCTCTTTGAGCTGGTTACGGTCAGCCCCGAGTTGCAGACCCTGATCCATGAAAATGCCGGCGAACTGGAACTTGAGAATTTGATTCGTCGCACCATCCCCAGTATTCGTGATGCCGGGTTTGATCTGGTCCGCGAGGGTGTTACTACCGTCGAAGAAGTTCTTCGCGTGACTAGCGTATAACTATGGCTGCTTTCGACTACGCCGCCTACGACCAATCCGGCAAAAAAGTCAGTGGGGTGATTACCGCTGACTCTGAGCGTCATGCGCGGCGCTTACTAAAAGAAAAAAGCTTACTGCCCTCAGCGGTAAAGGAAGTTAATACCCAATCGAAAGCGGTTAGCAGTGGTGGCCGTGAGGCGCGGGTCAATAATTTCGATCTGTCCCTGCTGCTTCAACAGCAGGCGATTCTTATTCAGTCTGGACTGCCTCTCGAAGATGCTCTGCGCATGACCATTGAGCAGGCGGAAACTGAAAAGCAGCGTCGCATGTTGCAGAGTTGGCGCAGTGAAATTACCGAGGGTCGCAGTTTCTCTGAAGCCCTGCGCCGCTCACCCTATAAAATTCCCGAAAGTGTTATTGCCGGTATCAGCGTTGGTGAGGAGAGCGGCCATCTGCATGAAGTGCTGATGCGTCTCGCTGAAGATATTGAAACCAGCGCTGAAAATCGCAAGACCATTAGTCGCGCCCTGATCTATCCGGCGACACTGATTAGTACTTCTATTATTGTTGTAGCCATTATGATGGTTTGGGTAGTCCCCAAAATCACCGCCATCTTTGCCAGTTCCAATCGCGAATTGCCGCTGGTAACTCGTATCGTTATCAATGTCAGTGAATTTACACAGAACTATGGTTTGTTTGTCCTGTTAGCGGCGTTTGGGATATTTGTTCTGTTTGTTCAGGCAATGAAAGATCTCGGGCGCAAAGAGCGCTGGCACGGATTTATGCTGTCTATGCCGGGCATAGGGCGCTGGATACGAATGGCTAATATTGCCGACTGGTCGCGCAGTCTCGGTGTGCTTTTAAATAATGGTGTGCCGGCACTTGCCGCATTAAAAATTTCTTCATCCGTGGTCAGCAACCTGCATCTGCGTCGCAAGATGGAAGGGGTGACCGAAGCCATGCGTCAGGGCAGCAGCATGCAAAAAGCATTGCAAGACAGTTCTGTGGGCAGTGGCTTTCTTGTGCATATGGTCGGTAGTGGTGAGGCTTCCAGTGAGCTGGATAAGATGCTTTTGCGAGTATCGGAATATTATTCACTGCGTTTGAGCAATGCTGTCGAAGTGTTTCTGAAATTGATGAATCCCATATTGATTATTTTTATGGGAGTGATAATTTTGTCCGTAGTTGCGGCGGTGATGCTGCCGATTATGGATATGAACAATATGATCTAGACGTAAAAATAGATTTCTGATTTTTAGGTTTGGGTATCAACAGATTAATAAATAATTGAGTAATTAATTTTTGAGGGTGTAACAGATGATCGTAAATAAAAAGCAGGCGGGTTTTACGCTGATCGAAATGATGGTTGTAGTGGTGGTGATTGCCCTGTTGGGTGCGATGATCGGGCCTACGCTGTTTAAGAAGGTGCAGCAGGCTGAACAGACTCGCGTTGCACAGGATATTCGAGTGATTGAGAGCGCGCTGAAATTTTACCGTCTCGACAACTATCGCTATCCCACTACCAGTCAGGGATTGGGTGCACTAATTAACAACCCCGGTGGTTTGGATAACTGGAATGGTCCCTACTTGGAAAAAGAGCCAGAAGATCCCTGGGGCGTAGCCTACAGCTACGAAAATCCAGGTCGTCGCGGTAAGGAAGTAGATATCTACACCCTTGGTGTTGATGGTCAGGCCGGTGGCGAAGGCTCTAATAAAGATTGGGGCAATTGGAATATTAAGTAGAGCCGAGGCTTTTCTTAAGGCTACTCCACAATTGCAAAAATGGTTAAAGCAAAATGACACAGTCGCGAAGCCGCCAGAGCGGCTTTACCCTAATTGAGATCAGCGTGGTCGTCATTATTTTGGCCACCATCTCGGCGATGAGTCTATTTGCCATCAATCAGGCCTTTGATCGCCGCTACAAGAGTCAGGCAGATAATTTACTGGTCTGGTTCAATCAGCTCTCAGATCAGGCCGCCCTCGAAGCCGTTCCCTACGGTATAAGGGGCAATCCAGAAGATTCTGAGCGTGAAGTGCGCTCTCTACGGGTGATTGCCTACTACCGTCAGCACTGGTTTCCAGTGACCTATCCCGAATCATTTTCTTTGGAAAAGGGCGCTCGTGTTGAATGGGTTGTCTCTGCAAATACCGATAATGACGACCGTTATGAATCCGTTGGTATGGATGATGAGGATGCGCTGATTCCGGTGGTTGCTCTAATGCCCGATGGGTATATGGAACCCAGAGCCGAGATGATTCTGACATTTGACTCGAACCCCATCACCTTTAAATACCGCTGGGATGAAGAAACTGCAGCTATGACCATGCTGAGGGTTGCGCAATGAAACCCTCTCTGGGAAAGCGTCGCGCCGCGGGTTTTACCCTTATTGAAGTTGCTGTTGCGCTGAGTATTCTCGGCTGGGTGATGGGCAGTGCCCTTTATCTGGTTCAGCAGTATGCCGACGAGCGAGTGCGTCTTCGCGAGCAGTTTTACTCGGCGCAGGTGTCATGGAATCATCTTATAGAGCAGTATCAAGATGCTGAGAAATGGACCGAAAAAAATAAAAAATCCCGGCGACCCACTAAGGGTGTTGATACTCAGGGTGATCAGCCTTGGCGCTGGGAGCTTGAGGTCAAGGAGGCCATGGGCACGGATCTCTATCGCTATGAGGTGGAAGTTGGTTTGCCCGGCAGCGACCGCAATCGTGCCGCACTCTTTGTCTATCTGGTTGTGAAAAACCGATGATAAACTCAGCCCCCTCGCGCTCTGGAACAGCCATACACAGCAAGCAGTCCGGTTTTACGCTCGTTGAAGCGGTAGTCTCACTGATGTTGTTGGCGGTGATGTCGGTGATGTCTTATCAGGCAGTAGAGGTGATTCTCGGTGCCAATGAGCGCAGCCGAACCAATCTCTCCGATGAGGCCCAGCTGCATCGAGCCTGGCAGATTATTAATCGGGATCTATTTCATCTGCGGCCACGGACCTTTGCCGATGGTCTGGGTTCAAAAGAGCCCGCCTATGTGACCAATCCAGATCAATTTGGTCTGCGCTTTAGCCGTGGGGGTGGCCCTTTGACGGGCTCTAACCCAACCGGTGTCTCTCGCATTGAATACAGTCTTAATGCAAAAGATCAGTTGGAAAGACGCTCCTGGCCGATTACCGCAACATCGCTTAACAATGATGGCAATCTGCTGATACTGATGAATAACGTTGATACTGTGGAAATCGAACAGCTTTCTCGAGGGCGCTTATTTGTGCCGGATTGGCCGCCGCTTAATGAGACTCATAGTTCTCTTAGTCTTCCACGGATGATTCGCATTACCATTGTTTCTCTCGACGGCTCTGAAACTACCCGACTCATTCCAGGCTTGGATTATGATCCAAGAGCAGGGCGAGTTGGTTCGGGCTCAGGTTCAGGCTCGGATTTAGATTCAGATTTAGACTCAGATTCGGGTTCAGGCTTAGGCACAGGAACTGGCTCGGGTTCGGGTTCAGGGGTTTCTGGCGACGTTGATGATGAAGATGAATACGTCAATGAGGATGAATCCTAAGATGAATGGTCATCAGCATCAGCCTTCCGAGAGCAGGGCAGAATTGAAGCCGCGCCATCAGCGCGGGGTTGCTCTTTTGGCGACTCTGATTCTAACCCTCGCAGTGACCATTATTCTGGGCAATATTTTTTATCGCCATCAAATTGATGTCTCTCAGGCGGCCGGCTCCCTGCACAGTGATCAGGCCGTATTGCTGGCTATCAGTGCCGAGAGTTGGGCTAGAGATTTAATCTCCAGTGCCAATGACAATGTTAAAAGCGATCATTTTGAAGAAGACTGGGCACAGGCTATCCCGTTTTTACCTGTAGATGGAGGTACAGTCGCCGGCTGTATTGTCGATTTGCAGTCGCGCTACAACCTCAATAGTCTCAGTGGTTATACGGTTTCGCCCCTGCAGCGAGAGATGGATGGCACGGTCTTTGGCCATGCTCGAGTCTGGCAAAGCCTGCTGCAGTCGGTAGATATTCCGGTGGATGGTTCCAGCGTTGCAGTCATTATCGACTGGCTCGACAAAGACGACTCGGCGATTAACCCCTCTGGTGCTGAACGGGCTGAATACAGTATTTATAATCCGCCGCGATTTCCCCACAACAACCTGATTTCAGATCCGGGCGAACTGGCAGCCATGCAGGGGTATAGCTTAAGGGATGTGCAGATACTGTCGCCCTGGATCACCGCATTGCCGGCGGTCACTCCGGTTAATATCAATACCGCCTCAGAGCAGATGTTGCTGGCTCTAAGTGATGGCATGGGTATTGAGTTTGTGGAGCTGGTGGTCGGTGGTCGACCCTACGCCAGCACCGCTGAGTTTTATCAGGTTATGAATCAGTATTTAATGATTGGTGAGCCGCAGGTTAAGGTGCGTTGGCCGGTAAAACTTATCGATGTAAAAACATCCTTTTTTCAGCTAAATCTTGAAGTCACATTGGGGCAGTCAAAACTGCAGGTAAAAAGTATAATGCATCGCAAGGCGCGTGGCGCTCCGGCGGTAATCAGTCGCGAGATAACGGTTGTGCCTGCTGGGGTTACAACGTTACTATTCGCAACTGTTTCAGATGATGAATATGAACAAGATTCCGACACTGAAGCTGATTACAATAAAAAGTATTATATGCAGCCTCTCTGTGAAGCAGTACCCAATAACTTAAACGCCGATTTTTAGGGAATGTTCTAAATGACATTATCTGTCGACCATATTCACCACCTCGACCGCCATCTGGTCAATGAGGGTGAAGAGCCCAGATCCATGGCCCTTTGGGTTCCATCGGAGCGAGTGACTGTGCATCGCATTGATGCGCCCACTGCGCCGCAGCGAAAGTGGTCTGAGTTAATACCCTGGATTCTCGAAGATCGTCTTCTACAGCCTGTGGAAGATATGCACTTTGTTATTGGTTCAGTGATAACTGAGGGCGAAAGCAAGCAGGTAGATATTACGGTTATCAGCAAGCAGGACATGCGCGAGTGGTTACGCATTGCCGACAACGCTTCCGTTATCCCTACCGCAATGGTTCCCGATTATCTCGCACTGCCCTCTGAAGAAGACCGCATCAGCATAGTCTGGCGAGAAGGTCATTTACTGGTTCGCGATAGTGCCGGAAATGGTTTCTCTGCGGCACCCGCGCTGGCTTGGAGTCTGGTCCGTCGATTAATCGACGCTGCCGAAACCGCACCGCGATTATCGATCTCTATTCCAGATGAAACACTTGTTCCCGAGGATTTGCTTGAGGATGCAGATATTAATGCTGCAGATATTGATTGGCAGCTTTCGGAATTACCGATTTCAGCGAATCTGTTGAGAGGTGAATTCGCCTTATCAACCCAACCGGCGAGTTCCAACTCCTGGCTAGCCACCGCAGCGCTATTAGTGCTGGCAGTGGTGTTAGTATTTGGCTACCTACAGGTCTCTAACTCCGCTCTTGAACAGAGAGTTGCGGGGCTTGAAAAGCAGGTCAGCGCAGGATTTGGCAAGGTCTTCAAAGGCAAAAAAGCCAAGCCGGAAAAAGTTAGGGCTAGCGGTGAGCTGTTGCTGGGCAATTTATTTAAGCAGCATGAAAGCTCAAACACTCCGCTTATGAGAGCTCTGGTCGGGTTGGAGAAGTCTATGACAGCCTGTAACTGTGATCTGGAATCACTGACGGCGAGCGACTCTGCAGTTCAGTTAGAGTTAAAAAATGCCAGCAAATTGCAGCTGACCAGATTGAATGTCTCTGGCTTTAAAGTCAGCACCAATAAAGCTGGCGACACTGCCAGTATCAATCTGTTGGAGGTTAAGTAGACCATGAAGCTATTAAATAACCTCAGCGGCTGGTTTGCAGGCTTACAGCCCCGAGAGAGACTGATTATGATAGTTGGTGCGGCGCTTTTAGTTGTCGCCGCCATTTATATGGCCCTATTGCCGGCCATGCATAAGAACGCCCAGCTTGAGCAGCGCTACCAGAACCTCAGCGAAGATATGCAATGGCTGCGAGAGCAGAGCCAAGTGGTTAGCCGTCTGAACAACAGCTGTTCCGGACAGGCAATTCAGAATGGCAAAAAGCTCGACGTTATAAGCCGTATTGTAAGAAGAAATCAGCTTAGACTGCTTGGTCTGGATCAGGATGATTCCTCTTTCTATTCGATCGAAGTCAGCGGCGCGAGCCCCAATCGAATACTGCAATCCATTCATCAGTTGACCTGTCAGGGCCTGTCTCTTGAGTCTTTAGATGTAAGGTCTTCAGACGATACTAAGGTTGGTTACAGTGCTACTATTGAGGTTACTTATGTCAATTAAAGCATTTCAGATAAGCGGATTATTAGCAGTGATTAAAAGTGGGTCACTGGCTCAGCGTGCTGTTGTATTGAGCAATTTGCTGTTGGTTCTAATCTGCGTAGTATTTTTAACTATGCTTGCTGCGCTCTATACCGCCGATGATGAAGAGATAAAGCCGATACCCCGTGCGCAAACAAATTCGACCACACTGCGTTGGAACTGGTTTCGCGGCAGCCAGCCAGTTGAGCAGGTTGAATTGGTGGGTGAGTTAGAAAATTCCAATTTAAAGTTAAAGCTTCTCGGCGTACTTATCTCTGGGGATAGATCTGCGGCAACTCTGGCTTTTAATGGCAAACCGGAAAATGTGTACCAGGTTGGCGACAACCTTGCGTCCAATGTCAGTATTGAGCAGATTGAGCCGTACCGGGTAATCATCAAGGAAAATGGAACCAACAAACAGGTACTGATGGCCAAGTCTGATTCTGTTATTGAGACTGAACAGTCAACAGGTTCGGGGGATGGGCAGACTGCCGATGGCGGTTTTGCGATGGCCAATATGTTTGGCGCCGTTCCGATCAGAGCCGGCCAGTATGGCAATGGATTTAAACTCAACAAGCTCTCCAAAGAAATGAAAATGCTCGCCGATATCGAGAATAACGACATAGTTGTCAATGTCGGTGGCATGGCTGTTCAGGAGTTGATGGCAGATCCAAAGCAATGGATCAAATACAGCACTGAGACCAGTTTACCCGTAACCGTTATTCGCGATGGGCAGCCTGTGGAGTTGTACGTGAATGCTGCCAGCCTATCGGCTAAAATGTTACCGAAATTCGGATTGAATAAATAAAATGAGAAAAATAATGACTGACCAAAAAGTAGGTTTTGGCAAAACAATTATGCGCTTTGTGGGGGCGCTCAGCTTGGTGGCAGCGATGGTTGCCGAAGCGACAGCAGCGGAAAAAGTGCGAATTAACTTTCGCGACGCGGATATCCGCAGCGTGATTGAAAGTGTCGCAGAGATTACCGGTAAATCCTTTGTTCTCGATCCGCGAGTCAAGGGTAAGGTAACTATTATCGCCCCAGAGGCGATCGATTCAGACCTACTTTACAACGCCGCACTTTCTGCCCTACAGGTGCAGGGTTTTCAGGCCGTTGACGACGGCGTAATAACTCGTATTTTGCCGTTTAATCAGGCATTTACTTTCTCTGGTGGCAGCGCTGGCAATAACAAGCTCATTACCAAAGTCATTAAAATTCAGCACGCTCAGGTGACCACTCTTGTTCCAGTCTTAAAGCCAGTGATGAGTTCTGGTTCACGCCTGCAGGCATTTGCCCAGAGCAACGCCATAGTGGTTACCGATATCACCTCCAATATTGCCCGCCTCGAAGAGCTGGTCGCTGAACTGGACGATCCAGAGCAGACCGCTATTGAAGTGGTTACTTTAAAACATATCTCTGCCGGTGAAGCGGTGCATATCGCCACACAGCTAAAGCAGTTGCAGAAGCAAGAGCTATCACTGGTCGAAGACGGCATGAACAACCGCATTATCGTCAGTGGCCCAAGCACCGCTCGCCGCGCCTTTAAAGCGATGCTAAAAACACTGGATCAGCGCTCCGCCAAAACCGGTAGTGTTGAAGTGATCTACCTTAACTTTGCCCGTGCTGCAGAGATGAAGCCTATAGTTGAGGGTATGCTGCAGTCGGATATCTTCCTGCGCCTTGCCGGTGAAGCTGGTGCGGATAGTAAAACCAAAAAGAAAACTGCCTATCAGATTCAGATTGATGAACTTAATAATGCTCTGGTGGTGGCGGCACCTTCAGCCGTAGTTAGAGAAATTAGAAATGTTGTTGATAAGCTCGATCGCGCCAGACCTCAGGTACTGATTGAAGCCGTTATTGCTGAATTGTCGGAAGATCAGGCGGACTTACTTAATTCACAGTTAGTCTATACCAGTAAAAATCGCGGTGGTTATCTGACCAAGTTTGATAATCTCTTGGCCACAGTTCTTGGCACAGGTACTGATGGCGATATCAGTGATGCCGATGCAACACGTCTCGCCGGCCTCTTGGAGAATACATCCGGCGCTATTGGTGTCGCTGGTAGTTTTGACTCTGATACTGGCAAAGGGATTGGCTTATTGATTCAGGCTTTAAAAACCGATGGCAGTACCAAGATTCTCTCGACACCCTCGGTTGTCACTCTGGATAATGAAGAAGCTGCACTTTCAGTTGGTGAAGAAGTTCCCTTCCAGTCCGGTAGCTTTACTAGTAGTAATAATGGCAGCAGCAACCCTTTCACCACCATTAACCGTGAAGAGGTGGGCGTAAAGCTTAAGGTTAAGCCGCAGATTAGCAAAGGCAATTCGGTACGTCTGGAGATTGAACAGGAATCATCCAAAGTTAAAGCGGGTGAGCCCGGTTTACAAACAACCTCAAAGAGCACTATGAAAACCAATGTGCTGATTCAGGATGGTGAACTATTGATACTGGGTGGACTGATTGAAGATCAGACCGGTGGTACTTCTAGCAAGGTGCCGCTGCTAGGCGATATTCCAATCCTGGGACATCTGTTCCGATCGACCACAAAAAATGATTCTCAATCAGTATTAATGATGTTTATTCGTCCGACTATCATTCGTACCGCCGAGGATGCACGAAATTTATCCGAGGCAAAATACAAGCATCTAATCAAGCGTGATTTAGACAGCGAAGAGTCTGGACTGATACAGCCAATGCTTGAAGATTTTGTTAATGAGGGGCAGTTAACCAAGTAGCACAACGAGGCGCTATGAGCATTTATCTGCAATATTTTGCCCTTAAGCGAGAGCCATTCTCGATTGTCCCTGATCCCGGGTTTCTCTACCCGAGTATCTACCACCGACAGGCCGTAGCCCATTTAAAGTACGGCCTTGATCGCGAAGGTGGTTTTATCCTGCTAACCGGTGAGGTAGGCACAGGTAAAACCACCCTTACTCGCACCATGATTAAGCGTATCCCGCCCCATGTTCGGGTCGCCTATATCCTTAACAGCAAGCTTAATACCACCGACGTGCTGGCCAGTATCTGCGATGAGCTGCATATTCAGCTGCCTGCGGATGTCGAACTGTCAATTACCAAAAAATGTATCGACGCCCTTAATCAGGACCTACTTGCCGCCCATGCCGAGGGCAAAAAGACCCTGATTGTGATTGAAGAGGCGCAAAATCTAACTCCAGAGGTTTTAGAGACACTGCGCCTGTTAAGCAATCTTGAAACCAGCACTCAAAAACTGCTGCATATATTGTTGGTTGGCCAGCCAGAATTGCTCGAGATTCTGGCTCAGAAAGAACTGCGCCAACTCAATCAGCTGGTTGTCTCACGCTTTCATCTGTCGCCGTTGGATAAAGAGGACCTGTCTAACTATATCAATCACCGCCTGCATAAGGCCGGAGCCAAGCGAGCCATTTTTGAGCCCGCCAGTATCGCGGTACTGTTTCGTCTGACCGGAGGTGTGCCGCGATTAATTAATCTGGTCTGTCATCAGGCACTGGTTGCAGCCTATGCCAGTGGACATAAAACCGTTTCAGCAAAACTGGTTCGTCAGGCAGCCGCAGAAATTCTTAGCGATAGGCAAACCGCAGGGAACAAAAAAATATGGCTGATAGTCGCAGCGGTATTGATTGTTGGCGCGGGGCTTGTTGCAGCTACCGTTAAATTTAAAGATCAATTACCAGTGCTGACTGAAACTTCAGGCGCGCCTGTCGCTCAGCTTGAACCCGTTAAACCAATTAAAATAGTTGAGCCAGCGGCAGTGGAAGTAGATGGAGTAAAAGGCTCTGGAGTAGAAGCTACACCACAGCCCATTGAGCCCACCGCAGTTATCGACGCCCAGCCAACAGCTATAGCCAATCCATTTACCGGCCTGCTAGCCACTTGGGGAATTGATTCCGCTGAGGTCTACAGCGAGGAAGAGCTCTCTTCTGTAGCGGATATCCAACAGTTGCGAATGGAAAAAATCAGCGCGGTAAATCTGCAATTTATTGAAAAGGTTAATCGCCCCGGTATCGTCTGGTTGCTCGCTGAAAATGGCTACCTTAAAACCTATGTTATCTCCGGTTTGGATGCCGCAACAGTGACGCTGCAAAATTCTCAGGGCGCAGTGGCTATGGATGGAGAGAGCTTTACCCAAAACTGGAATGGCGTATATCTCTATCTTTGGAAACCACCTCTGGGTTACAGCGCACCCTTGGCCGTAAGCGCCAATAGTACAAACAGCCTGCAGGTTAATCCTCCGGTGATCGACTGGTTGCAGCGTCAATTGCAGGCTATTAATCCGGACAGTGAAAGAGTTATTAGTGGGGGTCGCTATACGCCGGCCATTGCCCAGCAGGTATTAGTATTTCAGCGTGAGCAGGGGTTGGCCGCAGATGGAATACTGGGCCGCGAAACATTGATGCGCTTAAATCATCTCGGCGGGGAAGCTATTCCGCAACTGTTGGGGACTGATTAATGTCTTATATTCTCAATGCTCTAAAAAAAGCCGAGCGTGATCGCAAGCGCGATGAGTCTGAGGATCTGGATGATTTGGTCGGTGCTGGATGGGATCCCTATCAAGAGCCGGTAAAGAGCAATGCCAGTTACAGAGTGGCAGCTATTATTATGCTTATAGCTGCGCTGCTTTTTTATGGCTTTTACAATCTGACTAATAAGTCGGTGGTAGGCGATACCGAGACGGTTTTGGAAAATCCGATTGAGATGCCGGTTCGCGCTCAAGAAGAGCCCCTTGAAGCTCAGCCGGTAAAGCAAGTAGAAAAATTTCCGCAAGAGCAGACTGTTCAGGAAGAGCCGGTTCAAAAAGAGCCTGTGCAAGAAGAGCTGCGATTGCCAGAAGTCACCATAGCCGGACATATTTATATTCGCAGCGGCTCACCGAAAAACCGAATTTTTATTGCGGATAAAACCTACTATGTCGGTGACACTATTGATGGCGACTGGGTGATTGAATCAATCAACTTCGATAGTCTGAGTATTCGCTCCGGAGCTCTCAGTTCAGAGCTTCCTCTTCGCTAGTATTAATTCGCTAGTCTGAAAACACTTCCAATACAGAGTCCTTGCCCCGATCAAAGCGCTTTGCCCGGCGGTAGGGAAATACATCCAGAACAAAACCATCGCGAATTTTCTGCTGTAAGTCCTGCCAGAATTCGACCTTATAGAGATCGCTGTGCATCTCTTCAAACATTTTTCGCGCCTTGGTATTGCCAGAGAAAAATAACCGAAACTCCTCCGGGAAAATATCATTGGCCGCTACGGTGTACCAGGTGCCCGCCTGCATCTCTTCCTCTTCGGTGCGCGGTTTGGGAATGTGTCTAAAGTTGCAGTCGATCAACCTAGCAATTTCATCATAGTCATAGAACACCACGCGACCGTGTCGGGTAACACCAAAGTTCTTTAAGGGCATATCGCCGGGAAAAATATTGGCCGCCGCCAGCTGCTTAATACAGTTGCCGTACTCCTCCATAGCATTGTGTATCTCATTATCAGTGGCGTTCTCTAAATAGAGATTGAGCGGGGTCATATAGCGCTCGGTATAGAGGTGCTTGATAATTAATCTGTTGTCGCGAATTTCAATGGATGAGGCGGCGACTTTTTGCAGTTCTTCCAGCAGCGAATCTGAAAAGCGATCAAGGGGAAAAACCAGATTATCAAATTCCTGAGTATCCGCCATTCGTCCAATGCGGTCATGTCTGGATACAAAGCGATATTTTTCCCGCACCTGCTGGTGAGTGACTTCCTTGGGCGGGGCAAATTTATCTTTAATAATTTTAAACACAATATTGTAAGAGGGCAGTGTAAACACGGCCATCACCATGCCCTTGATGCCCGGGGCAACAATAAACTGATCGTCGGAATTACGCAGGTGCTGCACCGACTGTCGGTAGAATTCTGTCTTTGCGTGCTTGGGAAAGCCGAGAGAATTATAGATTTCATAATCGAGTTTTTTCGGCATCAGTTTTTTCAAAAAATGCGCATACTGATAGGGTAGGGGTGCATCGACCATAAAGTGATTGCGGGTAAAACTGAAAATCACACTTAACTCATCGGAGTTAAAGATTGCCGTATCCACATAAAGCTGACCCTGCTCGTTATTCAGAATAACCAGCGCCATAGGGAAGCGCTGCTCGCCATCAATCACGCGGCCAACCATATAGGCCGCCTTGCCACGGTAAAAAATTGACTCGAGCAGATCGAACTTAAGGTCTTCAGGTGCGCCGCTAAGTTTCGGCACTACCTCTTGCTGAAAGACATTAAGAATACAGTCCAGATCCAGTTCGATATCTTCGCCGGGCAGAGAGAACTCAGAGTCCTTGAGAATGCGGCGAAAAATAGTTCGATAGTCACTGCCCTCGTAGCGAACAAAAATACTGTACTCGGCTTTTGGTGCTTCAATTAATTGCGAGGAGAGAACATAGATAATATGGTCATTGATCTTGTCGTGATCATGCAGTGCGCTAAACACGGAATTAAAAAATGTTTCTGCAATTTCAAAGTTGGGAAAGTTAAATACCAGCTGTGTGTAGGCTTTTTTAGCGTCGATCCACAGTTCTCGATTGGCAATATCTTTGTTGGTCACCATACCCAGATACATCACGGTCTGGGCAATTTTGGTTTTGTAAAGTTCGAGGCGATCGACATTGGCCTGTTGCACGCCGTGCCAATCGGCTTTTTCAAAACGCGCTTTGGCGCTGAGTGTGGAATTTAGATAGTCGGCAAAATAGCTGCGAAAACCATTTAGAACGGTCTTCGCCATTCGCCTTGCGGTCGAGTTGTGAATCAGTGGTGTCTGCGCCATATAGCAATCGTCTCCGAGAACTTTTTCCGTGGCTTGGCTTTTAATATAGGGCTTTCTATAAACAGCTATTTTTTAAAAAGAATGTCTAGCCCAATAGGTTTTTTAAATCATCCAACTGCGCCAGTGCCTGTTTTTTAGTTGCTGGTTTTAGAGAAGTCTCTGGAAGCGCCTCGGGTTTTTCCACAATAAATTCTTCGCCAGCCACAACCCGCTCGCAGTACTGCTGATAGATATCGGCAAAAGCCGGAAATGCTTTCGATTCAACCGTGTTGGCAAGGAAGTACCAGCCACATTCACGGCCAGCGATATACACCGCCGGGTGAGACCACTGCTGTTCTGCTTTGGGGCTCGGCTTATTGCAGACTTCCTCATAGGCCTTGCGCGGTGATGGCAGTCCCGCAGGCATGCCTACATCGCGGCAGGCGTTAAGCATTTTATGCAATGTGGGCAGATAGTCGCTCTCGGCAATCACCTTTTCAGCGCCGGCGATAATGGTCTCGGCTGAAAAAGCACTCAGCTTACTCAGCCAGAGTTTTTTAGCCAGATTTTCAGATTTAGTATTGTCGCCAAAGGCACTGTAATACTGGTTGTGATAATTAATCCGAAAAAACGCAAAGATCTGATTAATAGCATCAATCAGCTGCGGGTTTGCTGGCTCCGCTTTAGGATGCCCAGCTGCGGTCGGAGACTGCGTCGATGATGCTGCGATCTCTGATGCGACCTTTTGGATTAGATCCTTGCTGTTTGCCATCTGCTGTATCCGTTGACTGAGTTTGATTATGTCTTGCCCACTGGCGTTTTACATACTGTAAAAACTTGGTGCTCCATGAACATTGTGGAGAACCGTTCTCTTGCCAATAGAGGACAAATTCGGGAATTATTTGCTGCGCAAACTGACGATTAATATTCGCCATTTGCAGTACATCATACACAGATTCTTTAGGCTGCCAATTCGCCGTAATAGCGCGAGGCATAGAATCCTGTTCCATCATGCCGCTATAAAATTGCCACTGGCGGCGAATATGCTGAATAAACTTTGAATCCCAAGTGCTGGAGACATCGCCACGATCCCGCCAGTAGAGAATAAATTCTGGAATGGCGTCCTCGACAAAGTTGGCATTGATGCCACCCTGACGAACCAGTATCTGTAGTGCATCATTAGAGGGTCGCCACTCGCTTGAGACAGCCACTTCCTGACGGCGGCGATGAGAGGTCGCCTCAGCCTGCTGCCACTGGCGCCAGACTTCCTTGATAAACTTTGACTCCCAGCTGTGTCGCGGCACATTTCGATCACGCCAATAGGCAACAAACTGAGGTATCTGCTGCTCAGCAAAGCTCTGGGTTACTCCCAGCTGGCTAAGTTGACGTACCGCGTCCTGACTGGGTTGCCAGCTAGTGCCAATAGTCTTGGCTGAATGGGGTGCGGTATAGGTCCCTTGAGCGGGAGGTTGTGCAGGGGTTTGAGTCGAGGGTTGAACTGGCGCTGCAGTTGCAGCAACCGCCTCATTAAAGGCAAAGCGAAAATCCTGCTGTTCAGAGAATGGTGCGCCACCAATCAGCAGCAAACCCTTCTCATGAAGACCCATCGACAGTCGACGAATATCATCTTCGCGCCAAAACGGTGCCAGACTGAGAAGCTTTTCGCCGCTGAGATTTATCCAGTCGTAACCCTGACTGTGCTGAGCGGTGCCATGGCTGCGGCACTCCTGCAATAACTGCAGCAACACGGTCTCTTCCAAGCCGATGGTTGCCGCCAGCGTGGGAGAGATAACTATGGGTTTTTCGGGTATTAAAGACATGGCAATACTTTATCAGAAAGCTAACTGATCGACGAGGCAAACTGAAGTTGAATTAGCACTGATCTGCCAGAGCCGCTAGCGACTCGCCTGACAATCGGTTAACCGTCCAGTCATCCATAGGCTCTGCATCTAGAGACTGATAAAAATCCTTGGCCGGTTGATTCCAGTCGAGCACCCACCAATCCAATCGACCGCAGTCGCGGTCGACAGCAATTTTCGCCAGGTGGGCAAGTAGCTTTTTACCAAAGCCTTTGCCGCGCATATCTGCATGCACATAGAGGTCTTCAAGATAGATGCCCGGCTTGGCCAAAAAGGTAGAGTAGTTGGTAAAGAACAGGGCAAAGCCAACCGGACTGTTCTGGTATTCAGCAATAATAACTTCCGCACTGGGCTGCTCGCCAAACAGCGATGCCTGCAGTTTCTCCTCGGTGGCCACCACTTCGTGGGCAAGCTTTTCATACTCCGCCAACTGTTTGATAAATGCCAGAATAGTTGGGCAATCCTCAGGGGTTGCTGGGCGAATAATAAAATCCGTACTCTTGTTTATCGGCTGCATGGGATTTTCTGTTCTTATAATTTTGAACAGTCATAGTAGCTGTCATAAGTGGCCCTCGGAAGCGCTATTTCGAATAAGTTTATTTACTGTACATAACAACAGTAATAAGCTTAAATAAGCATCAATCAACAGGAGAGTCAGCTTGGTCGCTAAATCTAAATCAGCCTACGTCTGCAATGACTGCGGTGCCGATTACCGCAAGTGGCAGGGGCAGTGCAACGAGTGTGGTGCATGGAATACATTGTCAGAGGTTCGCCTTGGCAGTCCGGCCCGCGGTGGAAAAGTCATGCGCTCAGGTTTTGCCGGCGCTGTTGATGGTGCGGTAAAAACCCTCGCCGATATTGCTCTGGATGATATTCCGCGTATTAGTACCGGCACTAGCGAGCTGGATTTGGTGCTTGGCGGTGGACTGGTGCCAGGTTCCTGTGTGCTGTTGGGCGGTGAGCCTGGCGCGGGTAAAAGTACATTGTTATTGCAGACCCTGTGTAATCTGGCTGAAAATCATTCGTCGCTCTATGTGACTGGTGAGGAGTCGCCTCAGCAGATAGCTATGCGCGCCAATCGCTTAGGATTGCCCGCCGATAAGCTGGAGATTATGGCTGAGACATCGGCCGAGACTGTTGTCGCAATCGCCGAGCAAAAGCGTCCGAAAATTCTGGTTGTCGACTCTATCCAAGTGATGCATATGGAAGAGGTGGCCTCAGCGCCGGGCAGCGTTTCCCAAGTGCGCGAGAGTGCCGCTATGCTGGTGCGCTTTGCCAAGCAGACCGGCACTGTATTGATTGTGGTCGGCCATGTCACCAAAGATGGCTCGTTGGCCGGCCCCAAGGTATTGGAGCATATGATTGACTGCTCGCTGATGCTCGAGGGTTCCAGTGACAGTCACTTTCGCACATTGCGCAGCAATAAAAATCGCTTCGGCGCGGTCAATGAGCTGGGTGTTTTTGCCATGACCGACAAGGGACTTCGTGAAGTGCCCAACCCCTCGGCAATTTTCTTGCAGCGCGGTGAAGATGCCTCTTCAGGCAGCGTGGTGATGGTTGTCTGGGAAGGTACCCGACCCTTGTTAGTCGAGCTTCAGGCGCTGGTCGATGATAGCCATCTGGGTAATCCGCGACGCGTGACTGTGGGTCTTGATCACAATCGTCTGTCGATGTTGCTCGCGGTACTGCACCGTCATGGCGGGATTGCGGTCGGCGATCAGGATGTTTTTGTCAATGTGGTCGGCGGCGTTAAGGTACTCGAAACCAGTGCTGATCTGGCGCTGATACTGGCTGTGATTTCGAGCTTTCGCGATCAGGTTCTGCCGCAGAATTTAATGGTTTTTGGCGAGGTCGGCTTGGCCGGTGAGATTCGTCCGGTAGCCAATGGTCAGGAGCGTCTGCGCGAGGCGGCCAAGCATGGCTTTACCCGCGCTATTGTGCCGGCGGGCAATGTGCCAAAACAGCCGATTAAGGGTATGACGGTGATTCCAGTGCGCCGGGTTACCGAGGCGCTGGACGCTCTTTAGCGCTCGGCGTATCTAGGCGGTAGTCAGAATAGAGATGCTTTCTGGTTCAAGCATTAGTGGCTGAATGGGGCCGAGGGCATCGGCGCGTTCAGTGGATTGCTGCCAGGCTTTCCAGTCGGCAAGAGTCTCCATTTGAATCAGGGCAAAGCGCACACAGGGATCGTTAATATCCTTAAAGGCTTTGCTGGAAATAAATCCCTGAGCTGGAACAGCTGCTTGAATAATTTTCCTCGAAAACTCTTCGTAAGTGGACTCCATTCCCGGAGCTAAGACTCGTTTAATCAGTACAGCAAGCATATTTCGATAACTCTTATTATTAGGGCCGTAGATTAACACGCCACAGGCACTGTTATAAATAGTGTTTTCAGTGGATTCGGTTTGACTTCAAATCTTATAGCGATTAGATTGCCTGTACTTGCTTCAGCAATAGGTTCTCGAATTTAATCGGTTGATTGGTTAAAGGAAGAGTGAAACGGGAAATCGGTGCGCATTGCCAGAGATTGGCAAAAAATGTAATTCCGATACTGCCCCCGCAACGGTAGATAAGAATGTTTGGCTGTATGACCACTGTGTATTTTTGCATGGGAAGGTAGCTAAACAGAGTAGTTAATTAATTGCTCACTTATAAGTCCGGAGACCGGCCTATAGCTACGCAGACAAACCGCGGGGTGCGGTCTTGTGCTGATCGACAGTTTCTGTCTGTTCGCTTATACGCCCCCGTTTATTTAACTTTTAGTCACTCGGGTGTGAGTGTAAGAGAATCCAAAATGAAAAAAATTCAAACAATAGCGACAGTAATCACTGGATCGCTGCTATTTACTTTGCCACTTGCCGCACAGGCAGATGACCACATTGAAGAGGTGCTGGTTAGCGCTTCTCTCGTTCCTATTGCTGCGACCCGTTCGGCCAATGCCATTACTGTTATTGATAGTGAACAGCTAAAGAACCGTGCCGCGCTTAGCGTTAGTGATCTGCTGCGTGATGTTCCCGGCCTTGCGGTTAGCCGCAGTGGTGTGCAGGGTTCGCAGACTCAGATCCGTGTTCGCGGCACTGAGGCCAATCATCTGTTGGTGTTGATCGATGGCGTTGAAGCCAATGATCCATCCCAGAGTGATGAGCTTAACTGGGGCACATTAACCGCCTCTGATATTGAGCGTATCGAAGTAATTCGTGGGCCCCAGAGTGCGATGCGCGGCAGCGATGCTATGGCCGGTGTGGTGAATATTATTACCCGCGGTGCCGATCAGCCGTTTAGTGCCAAACTCTTCACCGAGACTGGCAGTTTTGACACACAGAACAGCGGCTTTAGTGTCGGCGCCAAAACGGGCGAATTCGATGTGCGTCTTGGTGCCAGCCATCTTGAAACTGAGGGCGTAAATATCTCGCGCACTGGCAGTGAAAAAGACGGTTACCAAAATACTAACCTTAATTTGAAAGCCGGTTGGACTGTTAGCGATGAGCTGCGTCTTTCTTTTGCGGCGCGTCAGTCTGATGGCATGAATGAATTTGATGCTGACAATGACTTTGATGGTTTTGTTGAAGATCAGGATAAGGTTTCTGAATTCCGCAACACGACTATGCGCTTTAAAGCGGATTTCGCATCTGCCGATGGCCGTTTTCAGCACAAGCTGGTTATCGCTCAGTCTGAAAACAACAATGAAGCTTTCACCGATTCAGTGTTGGGAAATATGACGGCATCAACCAAAGACCAGTACCAGTATGTTGGCTCTGTCTTCTGGGATGAATCTACACAGCGTCTGTCACTGTTAGCCGAGCGTGAAGAGGAAGACTATCGCCAGCGCGGACCACTCTCCTGGGGCTCTGATCCCAATCAGGATCGTGAGCGCGACACAGATAGTGTTGCTCTTGAATACCGCACCGATATCTCCGAGAGCCTGACTCTTGCTGCCAGTGGTCGCTACGACGATAACTCTGAGTTTGACAGTGCCGAGACCTTTAGAGTCGAAGCTGTTTATCAGTTAAATAACAGTGCCCGTCTGCGCAGTGCCTATGGTACCGCTATTAAAAATCCAACCTTCTCAGAGCGCTTTGGGTTTTACACTAACTTTGTTGGCAACCCAGATCTAAAACCGGAAGAATCAACTAGCTGGGAGTTGGGTGTTGATCAGGAATTGCTTAACGGTGATCTGACATTGTCCGCAACGCTGTTTGATGCCGAGTTGGAAAATGAAATCAATGGTTTTGTTTCAGCGCCAGGTGGTGGTTTTACATCGGCAAATAAAGATGGCACCAGCCAGCGACAGGGTGTTGAGTTAACTGCGATGGGTACCCTTAGCGATAACCTGTCTCTAAATGCTGCATACACCTATACCGATTCAGTAGAGTCAGATGGTGCTGGCGGCTACAAGGATGAAATACGTCGTCCACGCCACACTGCCAGTTTAAACCTTGCTTGGCAGGTATCTGACAAGCTGCATATCAACACCAATGCTCAGTACAGCGGCAGCCAGACCGATACATTTTTCCCGCCTTGGCCAACGCCTTCGCAGACCGTTACTCTGGATGATTACACATTGTTAAATGTTAATGCCAACTTCAGTGCTTCTGAAAAGCTGGATATCTATCTGCGTCTGGACAACCTGTTGGATGATGATTACGAAGAAGTCTACGGTTATCAGACTCTGGGCCTCGGCGCCAGCTTCGGGCTTCGTTACAGCCTATAGGTAGTTTTATGACTCAGTCAGCTGATAAAGAGGTTAAACGAGTACTGCTCTCATGGAGCAGTGGTAAAGACTCGGCCTGGACTCTCTATCAGCTGCAACTGGATCCCACTGTTGAGGTGGTTGGCTTGCTGACCACCTTTAACAGTGAATTTAAACGTTCCGCCATTCACGGTGTGCGCCAACAGCTTTTGCGAATGCAGGCTGAGGCCGCCGGTCTGCCGCTGATCGAAATCCCCCTGCCATGGCCCTGTTCCAATGAGCAGTACGAAACCATTATGGGTGATTCACTGGCGTCCGCGCGCGACCAATTGCAGATGGATGCGGTAGCCTTTGGTGATTTGTATCTGGAAGATATCCGCAACTATCGCGAAACTCAGATGCAGGGTACCGGTCTTGAGCTGCTGTTTCCCCTGTGGAAAATTCCGACCTCCGAATTAGCTCATCAGATGATTGCTGGCGGTCTGAGAGCGGCGATTACCTGTCTTGATCCCCGTGTGATGCCGACCCATTTTGCCGGCGATCAATTTTCCCATACACTGCTTGAAGAATTACCCGAATCGGTCGACCCCTGCGGAGAAAATGGTGAGTTTCACACCTTTGCATGGGATGGGCCTATGTTTAAATATCCAATCCCAGTGGTTGCTGGAGAAATAGTTACACGCAATGGATTTGTTTACTCCGATCTTTTACCAGAGGCGTAATAATGAAAATTGTATCTTTACTACCCAGTGCTACTGAGTTGGTCTGCGGTCTTGGACTGCAGGATCAGTTGGTGGGTGTCTCCCATGAATGTAATTACCCTCCCTCAGTATTGGGCTTGCCGATTTTAACCAGCTCACGCATTCCCTCGGGATTAGACAGCGGTGAGATCGATCGATTGGTCACTGACCAACTGCAAAATGATGAGGCGCTCTATGATCTGGTGATGGGCCAGATTATGGATATAGAGCCGGATTTGATTGTGACTCAGGCGCTCTGTGATGTCTGCGCGGTCTCTGGAAGTGATGTGGCCAGAGCCATTCACAGCTTGCCCGGGGACCCAAAGGTCGTCAATCTTGAGCCTATCTGTCTCGACGATGTGCTGGAGACTGTAACCCTATTAGCTGAGGCCGCGGATTGTAAAGAGCGGGGCGCAACCTACAAGGCCGAACTGCAGGGCAGGATCGATGCAGTCGCGCAGCGCTCGGCGACAGTTGATAGCGCAGACAAGCCCCGTGTGGCACTACTCGATTGGCTCGACCCACTGTTTGATGGTGGCCACTGGAGTCCGGAAATTATTGATCTGGCTGGCGGTATTCCCTGTTTCGGAGAAAAGCGTCAGGCCTCTCAGCGGCGCAATTGGGATCACCTGATTGAATCTGCGCCAGATATTATTTTTATTGCGCTCTGTGGGTTTGATATTAAGCGCTCCAGACAGGACGTAGATGCTTTCTTAAAAGCCGAACGCTTTGCTGAGCTGCAAAGGCGGGTTGGAACACAGGTTTATCTGGTCGATGGCAATGCTTACTTTAGCCGCCCTGGACCGCGATTGGTGGATGCGCTGGAAATTATGGCCAATGCATTACACCCCGATCTGCACCCATTGCCAGAGGGCATGGAAAGCGCTTTAAAGCAGACCGACTAAGTTAAAATTATGTGGCAGGGTTAATCCTGTTCAAGGATAGAAGAGATTTTTTATGAGTGATAAGGACAAAAAGCAGCAGAGCCATCAAAAAAAGATGGAGAAGCTTAAGGACAATGTCGACGCGTCTATTGCAGCGGCAGATACAGAGCGCGGTGTATTTATTTTGTTGACCGGTAATGGCAAAGGTAAATCCAGCTCTGCCTTTGGTATGGTAATTCGCGCGCTGGGCTATGGTTACAAAGTCGGCGTGGTGCAGTTTATTAAAGGCGCGCAGCTCTCCGGCGAAGAACTCTATATTCGCGATCAATGCCCGCAGGTGACATTCCATCAAATGGGCACAGGATTTACCTGGGATACTCAGGATCGCTCTGCGGATATTGCCGCCGCTGAAAAAAGCTGGGCAATCGCCGAAAAGATGCTCACCGATGATAGCTATCATCTGGTGGTGCTCGACGAGCTGACTTATATGCTCAGTTTTAAATACCTCGATCAGGATATGATTCTGTCGACACTGGAAAATCGCCCAGCAAACCAGTCTCTGGTAGTCACCGGACGCGGCGGCGGTTCAGCACTGGCCGATCTGGCCGATACAGTCTCCGAGATCAAAGAAGTTAAACACGCCTACAATGCCGGCATTATGGCGCGCAAAGGTGTGGACTATTAAGTGCGGCGCTTTTCTGCATCAGGGTTAATCTGGGCGCTGGCAATAATCTTGCCAGTGGTCTCCCTGCTGTCCATGACTCTGGGCACAGTCTCTATCTCTCTTGGAGAGCTTCTGGGTGCTGCTAGTCATCAGGTAGGCAGCAATCAAGTAGATACCATTCTGTTTGATATTCGCCTGCCCAGAATTCTACTGGCCATCTTTGTCGGAGCCGTGCTCTCAAGTACCGGTGCGGTCATGCAGGGTCTATTTCGCAACCCTCTAGCCGACCCCTCTTTAATTGGTGTTTCCAGTGGTGCCTCTGTCGGCGCCAGTCTAATGATTGTCTCCGCCGGCGGCCTTATTCAGACCGGCGCGCTACTGGGATTGTCACTGGTTGCGGTGGGCGCATTTGTCGGCGGCTTTGTCGCCACACTGTTGGTTTATCGATTGGCCACCTCGGGAATTGGTACCTCGGTAACCACCATGCTGCTGGCGGGTATTGCCATCGCAGCTCTGGCCGGCGCCTTAAATAGCTTGCTAAGCTATTTTTCCGATAATGATATGTTGCGTCAGATCAGTCTCTGGCAGATGGGAAATCTCAGCGGTGCCAGCTGGACCAAGGTAACCATTATGGCCTCCGTGGCACTGTTGCTAATGTCGCTGTTTCCCCGTGACAGCCGTGCATTAAATGCACTGTTATTGGGTGAGTCAGAGGCGCGGCACCTGGGTGTCGACGTGCAGGCAGTAAAGCGTCGATTAATTATTTTAACGGCGCTGGGGGTGGGTGTCTGTGTCGCGCTGGCCGGACTGGTCGGCTTTGTCGGTCTGATTATTCCCCATATGGTGCGTCTGGCAATTGGTCCGGATCATCGCTGGCTGATTCCCGCATCGGCACTGGCCGGCGCTACGCTATTAGTGGTGGCGGATACCCTGGCGCGGATTGTGGTAGTGCCCGCCGAGTTGCCAACCGGCATATTGACGGCTCTGTTGGGTGCGCCGTTTTTTGTCGCGCTGTTATTGCAGCAGCGCAAGGAGATATAAGCCGATGACGATGCTGGCTGATAATATCTCTCTGCACCTGTCGGGCTTTGATCTGCTGCGCAATGTCAGTATCGAAATTGAGGCGGGCAAGGTTACCGCTATTGTCGGCCCCAATGGCGCGGGCAAATCCAGTTTGCTAAAGGTACTCACCGGTGAAATGGAACCTACCAACGGAGCTGTATTTCTTAATCAGCAACCTTTGCATCACTGGGAGTTGGAACAGAAGGCCCAGATGCTGGCAGTGCTACCTCAACACACTCTACTCAACTTTCCGTTTACCGCCGATGAAGTGGTTGGTCTTGGGCGGATTCCTCATCAGACTGGCAGCGCCAAAGATGCGCAGATTGTATCTGAGGCTTTGGAGTTGGTTGATGCCAGCTACCTGCAAAAACGTTTCTATACGCAGATGTCTGGTGGCGAAAAGCAGCGTGTGCAGTTGGCGCGAGTACTGGCGCAAATCTGGCAGCCCTCGGCTCTGGGTGAGCAATTTCTGGTATTGGATGAACCCACTTCAGCCTTTGACCTGTCCCACCAAAAACTGACATTGGATATTGTTCGCAATCTGGCTAGCAGAGGGATTGCGGTGGTGATGGTGTTGCACGACCTTAATCTGGCTGCACGCTGTGCCGATAATCTGGTGGTGTTTAATGGCGGTGTCATTGAAGCATCCGGCAGTCCGGAAGATGTTTTGACCGAGCCGCTGATTGAAAAAGTATTTGGGGTCAAGGTTACTGTCGCCCAACATCCTGTCACCAATAGACCGTTGGTGATTAGCTGATGAAGAGCTTTATTTATAGGAGCACTGTTTTTAAGCGCTGTGCGGCCCTAGCCATGGTCTGTTCATTGGCAGTAATGGCAGAAGTTAATAAAGAGGCTAGTAAAGCGGTTGAGTCTAGAGGGGAAGGGCTGAGCGTTATTGATGATAATGGCGATCAGGTTCACCTTGCACGGCCGGCCAAACGCATTATTAGTCTGGCTCCAAATATTACCGAAGTGCTTTTTCATATAGGCGCGGGGGAGCAGATAGTGGGGGCTGATGAGTACAGTAACTATCCTCTCGAGGCCAAGGAGATTTTGCGGGTCAGCAACTATGCCGCCGCTAATTATGAGTTGATCCTGTCATTAAAGCCGGATCTGGTGATTGCCTGGCAGTCCGGCAACGGCGATAAGATGATCAATCCGCTACGCAAATTGGGTATCCCGGTTTTTGTAGTTGAAACCCGACAGATGGATCAGATTCCCAATCTATTCAAACGTTTTGGGCAGCTCTCTGGACACAGTGATCAGGCCGAGCAGCGAGCGCTGGAATTTAGCCTGCGACTTAAAGCACTGCGCGCGGCCAATCAGCAAAAATCACTGGTCAGAACCTTTTATCAGATTTGGGATGAGCCGCTGATTACCTTAAATGGCAAGCATATGGTTAGCAGCGTGATTGAACTCTGCGGCGGGGTGAATATTTTTGCCGATGCGATTCCGCTAGTGCCCTATGTGAATATTGAATCTATTGTGGCGGCAGATCCGCAGGTGATTATTGCCGGCGGCAGTCAGGAAGAACAGCCCCACTGGTTTAAGCGTTGGCAGAAGTGGGATGCTATTTCGGCGGTTATCAGTGAGCAGATTTATTTGATTCCAGCGGATTTAATGCAGCGTCACTCAGTGCGTATTCTCGATGGTGCGGCAATGATGTGTGACTATCTTGATCGGGCCAGAACTTAGGCGGTTTAGATTTAGTTCCGACTTTAGGCGTCAGCCTCGCGAAGTCGCTCCAGGCGCTCCTGCTCTTCAGCGAATGCGGCTTTAATTTCCTGCATCACCGTATCCACATCAGCCAGTTCCGCGTCTTCGGCAAAGTAACCGCTAAGTTCAGTCTCAGGGGTTAGCTTGCCATCTTCAAACAGCGCCCAAATCTCTTTGGCGTATTGGGTGTCCAACAACTCAGGGGCAAACTGACCGTAGTAGGTTGTCATATTGTTGACGTCGCGGGCAAACATTTTTTCGGCATTGTTGTTGGCTGCGGCATCGACGGCCTGAGGAAGATCGATAATCACCGGGCCGTAATCATCGACCAGCACATTAAATTCTGAGAGGTCGCCATGGACCAGTCCAGCGCAGAGCATTCTTAAAACATACTGCATCACCAGATAATGATCTTCGATCGCCTGTTCTTCAGACATAGCAACATCGTTGAGTCTTGGGGCCACATTACCGTCGTCATCGGTCACCAGCTCCATCAGCAGAACGCCATCAAAGCAGCCGTAGGGCGTTGGAACTCTGACGCCGGCGTCGGCGAGACGATAGAGTGCGTCCACCTCGGCATTTTGCCAGGTCTCTTCCTGCTGCTTGCGGCCAAATCTTGAACCCTTTTCCATGGCGCGCTGTCGGCGACTATTGCGAACCTTGCGGCCTTCCTGATAGGTGACGGCCTGCTTAAAGCTGCGTTTTCGCGCTTCTTTGTAGACCTTGGCGCAGCGAATCTCCGAGCCGCAACGAACCACATAGACAGCCGCCTCCTTACCGCTCATCAGCGGACGGATAACCTCATCTACTACGCCGTCATCAATTAACGGTTGGATTCGTTTTGGTATTTTCATGCTGCTTTTATACCCTGTTCGCCTAGCCCTGTTATTGGGTCAAAATCTGTTTGAGAAAAAATCACCGCCAATAAAAAAGCCGCTGATAAAATCAGCGGCCTAATGCCCCTTTGGTTCACCCCGCCAATACTTTTTTTATTTTTAAAACATTAAAAGTTCGGCGGTGGCGTTCGGGCTATTTTTGGTTATCCCCTATATTTTTTTATTATTATAGGTCATACCCCCTCTCATCGTGTTCTGCGAGATCAAGACCTTTTGTTTCGTCTTCTTCGTTGATGCGCAATCCTAACATGCTATCAACCAGTTTTAGTAATATAAATGTCACTATTCCTGTATAGACGAACGTGGAGACAATACCCACAATTTGAACTTGCATCTGGCTAGCCATATTCATGCCTTCGTTGTAACCCTGGCCGCTAAATACGCCGAGAGCGTCCGAGGCAAAGATACCAGCAAAGAATGTACCCAGAATACCGCCAACACCGTGAACCGGGAATACATCCAGAGAATCATCAATGTGCCAGCGCTGCTTGATCGCTTGAGTGGCGTAGTAACAGATAACACCGGCGCTAAGACCGATAATCAGTGCACCACCGGGGCCAACAAAACCAGAGGCTGGCGTAATAGTACCCAGACCTGCAACCATACCAGTGACAATACCCAGTACCGAAGGTTTGCCGTGCTTAATCCATTCCATAGTCATCCACGCCAGTGAACCGGCTGCGGCAGAGATATGAGTAACCAGCATTGCCATACCGGCATCGCCGTTAGCAGCCAGAGCTGAACCAGCGTTAAAACCAAACCAGCCAACCCATAGCATACCGGCACCTGTAACAGTCATGGTCAGGTTGTGTGGAGGCATTGCCTGCTGAGGGAAACCTTTACGGTTGCCAAGCACCAGTGCCGCAACCAGTGCGCCAACACCAGCAGTGATGTGTACAACAGTACCACCAGCGAAATCGAGCAGACCCATCTCGGTCAACCAGCCGCCGCCCCATACCCAGTGAGTAATAGGTGCGTAAACTGCAAGCAGCCACAGGCCACTAAACAGCAGCATTGAGCTAAAGCGCATACGCTCAGCGAAAGCGCCGACGATCAGTGCAGGAGTAATGATTGCGAAAGTCATCTGGAACATAGCAAATACTGACTCGGGAATATCGCCAGCCATTGAGCCTTCGAGTACATTGCCGAGGAATATATTGTCCAGACCGCCGACAAACCAGTTTGCCGCGCCGCCATCACCAAAGGCCATGCTGTAACCGACAGCGAACCAGATGATTGAAGCGAGACAGGTAACGGCAAAACACTGCATCAGTACCGAGAGAACATTCTTTGAACGAACCAGACCGCCGTAAAAAAGCGATAGACCGGGAATGGTCATAAACAAAACCAGCGCGGTTGAGGTAAGAATCCACGCGGTGTTAGCGCCATTCAAATCATCGGCAAAGGCCTGGGCTGGAAGTGTGGCAAAAAGAACCGCAAGAGTCTTAACGGCGAGAGTTTTAAAGCGAGACAACATAAATTTCCCCTGCATAGGCACCAAAAAGGTGCTTTAAAAGTGTGTTTGTTTCTGTAAATGCACTATCACTGTGCCTAAATCGGTCATTTTGACCTTAAAAACCAGAATCTGCCCAATATAAAGCAAGTTTTATGCCATAAAGATAGGTTCACGCACTAAAGTGATGCAGGGCCGGCTGATTCAGGCAGTCTATACTCTTGGAGAGGTGGTATGAAAATAGGCTGATAGAGAGCGGGTAAAAATACTCAACAAGGAGATAAAGCGTATGAGCGACAAGGGTGCAAATGACCGTGAAGAATTGAAAATAAGGCTCGAGGGCCTGCATGCAGATCTTCAGAGCGCGTCGGAAATCACGGTGAGTGAAAGGGAAGTTCTCAGCAATATAGTGGTGGGTGTTTTAGGGCTTGATGAGGAGAGGGGGGCAGAGGAGCATCGCCTGCGTGAAATGCTTGAGGAGAAGAGTTCTGCCTATGAGGCGCAGTATCCCAAGCTGGCTTTTGCCATGCGACAGGTACTGGATATTCTGACCCGTATGGGTATTTAGTCGATAGGCTGATAAGCCATTAACCGCCAAAGGGAGTTGTCAGTTGAAATTGAAACGAACAAAAACACTAGCGCTGTCCACCGTCATACTTTTCCTTAATGCCTGTACCACGTTTGATATCAGCTCAGGTGCGGGTGCAAGAGGCGAATATAAAGGCTGGAACTGTACAGCGGCTTCCAATAACAGTGACCAGTGGCATTGCACTCAGGGAACTATTAGAGATGCAGAGCCAGTAAATTCAGAGCCAGTAAATTCAGAACCGCCGCTGGAGTCTAAAAGTCAGAATAAAAAAGAGCCCGCAGTCGACAAAGCTGTACAGCAATTACCTCAGCAACCAGTCGAAATAACCTTTGATATCAGTGCCGATGGTTACACGGTGCAGTTGGGGGCTTACCTGAGTCAGGCAATGGCCGAGCAATCTGCGGATAAAATAATCGTCGCTGAGGGTGAGTTGAGAGTGCGCAATATTATCAGCGCCGGGCGGCACAGTTTTGTGATTGTTTACGGTCAGTACCCTACTCGACAGCAGGCTCAGAAAGCTGCCGAGGGCATAAGGGCATTAAACCCGCAGCTTGATACTGGGTAAGGACGATTCAATCTTTACGCGATAGCTTGTAAGGCTGAGCTAGTTATAAACAATAGAAGGTTTAAATCGGCAGAATTGCCAGCGTTAACTTGGATATGCAGGTTAATTTCCCCTGATCATCCTCAAGCCTGATTTCCCATACCTGAGAGCGTCGCCCCAGATGAATAGGTTTGGCTGTGCCAGTTACCAGTCCAGAGGAAACCGGGCGCAGATGAGTCGCACTAACTTCCTGACCCAGAGCTTTGGCGCTGCTTAAATCAATAACATGAGCCCCGCCAATACTGCCGAGACTCTCTGCCAGAACTACATTGGCACCGCCGTGAACCACGCCAAAGGGCTGAAAGGTTCGCGCATCCGCGGGCATGGTGCCCTTGATAAAGTCATCGCCAACTTCAGTAACCACAATACCCAACTGATCGCAGATGGTGCCTTGGTTGATGCTGTTATTGATCACGTCTATATTCGGACGGTGGTGCCAAATGCTAGCCATATTAAGCCTTTAAGCGCTTGTATTTAACGCGGGTTGGTTGGGCGTCGGTTCCTTTGCGGCGAATAAAGTCTTCATGATATTCACTGTAACCGCCTTCGAAGAACTGAATTTCACTGTCTCCCTCATAGGCCAGAATATGGGTCGCAATTCTGTCCAGGAACCAGCGATCGTGAGAGATAACCATGACACAGCCGGGGAAAGATAAGACCGCTTCTTCCAGCGCGCGCAGGGTTTCAATATCCAGATCATTTGAGGGTTCATCGAGCAGCAGCACATTGGCGCCTTGCTTTAGGGTGTTGGCCAGATGCAGACGACCGCGCTCACCACCGGATAATTCACCCACACGTTTTTGCTGGTCGGAACCTTTAAAGTTAAAGCGTCCGGCATAGGCCCGGGATGAAACTTCATAGTTGCCGATTTTAAGCATATCGTGGCCGCCGGAAATCGCTTCCCAGACATTGTGATTATCATCGAGGGAATCACGGCTCTGCTCTACATAGGCCACCTTAACGGTTTCGCCGAGAGTAACAGTCCCGCTGTCGGGCTGTTCGGTTCCGGCAATCATGCGGAATAGAGTCGATTTACCGGCACCGTTGCCGCCGATAATACCAACCACTGAGCCCTTGGGAATCGACACCGAGAAGTTATCGATAAGTACCTGATCGCCAAAACCCTTGCAGACATTGTCGAGCACAATCACTTTGTCGCCCAGACGTTCGCCTGGGGCAATATAAATTTCATTGGTTTCGTTACGAGCCTGAAACTCTTGAGAGTTCAGTTCGTCGAAACGAGCCAGACGGGCTTTACTCTTCGCCTGACGACCCTTGGTGTTTTGACGCACCCATTCGAGTTCCTGCTTTAGAGCACGCTGACGGGAGGCCTCTTGCTTCGACTCGGTTCTGAGTCGTCGCTCTTTACCCTCAAGCCAGGTCGAGTAGTTGCCCTCGTAGGGAATACCATGACCTCTATCCAGTTCGAGAATCCAGCCGGCAACATTGTCGAGGAAATAACGGTCGTGGGTTACAGCGACCACGGTGCCGGAAAATTCTTCAAGGAATTTTTCCAGCCAAAAAACTGATTCTGCATCCAGGTGGTTAGTCGGCTCATCGAGCAGCAACATATCCGGGCGGGATAACAGCAGTCGACAGAGAGCGACACGGCGGCGCTCACCACCAGAGAGTGAAGTGACATCGGCATCCCATGGCGGCAGGCGCAGGGCATCGGCGGCTACATCCAGAGAGTGATCCAGATTGTGGGCATCCCAGGCTTCAATAATCGCTTCCAGATCGCCCTGACGCTTGGCCAGTGCATCGAAGTCCGCATCTGGCTCTGCATAATCCAGATAGACCTGCTCCAGTCCTTTTAGCGCATCAACTGCTTCGCGGACACCATCTTCAACATTGCCACGCACATCTTTGTTCGGATCCAGCTGCGGTTCCTGAGGCAGATAGCCAACATTGAGATCTGGCATGGGACGCGCTTCACCCTGAATATCGGTATCCAGACCGGCCATAATTTTTAGCAGGGTAGATTTACCCGAGCCATTTAGGCCGAGTACGCCAATTTTTGCGCCGGGGAAAAAAGACAGGGAAATATCTTTGAGGATTTCGCGTTTGGGAGGAACAATTTTGCCCACCCGATTCATTGTGTATACGTATTGTGCCATTGTGAGATATCGTCGAATGTATGCAGTTATTGGAGCTGCGCAGTGTAGCGGAATAAGGCGCCGGAGAGAATTGCCAATCGGTAAATAGCTAGATGAAAAAACCCGGTCAGTTTTGCGCTGACCGGGCAAGATTACATGGGATTAATACGCAGCCAGGGTTTCATTAAGAACCCAAGTGGGCTGGTGGGGACAATCGGTGCGGAGAGGGCGGATAGACAGATGCATTCGCCATTCTGAGAACCCATCGGCTGGTGCACATCGCCAGGCTCTCGGATAAGGAAGTCACCCTCACGGTAGACAGCGTTCTCATCAGAAAAACTGCCCTTCAGAACCACTGTGTATTCGGTACCGCGGTGGTCATGTTTGGGGGTTTTGCCACCGGCGCAGATCTTGTGAAGTGCCACTTCATAGTTGTCCTGCCCGGTTTTAAAACGAGCTACATCTACTGATGAAGAGAGTCTCTTCCAGTTTTTCGAGATCAGTGAAGTGTTAATCAGTTTGTTAACGCTAAAGGGAAAGCCTTCATCGATAGTGTTTTTTGCCGTTGTAGCAGCAGCTGTAGATTTCTCCACGGTGGAGGAGAGGTCAGTGCTATCTATTTTTTCCATCACCTGATCAAAGGCGTTATCTGCCACTTCAATGGGATTAGCCTGACTCATAATTTGTGAGCCGACCTGATCCAGACGCAGTAGTTTTTCACGACAGCGCGAACAGAAGTGCAGGTGTGCAGACACACAGATAGAAGCTGCGGTCTCTAGGGTGCCGGCCGAAAACTCAATCAGCATATTTTCGTCGGGATGATGGTGAGTGTTATTAATCATTCTTGCGCCTCTTTGGAGACAATTATTTGCATTTTTTGTAGTGCCAGACGTACTCGCGATTTAACTGTTCCCAGGGGTAGGCCCAGTTCAGCAGACGCCTCGGCATGAGATTTACCCTCTAGGTAAACCTTGCGTAAAATTTCATCCTGCTCTTTAGGCAGCTGGGACAGAGAAGACTGAACCTTATCTTCACTGCGTTTTTGCTGCAGCAGAGTGATAGGTGTCTCTTCGTCCGGCTCATGCCAAAAGTCTTCGTTTTCCAGCGGTAAGTGCTGGGTATTACTCTTGCGACGCAGCATATCTATTCGACAGTTACGGGCAACCGTATATATCCATGTTGTTGCTGAAGCTTTTTCAGCGTTGTAACCAGCCGCTTTATTCCAGACTTTGATCATCACTTCCTGAACCAGATCATCACCCAATCCGGGGAACCAACCTTCGTTGCGGCTGGCATGGGCGAAACCTTTAAGAAGCGGGCCGAAGTGTTCAAACAGCTGCGCAAACGCCTTACGATCGCGAGTTTCACCTACTGATATAAGTAGCTGACTCCACTGATCTGAGCGTTTTTCTGAGTTGTTCAAAATAGCCACGCGGTTATCCGTTGGTTTATTTTTACTTATAGTGCTGGTTTTGGAACTTATCATAATCCACGCCGCTCTCTCAGAATAGTCTTTTTACGCAGCTCAGTCGTTGCTGGATCATTAAAATTTCGCTGATTTAGCTACTACTAAAAAGATGAATTAGCCCATACAATAAGCTCAGATATCTAATAAAAAAAATAAAGGTAGAACCCTTGAAAAAAATCTTACTGCCCCTGGCTATTATCGTCGGTGCGATTCTGCTTTCATCTGTTATGTTCCAGTTAAAGCCTGAGCCCGAACAGACTGAATCCCCAGAAACCGCCCTTGCTGTTGAGACTCTGGTGCTTGAAAAGACCACCACTCAACTGTTTGTAGAATCTCAGGGAACGGTCTTGCCGCGCACTAACACGGCACTTATTTCCGAGGTTTCCGGCGCAATTTTAAAGGTCTCTGCTGAATTTGTTGTCGGTGGGGTTTTTGAAGCCGGCGATCTCTTGATGCAGCTTGATCCCACCGATTATCAGGTGGCCCTGCAGCGTGCGGAAGCCCGATTGATCAGTATGAATGCCCAGCTAGCCTTTGAGCGTGCCCGCGCAGCTCAGGCTGAAAAAGAGTGGGCTATGACCGGTCGCCCCGCCGAAGAGGCACCGTTGCTGGCTCTGCGCAAGCCCTATCTGGCAGAGGCTCAGGCCAATGTATTGCAGGCTAAGGCTGAGCTAAAGCAGGCCCAGCAGAAATTGGATAAAACCACTATCCGTGCCCCCTATGCGGGAATGGTCTCGGCAAAGAGCGCCGATATCGGCCAGTTTGTCACTCTCGGTTCAAAGTTGGGCGAGATATTTGCTATCGACTATGCGGAAGTCCGTCTGCCTTTGACGGAAAGAGATCTGTCGATGATGGAGACCCGCAAGGTCGCCAATAGCCAATCCAAATCAGCAGTCACGCTGAGTGCCTCTGTGGCCGGTGTCGAAACTGAGTGGAGCGCATTGTTGGTTCGCTCTGAGGGAGTGGTTGATCAGCGCAATCGAGCACGCTATCTGGTTGCTCAGGTTGTTGATCCCTACAGCATCAAACAGCAGTCGGGGCAGCCTGATCTGCTAATGGGAACCTTTGTCCGTGCCACTATCGCCGGTAAAAAACTCGAAGATATTTTTGCTGTGCCGCGCTATGCCTTGCTTGAAGGTGACAATGTAGCGGCAGTGGATAGCGACAACCGACTGCGCCTGAAAAAGGTTGACCCCATTTTTAGCGATGACCAGTTTTACTATATTGCCAGCGGCCTCGAAGAGGGTGTGGAAATTATTGTTAGCGCAGTGGGAATTCCTATTGAGGGTATGCGTGTTAAACCAGAGAGTAATCAATAATGCAAAACTCAGGCTTGATTGGTTGGTTTGCCAGAAATCCCGTAGCGGCCAATCTGGTTATGCTGCTGATTATTGCCGCTGGACTGATTTCAGCCATGGGTATCAGCAAGGATATGTTCCCGCGCTCGGATATAGACCGGATTCAGATTCGAGCACCCTATCCGGGTGCGGCGCCGGTGGAAGTTGAGAAAGGCGTTATTCTCCCTATTGAAGCGGCACTCAAGGGTTTAAAAGGGGTTAAAAAAATTAGTGCCACAGCCAGTCGTGATTCCGCTCGTATCAGCCTGGAAATTGAAGCCAACGAAAATATCAATGAAGTGATGGTGCAGGTTGAAAACCGCATCGATAGTATTGTTAATTTCCCTCAGGATTTGGAAAAACCCAATGTCAGCAGGATGGAGATGTTTGGCTGGGTAATCAATGTGACCGTTTCCGGTGCCATGAATGAGCGCATAAGAAAAGTATTGGGTCAGGAAATCCGCGATGAGTTGCTAGATCTGCCCGAGATAAAAAGGGCAATACTCTGGGGAACTGATGACTACGAGATCTCTATCGAAGTTAAAGAAAATCGCCTTAGAGAGTTAGACCTGACTCTGGCTGAAGTGGCTGCGGTACTGCGCGACTCGTCTATCGACTTGCCGGCCGGCATGATCAGAGCTGAAAACGGCAATGTGTTGCTGCGAACTCAGGGCAAGGCCTATCGAGGAGAGGATTTTGCCAATCTGGTATTGCGCAGTCACCCCGATGGCTCGCAGCTACTGCTCTCGGATATAGCCGAGGTTAAAGACGGCTTTGCCGAGACCAATGCGATGGTCAACTTTGATCGCGCAAGTGCAATCTCAGTGGGTATTTTCTCCCTTAAGGGTCAGGATATTATTTCTATCAGTGACTCTGTGAAAGAGTATGTTGAACAGAAGCGCACTGAATTGCCCGATGGGCTCAATATAGATTACGTTTTTGACGACTCTTACTACCTGCGTGGCAGGTTGAATATGATGCTCAGCAACCTCGCCATGGGTGCCGTGTTGGTAGCTATTGTGCTGGGTCTGTTTCTCAATCTGCAGGTCGCCAAATGGGTGATGGTGGGGATACCGGTAAGCTTTCTCGGCGCGATCTGGTTGATGCCCGTTAATCCCTATCCGGTGACGGTTAATGTTCTGAGTCTATTCGCCTTTATTATGGTGCTGGGTATAGTCGTCGATGATGCGATTGTTATCGGCGAGAGTATCTTTAGCGAGGCCAAGGGTGAGGCGGATAAAGCGGAGGCGCTGGCGAAACAGGCTAACGGCGGCGAAACCCCAGAGGACTTTGTCTATGTCGCGCCAGTGGATACAGTGATTGCCGGCGCCAAACGAGTTGCCACCCCATCAACTATCGGCGTGCTGACCACTATGGCCGCCTTTGCACCGATTTTATTTATTGGTGGCAATGTGGCCGCGTTTTTGGAAGCCATCTCAGTTGTGGTTATTCTCTGTTTAATCTTCTCTCTGATTGAGTCGAAATTAATACTGCCTGCTCATCTGGCCGGTATGCGATTTACTAAACCCAAGCCATCGAAATGGCGTTTTATTGAGCGCTGGCAAGCAAGTATCGATCAGCGAATGTCGCGATTTATCGATCAGCGCTACAAGCCTTTTTTGAAAAAATGTATGCACCAGCGCTATGTCACGCTGGCATCCTTTATCGCCGTATTAATTGTTGCCGGAGCCTCTCTGGGCAGTGGAATAGCGCGCTTTGAATTTTTCCCCGACGTGCCCGGCGATACCATTCGCGCCTCGGTTGTAATGCAGGACGGGGTCTCTGAAGAGAGCTTTGTCGAAGCGATGGAAAAGGTACAGGCTGCCGCCTATCAGGTCGATAGAGATTACCTTCAGGCCAACCCTGAAACCAAAGGGTTGATTGAACATGTGTTGTTCTACGCCGGCTCTGATGTCGAAGGGGTATTTATGATCTCCCTGACCCATGCTGAGGAGAGAGCAATTAGTGCCCTCGACTTTGAGCGGCTGTGGCGCAAACAGGTCGGCAATCTACCCAATGTGCGTAAGCAAAATTACTATGCCAGCACTAACTCCGGCGGTGGCGCAAAAATAGAACTGGCCCTCTCTGGTGAAGATCCTGAACAGCTCAGTCTGGCGGCAGCGGCACTGCAGGACAAGCTCGGTCAATACAATGGCGTATTTGATATCTACAACTCTCAGGGTGTCGGTGCTCAGGAAATATTGATCAGCCTTAAGCCCTATGCCAGCCAGTTGGATATCAAGCTCGGTGATGTGGCGCGTCAGGTGCGTCAGGCATTTTATGGCGAAGAGGTACAGCGCCTTCAGCGGGGAGCCGATACTTTAAAAGTGATGGTGCGTTATCCCCTGGAAGAGCGCCGCTCGATTGGGACCCTTGAACAGATGCATATTCGCACCGCCAGTGGACAGGTGGTGGCTATTGGAGAGGTGGCAAATATTCGTCTCGGTCTGGGTCTGACCAGCATTAAGCGCACTGATCGCAAACGCACTATAACCATTACCGCAGATGTGGATGCCTCCAAGATTCAGAGTGGCACCGTAATCTCTGATGTGACCGATAATTTTATTCCGCAGCTGTTAGTCGATTACCCAAGCGTAGGTTTTGGTCTCGGTGGCGCCAGTGAAGAACAGTCTCGACTGGTTAGCCGGATGTTTGTGGGATTGATCGCGGCACTATTTATGATCTACGGCCTGCTGGCGGTGCCACTGCGCTCCTATGTTCAGCCGCTGGTGATTATGTCGGTGATCCCCTTTGGCTTTATCGGCGCGGTGGTCGGGCATATTATTTTTGATATGACCATGAGCATGCTGTCGGTATTTGGCTTAATTGCTCTGGCCGGTGTGGTGGTCAACGATAGTTTGATTTTGGTGGAGTTTGCCAACCGTGCCCGGGAGTATGAAGAGACCGAAGAGGATGCGCTGATGGCAGCGGGTTCGCGACGCTTTAGAGCTATTTTCCTAACCACCACCACAACCTTTGTGGGGCTTCTGCCGATGCTGTTTGAAACCAGTATGCAGGCGCAGTTTGTTATCCCAATGGCCCTGTCCCTAAGTTTTGGCATTGTTGCCGCTACCGCAATTACGCTGATTTTGGTTCCCTGCTTATATCTGGTGGTTCACGATTTAAAGGGCTCTAAGCAAAGAATCACGCAGACACTTAAACAGTCCCTTAAAGCGTCAGCTTCAGGGAATTAAAAGTTGCCGACTCTATAGGTAGGGTTTTCCGCTCCTTTCGAGTCTTATTAGTGGTCGGCAACGAAAACCAACTTCGATGACTTATCGCCTGAACAGGCGATCTCTATATTTCACTCTTACAGCAAGTCAGCCTAAATTTTCTCGTTGCCAAAATATTCTTATTTCATCCTTGGCTTTAGGTGCAGGGATGACCTGCACTTTGGAAAAATATGTTTCGCGCAATAAGGCATCGCTGGCACAGTCGCAACGGATACAAAGAGGTTTTGCTATTGGCATTTCCCCTAATTGTTACAACTTGCTCTGGCAGCGTGCAGAGTTTTATCGATCGATTATTTCTCTCCAATCTTGATTCCAACGCACTCGCAGCAACTGTGCCTGCAGCAATGATATTTTTTTCAGTTGTCGCACTTTTTTTGGGCACAGCGGGCTATGTCAGTGTTTTTGTCGCGCAAAATTTCGGAGCTGGAGATGAGAGGAAAATTGGCGCTTCCGTCTGGCAGGGATTTTATATTGTTGGTCCATCGCTATTAATGGTGATTCTCGGGTTCGTCTATGTAGAACCGATATTTCGCTTTATCGGTCATGATCGGGCTATTCAGCTTATCGAAGTTGAATACACCAGAGTGCTTATTTTATCTGCACCAATTATGATTATTTCTGCCTGTCTAACGGGTTTTTTCTCAGGGATTGGCCGCACTCCGGTGATTATGTGGAGCACTTTGCTGGTGACCCTGTTAAATGTGATTTTGGATTATGTGCTGATCTTTGGTAACTGGGGTCTGCCTGCGATGGGGGTGAGTGGTGCAGCCTGGGCCACATTTATTTCCCTGTCTGTGGGTATAACAGTACAGTTATTGATATTTTTTAGTGAGAAATATCGTCGGCGCTTTGCAACGCATTGCCATTGGCGACTCGACGTTAGTTTATTTAACCGTCTGTTACGCTTTGGTCTGCCGCTCGGAGTTCAGGCGCAGGTCAGCGGGTTGGCGGCAACAATATTTGTGCTGTTAATTGGGAGAATTGGTGTCGCCGAGCTCACGGCCCACAGCATTGCTACGAATATATTTATGTTGGCAGTAATGCCTGTGGGCGGCTTGACTATAGCGGTCTCGGTTTTGGTTGGGCAGCGATTGGGAGCGTCTGACCCTGAGGGTGCAGAGCGGGTGACCTATTCGGCGATGCATCTGGCGGCGGTTGTTTTCACAGTTGCGGGGCTAATGCTGGTAGTCAAACCCGATTGGTTTATTGCACTGTTTTCTCAGGGCATGTCTGCGTCTACTTATGCTGCCACGGTACCTCTGGTACATTACCTTTTGCGGATGCTGGCCGTTATCTGTTTGTTCAGGGCGGTTTCAGGGATGATCAGTGGAGCTCTAACGGGTGCGGGAGATACGCGCTTTATTGCTGGTGTAGGTATTGCCGTCAGTTGGTTAGTGCTGGTTTTACCCACTGTATTGATTAACTACTTTTGGGGCGGCCATTTACTCTGGTCATGGGGGTTCTTTTTACTCAACGGATTTTTAATGTGTATAGTTTGCTGGTGGCGTTTTAAAACTGCCAGATGGAAATCAATACGAGTTGCGGTTTAGTTTATTTTTTTAATACTAAAAGTTTCAAGCGAACGTATTTAAGCAACAGCCTTAATAGAGTATTTCATAAGAGCCTTTAGATAATGAATCAATCCCAAATAATTGATGGCGCAAAAGTCAATATTGCCAAACTCTATGCTCAGCACCTCGCTGAGAAGCTTTCTCGATTTCAGGCCATTCTCGCCGAAACCGGATTTGATGAAATTGTGATTGGTTCTGGCGATAGCAAAATGCAGTTTGCCGATGATATGGCTTACCCCTTTAAAGCCAATCCCTATCTTAGAGAATGGCTGCCGCTGGCAAGGCGCGCGGGCTGTTATCTGCAGATCAGTGCCGGCGCAAGTAAGCCAAGACTGTTTCTACTCACCGTTGAAGATATTTGGCACACCGCGCCAGAGACACTGCCTGCCGATTTTGAACAGGGCTTGGAAGTTATTGAATACGCTTCTATCAAAGAGTTAAAGCTGCACCTCAGTCAAGCGGAGGGCGGCACAGCCTTTATTAACGAAACCAATAAGCTCGGTCTGGCAGCGGAGTTTTGGAATCCGAAAAAGGTTACCGATCAAATTGATTTTCAGCGGCGAGCTAAAACTCCCTATGAGCAGGAGTGCGTTCGTGAAGCCAACCGACAGGCCGTGCCCGCTCATCGCGCCGCCTATCAAGTCTTTATGTCAGGTGCCTCGGAGTTGGAAATAGCCGCGGCCTATCTGGCAGCCTGTAATCAGAGTGAAAATGAAATGCCCTACGGGATTATTGCCGGGGTCAATGAGCATGCAGCGGTTCTGCATCATCACGATCTATTTAAGCAGCCCCAAGCACCGCGAAGTTTTCTGATTGATGCCGGAGTTGCAGTCAATGGTTATGCTTCGGATATTACCCGCACCTACGCCTTCGATAAGGGCAGTGATTTTGCTGAAATGATTGTGGTGATGGATGCAGTTCAGCTGGAGTTGGTTGCCGCCGGTGGCCTGGGTAAGTCTCCGATTGATTTAAATGTGCTGTCGCACCTCAGGGTCGCGGAAGTACTGCGTCAATTTGATATCTTAAACGTCTCGGCAGAAGAGGCCTTTGAGGCTGATATTACAGCGGCTTTTTATCCTCATGGGTTGGGTCATCACCTCGGCTGCAATGTTCACGATAGAGGCAGTAATCTGGCCTCTGGCCAGGGCGATCTATTGCCGGCATCAGAGAAATATCCCAAGCTGCGCAGCTCGGCGGCGATGGTCGCTAATCAGATTCATACGGTGGAACCGGGGCTGTATTTTATTCCGGCACTGTTGGCTAAATTACGCGCAGGGAATAACAGCTCTAAAATAAATTGGTCGCGAGTGGATGACTTTCTTCCCTTCGGCGGCATTCGCATCGAAGATAATATTATTGTCCATGCTGACGGCTTATTAGAAAATTTGACCCGCGATGCTTTTAGTGGGATTGATAGCTGATGAAATTACAGATATTTACCACTGGTGGCACCATCGACAAAATTTACTTTGATGCCCTTAGTGAATTCCAAATTGGAGAGCCGGTGATTGGCGGATTGCTAGAGCAGATGAATGTCGGCTTTGATTATCAGGTCGATGAGTTAATGCGTCTGGACAGCCTTGATATGACTGATCAGCATCGTCGGAAAATTCAGCAGCAGGTCACAGAGGCAGATGCTCAATATATTCTTATTGTGCATGGCACCGATGGCATGGTTGAAACTGCCGGCTGGCTCAGTGATGTGGAGAATAAAACCATTATCCTGACCGGTGCTTTACAGCCTGCAGCCTTCTCTAACAGCGATGCCCAATTTAATATCGGCTGTGCTATTGGTGCGATTCAGGTACTGGCTTGCGGGGTCTATATCGCAATGAATGGACAGGTTTTTGATGCAAGTAAGGTAGTAAAGAACCGCGCTGAACACCGCTTTGAGACGTTGGTTAAATAGTTCGCTAGCAGTTCGGGTTTGATGCAGAGCTTAAATTCGATCGAGCTGCTTATCGGCACTGACGGTTTTTTTAAGTAGCTTTATAACTGCTCTTTTATAAACACTCTTTTGCAACTGCTACGGCATTTTTATTTGCCGAGTTTTTTCTTAATTGTCGGTCAAATTAGTCTAAAATACCGGCACCATTTAAATGTTTTCCAGCGATCCTCTTTTCATGCACAGCGACAACTCTTCAGCCCCAGATTCTATCCATAGTTCAGGATTCGGTATTGGTATTGATTTTGGTACTAGCAACAGCGCAGCCGCTGTATTTGATGGCGAGCAGGTGACGCTTGTCCAGTTGTCTCCGCACAACTCGATAATGCCCTCGGCCAATTATGTTGATAAAGACTATACAACCACTATTGGTCAGAAGGCGATCGATGATTATATCAGTGGCAATCAGGGTCGAAAGGTAGAGCTTAGTGCCGAGCTTTTAGGTGAGGCGCGCACTGGCACCGGCAGCAACAGCGGCCCGGCCAGTGAGTCTGAAACCAGTAAAGTCTTTGGGCAGGCATTCACTGATGCCGGCTTGCCCGGGCGCTTATTCCGCGGTACTAAACGTCTATTGGGTAACGCTTCCGGTGGGCGCACGGTAATCTTTAACCGTCCCTTTAGACTGGTTGCACTGGTCACACCTATTTTGGTCGGTATTCGCAAAGCACTGCAGCGCAAGTTGGAAAATACCACTCATGCCTGTATTGGTCATCCGGTCAATTTTGAGGGTATAGAGCAGGGCCGCAATAATGTTGCGCTAGAGCGGCTCAGTGAATCCTATGGTCATGCGGGCATAACTGAGCAGACATTCTGTCCCGAGCCTACAGCGGCGGCGATTAGCTATTTGCATAATCATCCGGGTAGCAGTGATGAATTAATACTAACGGTAGATTTTGGCGGCGGAACACTGGACTTCAGTATTCTTCGTCGCACGGGCGCCTCCTTTAAGGTCGAGGCAACCCACGGTATTGCGCTGGGTGGTGACAAAATCGACCAGACTATTTTTCGCGAATTGATTTTCCCGCTGCTGGGCAAGGGTGAACGTTGGCGTCGTGTACTGGATGGCTCCGAAGTGGATACGCTATTTCCCTTTGGCGACTTTGAAGACCTGCTGATTAACTGGCCGGTCAGCTATATGCTCAATCAGAATAAATATACCGCTCCGGTGATGCAGCGGATGGTTGAGGATGATGGGGGGGCGATTAAATTCAAACGACTCTATGATCTGATTAAACAGAATTATAGCTATCAGGTTTTTGAGGCGATCAAGGGCTTTAAGGCAGAGCTTTCAGTGCAAGATTCTGCAGTTTTGGATATTCCTGAGATTGATATTGAAGTCACCCTTGAGCGCTGGGAGTTTGAGTTGATGATTACCGATCTGCTTTTCGAGCTTGAACAGGCGATTACCCTAATCCTCAATAAAGCCAGTATCAGAGCGTCGGATATAGATCTGGTGCTGCGCACTGGAGGCTCTTCATTAATACCTGCAGTAAAGGATATTTTAGATAATCAGTTCGCTGGTAAAGTGGTCGAGCACGATCCTTTTACCAGTGTCGCCGCCGGCCTCGCGATTGCCGATTACTATGGTTATGGTGATCAACCCTCCCTATAGATTTAATGCCGTAAGGCTCTGAGCTCTTCAATGGCCTTAACGCTCGGCGTTTCTAAAGATACTTGCGCAGAACAAGCAAGTTGACTAAGCTAGCACTCAATGGAATGAAATTTGCCCACTATTAACTGGTACCCACAGAGTGCTAGGTAGTATCGGGCGGTCAATGGAGTCGATATGAGCACGTCAGCAACTAAAACTGGGCACCCAGTTTCAGCATCAGTAAAAACACCTGCCAGCAAGCAGAACAACTCTGCTGCTACTAACTATCAGCAAAAATCTGCGATTCCCCTTAGATTTGTCACCGCCGCAAGTCTCTTTGATGGTCATGATGCAGCGATCAATATTATGCGTCGCATACTTCAGGGTGCCGGCGTTGAGGTGATTCATTTAGCCCATAATCGCTCGGTGGCCGAGGTGGTTGAAACCGCCTTGCAGGAAGATGCTCAGGGTATCGCCATCAGCTCCTATCAGGGCGGTCATGTGGAATACTTTAAGTATGCCGTAGACCTGCTTAAAGAGGCTGGTGCAGAGCATATTCGACTGTTTGGTGGCGGCGGTGGGGTGATAGTCCCCGCTGAAATCAAAGAGCTTGAAGCCTATGGTGTAGAGCGAATTTACTCTCCCTACGACGGTCAGGATCTGGGTCTGGTTGGAATGATCGAGGATATGATCAAGCGCTGTTCACTGGGCAGTTATCAGGACGTCACCGTTGAATCTAAACAACTGAGCGATGCCCAAAACCGCCCTAATTTATCCCGGCTGATAACTGCTATTGAGCGCGGCGAGCTGTCTGATGAACAGAAAAAATCACTTCGTGAACAGGCGCAGTTTTTAAGTAAATCAGTTCCCGTGCTCGGCATTACCGGCACCGGCGGTGCCGGAAAATCATCACTGACCGATGAGTTGATACGTCGCTTCCGACAGGATGCAGATGACCAGCTAAAAATCGCCATTCTTGCCATCGATCCCACTCGCCGAAAAACTGGTGGCGCACTGTTGGGTGACCGCATTCGAATGAATGCGATTTATCATCAGAATATCTATATGCGTTCAATCGGCACCCGTGGTGCCAGTGGTGAGGTGCCGGAGTCACTGACCGATATTATCAGTGCACTGCGGCTTGGTGGCTTTGATCTGGTGGTGGTCGAAACTCCGGGTATAGGTCAGGGCGATGCAGGCATTGTTCCCTTCGTGGATATTCCAATCTATGTGATGACACCGGAATTTGGTGCCCAGAGTCAGTTAGAAAAAATCGATATGCTCGACTATGCCGAGTTGGCGATTATTAATAAGTTTGATCGCAAGGGCAGTGATGATGCTTACCGCGATGTCTGCAAGCAGATTCAACGCAACCGTGAAGCCTTTGATCAACTGCCGGAACAGATGCCAGTATTTGGCACCATTGCCTCGCGCTTTAATGACGATGGCGTAACGGCGGCTTATCAGGCACTGGTTAAATTATTACAGGCACGCGGTCTGCGCAATTTCGAGCAACATCTGGCCACTCTTGACTGTAAGACTCCCTCAGAAAAAACCGTAGTAGTACCGGCGGATCGTCAGCGCTATCTGGCGGAGATTGCCGCAGGTGTCCGCCGCTATCATAAGGATGTTGCGGTGCAGGCTAATCTGGCTCGAGAGCATCAGCAGTTGGCAGCATCCAAAGAAATGCTTATCGCCAGTGGGGCCTTTGATAATAAAGGAGGTGATAAAAAAGCGAACGCTAGTGAGGCACAGCTATTGCCAACCATTGACCAATTGGCCGCTGAGCGGTTGCAGGCTATGGATAGCCGAGCAAGCCAATTGCTTGAGAACTGGCCGAATCAGGTCAAGGCTTATTCCGGCGATACAAAAGTCGACAGCTTGCCCAATGGTAAACAGCTGACTACCCAATTAAATACTCTCTCCCTATCCGGTAGTAGGATTCCGCGAGTAGCACTGCCACGCTATAAGGATCATGGTGAGCTGCTTAAGTGGTTGATGCTGGAAAACCTTCCCGGTGAATTTCCCTATACCGCTGGCGTGTTTCCCTTTAAGCGCGAAGGGGAGGATCCGGCGCGGATGTTTGCCGGTGAAGGGGACGCCTTTAGAACCAATCAGCGCTTTAAAGTGCTCTCTGAGCACGCCGATGCCAAGCGGCTGTCTACAGCCTTTGATTCGGTCACCCTGTATGGCTGGGACCCCGATGAGCGTCCGGATATTTACGGCAAGGTGGGCAATGCCGGTGTTTCGATCTGTACCCTTGAGGATATGAAAGCCCTCTACGATGGGTTTGATCTGTGCAATCCCACCACCTCGGTCTCTATGACCATCAATGGCCCGGCACCGACGATTTTGGCCATGTTCCTAAACACCGCTATCGATCAGCAGGTCGAAAAATTTGTCGTTGAGCATAAGCGTCAGCCTGAGGATAGTGAGTATCAGAGCCTCCGTGTCGAAACCTTAAAGCGAGTGCGCGGGACAGTGCAGGCGGATATTCTCAAAGAAGATCAGGGACAAAATACCTGCATTTTTTCCACCGAATTTAGCCTGCGAATGATGGGCGATATGCAGCAGTACTTTATCGACCAGCAGATTCGCAATTTCTATTCCGTCTCTATCTCCGGATACCATATTGCCGAAGCCGGAGCCAACCCGATCTCGCAGTTGGCCTTTACCCTGTCTAATGGGTTCACCTTTGTTGAAGCCTATTTGGCACGGGGTATGAATATCGATGATTTCGCCCCGAACCTGTCGTTCTTCTTCTCCAATGGTATGGATCCGGAGTACACCGTGATGGGTCGAGTGGCGCGGCGTATCTGGTCAACATCCATGCGCGACCGCTATGGTGCCAATGCTCGCAGTCAGAAACTTAAATACCATATTCAAACTTCCGGTCGCTCCCTGCACGCTCAGGAAATGAACTTCAATGATATTCGCACTACCCTGCAAGCGTTAATCGCTATCTATGATAACTGTAATAGTCTGCACACCAATGCTTATGACGAGGCGATTACCACCCCAACCGAAGAGTCCGTGCGCAGAGCGCTGGCCATTCAGTTAATTATTAATCAGGAGTGGGGGCTGGCAAAAAATGAAAACCCCAGTCAGGGTGCTTTTATTATTGATGAGCTAACCGATCTGGTTGAAGAGGCAGTGTTGCAGGAGTTTGAAAAAATATCTGACCGCGGTGGCGTGTTGGGCGCCATGGAAACCGGTTATCAGCGTGGTAAGATTCAGGAAGAGTCACTCTACTATGAGCATAAAAAACACGATGGCTCACTGCCGATTGTGGGGGTGAATACCTTCCTTAATGATTCCGATGAAGAGGCCGTCGAAATTGAACTGGCCCGTTCAACCGATGCAGAAAAGCACAGTCAGATAGAGCGCTTAAAAGATTTTCAGCAATTGAACAGTTCTGAGTCTGCGGCTATGCTGAAGAAGCTCCAGGATACGGTCAGGCAGGGCGGCAATGGTTTTGAAGTGCTTATGGAAGCAGTGCGCTGCTGTTCACTGGGACAGATCACCAACGCGCTGTTTGATGTGGGCGGTCAGTATCGTAGAAATATGTAATTAGAATTTAAGAACCAGTATTAAAGAGTTAAAAATGCCCAAAGCCCTGCGCCTGACACAGATTGAACGCAAAGAAATCTCCGATGCAAAAATGCTCGAAGCGGCGGTAGATTTAATTGTCGAGCGGGGTGCCGGGCAGGCAACCCTAAAAGATGTCGGCGAACGCGCCGGTTATTCAAGAGGGCTTGCCGGCTATCGATTTGGTAATAAAGCCGGCCTGTTTGATTTTGTGCTCAGATCTGTAGGGGATGAATGGTTGGCCGAGCTGACTAATGTCACCGCCGGCAAGTGCGGTTATCAGGCAATCGCCGCTGCGCTGGATGCCCATATTCAGTTTTGTGAAGATGCCCCCAGACACGTTGAAGCCTTTTATCGGCTCTGGTTTGAATCACCAGCACCTGAGTCACAGCTTAAAACGGTTATCTTGGGTATTCACCGGCGCCGCCGTGCCGATGTGATTGGCTGGATAGAGCAGGGTATTAAAGAAGGATCGGTAGCGCCGACCATTGATGTTGAACTGATTGCCGATCACTTTACCGCCTCAGTCAGCGGAATTGTCTACCACTGGATGAGTGATCCCGATAATCTCGACGAGATGCGTTCGCTGCACAATGGCCTTAAGCAGGTGATGGCCGCCATGCTGGCTGTTCAGCCCAAATAAGCTCTTAAACTCCTCAAACCTCAAAAAGTCGATAAAGTACCCCTATATTGCGACCAAAAAGCCTATCTATCCAAAACATACCTTGCATGCCCCGCACAGCCAAATTACTCTTGATGGCTAATAAAACAATAATAAATTAACACTAATTTTTGGGGGTTCACATGGCAGGTCCAACTGCAGGAAATTCAACAGCAACAGCGGCCGGTGGTCAGGAGCAGGGCACACAGAAGTTTGCGTTTATCGCAATGACCTGTCTGTTTTTCTTCTGGGGCTTTATTACCGTTCTAAATGATATTTTAATCCCGTTTTTAAGAGAGTCTTTTGATCTTAACTATACTCAGGCGATGCTGGTGCAGTTCTGCTTCTTTGGTGCCTACTTTATTGTCTCTCCTTTTGCAGGAAAGCTCATCGATAAGGTTGGCTATCAGCAGGGTATTGTTCTCGGGCTCTTAACCACAGCAGCTGGTTGTCTACTGTTTTACCCATCGGCTGAGATTCACGCCTATGGGCTGTTCCTGTTTGCTTTCTTTGTGCTGGCCAGTGGTATCACTATTCTTCAGGTAGCGGCTAACCCCTATGTGGCAGCTCTTGGGCCTGAAAAAACTGCCGCTAGCCGTCTGAATCTGGCGCAGGCAGCCAACTCTCTGGGTACCACCGTAGGTCCTATTGTCGGCGCGGCACTGATTTTTGGTGCAGTAGCTGCTGATGCCTCTGCAGTGCAGATGCCCTATGTGCTACTAGGCGCTCTTCTGGTGACCGCTGCACTGGTATTTAGAAATATTAAATTACCGGTACTGGCGCATGTTGAAGCCGCCGAAGATACCGGCGAAAGTGTCTGGGGTCGCCGCTCATTAGTATTGGGTGCTCTGGCAATTTTCCTCTATGTGGGCGGTGAAGTTGCTATTGGTAGCTTCCTGGTTGATTACTTTAAAGAAGAGTCTATTGCCGGAATGAGTTCAGCAGAAGCTGGCAAAATGGTTGCCTATTACTGGGGCGCGGCGATGGTTGGTCGTCTGGTTGGTGCTGCTTTAATGAACTATATTGCAGCCACTAAATATCTTGCAGTTAACGCTCTTATCGCCATTGTTATGATTATTGTCAGCATGAACACTACAGGCGATGTTGCTATGTGGTCTATTCTGGCTGTTGGTTTCTTCAACTCAATTATGTTCCCAACTATCTTTACGCTGGCTGTTAAAGGTCTGGGTTCAATGACCAGTAAAGGTTCGGGTCTGGTCTGTCAGGCGATTGTTGGTGGCGCATTAATACCGCTGGTTCAGGGTGTGGCTGCAGATATGATCGGTATTCAGATGAGCTTTATTGTGCCAATGCTTTGCTATATCTATATCGGTTGGTATGCATTGAACGGTTCTAGCGAAAAGTAACTGGTAATTAAACGCTGCCAGTTAAGCAGCTGTTAATTCAAAAGCCCGCTATGGTTGCCCATGGCGGGTTTTTTTTGCCCCTAAGAATGATTGCAGCCTTCTTATTTGCCAGTAGATAGTTAATGTTTTTTCTCTAGTTCAAGAGAGCCTGGGGTTATGGTCTATTGATCCAAACAAAATAAGCGCTCGTAGAAATCTATGTAGTGACATAAAAATACACAATAAATAAGTACTACAGGGGTAATAAGATGAAAACTAAACTCGCATTTCTATGGTTCTATGACGCCTATAACTCGGTTATGAACCACAATAAAAATCCGTTAAGACATATACCAGACCCACTCTCAAGAATGTGGATAATGACCGTTTTGGCCTGGATGTGGTCGATTGTATTTGGCCTTTATGTCGGCAGTGTTATCTATATGGGTATCAGTCTGGCAGCGCATTTTATTCTACTGTTTATGCTGACTTTTACAGCGGCAGTTTTCTACGATGCAGAGCGTCGTCATGACAGCTGGCTGTTAAATCTCAGATTAGCTCAACAGGCAAGACACTAATACAGCACCCGTTTATATCGACCCTGAGCTGAGGGGCTTTGGGTCGATTATCGTTCTGTAGTACTTTGATATTTTTAAAAAATGTCTTATAGTCGCCAACCTAAAAATTATTAAAGTATTTGCAAGGGCTGTTTTTTTGTCACTAGCTAGGTTGGAAACATGTTCTGCGCTCCTGCTTCTTATGAGCGTGCTTTTCGTAGGCAATAATATTGCTCATGATTTTGACCATATCCTACCCAATCCAACTTCTGTTCAGGTCGAGTGTGACAGCTGTCATATTTCCAAGGGAACCCTACTTTCTCAATCCAGCCTATTGCCGACTGCGTTCTATACCGCAGACCAATCATCTCTAAAGCCTGTTTCTGCAGGTTTAAGATCAAGATTCTCTTCCTATATTTCCAGAGCTCCACCTCGGACTTAAATTTAATTCGATCTTTAAACAGTTAAATTTATTTTTTGCAGGAGGTTCTATGAACCCGCGTTTTTGCGTCGCCGTATCGGTGAGCGCCCTTTTAAGTATTAATACATTTACAGCCGTAGCCCAAGAGTCTGAGAGTAAACAAAATCTCGATGAAGTTGTGGTGCTAGGCCAAAAGCAACCCTACAGAGGTGACGTGCCATTGGAGTCATTGCCTCAGCAGGTGCAAACAATCTCCAGTGAGATGCTAAATCAACTGGGTAAGACAGAGTTTCAAGGTGCTCTGGACATGGCCGGAGGCGTTGCCAGGCAAAATAGTTTTGGTGGACTGTGGGACAGTTTTGCTATTCGCGGTTTTGCCGGAGATGAAAATTTACCCTCTGGTTACCTAATTAACGGCTTTAGTGGTGGTCGTGGTTACAGCGGTAACAGAGACACCTCCAATATCGAAACAATTGAAGTGTTAAAAGGTCCAGGATCTGCATTGTATGGTCGTGGAGAGCCCGGTGGCACGGTCAATGTGGTGACAAAAAAACCACAGTTTGAAAAGCAAGGTTACATCAATCTCAGTGCAGGAAACTTTGATACTAATCGCGTTGAAGCTGACTATACCAATAAGTTGAGTGACTCTGTCGCCTTCCGTATTAACGGTGCCTATAAAGACGCAGGAAGTTTCCGTGACACCATCGAAACCCAAAAGCTAGATTTAACCCCCTCTCTTTTGTTTTTGCTTTCCGATAAAACTTCGTTAAATTATGAGTTAGAAATTTTAGATCAGGAGACACCTTTTGATCGAGGTATTGTAGCCATTGATCTTGATCCGACAGTGGTTGATGTCGAGACTTTCTACGGTGAACCTCAAGATGGTCCTATTAAGATTAAAGCCACTGGTCATCAGTTTTTGTTACAGCATGATTTAGATAGCGGTTGGTCTGTTCTTGCGGGCTTAGGTTATCGCGAGTCTTCATTTGAAGGTTTGTCCAGTGAGACTGAGCTTTCCGGCGGTCGTCAAATTCTGACCAGAAGCGAAATCCAGATTGCTGAGGGTGTCGGTGCCAATCAACGTGTAAACCGTCAGCGTCGTGAGCGTGACTATGATGCAACAGACCTGTCCGCCCGAGTTGAATTAACCGGAACTTTCGAGACAGGCTCAATGAAGCACCACTTCCTTGCAGGGTTGGATGCTTACGATTATGAGCTTGATACTTTGCAAAATCGCTGGCGTGATGGTTGGCTAACGTCTACTTACTCTGTAGATCTAAACAACCCTGTTTATGGTCAAGCTCAGGATCAGGTCCTCGGGCCTAATACCGATCGGCTGGAAACACAGGAAGCTGTTGGTATTTATATGCAGGATCAGATCGATGTATCTGATCAGTGGAAAGTTTTGCTGGGCTTACGCTTAGACGATTTCAGTCAGCAGGTTATCAATCGTAGTAATGACTCGGTCAGTGAATCAGAGGAAACCGCGGTGAGTCCGCGATTTGGCCTTACCTATGAAGCATCAGATAATCTGTCTATTTATGCTAGCTATGCTGAGGGTTTCCGCCCTAACAGCGGTGCAGACGCCAGTGGTGATACGTTTGATCCTGAAGAGAGCAAATCCTACGAACTAGGTATGAAAATCTCTTCTATGGACGGTCGTTTAAATAGCACCATCGCATTATTTAAGATGGAAAAATCCAATATCTTGACGGCAGATCCTGTGAATGCGGGGGAAAGTGCTGCGCTGGGTGAGGCAGAAAGTGAGGGATTGGAAATCGATATTACCGGAGAGCTGTCTGACAGTGTGGACATGGTATTTTCCTACGCCTATGTAGATGCAGGAACTTCTACTGATCTTTATAACTTTGATTGGGAGGTTAATCTTCCTGCTGGCAGTGAATTGGTTAATGTGCCTGAAAACAGTGCTAACTTGATGTTAACCAAGCAATTCAATATCAATGGTGCTGATGCTAGCCTTGGCTTTACCATCAATTATGTTGATGACCGTTTGGGTGAAACCATTGACCCGGCATATAGGTTGCCCGAGTATATATTGGTCAATCTGTTTGGCTCTTATCAATTGAATGATCAGGTTAAGTTAACAATGAATATTGATAATTTATTTGACGAAAAGCATTATGTCAGTTCTTATCATAAATGGTGGACCACACCTGGCACACCGACTTCGTATGTTATGGGCGTTACTTACGCGTTTTAGTACGAAGGAATATCTAAGATTAAGGAGGGGCTTGCCCCTCCTTTTTTATTGCATGAAAAGGACTTGATTCTTGACGGTGATACCCAAGGAGTACTTAATGTTTCTATTTAGATTTGATACAACCAATATGAATGAAAGATCGTAATATTCACTACACATCGTAAATATAGGAGGAATAAATGAAGATAAAATTGAATCATTTAGTGGTGATGTTTTTCCTGCATCTTCTATTCACTCCACTCTCACTCGCAAAACCAGTCACCTATGTGATAGATCCAAGTCATACTTTCCCAGCATTTGAAGCTGATCATATGGGAGGTTTATCACTGTGGCGCGGAAAAATAAATTCAACCTCTGGTGAGGTTATTCTCGATAAAAAAAATAACACAGGTTCTGTGAACGTCGTTATGGCAATGGATTCTATTGACTTTGGGCATGATGGCATGAATAAACATGCCAAAGGTGATGATATGTTCGATGTCGAAAAATTTCCTGAGGCAAGATATGAGGGGGCATTAATCGATTTTCAGGATGGTGCGCCAACCAAAGTAAAAGGTAAATTAACGCTGCATGGGATTACTAAAGAAGTAGATTTAGATATTAAGACGTTTAAGTGCAAAATTCATCCGTTTAAATTTAAACAGGTGTGTGGTGCAGACATCTACGGAAATATTATGAGGGATGATTTCGGTATAAGTTATGGCAAGCTACTTGTGTTTAAAATGGATGTCGCGTTGCGAATAGGCGTCGAAGCAATTAAAAAATAGCCTTACTGGGTGCCATATCTATTTTCGCTCTCGCATACATAGTTGGTTACGTTTAATTAAAAACAAAAACACAGGTCAAAATAGCAATGAAAATAAGACTAACGATACTCACTGCGCTTCTGTTTTTTTCTTGCATTACATTCGGTGATGAAAGGTTCGATATTGAT
>JAQWGK010000063.1 GCA_029238255.1 Porticoccaceae bacterium | reverse complement strand
ATGACAACGGCCACGCCTTTAAGGTTGAGGAGGATTTCCATCACGTCCTCTTGTACACCCTCAATGGCGGAGTATTCATGTTCAACACCGTCTATTTCCACTTCGATAATGGCACAGCCAGACATCGAGGAGAGTAGAATGCGACGCAGGGCATTGCCCAGAGTATGACCAAACCCACGCTCCAATGGCTCAAGAACAACCTTGGCATGGTTGGGATTGTAAGACGTCACATCAATGTTGCGTGGTGTTAGAAATTCAGTAGCAGAATTTTGCATAGTATTACCTGTAAGAGCTAAACAGCGATTACTTGGAGTACAGTTCGACGATCAGATTTTCATTGATCTCGGCTGGCAGATCGGAGCGGTCTGGATTGCGCGTAAACGTGCCTTCCATTTTGCTGCTATCAACAGTCAGCCAACCAGCTTCACCACGTTGTGATGCCAACTGCATAGCAGTTTGCACACGAAGCTGTTTCTTAGCTTTTTCGCGAATGCCGACAGTGTCGCCTTCCTGAACACGGAAAGAGGCAATATTGACCTTCTGGCCATTAACCAGAATCGCATTATGGGCAACCAATTGGCGAGACTCTGCGCGAGTGGCACCAAAACCCATACGGTATACAACGTTATCAAGACGCTTTTCTAACAGGCATAGTAGGTTTTCACCCGTATTGCCCTTCAGACGAGCTGCATCTTTGTAATAGTTACGGAATTGCTTTTCCAGTACACCGTAGATACGACGCACTTTCTGCTTTTCACGCAACTGAACCCCATAGTCAGACAGACGACCGCGACGCTGACCATGCTGGCCTGGCGCACTTTCGTGACGACACTTGGATTCTAATGGACGTACGCCACTCTTGAGGAAAAGATCAGTTCCTTCACGGCGTGAGAGTTTACAAGTTGGTCCGAGATACCTAGCCATTTCCTATCTCCCTTACACGCGACGTTTTTTCGGTGGACGACAGCCGTTATGGGGCACAGGCGTCACATCGGTAATATTAGTAATTTTGTAGCCCGCGTTGTTAAGCGCGCGAACCGCAGATTCACGACCCGGACCAGGACCTTTAACTTGCACGTCAAGGTTCTTAAGACCGTAGTCTTTAGCTGCTTCACCAGCACGTTCTGCAGCGACCTGAGCGGCAAACGGAGTACTCTTGCGAGAACCACGGAAACCAGAACCGCCTGACGTGGCCCAGGAAAGTGTGTTTCCCTGACGGTCAGTGATAGTAACAATAGTGTTGTTAAAAGAAGCATAGATATGGGCTATGCCATCTATAACTGTCTTTTTAACCTTTTTACGGGCCGTTTTAGCTGCTGCTTTTGCCATTAGAAACCGATCCTAATTATCGTTTAATTGGACGACGCGGACCTTTACGGGTGCGTGCGTTCGTCTTAGTACGCTGTCCACGTACGGGCAAACTACGACGATGACGAAGGCCGCGATAGCAACCTAAATCCATCAAACGCTTGATGTTCATGCTGTTTTCTCTGCGCAGGTCGCCCTCTACTTCATTGGCTCCAACAGCAGCACGCAACAAATCAAGTTGCCCTTCATCTAGTGCAGAAATTTTTGTGTCCTCTGCAATGCCCACATCTGCACAGATCTTACTGGCAGTTGGGCGACCGATACCAAACACATAAGTCAGTGAGATCACTGCGTGTTTGTTATCCGGAATGTTGACACCGGCAATACGGGCCATTCACATTACTCCACTTATACTTGGGTTTAATCTGTATCCCCTAACCCTGCAGTAACACTGCAAAAAGGCGCGGTAGAATACCGATAGATCTGTCAAAAATCAACCTTATCCTTGGCGCTGCTTATGACGCGGCTCAACGCTACAAATAACGCGAACCACACCTTTGCGGCGGACAACTTTACAATTACGACAAATCTTTTTAACCGATGCACGAACTTTCACAGCATCACCTCTTTATTTACGGCCAACATTTTTAAGGTTGGCCTTTTTCATCAATGAATCATATTGCTGGGACATAAGATGTGACTGCACTTGAGCCATAAAATCCATTGTCACAACAACGGCAATTAACAGTGAGGTGCCACCCAGGTAGAAAGGTACGTTGAAGTACACATTCAGGAACTGAGGCATCAGACAAATCAAGGTGATGTAAATACCACCAATCAGCGTGAGACGCGTGGTCACACTATCAATATATTTTGCGGTGTGTTCGCCAGGACGGATACCAGGCAAGAACGCACCACCTTTTTTCAGGTTATCGGCTACTTCTGAAGGGTTGTACATCAACGCCGTGTAGAAGAAGCTGAAGAAAATAATCAGGCTGGAGAACAGCAGCACGTAAAGTGGCTGGCCTGGGCCTATTAACAATGCAATATCCTGCAACCATGCAGGTGCATTGGTCGCCGATCCAAACCACTGACTAATAGAGGTAGGGAACAGCAGTAAACTGGAGGCGAAAATCGCCGGAATAACACCAGCCATATTCACTTTAAGCGGCAGATGAGAAGTCTGAGCGTTATAAGCTTGACGACCCTGACGCTGTGCGTAGTTAACTGTGAGGCGACGCTGGCCGCGCTCAACAAATACCACGAAGTAAACAACAGCAACTGCGATAACCAGAATAAAGACCAGGGTTACCGGATTTAAATCACCCTGACGGGCAGACTCTAAGGCCTGACCAATTGCTCCAGGAATACCTGCAACAATACCGGCGAAGATCAGCATCGAGATACCGTTACCAATACCGCGTTCAGTGATCTGCTCACCGAGCCACATCAGGAATACTGCACCAGCGACCAATGAGGAGATAGCCACTGCGTAGAACATAGTGCTAACTTCATAAGCTAGGCCCTGCGAAGCAAAACCTACGGCCATCGCTGTACCCTGAATCAGTGCCAAGAATACTGTGCCGTATCTGGTGTACTGATTGATCTTGCGGCGACCACTGTCACCTTCTTTCTTTAACTGCTCTAGTGCAGGAACTGTGGCTGACAGCAGCTGCATAATGATCGATGCAGAGATGTAAGGCATTACGCCCAGAGCTAAGATGCTCATTCTCTCGAGTGCACCACCAGAAAACATATTAAACAGACCAAGGTAGGTACCCTGATTCTGAGTAAACAGTTCTGCCAGACGATCAGGATCGAATCCAGGTACAGGAATATGTGTACCAATTCGATAAATAATGATCGCAGCGAATAAAAAGCGAAGGCGAGCCCATAGCTCGCCAAGTCCTTTTTCATTGCCTACCGGCATTTTACCTGGCTTAGCCATTTTTTATTCTTCTACCTTTCCGCCAGCTGCTTGAATAGCGGCCAGTGCACCTTTAGTTGCGCCAATGCCTTTCAGAGTTACTGCTTTAGTAACTTCACCTGAAGCAATTACTTTGGCACGCAGGATGTTGCTGTTAATCAAACCGGCTTTACGCAGCGCATCGATATCTACAACTTCACCTTCAACAAGGTTTAGTTCAGATAATCTGATCTCTGCAGTAACAGCGGCTAGACGTGAAGTAAAACCGTACTTGGGCAGACGTTTCTGCAAAGGCATCTGACCGCCTTCAAAACCCGGACGAACACTGCCGCCTGAACGGGATTTCTGACCTTTGTGACCACGGCCACCAGTCTTACCAAGACCACTGCCGATACCACGACCGCAGCGCTTACCTTCTTTAATTCGACCCGGTGCCGGGCTAAGGGTATTCAGATGCATCTTAAGCTTCCTCTACCTGTAACAAATAATGAACTTTGTTGATCATGCCACGTACTGATGGAGTGTCTTCAACTTCAACAGTGTGACCGATACGACGTAGACCCAAACCAGATACACAGGCTTTGTGATTCTGTAGACGACCAATAGTACTTTTAGTCTGGGTTACTTTAATTTTTTTCAATTTAGCTTTTGCCATGATCTTCTTCCAATAACTGACGCGTTTTCAACCGTCACTTAGTTGAGGATTTCTTCCACTGATTTGCCACGCTTTGCAGCAACATCATCTGGTGACTTCATATTTTTAAGTGCTTTAAATGTTGCGCGAACAACGTTTACTGGGTTGGTAGACCCGTAACACTTGGCCAGTACATTCTGTACACCAGCCAGTTCTAATACAGAGCGCATTGCACCACCGGCAATAACACCAGTACCGTCGGATGCAGGCTGCATGTAGATTTTAGAAGCAGCATGAATACCCTTAGTTGGGTACTGAATAGTGTTGCCATCGAGGGCGACATCAATCATGTTGCGACGCGCAGCTTCCATAGCCTTCTGAATTGCCTGGGGCACTTCACGAGCCTTACCGCGACCGAAGCCAACCTTGCCATTTCCGTCACCAACAACAGTCAGTGCAGTAAAAGCGAAGATACGTCCACCTTTAACCGTCTTTGCAACACGGTTAACCTGAACCAGCTTCTCCATCATTCCTTCAGCTGCAGAATCTTTCTGATCTGTAAAAGCCATATTATCTACCTATTAAAATTCGAGGCCGGCTTCACGCGCGGCGTCTGCCAATGCTTTAACACGGCCGTGATATTTAAAACCGCTACGATCAAACGCTACAGTGGTTACACCAGCAGCTACTGCACGTTCGGCAACTAACTTGCCAACTGCTGCGGCAGCATCAACGTTACCGGTGCTACCAGTACGCAAATCTTTTTCCAGTGTCGATGCAGTTGCTAGAACTCGATCGCCATCAGATGCAATTATCTGCGCATAAATGTGACGCGGAGTACGGTTGATACACAAACGGTTTGCACCTAGTTCGCGGATCTTCATACGGACGCGTTTTGCTCTGCGCTGACGTGAAACTTTCTTATCGCTCATCGTATTACCCTATTACTTCTTCTTGGCCTCTTTGCGTCTCACGTGCTCACCAGCAATTCGAACTCCCTTACCCTTGTAAGGCTCTGGTGGACGGAAGGCGCGGATTTCAGCTGCGGCTTGACCCAACATCTGCTTATCCGAGGACTTCAGTAAAATTTCAGTCTGACTTGGTGTTTCTGCTGATACACCTTTAGGCAGTTCATATACAACCGGGTGAGAGTAACCTAGTGTCAGATTAATCTTCGCTCCCTGAACTTGCGCACGGTAACCAACACCGACCAAATCAAGCTTCTTCTCAAAACCTTGTGAGACACCGGTAACCATATTGCTTACCAGGGCTCTAGTAGTACCGGACATTGCCCGTGAAAACTTGGCACTTGAACGAGCAGAGAATGTAAGCACATTTTCATTTTGTTCAATTGCTACTTCAGGATTGATCGGCATCGCCATGGATCCAATCTTTCCCTTCACAGTTATTTCCGAATCACCGATGGTAACTTGCACACCACTGGGCAGTTCTACTGGACTATTTGCAACTCTAGACATCTCGTTTTCCTATCAGAATACGGTGCAAAGCACTTCGCCGCCGATACCGGCAGAGCGTGCAGCACGATCAGTCATCACACCGTTACTGGTGGAGACAATCGCAACACCAAGACCGCTGCGTACTTTAGGCACATCACCGCTACCTACGTACAGGCGCAAACTTGGCTTGCTAATACGTGTAATTTCTTCGATAACTGGCTTGCCTTCAAAGTACTTCAGCTCAACAGTTAAATTTGGTTTTACTTCTTCACTGACGCTAAAACCGCCAATGTAACCTTCGTCGAGTAAAACTTGGGCAATTGAGGCCTTAAGCTTTGACGCTGGCATAGTAACTTCTGGCTTGCTACGGTGATGCGCATTACGAATGCGGGTCAACATATCTGCTATTGGATCTTGCATACTCATATCGTTTGGCTCCTTTAACTTACCAGCTGGACTTAACTAGGCCAGGAATCTCACCGCGCATTGCTGATTCGCGCAGTTTATTTCGGCACAGGCCAAACTTACGGTAAACACCGTGTGGACGACCCGTGATACGACAGCGGTTACGCTGACGAACTGGGCTCGCATCACGCGGCAGTTTTTGTAATTTTGTTTGTGCATCCCAACGATCTTCGTCAGATGCATTAACGTCACTAATGATTGCCTTTAGCTCTGCACGCTTCGCGGCAAACTTGGCAACTGTCTTTGCGCGCTTATTTTCGCGCTCGACCATGGATACTTTAGCCATTTATCTACTACCTCAACCTTTCAGCGGGAAGTTAAAGGCACGCAAAAGGGCGCGACCTTCGTCATCATTCTTAGCGGTGGTAGTGACAGTAATATCAAGACCACGCAACTTATCAATCTTTTCGTAATCGATCTCTGGGAAAATGATCTGCTCACTTACACCCATTGAGAAATTACCACGCCCATCGAACTGCTTGGGGCTGATGCCACGGAAATCGCGGATACGTGGGATAGCGATGCTAACCAAACGCTCCAGGAATTCGTACATACGATCACTGCGCAGAGTTACCTTGGTACCAATTGGCCAACCCTCACGAACCTTAAAGCCTGCAATTGATTTGCGAGCCTTGTTTACCACTGGCTTCTGACCAGCGATCAAGGTTAGATCTGCAACGGCGTTCTCAAGTGATTTTTTATCACCAATCGCTTCACCAACACCCATATTAAGAGTGATCTTGGTAATGCGCGGAACTTCCATCACATTAGTCAGGCCCAGCTCTTCTTTAAGCTTGGGAGCTAACTCTTTTTTGTATACTTCTTTCAGCCTTGCCATTTCAATTACCTGTTTATTTAAGCGTCGACGGCTTCGCCGGTTGACTTAAAGACACGAATTTTTGTGTTATCTTCCTGGACTTTAAAGCCAACTCGATCCGCTTTGCTGGTTGCGCCATTAAAGATCGCAACGTTAGAAACCTGGATAGGAGCTTCTTTTTCAATAATCCCGCCTGGAATACCAGCTTGGGGATTAGGCTTCTGATGCTTTTTAATCATCTGAATACCAGATACCAGTAGACGGTTATTTTCCAGCACCTTAAGTACCTTGCCGCGCTTACCTTTATCTTTGCCTGCAACAACAATTACTTCGTCGTCGCGTTTAATTTTGAGCATTGCCATTTCTTAATCCTCGCTTACAGCACTTCAGGTGCTAGGGAGATAATGCGCATAAACTTCTCGTTGCGAAGTTCGCGTGTTACCGGCCCAAAAATACGTGTGCCAATAGGTGCGTTGTTGGCGTTGAGCAATACTGCAGCGTTGTCATCAAATTTGATCAAGCTGCCGTCTTGTCTGCGCAAGCCTTTCTTAGTGCGAACAACTACTGCACTCATCACCTGGCCTTTCTTTACCTTGCCGCGGGGAATTGCTTCCTTAACAGTGACTTTAATAATGTCACCGACCCGAGCATAACGGCGGTGTGAACCACCCAGTACTTTGATACACATCACACGACGTGCACCGCTGTTGTCTGCTACATCAAGATAACTTTCTGTTTGAATCATTTTCTTACTCCGAACCCTTTACTGTCAGCAGAATTATTCTGCTACAGCACGCTCGTCAATATTGACCAGTTTCCACGTCTTGTCTTTAGAGACAGGACGGCACTCTGCGATCGTTACTAGATCACCTGTACGCGCACCATTATCTTCATCATGCGCTTTAATTTTTGTCGACTTAGTTAAGATCTTCCCATATACCGGGTGCTTAACGCGACGCTCGACCAAGACAGTTACAGTCTTGTCCATCTTGTCACTGACGATACGGCCAGACAGTGTACGTGAGCTCGTTTGTAATTCAGACATTGTTATTCCCCTGCCTTCTGGTTAAGCACAGTTTTGATACGCGCGATATTGCGGCGCGTCTGCTTAACTTTGTGGCTTTCGTTTAACTGACCAGTGGACAACTGCATACGCAGATTAAACTGCTGCTTAAGCTCTTCAATCAAAGCAGCTTCCAGTTCTTCACTTGTCTTTTCACGCAATTCGTTTGATTTCATCTTTACATCACCGTGCGTCTAACGAAGGTGGTTGCGATCGGCAACTTAGCCGTAGCAAGAGCAAATGCTTCACGAGCAATCTGTTCACTAACACCTTCCATTTCATAAAGGATCTTGACTGGCTGGATTAATGCAACCCAGTATTCAACATTACCCTTACCTTTACCCATACGCACTTCAAGTGGCTTGTTTGTAATCGGCTTATCAGGAAAAACTCTAATCCAGATTTTGCCACCACGTTTAATGTGACGGGTCATTGCACGACGAGCCGCTTCAATCTGGCGGGCAGTCAAACGACCACGGCCAGTTGCTTTGAGGCCAAACTCGCCAAAGCTTACCTTGCTGCCGCGTTGAGCCAGACCACGGTTACGGCCTTTGTGCATCTTGCGGAATTTTGTACGTTTCGGTTGCAGCATTTCGCTTTACCCTTATCGCTTGTTTCTTGTGTCTTGTTTCTTGGCAGGCGCTTTTTCAGCTTCCTCACCACCCAGAACTTCACCTTTGAAGATCCAGACCTTCACGCCGATAATTCCATAAGTGGTATTACCTTCGGCTGTTGAATAGTCTATATCTGCACGCAGGGTGTGAAGCGGAACTCGTCCTTCTCTATACCATTCTGTACGTGCGATCTCAGCGCCGCCTAAACGACCACCTACCTGAATCTTTACGCCCAACGCTCCACCGCGCATTGCATTCTGCACTGCACGCTTCATTGCACGACGGAACATAACTCGACGCTCTAACTGCTGAGCTACGTTCTGTGCAACCAGTGTTGCGTCAAGATCCGGCTTACGAATCTCTTCAATATTGATATTTACTGCGCAGCCCATTTGCTTGGCAATCTCGTTGCGCAGTTTCTCAACATCTTCACCCTTCTTACCGATAACGATACCAGGGCGGGCTGTGTGGATAGTGATTCGAGCACTGTCCGATGGACGCTCAATATCTACACGGCTCACAGATGCATGAGCTAATTTTTTCGTAATAAAGTCACGAACGGTCAGATCCTGATAGAGCTTGTCCGCATAGTCCTTATTACCCGCATACCAAGTTGAGGTATGCTTTTTTACAATACCTAAACGGATGCCAGTTGGATGTACTTTTTGACCCATGGAATGGTCTCCTGAACCTTATTCTACTTTTCAGCGACTTTTACAGTGATGTGACAACTGCGCTTAAGAATTCTATCTGCACGGCCTTTGGCACGTGGCTTGATGCGCTTCATAGTCATGCCTTCATCAACAAAAATAGTTGATACTTTCAGCTCGTCTACGTCAGCTCCATCGTTATGCTCAGCGTTGGCAATTGCCGACTCAAGCACTTTCTTAATAATATCCGCGCCCTTTCTGCCGCTGAATTGCAAAAGATCTAATGCTTCTTCAACCGACATACCACGAATTTGATCAGCAACCAGACGCGCTTTTTGCGCTGACAATCTGGCTCCTTTTAATCTTGCTGCTACTTCCACAGTCAATACCTCTTCCGCTTAGTGCTTAACGCTTGGCTTTCTTGTCTGCAACGTGACCTTTATAGGTACGCGTTGGAGAAAATTCACCCAGCTTATGGCCAACCATTTCTTCGTTGACTACAACAGGAACATGTTGACGACCATTGTGTATAGCGATCGTCAGACCAACCATATCTGGCAAGATCATCGAACGACGTGACCAAGTCTTAATTGGACGACGGTCATTAGCTGCAACCGCTGCTTCAACCTTTTTTACCAGGTGAAGGTCAACGAATGGTCCTTTTTTTAGAGAGCGTGGCACGTTTGCTATCCTCTTTTAATAATCTAATCGGCGCTTATTTGCGGCGACGAACAATGTATTTATCAGTGCGCTTATTCTTGCGCGTCTTGTAACCCTTAGTTGGCATACCCCAAGGTGATAAAGGGTGACGGCCGCCCGAAGTACGTCCTTCACCACCACCATGTGGGTGATCTACCGGGTTCATCGCCACACCGCGAACGGTTGGACGAATTCCACGCCAGCGCGATGCACCAGCCTTACCCAATGAGCGCAAGCTGTGCTCACTGTTACAAACTTCACCCAAGGTAGCGCGACAATCGATTGGCAACCTGCGCATTTCACCGCTGCGTAAACGAACGGTAGCGTAAGCGCCTTCACGTGCAACTAACTGAACTGAAGCGGCGGCACTACGAGCTATCTGCGCGCCTTTGCCCGGCTTCATTTCTACACAGTGAACAGTCGAACCCACTGGAATCTTGCGTAGCGGCAGACAGTTACCCGTCTTAATCGGTGAATCTTCACCAGACTGAATAGTGTCGCCAGCAGAAACACCTTTAGGAGCGATAATGTAACGACGCTCACCGTCGGCATAACATAACAGTGCAATGTGCGCACTGCGGTTTGGATCGTATTCCAAACGCTCTACCTTGGCTGGGATGCCATCTTTGTTGCGCTTAAAGTCAACAATACGGTAGTGCTGCTTGTGTCCGCCACCAATGTGACGCACGGTAATGCGACCACTGCTGTTACGGCCACCGCTTCTTTTCTTGGGTGCCAACAAAGGTGCATAAGGTGCGCCTTTGTGCAAATCTGGGGTCACAACGCTTACTACAAAGCGACGACCCGGAGATGTTGGTTTTCTTTTAATAACTGCCATGACTAAACCCTTACTCCGCTACTTCAAAGTCAATGTCTTGACCTTCAGCAAGACGAACATACGCCTTTTTCCAGTCACTGCGACGGCCAACACCAGTTCTGGTGCGGCGTGTCTTACCCTTGACGTTAACTACACGAACATCATCAACCTGAACTTCAAATAGCTGCTCAACAGCTTTTTTAACTTCCAGTTTGGTAGCGTCAGTAGCAACCTTAAATACAACCTGGGTTGAAGCGCCAACTGGAGTTGCTGATTTCTCAGTAACATGGGGCCCTAACAACACCTTGAAGACTCTTTCTTGGTTCATGCCAGAATCTCCTCAAATTTCTTCAGCGCTGGAACAGTTACCAACACCTTTTCAAAATTAATTAAACATACTGGATCAACAGCAGCTGCGTCTCGTACGTCAACCTTGTGCAAGTTGCGCGAAGAGAGGTAAAGATTGTGGCTAACTTCTTCAGTCACGATCAATGCTTCCTTCAAACCAAACTCACCAAGCTTAGCGATCAGGGTTTTAGTCTTAGGCGCATCGAGATCAAACTCTTCAACGATAATAAGACGGTCCTGACGGGCCAGCTCTGAAAGAATCGAGCGCATCGCAGAGCGATACATTTTACGATTCAGTTTTTGTCCGTGATCCTGTGGCTGTGCTGCAAAAGTAGTACCACCCCCGCGCCAGATTGGGCTGCGGATAGTACCAGCTCGTGCACGACCTGTACCCTTCTGACGGAAAGGCTTGCGGCCACCACCAGAAACGTCTGAGCGATTTTTCTGAGCGCGTGTACCCTGACGAGCACCGGCCAAAAACGCTACAACAGTCTGGTGAACCAGATCCTGATTAAATTCTTTTCCAAAAGCGGCTTCGGAAACTGTAATAGTTCCGCCTTTGCCCTTGGGTGTCGCAATTGTTAATTCCATGGACACTCCCCTTTAAGCCTTGACTGCCGGACGAACAACAACGTCGCCACCAGGAGCGCCAGGAACAGCACCCTTGATCAACAACAAATTGCGCTCGGCATCGACACGTACAATTTCAAGATTTTGTGTAGTAACCTGTGCATTACCCATCTGTCCGGCCATTTTCTTGCCTTTAAAGACTTTACCCGGCGATTGGTTTTGACCAATAGAACCAGGAGCTCGGTGGGAGATTGAGTTACCGTGAGTAGCATCTTGCATGGCAAAATTCCAACGCTTAACGCCGCCTTGGAAACCTTTACCTTTGGAAGTACCAGTTACATCGACCTTCTGACCAGCTTCGAAGCGCTCTACAGTAAGCGAACCGCCCACTTCGAAATCTTCGCTGCTACCTTCGGAACGAAATTCCCATTGGCCGCGGCCAGCCTCAACGCCTGCTTTGGCGAAGTGACCTGCTTTAGGCTTACTTACTCGGGATGCTTTACGAGATCCAGTAGTGACCTGAATAGCTGAATAGCCATCAGTCTCTACGGACTTAATCTGGGTGACATGATTAGGTGTGGCTTCTACAACCGTAACAGGAATAGACACACCGTCTTCAGTGAATACGCGAGTCATGCCGCATTTGCGACCAACTATACCTATACTCATTTTTTCTAGCCTCTCAAGTGTACGGGGCTGTTACCCGCTACGGCTGCCTATTTCAAGGCATTACACTTTTTAAGTTTGCCCGACAGACTTCTGTCGAACCGCTGCAGTCGCTATCAGCTTAAGCTGATCTGTACTTCTACGCCTGCCGCAAGATTCAGTTTCATAAGCGCATCAACAGTTTTTTCTGTTGGCTCGACAATGTCGATTAAACGCTTGTGCGTGCGAATTTCGTACTGGTCGCGCGCATCCTTATTTACGTGTGGAGAGATCAGTACTGTGTACTTCTCTTTCCGAGTCGGCAGAGGAATTGGTCCTCTGATCTGCGCACCTGTGCGCCGTGCCGTTTCAACAATTTCCTGTGTAGACGTATCGATCAGCTTGTGATCAAACGCCTTGAGGCGAATCCTGATGCTTTGGTTTTGCATGGAATCGTAACTCCGCTATCTCTTCTAATAACTCCGAGGCGATCTATCCAGCCCCGAAAAAGGAGCGCGAATTCTAGTGCCGCTCCGGAGGACTGTCAAGCAATTAAACGCCTGAAGCTAAATTAATTAAATCCTCTGCACCAAACTTTCAATTCTCTTTGGCCTGAGGGCAAAAAAGGGGCCCAGAAGGCCCCTTTTCACTTGCTGTAACTATTACTCGATAATCTTGGCAACAACACCCGCACCAACAGTACGGCCGCCTTCACGGATTGCAAAACGCAGTCCGTCTTCCATCGCAATCGGGTGAATCAACGTCACTTCCATCTGAACGTTATCACCAG
>JAQWGK010000020.1 GCA_029238255.1 Porticoccaceae bacterium | reverse complement strand
GATTGGCTGCAATACAGCGCAGACATTTTGCAGCATAACCTGTGGGCCAAAATGATCAATCGATTCCTCTTTAAGTTCGACAAATAGGGTGACTGATGGGTGTTGGCGAATAATCTCAACTACTGTTTCGAGGGATGAGATGGGCTCTTTACTAAAGCGTTCGCCAAGTCGTTGAGGTTCGAAGGCGGGAAGCTTTTCCAGCTGCTCACGGGATAACTCAGTTACCGAACCAGCGCAGCCACTAACCCTTTTCAGGCTGATATCGTGATAGACCATTGGCTGCTGATCCTGACTTAGTTGAATATCAATCTCTACAAATAGGGCACCGGCTTTAATTGCCTGAGTAACAGACAGCGCTGTGTTTTCGGGATAGCGCTGTTGATAGCCACGATGAGCGACAAGTTGTTGGGCGGTTAAGGCGGGGCTATTTTTAGGCATAGTTAGTCTTGGGCATAGTTAGTCTTGTACGGGTTATCTCTTATGGAGACTATACGGTAAGCGCTTTCACCTTTGAAGAGATCGGGTGCTATCCTTAAGCTTCTTTTATTAGTCGTTTTAACTGAGATCAACACTATGTCCAATGTCTTGTTTGAAATTCGCGATAACGCGGCACTGATTCGCTTAAATAATCCGGATAAGCGCAATATGCTTACCCAAGAGGTCTGCGCCCAGATTGTTGACTCTGTGGCTCAGGCTGAAGCTGATCCCGAGGTTAAAGCCTTAATTGTTACCGGTAGCGGCCGCGCTTTTTGTGCGGGTGGTCAGCTCAGTGATCTAACCCCCAATCAGCAGGTGCTGGAGAATATCTATAGCGGATTTTTAAGTGTCGCCAACTGTTCGCTGCCGACCATTGCTGCTGTTAATGGCCCTGCAGTAGGGGCCGGATTTAATCTGGCTGTGGGCTGCGATGTGCGTATTGTTACACCAGAGGCACGTTTTGAGCCGCGCTTCTTTGGGCTTGGTTTACACCCCGGTGGCGGCAATACCTGGATGCTGCAACAGATAGCCAACTGGAATACTGCGGCGGGAATGCTGCTGTTCTCACAATCGTTAACGGGTCTGGAGGCGGTTGAAAAAGGGCTGGCCTGGAACTGTGTTGAAGGGGAGTCCCTTATTGATCAGGCGTTTGAATTCACGGCCAATATTCGCGATTTACCCAAAGAGTTATTGTTGCGAACTAAACGCACTCTAAGAGAGGCAGCCGCAACAAAGAGTAATCATCAGGAGATTCTTGCGTTGGAAACCGCGCAACAGCTGTGGTCTATTGAGCAACCCTATGCGCGGGATTCGATTGCCGCAATGATGGAGAAGATTAGCAATAAGCCCTAATCTTTTTCACTCAAGCAAGTTTGTTTTCTAGAGCAGGCTTTTTTCTGCTGCTTCTACTGATTGCAGAATAAGAGTGTTGATAGTCATTGGACCAACACCGCCGGGAACTGGCGTGTACGCGGCGACTCGATCAACCGGAGGGGCCAGTTCAATATCGCCAACACCGCCTGGGTGATAGCCCGCATCCACTACTACAGCGCCATCTTTAATCCATTCAGCTTTAATAAACTCGGGTCGGCCTACAGCGCCAACTAATATATCGGCCTGCTTAATAAGCTCAGGTAGGTTTTGGGTTTTCGAGTGACAGATAGTGACTGTGGCATTGGCGTTAAGCAGCATCAGTGACATTGGCTTGCCGAGAATAGGGCTGCGGCCAACCACAACTGCATGCTTGCCGGCCATTTCAATATTGTAGCCCTCAAGGATACGCATAATGCCCTGAGGCGTTGCTGAACCATAGGCGGGTTCATTCATCGCCATACGGCCAAAGCCAAGACAGGTGACACCGTCGACATCTTTCTCAAGGGCGATAGCGTCGAAGCAGGCGCGCTCATCAATCTGTGGGGGAGCTGGGTGCTGTAACAAAATACCGTGGCAGTTCGGATTGCTGTTAAGTTCGGCAATCTTTTCCAATAGCTGTTCTGTGGTGGTCTGCTCGGACATCTCAACGGCGATAGATTCCATGCCTACACGCTTGCAGGCATTTTGCTTCATCTTGACGTAGGTTGCCGAAGCGGGATCGCCACCAACCAGGATTGTTGCCAGTATTGGTGCCTGTCCGCCGCTCTGTTCTTTGACTATGGCAACGCGTTTAGCTAACTCAGCTTCGGTTTGCGCGGCCAGTGTTTTACCATCAAGAATAAGTGCAGACATTTTGTTACCCGTAATTTTGGTTGGAATATTTGGTTAAAAAGGTAATTTTAATAAGTTATTTGACGAATTAATAATTTACCTGAGGCCGCTAAAATAGGCTTCAAAGGTTTTTAATGCAAACTTTTTTATAAGAGATACAACTAGAAAATGGGGTGGACGACGGGGATTGAACCCGCGACCACCGGAATCACAATCCGGGGCTCTACCAACTGAGCTACGTCCACCATTGAGCAATATTACATGTGGGCCCATCTGATGATGGTGCGCCCGGCAGGATTCGAACCTGCGACCCACGGCTTAGAAGGCCGTTGCTCTATCCAGCTGAGCTACGGGCGCATATTACAAGCCGGAAAGTGGTCGGGGATGAGGGATTCGAACCCCCGACATCCTGCTCCCAAAGCAGGCGCGCTACCAGACTGCGCTAATCCCCGAATGTCTTACCATGCGGTCTCTTTCGAGAGCGCGCATAATACTGACCAA
>JAQWGK010000054.1 GCA_029238255.1 Porticoccaceae bacterium | reverse complement strand
ATAACCATTTAACCAGCGTCACGCTGTCAGGGATGGTGATGCTGGTTAACTGGTTATCACGGAAAGCATGAGTACCAATACTGGTCACGCTGTCAGGAATGGTGATGCTGGTTAACTGGTTATCACGGAAAGCCCCACTCCCAATACTGGTCACGCTGTCAGGAATGGTGACGCTGGTTAAATGGTTATTTTGGTAAGTATACTTGCCAATACTGGTCACGCTGTCAGGGATCATCACACTGGTTAACTGGTTATCACTGAAAGCCCACCAGCCAATACTGGTCACGCTGTTAGGGATGGTGACGCTGTTTAACTGGTTAAAAGCAAAAGCATGATCATCAATACTGGTTACGCTTTTACCGGCAATGGTATTTGGTATTACTAGGTCAGTTGGACATGTGCCAGAGCAGCCTGTTACTGTGACGCCATCTGCATTAAGTTCATAAGTCCAAGTCCCATCATCTAGGGCAATACTATTGACCGACAAAAACAAAAAACTCAAAAAGCATAACTTTCTAATTACCGAACCTATAAATGAAGCCCCAAAAAGTCGCATGCTGTTTTCATCCATTTTAATATTCCGTCTCATAATCCGTCCCATTTAAACTAATCCCCTAGACCCTATTAATTTTGTATACATGTGGTAAATATATAAAGGGTTACTCATTAAGTATTAAGCAACCACCTAGAAATCATTATTTTGGTTACGCTTAAGGTATGCAATTTATAATATATTAAGCATAATTCTGTGGCTACTATTTCAGCCTTCACTAGCTACGCTCTAAGTAAAGGGTGTTTTTGGCAATAATTTTTCTAAACTGAATTTTCTAGGGGGCGCTATTGTAGAACCAACTTCTAGGTCTTTGCCTATGCATTCATTTATTGGCTGCCATGCAATAGCATATAAGGCACATCTACTGTGAGGGTTCTGAAACTTACCTTCTCGAGTTCTGATAATTAAGTCAGCATTCATCAATTCTTTAACGGCCACAGATATCGTTGCGTCTCTCTTCCATCCCCTATCCCTCAAAATTGCCATAGCGGCGGTCAGGTCACCGTTGTTTTTGCCATTGTATTGATATGCCAAATCAACAAGTAACGCCTTAGACTTCGTTGACAAGCCAATATAGTCATCTGTGTTAAGGACCGCATGAGGGAGAAGGGTAAAACGTCCCGACTCTTTTCGCCCCTTTACTTTATGTCTGCTCGCCATTAGCTCACCTCCCCATGATCATTTGAATGCTCATAAGTAGCTCTTTTTGCGACACTTAGAGATTTATTAGCGGGTTTAGAGGCTGATGCTAAGGGTATGCCCTCCTGCACCGAATTTGGGTCTTTTTTATCGCTAACTATGACTTTCTGAAAGGGTCGTGAGTCACGCAATGGACACTCATAAGCTGAACATTCTCTTATGGTCTTTCGGAAACCTCGCTCCATGTGATCAGGTGTACAGCCAACGCAATATGCACACATAGCTTTTATTGCCGCTTTATCAGAGTTAGGCTTAGCTTGGAGTTGAATTAATGGGTTAGATTGAATCATTGCGCACCCCCAGTAATTCTTTTCTCTCCGAGACAAGTTTACTTACAAGTTGCCGTAACTGGACCTGTGAGTAACCATTAATGTGAGCGCTAATTAATTCATCAGTCTCATGCTTGATAAAACCAACAGCTCGCGCACCAAGACTAACTGGAGGGCACCAAAGGCCGTTTTGAATTTTATTATGAAGGGTGGAGCGTGATAGCCCAATTCTCTCAAGCACTTCCGCTTTACGTTCAATTGTTATTACTGCTTTTTTAATCATAAATACACCGCTTTACTCGTTAATTTCGAATAGAATAATTGCGCGTATCTTTGATTATTTAAATATTCCAAAACCTTCGTGGAATATTCCATTAAGCTTAAATTAATCGATTAGTTTACGAGCCTCTTTTAAATAATTAGACAGCGTCTTTTCACCAAAAGGGCACTCTATACCCTTACCTGCAAGCTGCGACATAACAGCTTGAGCATCGGTGCTTGGCTTACCCGTTAACCCATCTATCAGGGCATCTGACAACGCTAAAATAGTTTTCAAATAGGAATTTTTAGATTTTGGATTAGGTTCATCGGCTGTAACTGCTGAATCATGATTATCAACCGCTGGCCTTGTCATATAATGTGGGTCGCAAATTTTTGCTTTTTCCTCATCTCCCATATCATGAAACCACAGAGCCAAACTATTTTTTGTCACCGTACACTTTTCCGGCGCAAGACCTTCTTCATGGGATTCATCTTTATATGAATATTTAACTATTTTTAAAGAGGCATCCTCTTCTCCATAACCCTTTTCATGGCCTGCTTGAATTACAATTTGGTCAATTAAAGCCTCGTACAACTCCTGCGCATCCTCAACTATACATTGATGGGCATATCTATTTTCAGCATCATCAAGGTAATGCATAGAGCCTGCTTTAGCTTCCTCTAAAGTTTTATAGCTTTGAAGATCAAAAACAATTAGAGCGACTTCTTCTGCAGTTAGAGACTTATTCCACCTCATTTTCATCATCCTATTTAAATTCACTAAACGTGCTTACATGTTGGGAGCTTTCATCAAAGCTTATCAGCCAATAGTTATAAAATTGCTTGACTGCAATTAATCATCCTTGCCGACGATATTTCAGTATTTTTTTAGAAGTGCGTGCCAAGCCCAAATTTCCATGAGCGGCACTCTCAATGTAGTCAGACCACCAGCACATCATTTTTCTGCGGGGTTCGATATATACGGCATTGTTATAGTCCCCTCTTGTTCCATTTTGATCTACATGAGCCAGGGCGGCCTCAACCACATCAGGTGAAAACTGCTGCTCATTTAACACTGTACTAGCTAACGATCTTAAACCATGAGCAACCAGCTTGCCCTCATACCCCATTCGCCTTAAGGCCATATTTGCTGTCTGCTTATTTATTGACACCTTGGGGTTTCTATCGCTCGGAAAAATATGCTCTCTATGCTTACTTACGGGTGACATCACATCCAATAAAGCCAGCATTTGTGGCGATAACGGCACACTGTGTGCCCTGCGCTTTTTCATCCTTTCTGCAGGAATATCCCAAAGACATTTATCCATATCTATTTCATCCCATTTTGCACCAGCAGCTTCACTTGGTCTAACCATGGTATGAAGCTCCCACTCAATTAGGCATCTGGTAGTCAACTTAATATTTGCCCTGCTAAGACGCCTCATAAGCTCAGGTAGCTCCTCAGGCTTGATTGTGGGCTGATGCTTCTTCTGAGGAACTGAAAAGGATTCTTTTATGCCTGCCAAGGGATTCACTGGAATTAATCCACTATTTACCGCATAGACCATAATCTCATTAATGCGCTGACACTGGCGTTTAACTGTTTCTAGAGAGCCCTTAGCGGCTAAAGGTCTTAATGCATTTATTGTGTTTGGGGCGGTTATTTTATGGATAGGCACTTTTCCTAAACTAGGAAATAAATGGAGCTCCAACGATCTCCAAATATCCTGAGCGTGGTCAACACTCACTTTACTCATTTTTACCTTATGCCATTGCTCGGCAACTCGCAGCAATGTATTTTCATGGGCAAAAGCTTGAAGCCCAATTTTTTCATCCCTATGCTGTTTCGGATCAATGTTCTGCGCCAACAGGCTATTTGACTTATCTCGCTCTTTTCTCGCCTCAGCCAGTGTCAGCTCTGGATAAACACCAAAGCTCATGTTTGCGCGTTTTTTGGTGTACGGCCGAGAATAGTTAAAAATCCAAAGGCGGGTTCCATTTGTCTTGATGCGTAATGCCAACCCTTTCCCATCAGCAAGGCTATATTCCTTATCCCTGGGCTTTGCATTGCTTACTTGAGTATTGGTTAGAGGTAGTGTGAGCTTTGCCATAGTAACATCACTTTTTGAAATAAATTCCAGTGTTACTTCGGATGTTACAATAATAATTGAATATCACCAAACACCAACAAACACTATAGACACAAAAAAGCCCGTAAATACAAGTAAATACGGGCCTTAATGGTCGTTACAGGTCTTTAAAAGACCCTTGTTTGGTGGAGGCGGCGGGAATTGAACCCGCGTCCGCTAATCCGCTGCTCACGGCTCTACATGCTTAGATCAGCCTATTAGTTTTAACCCGTTGCAACCCGGCTGTCAGGGAACGCATTGGGCGATTTCGGTAAAGGTTTTAGTGAATCCGCCCCGAACAAGCTTCTCCACGATCTTATGAAATATGACACCTGAGCGTTCCGCTTCCCGAGGGATTGAGTACTCTGGACGCATAAGCACGGCTCCAGTCAGATGGCACTACACTGGGGTTTAAGCAGCTAGTGCGTAGTTGTCGTCGTTGGCAACTATAAAATTGCGACTTTGGATTAACGAGATTGGTCACCATCTCGGCATGCACCGGAAGTTTTGTAATCGGCTTCGAATCCAGAACGCCCCCGATAACTTTAATTCTAGCACAGAGCGCAACCATCTCTGGCAACCTTTAGACTGAAAACAGTTATAAAGCGCTAAAAGACTTAAAAACTATTAAGTCGTATTAATTAAGCGAATCACCTAGAATCGGTCACTGCAAAAAAATAACTATAAGGTTAGCGTCATGCAAAGAGGTGTTTTTTCTTCCCGTCTGGCATTTATTTTCGCCGCTTCCGGTTCCGCGGTGGGGCTTGGCAATATCTGGGGATTCCCCACCAATGCCGCAGAAAATGGCGGTGCCGCCTTTGTCTTGATGTACCTTATTCTGGCCTTTCTACTGGCCTATCCGGCGATGATGGCGGAGCTGATTATTGGCCGCCATACGCGCTCGAATATGGTCAATGCGCTTAAATCTATCTCCTCTGGGCAGGCGGCCAAGACCGCAGGTACAGCGGTGGGTGTTGCCGGGATGATTACGGCGGGTTTGATCCTGTGCTTTTATGCCATTGTTGCCGGGTGGATGATTGCCTTTATGCTTGAGCCGGCAGCGTCGCTGTTGGGGTTGCCTGAACTGGGAAACTGGCTGACGGATTTTAGTCTGGCGCGCAATCTTGGCTTTTCTGCTCTGTTTATCTTTTTAACGGTGCTGATTATTAGCGCTGGTGTTGAACAGGGTATTGAGAAGTGGTCGAGCCGATTGATGCCCTCTCTATTTGTGCTGCTGTTTGGCTTAATTCTCTATGTGTTAACTCAGGACGGTGCTATTGAGGGCCTCAGACATTATCTGGTGCCGGACTTTTCCCAGATGACCAATCCCAAACTTATTGTTAGCGCCATGGGGCAGGCGTTCTTTTCCATGTCGCTGGGAGTTGGCACTATGCTGATCTACGGCTCCTATATCCGCAGGGATGAAAACCTGCCGGTGGTCGGTGCTCTGGTGACATTAACTGATACCTCGGTGGCTTTTCTTGCTGGGCTATTGGTATTGCCGGCGATTTTTGTGGCGCAAAATCTTGGGGTGACTATTTATACTGAGGCCGGCAATCTTATTGCTGGGCCGGATCTTATCTTTCAGGTATTGCCGGCGCTATTTGAGGGTATGGGCGCTACCGGGTTACTGGTGGGCTTTGCGTTCTTTGTGCTGATGTCTATTGCGGCGGTGACCTCTTCAATCTCTATGCTCGAGGTGCCGGTGTCCTATGCGGTGGAACAGCATAAGGTCGATCGGGTCAAAGCGACCTGGTTGGTGGGTCTGATTATCTTTGCGATCAGTGCGACTATTTCGCTTAACTTCGATAGCCTGTTTGGCTTTGTAATTACTCTGACTACGGAGCGTGCTCAGCCGTTGCTGAGTATGGTGTTATGTATTTTTGCCGGGTGGGTTTTTTACCGCAATAGTATTTTGCAGGAGCTTAAGCAGGGTTGTCCGGATGTTGAGCAGGGGCTGTTTTGGAAGATTTGGCCGGTTTATGTGAAGTTTTTCTGTCCGGCGTTGATTTTGCTGACGTTTGCGCAGGGGTTATAACGCAAAGCTCGTCATACTGGCGCAGGAACGTCACCCTGGCGCAGGCCGAGGCCAGTATCTGTTTATTTTGCAGCGTACTTCTGTAGATCCCAGCCTTCGCTGGGATGACTTTGGTGGAACTGGGATGACGGTGATGGTTTATTTGTCATCTTGACCGAACGAAGTGAGTGGAAAGATCTCCCGAGGTTATACAGAGATCCTTCGGTTCGCTTCACTCTCTCAGGATGACATATAAATGACCTGCAGGGATGATCGCGCTAGCTTCTTTGTCATCTTGACCGAACGA
>JAQWGK010000037.1 GCA_029238255.1 Porticoccaceae bacterium | reverse complement strand
TTACGCCGTGCAAGCATGTCCATGGTGCGCGAGTAAAGAGGGCCGGCAAAGTATCCAAGTAAAATTACGCCGATCCAAGGCAGTATGGGGTAACTTGCCTTGATGCGAATGGCGCCGTCATAAATGATGCCGCGGTCGTGGAGTATGGCCCAGAGTGTATAGCCCGTCTCGCCAGAATTAAAGGAAATGGGGGATAACAGGTTGTGACCGGCGACTATAGCAATACCGGCTAGGCCAATGATGGTGAAGGGCAGCCTAACCATCAATGATAAAGCGATCATACTGAGCCCAATAGCCCAGATCACCTGTAGATAAATGGTGTCAACATTTCCAAACCAAGAGAAGTTGACCAGCGTAACCTCGATAAGTACTAGGAAAAGGCCGCGCTTTAAAAGGAAGCTACTAGCTGAGCGTGGTGCATTATTTACCGGGTTCGCATATAACCATGCAGCCATACCGGTGAGGAATACAAATGTCGGTGCACAGAGATGAGCGGTCATGCGAGTAAAGAAAAGAGCCGGTGAAGTCATTTCTAAATTCATCGGATCGGACACATTGAGATGGTAGAAAAAGCGCTCCCTGACGTGGTCAACGGCCATTAAAAGTATTACGAGGCCGCGCATTACGTCTATGGATACTATACGTTTTTTGGTTACTCCATCGGATTGTGTTAGAGCTATATCAGAAGTGCCTGACGCAGCGTTTGAAAGACTCATCGAAATAATTCCCTTTTAAATTAAAATTTTGGAAAGCCCATAACTGGCTATCGGTCAAAAAATATGCCGTTTGCAATAGATAGCGCAGAATTTTGTGCTCTACTGGACAAGCGCTCGAGATTATTCAATCCTGTCGAGCTTGCTATCCAACATGGATTACCCTTTATTTTACATCTAGTTCGACTAGTTGGGTTGCTAGCTTATGGTCTGACACATTTTCTTGCAAATCCCAGATAACTTAAAGAATCAGGGCATGGAAAAAATATATTGTTTCTGCGCCGAGTAAAGCTGTTGCCGTCATAAATGATACACTGTATCATCGTGAGTTGTAACGTTTTTTTAGAACCAGGTGATTGCAGGGATATTTAATAATGGCATCACTAGGGCATTCGAAAAATACTGTTACATCGCTAATTTAATGTCTGCTGTAAAGAACAAGATACCCTGTTACAGGGGCCTGCATAATCTACTAAGTGTTTTAAATGTCTAGCGTTTTTTTTCGCAAGAGCCGCCAATAACACCCATAAATAACTTAATCATCAAAGAAGGGAGTCAAAGTGAAAAATTCTACTCACTTTATCAAATCATTTTTACCCGCCACAATATGTTTGCTTGCGGCACCTGCGCTTTATGCACAGTCAATTTCCGAAGAACAAGGATTGTCTGTTGAAGAAGTTGTAGTTTTTAGTCAAAAGCAGCCCTATCGAGGAGATGTGCCGCTGGAGTCACTGCCACAGCAGGTGCAGGTAATCTCCGGTGATATGCTAGATCAACTCGGTGAGGTAAGTTTTCAAGGTGCGCTGGACATGGCCGGCGGCTTGGCAAGACAAAATAGCTTTGGTGGCCTGTGGGATAGCTTTGCTATCCGCGGTTTTGCCGGAGATGAAAATCTACCATCAGGTTACCTAATCAACGGTTTTAGTGGTGGTCGTGGTTACAGTGGTAACAGAGATGCGTCTAATATCGAAACCATTGAGGTCTTGAAAGGACCCGGTTCTGCACTCTATGGCCGCGGTGAGCCCGGTGGCACTATTAATGTGGTGACCAAAAAGCCACAGTTTGAAAAAGAAGGTTCCATCAATGTCAGCATTGGCAACTACAGTACGCGTCGTGTTGAGGCTGACTACACTAATAAGTTAAGTGACTCTGTCGCCTTTCGGATTAATGGTGCCTACAAAGATGCAGGCAGTTTCCGGGATACCATTGAAACTAAAAAGCTAGACTTAACGCCGTCTCTGCTGTTTGTGCTTTCCGATAAAACATCATTAAATTATGAGTTAGAGATCTTGGATCAAGAGACGCCATTTGATCGCGGTATTGTTGCTATCGATCTGGATCCGAAAGTGGTCGATGTGGAGACATTCTACGGTGAACCTCAAGATGGTCCTATAAAGATTAAAGCCACTGGGCATCAATTTTTGTTACAGCATGATTTAGATAGTGGTTGGTCTGTGCTTGGAGGGTTAGGTTATCGCAAATCTTCATTTGAGGGTTTATCTAGTGAAACTGAGCTATCCGGCAGCCGTCAGATTCTGACTCGAGAATCAATTCAGGAGACCAATGACGTTGGCCCCAATGAATATGTGAATCGGCAGCGTCGTGGGCGTGATTATGATGCAACAGATTTATCTGGACGCATTGAATTAACTGGTACTTTTGACACAGGATCAACGAAACACCACTTCCTTGCAGGTATGGATGCTTACGATTATGAGCTTGATGTTGTGCAGTTGCGCTGGCGGGATGATTGGCCTACCTCGACATATTTTGTAGACCTGAATAATCCGGTTTATGGCCAAGCTCAGGATCAGGTTCTAGGGCCTAATACCGACCGACTGGAGACCCAAGAAGCCTTTGGTTTATATATGCAAGACCAGATAGATGTATCTGACCAATGGAAAGTCCTGCTGGGCTTACGCTACGATGACTTTAATCAAGAAGTCACTAATCGTAAAAACGATCCTGCCACGGTAAGTATGTCTGAGGAAACTGCGTTGAGTCCACGGTTTGGTGTGACCTATGAAGCCTCGGATAATGTATCTGTTTATGCTAGCTATGCTGAGGGTTTTCGCCCTAACAGCGGTGCAGACGCCAGTGGTAATACGTTTGATCCTGAAGAGAGTCAGTCCTATGAAGTAGGTATGAAAATATCTTCTATGGAAGGTCGTCTAAACACTACCGTTGCATTATTTAAGATGGAGAAATCCAATATCTTGACGGCAGATCCGGTTAATGCCGGTGAAACTGCTGCGTTGGGTGAGGCGGAAAGTGAGGGCTTGGAAATTGATATTACAGCTGAGCTGTCTGATTCTGTCGATCTCATGTTCTCTTATGCCTATGTTAATGCAGGTACTACCACTGATCTCTATAATTTTGATTGGGGCGTTAATCTTCCTGCAGGCAGTGAGTTGATTAATGTGCCGGAAAACAGTGCAAACCTTATGTTAAATAAGCGTTTCAATCTGGATGGCGCTGAGGCTGTGCTCGGATTTACCCTGAATTATGTCGACGATCGTTTGGGTGAAACCATCGACCCGACATACAGATTGCCGAAGTACACACTGTTGAATGTATTTGGCTCTTATCAGCTTAATAATCAAGCCAGGCTCACGATGAATATAGATAACATCACTGACGAAAAACACTATGTCAGTTCTTATCATAAATGGTGGACTACTCCCGGCTTACCGACATCTTATACTCTGGGTGTTACCTACAATTTTTAAGTTGAAGTACTCTGTGTGATTGAGGAGGGGCTTGCCTCTCCTTTTTCTTTTAGCCTGGCATGGGCTGAAATTCTGAATTCAAAACCAGTAAGATTTTAAAGGAATAGGCTATGAATACTTTCGCGACCGGCTCGTCAGATAGCTCTGTGGGTCAATTAGCACCAACGGTTAAATCTCGTATTAGCTCTATAGATGTCCTGCGAGGGCTGGTGATGCTGATTATGCTGGTTGATCATGTGCGTGAGAGAATTTACCTCCATATGCAGGTTTCTGATCCGATGGTTGTTGAGAGCACTTCGGTGGATTTATTTTTTACTCGACTGTCGGCGCATTTATGCGCGCCAGTATTCATATTTTTAACCGGGCTGTCTGCCTGGCTTTACTCTCACCCTGCGTCTGGTGACGTGCGATCTCCCAGTAGTTTTCTGTTCAAGCGTGGTCTGTTCATCATAGTGATGGAGATGACATTAATTAACTTCTCCTGGATGGGTGAATACCATACCCTTTGGTTGCAGGTGATGTGGGCTATTGGTCTCAGCATGATCGCGCTGTCAGTGATGGTGAAATTACCCATGTGGATGATTGCTACAACTGGTTTAGTGATTGTGTTTGGTCATAACCTGTTAACGCCAATTAGTTTTGTGCCTGGAGAAACAGGTTACGCTTTGTGGACCATACTTCACGATCGCGGTTATCTGATTGCAGAGGGCGTTGTGAAAGTAAAAATCAGCTATCCAGTATTACCCTGGATTGGTGTTATTGCGCTGGGTTATTTTGCCGGTCAACTCTACGGTAAATCGGTTGAGTCAGATTATCGTACCGGATTTTTACTCAGGTTGGGACTGGGTTGCCTAGCTTTATTGTTGGTGCTGCGAGGCTTCAATATATATGGTGAAACCCTGCCTTGGGAGTATGGCGAAAATGCGGTTCAGGCTGTTATGTCGTTCTTTAACTTCACCAAATACCCACCATCACTGGATTTTTTATTGATGAATCTTGGTGTCGCCTTTTTGCTGTTGTCCTGGTTTGAGCGAGTGGGCAATGAAAACAAGGCGTTGCAGGTACTGAAAACCTTTGGTGCTGCGCCCATGTTCTTCTATGTGGTACATCTATATGCACTGTTGCTAGCCTACTGGGTATTAATCGCCATCTTTGGGGCCAATCAGGGTGATCTTTACGGTGTGAATCAATTCTACTGGGTTTGGGTGATGTCTGCTGTTATTGCTGTGGCACTGTATTTTCCGACCAAAACTTTTGCCGCCTATAAAAAACGAAGTGGGCAGGCTTGGATGCGTTATCTTTAAATAATCTTTGGCTGGTTTAGCTTTACCGGGCTGCCAAGGGCTTGTCTGAGCCTATATCTGGAGCCAATGTTTTAGACTTTCCCGAAAAGCTCTCGCAAGGGAGCGGAAGTAAAAAGGTAGTGATGGGGTAAGATATTGATTTGTATGGTAGCTACGGGTGGACTTGAACCACCGACCCCAGCATTATGAATGCTGTGCTCTAACCAGCTGAGCTACGTAGCCACAATTTGAAGCAGTCCCTGATGTAGGGGCGCGCATTTTGGCCACAGATGCGAGATTTGTCAATAGCCTGAGGGCAGGTTTGGGGACAAACTTGGGACTGTGTGAGTTACCATTTAAAAATGAACTGCGTCACACTTCAATCAAATCCTCAGCACCATATTCTGTACTGATATCCAGGTCATTAATTTTACACCCTAGATTTGCATAATAGCCCCAGCCTCTGACCGGGGTTGCCAAAGCTGTGGGGCCAGCATTTATGGTTTTACGTTAAACCAGGATGTCCAGAAGTCTCTGTGTTTCAACATACTTGTTGGCCTTGTAACAGGCGACGGTGGCGGTAGTTTCGGTCGGAGGCGCTTTTATTTTCGCGGCTCTTTATATCTGTCTTTTCCCCCCCTAATGATTACTCTTCGCCCAAGTTAAACACCACCCGATAAATCCTGCCGGCCAAATCATCGCTGATATACAGATTGCCCTGCTGATCTTCGGTTATATCAACAGGCCGCCCCGAGACTCCCTTTTCGCTTAGAAAGCCGCTGACAAAGTCACTGCTGCTGATATTGCCATCCTTATCCCAGTGCAGTGCTACTACCTTGTAGCCATCCAACTCAGAGCGGTTCCACGAGCCGTGCAGGGCAACCAGTGCGGTTCTGTTATAGCTGTCTGGCCTTGTGGCATTGCTGTTTAGAAAGTGAATACCAAGGGGTGCATTGTGAGCTCTAAACTTAAAGGTCGGTGGGATTGCGCTACTCAGAAGGTCGGGTCTTTTATCTCCGTAATCCGGATCGGGGATATTGTCTCCATTGAAGTAGGGCCAGCCGTAAAAGCCTCCGGGAACAATGGCGTTGAGCTCATCGGGTGGAAAATTATCGCCGAGTAGATCGCGGGCATTGACTGTGGCAAATAGCTCGCCAGACCAGGGTGCCCAGTCAAAGCCAATACTGTTGCGCAGCCCAGTGGCGTATATTTCCATACCAGTGCCATCCAACTCAGAGCGCAGAATCGCTGAGTAGCGTGGATCTTCCGGTTCACAGACATTGCAGGGTGAGCCGACCGTAATATAGAGCTTTCTATCCGCTGAGATGCCAATGGTCTTGGTATTGTGGGTTTGGTAAGGGTGGCCGTAGGGCAGATTATCGACAACCAACTCTGGCTCGCCAATCAGAGCTCGGTTCTGATGATCAAAGCGCACCTTGCTGACACTGTCACGTTCGCTGAAGTAGAGCCATTGGCCGTCAAAAGCTAGCCCCTGAGGTGCACTGAGTTCAGTGATAAGGGGGGTGATAATATCAGCGCTGCCATTCCCATCGACATCCTGTAACAGCTTAATTGAGCCATCACTGGTGGAGCTGAGAATAATATCTCCGGCTTCCGTTACTACCATAAAGCGCGGCGACTGAATATTTTCAGCGTAGAGATTAATCGAGAATCCCGGTGCTAGCTGGAAGGTCGAGTCTGAGATTTCAACTGGTGGCTCGGTGGCATTAAGCCCGGTCACAGCGCTGAGTATGACCCAGAAGCCGCTCAGTCCACCGGGGCTTTTAATAGCAATAATACCTATCAATATGGCCAGTGTTGCAATAAGAGTAAGTGCTAACTTTTTAATCACTGTAAACGCCCCTGAGTGTGGGTTAGTGGTTTAAGAATGAGTTTTATTCAGTGCTGTGACCATCGAGCCAATCACCACCAAAATTGCGCCGCTAATTGAAATCAGGCTCAAAGGTTCTACCACCAATCCGGTATCGGGAATTGTATGTACCAAGACAAAGGTGATCAACGGTGTCAGGGCCAAAATGGTGCTGACTTTTGAGGCTTCGATATGAACCATGGCTTCGGCAAAACTTCCGTAGGCAATAAGGGTGTTGAGCCCGCAGAAAATTAACAGTCCCCACTGCAGATTTGAAAGCTGTGGCAGGCTGCTGAAATCGGTAAAGGGCAGAAATGACAGCGCGCCTATCCAGTAAAAAACCAGCATGGTTTCCTGAGAGCTAAATTCTCGCAGCAGAAATTTCTGCAGGATCGCGTAACCGGTCCATAGTATAGCCGCCAAAAATACCATGAGCATACCTACACCATAGGCATTCATGGCAACAAATACATCGTGAAAGCGCGGTGAGAAAAACATCAACAGGCCGCTGAAAAAAGTCGCGAAACCAATCCATTGACCTCGAGAAAAGCGTTCGCCAAACACCCAGAGTCCACTGACCAGCAGCATCATGGGCGCTAGTTGAATCATTAATTGAGTGGCTTCGGCGGTGGTTCTATCCAGGCCGAGAATATACAGGCCGTAATTTCCACACAGCAGTAAACCGGCTAATAATAGTTGCAGTAAAAGTGTTGTCGATCGGAAGCGTCGCGGATTAAGCGCGGAAGTTCCCCTTGTGCGGGAGAGGATATAGGGGGTTAGTAATGCTGCCGCGATAGCGAAGCGAAAAAATGTTGCGGTGATCGGGTCCAGAGTTTCCATCACCGCTTTGAGTGCGATGGGCAGAACGCCCCAGAGAATAGCGGTAGTTAGAGCCAGTAAAAACCCGAGTTTCCAGCGTCCGGAAACTCGGCTCATCGAATATTACAGCTATAAACACTACATCTGTGGTTAGACATTAAAGCGGAAGTGGATAACGTCACCGTCTTTAACAATGTAGTCTTTGCCTTCAAGGCGCCATTTACCGGCATCTTTTGCCCCCTGCTCACCATTTCCGTCAATATAGTCATCGTAGCCAATAATTTCGGCGCGGATAAAGCCCTTTTCGAAATCTGTGTGGATCTTGCCGGCACTCTGCGGTGCTGTTGCACCAACCGGAATAGTCCAGGCGCGAACCTCTTTGGGGCCAGCGGTAAAGTAGGTCTGCAGCCCGAGTAGTCCGTAGCCTGCGCGAATTACACGGTTGAGACCCGGTTCTTCCATGCCCAGCTCTTCAAGAAACTCATCTCTCTCATCGTCTTCGAGTTCGGCAATTTCCGCTTCGAGTTTATTACAGATAGGTACAACGATGGAACCATCTTGTTCGGCAATGGCTTTTACCGCATCCAGATAGGGATTGTTTTCAAAACCCTCTTCATCGACATTGGCAATATACATCGTCGGTTTCAACGTGAGCATACTCAGCGGCTTTAACAGCTGTAATTCATCATCGCTGAGCTCCAGCGCTCGCAGCGGCTTGGCTTCGTTAAGGTGGGGGAGAATCTTCTCAACCACCTGCTTGAGTGCGATAGCGTCCGCATCTTTACCCTTGGCGGCCTTTGAGAGTCTCAGCAGGGCTTTTTCAGCGCTCTCCAGATCGGCCAGTGCCAGTTCGGTGTTGATAACGTCGATATCATCAGGGGGGCTGATATTACCCTCTACGTGGATAACATTTTCATCGTCAAAACAGCGCACTACGTGGGCGATAGCATCGGTCTCACGGATATTGGCGAGAAACTGATTACCCAGACCTTCGCCTTTGGAGGCGCCGGCTACCAGTCCGGCGATATCAACAAATTCCATACTGGTGGGAATCAGACGCTCGGGTTTGATAATCGCGGCGATTTTGTCCTGACGAGGATCGGGAATCGGCACAATGCCGGTGTTGGGTTCAATGGTGCAGAACGGGAAGTTCTCGGCACTGATGCCAGCTTTGGTCAATGCATTAAACAGCGTTGATTTGCCGACATTGGGAAGACCCACAATTCCGCAGTTAAAACCCATAATAAATTCCTTGCGCCAAGTTATATGGCTTTGTATTTAAGCAGTGTGAAGCTCGTGCATGGCTTTTTCCCACTGGCCACTAATGGCTAGGGGTAGGGCGCGTAGGGCATCATCAATGCTGTTGGTGATAAGTTGTTGGTCGCTCGGTGATGGCTTTTTAAGCACATAGTCGGCAACCTGTTTGGCATTGCCGGGATGGCCGATACCAATTCTCAATCGTGCGAACTCTTTGCTGTTGCCGAGTCTCTGTATGGTATCCCGCAAACCGTTATGACCGCCGTGACCGCCACCTTTTTTAAAGCGCGCAGTACCCGGGGACAAATCCAGTTCATCGTGAACAATTAGAATAGCGGCTGGCGGTATCTGGAAAAAACCGGCCAGGGCGGCAATTGACTGCCCGCTGCGGTTCATAAAGGTACTCGGGATCAGCAGTCGGACATCTCTGTCATCTATGCTGACTTTAGCGGTATCACCAAAGAACTTGCTCTCTTGCTTGAGTTCGACATGGTGAGATTTTGCTAATTCCAGAACCAAGTCGGCCCCGGCATTATGACGCGTCCGATCGTATTTAGAGCCGGGATTTCCCAGCCCTACGATTAACTCAACGGGCGTGTCCAATGTCAGGGCCTGCTTGATGGGCAAGTCAGAAGATTACTCTTCGCTTGCCTCTTCAGTATCGCCTTCTTCACCAGCTTCAGGTGCTACTTCATCATCTTCGATAGGAGCAGCCTTAGGCTTGTTGACAGAGACAACCGGTAGATCGTGATCAGCACCGTGGCTCAGGGCAACGCTCTCAACGCCCTTAGGCAGAGTGATGTCCGAGATGTGCAGAGTCTGACCCAGTTCAACTTCAGCCAGATCAATTTCTACGAATTCAGGCAGATCTTTTGGCAGACACTGGATATCCAGCTCGGTCATGCTGTGAGCAATAATACCGCCGCCAATTTTAACGCCTACACAGGTATCTTCATTGATAAAGTGGATAGACACTTTAGTCGTCAGCTGAGTGTTCTTGCTGATGCGCAGGAAGTCCATATGCAAAACAATCGGCTTTGCCGGGTGACGCTGTACATCTTTAAGAATCACTTCTTCAGATTTGCCGTCGACATCGAGAGTAAGAATCTGTGAATAGAATGCTTCGTTCTCGAGTGACTTCATCACATCTTTGTGAACCAGGCTAATCTGAGCTGGTTTTTTCTTTCCACCACCGTAAATGATGGCTGGGATTTCTCCGGCCAGACGACGCAGGCGGCGGCTCGCACCTTTCCCTGTATCTTCGCGACCTTTCGCTTGTAACGTTAAATCAGTAGACATAATAGTCTCCAAGTTATGCCAAAACAGACCGCGACCAGACCTGTAATGGAGTTTTAATGCCTCGGGTTGAGGCGGTTGTAACAGTGTTTGTTGGCTAATCCGAAGATTTAGTCAAACGTTCTAGTCAAACATGGCACTGATAGATTCTTCATTGCTAATACGACGAACCGACTCACCGAGTAACTTACCCAGCTGCAGAGTACGGATCTTGCCGCATTTTTTAGCTTCATCACTCAGTGGGATGCTGTTGGTAACCACCAACTCGTCCAACTGAGAGTTTTTAATATTATCAATTGCGCTGCCAGACAGAACTGCGTGCGTGGCGTAGGCGACAACTTTCTTAGCACCGTTTTTCTTCAGTGCTTCAGCAGCCTTGCACAGGGTGCCAGCTGTATCGACGATATCATCGACCAGAACACAGGTGCGGTCAGTAACCTCACCGATCAGGTTCATCACTTCAGTCTGATTAGCTGAGGGACGACGCTTGTCGATAATTGCCAGATCGCAACCCAGATGCTTAGCAACCGCTCTGGCGCGAACAACACCGCCGATATCTGGAGAGACAACCTGTAAATTCTTATGATTTTGACGCTCAATATCGCTGAGCAATACGGGTGCGCCATAGACATTATCAACCGTGCAGTTGAAAAAGCCTTGAATCTGTTCTGCGTGGAGGTCGACAGTAAGTACACGGTCAACGCCAGCATTGGAGAGCATATCAGCCACTACTTTAGCACTGATAGGTACACGTACCGAGCGCACTCGGCGATCCTGTCGAGCGTAACCAAAGTAGGGTACAACTGCAGTGATACGTGCGGCTGATGCGCGACGCAGTGCGTCGATCATCAGAACTAATTCCATGAGATTGCGGTTGGTAGGCGCACAGGTTGGTTGCACAACAAATACATCGTTTCCGCGAACGTTCTCGTGGATTTCAATATTTATTTCGCCGTCTGAGAAGATATCAACGGTTGCTTTGCCAGGTGCAACACCCAACTGTCGAGCGATTTGATTTGTCAGTTCTGGATTTGCGTTTCCAGAGAAGACCATTAATCTAGCCACGAGAGGATTCCTAGTTTCATAGTTTTAGTAATTGGCTGGGGCGGGAGGATTCGAACCTCCGATGCCGGGATCAAAACCCGGTGCCTTAACCACTTGGCGACGCCCCAATAAAAAACTCTTTCAACTTCTGATGCACTAGAGAGTGATTGACACCCTTTGCGACAAACCCATTCCAGTGCTGCGGAACCCTAGATAAAACTTCTTTGGCCTGAGCTTCAGTAGCCCAGCGACAAAACACACTAGCCCCAGTTCCTGTCATCAGAGGCTTACTAAATGTCTCTAGCCAGTCCACAACTTCTTTAACCTGTGGATGTAACTTTTCGACAATAGTCTGGCAGTCATTCCTGTACTGCTCCTCCGAGAGGGCGCGTATTTTGATCGGTGCGGAGTTCCTTGTCAATTGAGGATTTGAAAATATTTTCGCTGTCGACACATTACAGTCGGGAGTAACGATCAAATACCAGCATTCGGGAATCTCCACAGGGGTTAATTGTTCGCCAATTCCCTCGGCAAAGGCGCTATAACCCTCGACAAAAACCGGCACATCTGCGCCCAGTTGCGCGCCTAATTCGGCGAGTTTTTTTATCGGTAAATCGCAGCCCCAGAGTTTATTTAAGGCCAGCAGCGTGGTTGCTGCATTGCTGCTGCCCCCGCCGAGCCCAGCGCCCATGGGTAATTGCTTGTCGAGATGGATCTTGCAGCCCTGAGAGCCGTTGCTGTATTGCTGAAGAATTAGCGCGGCGCGAACAATTAAATTGTCGCTCTCGGCAACACCTTCGATCTGCGGCGATAAGCTGATTTGGCTATTTTCGGTAGGGGTAAAAGTGAGATTGTCACCGCCGTCGAGCAGTTGAAAGAGGGTTTGCAGATTATGGTAACCATCATCACGCCGCCCTGTTATATGTAAAAACAGGTTTAATTTCGGCGGTGCCGGCAGGGTGATTGATGAAAACATGGTCAAACTATTCTTCTTTGTGGTATTTCCAACTCGATATTACCAGTTTAAATGAATAGCTCCTATCTTCACTGGCGAGATTATAAGTGCCGGTTATTTTTCCCGGCAGTATCTCTCCGCCGGTCTCTCGATAACGGCTAAATAAGAGTTGCCAGCCCGCCTGCTCAAATCCACTGGCGAGCCCATCGGCACCAGTGGCCAAATTGGTTACTGCAGACTGAGTCGGTGAGGGCAGGCCCCGTGCCCACCAGCTTAAAGCATCTACCGGCAGAGGTAGCCCGGTCAGTTGCATTGCCAGTTGTTGAGGACTGTGGCGATAAATAGTCTCGCCATAGAGCATCTCAGCGGTTTTATTGTCGCCAATAATTTTTGCCCCGCCGATGCCGAAAGCGCCGGATAGGGATAGTTGATATCGACTATCTTTCTGCGTCCAGTTAACCGAAGCACTGCCGCCTTCCTCGGGAGTGCGAAAGCCAAGTTTGCCGGCGAGCTTCCAATCTTCAAGTTTGGCAATGCGCTGTTGGTGCTGTTGCCAGCTGCTCGAGAGAGGTGTCATTGGCGGCTGTGTGCTACAGGCAGCGAGAGAAATAATTAGTATAAGAAGGCTAACACGGATCACGGGCATTACTCGGCACTGGGCTTATCAATAGGAGTTGGCGTAGATTCTATACCAAAAGCCTCGGTGTCTATGCTTTTCATCGGGTCTTTTATCGAGTCTTTCATTGGGTCTGTTATCAAAGGCCCCGCAAGACGTTTTATTGCCTCATTAATATTTTTATCGTCCGGCGCCTGTTCAAGCCCACGATTCCAGGTTTCCATCGCCGCCTGCCGATCGCCGAGAACCCACAGCACCTCACCTAGATGGGCGGCTATTTCCGGATCTTCCATAATCCCCATTGCTTTCTCAAGGTAGGGCAGTGCCTGCCGGGGATGGCCGAGAACAAATAGTACCCATCCCATACTATCCAGAATAGCGGGTTCGCCGGGATTAAGTAGGTAGGCGCGCTTAATTAATCTGTGCGCTTCCTCTAGTCGATCGGTGTGCAAAACCATGGTGTAACCCAGAGCATTTAAGGCGGCTGAATTGTCGGGATCCTGAGCCAATATGGCGCGAAGATCACGCTCGACAAGTTGGTAATTATTTTGCATTTCAGAAACCATGGAGCGTGCATAGAGCAGCTGTGGGTTGTCAGGATGTTCCTGCAGACCATGGGTGAGAATATTAAATGCCTGATCTGTCCGGTCAGTGCTGATGAGAAGGTTCGACTCCATTTGAAAAAGTGCAGGGGACTGGCTGGGCTGTTCAGTCCGTAGATTTTGCAGGTAGCTGCGAGCGCTACTAATACCCTGTTGTTGAGTCAGAAGTAGAGCACTGCGCGATGCGGCGGCCAGATAATTGCGCCCGCTTCGAACCTGCTGATAATGTTGCAGAGCACTGCTATTAAAGCCTTTGCGTTCGGCAATACTGCCGAGATGATAATGGGCATCGGCATAAATAGAGGGATCGCTGGAGGCCTCAACAAACAGCTCTACAGCCGGATCCACTGTTCCCTGATTTAAATACAGCAGAGCCAGTAGATAGTTGACCTGCTGATTATCCGCATCCTTTTGACGAAGCATTTCAAACTGGACAATTGCCTGAGCGCGATCAGTTAGGGTTAAAAGGCGGGCGTATTGCAGGCGCAGAGTTCTGTTCTGCGGAGTTTCTAGCAGAGCGGCTTCCAGTAAGTTGAGAGCCTCTGGCATTCTATTTTGTTGCTGCAGGGTCTGCGCTAAAAATAACAAACCGCGCTGATTGCCCGGTGCCGATTCTAAAAACTGTTCGGCAGTTTCAATGGCAGTCGCAGCCTGACCGCTCTCAAGAAATAAGATCGCCTGAGCCAATTTCACCATTGGCTGTTTGTCTTTATCCAGCGAGAGGTTTTGATAGGCTTCAATAAGTGAGGGTATCAGTGCCTGCTTGGAGCCTTCGTCAATAGCAGTGACAGCCAGAAAAGCTTCGATATCATCTTCATAAACATACAGCCAGTGGGCGTGTGACAGTGCTTTAAGAGGCTTGCCCTGAAGCGCATAGGCCTGCAGGGCAGCCTGATGGGCTTCTGCCTGATCAGGCATTTGCTCAACCCATAACAGAGCGGTTTCCAGAAGCGCATCAGTATCTCTCTGGTGCAGGGCTACACGATTGGCCATCGTAATGACTGCCATATCGCGGGTTTCTCGAGCCTGTTGCAGATACTTTTCCAGGGCAGGTTCAAACTGGCCGCGGATCAGCGAAATATCGGCCACAAGCAATTGATAGAGTGTCTCTTCGGGAAATGCCTTGGTAGCTTGTTCGGCTGACTGGGGGCTTTCTGGCGCCGTCTCTTCGGAATTATCTTCCGGGTCTCCCTTAGGGTCGCTGTCGGCAATCATTTCAGTCGCTGAACCCGGTGGCTGTGGCTGGATCTCGGGAATAGCTGCACAGGCCGATAGCAGTATTGCAATAGCGAGCTTAAGGGTTGCCAGATGGGCGAGATTCATTGCTTTAATAGTTTGGTGCCTTTATAGGTAAAAATTTCAGCGTGTTTTTTTAAGATGGTTACTGTTAGGGCTAAGACAGTAGTGGTTAAAAAAGGTTAGCCGCAAATCCAGCAATTGTGTTTTTTTATAGTATTTCTGATTATGCCGACCTGACTCAGGCAAAACTCGTGTAAAATCGTCGACCAATGAAATCAGAACAAATAATGTGCTTATTTAATGGCCGCTTGTTCTGAGTATAGACTGCTCTATAAATAAGTAATAGTTGGAGTAGCTTATATGAAAGGCACCTATGAAAGGCACGTATGAAAGGCACGCGAAACAGACACACAAGAGAAGCATTTTAGACAAGCTATGAGCATTCTGGCATTTGGCATCAATCATACAACCGCCTCCGTGGATCTCCGCGGGCGGGTTGCCTTTGCCCCGGAAATAGTGATCGAATCACTGCAGCAGGCTCTCAGCCATCTGGATGGTGATGAGATGGCGCTGCTCTCGACCTGCAATCGCACCGAGATATATCTGTCTGGTGATGTCAGTGATGAACAGCTGTTGGGCTGGTTGGCAGAGCATAAGTCTATAGAGCTCGAACAGTTGCAGTCCTGCTACTACTGCCACCGCGATCAACAGGCGGTGCGTCATATTATGCGGGTTGCCAGTGGTCTCGACTCTCTGGTTTTAGGTGAGCCGCAAATCTTTGGTCAGATTAAATCTGCCTATGCCGTCGGTCGTGAAGCCGGTACTGTTTCAACCTTTTTAAATCAGGCTTTCCAATATGCTTTTGCCGCCGCCAAGCGCGTGCGCTCGCAGACAGCTATAGGCCAAAATCCGGTTTCCGTCGCCTATGCCTCAGTGAGTCTGGCCGAGCAGATCTTTGCCGACCTAAAAGATGCTCACGCCCTGTTAATTGGCGCCGGTGAAACCATTGAGCTAGTGGCGCGGCATCTGCGCGAGAAAAAAATTGGCGGTATTACCGTGGCCAATCGCACCCTTAACCGGGCGCAGGAATTGGCCGCAGACTTTTCCGCCGAGGCGATACTGTTGTCGGATATTCCCGACTATCTGCCCAAGGCCGATATAGTTATTTCCTCCACCGCCAGCCAGCTACCTATTCTGGGAAAGGGTGCCGTCGAGTCAGCGCTTAAAAAGCGTAAGCACAGGCCGATCTTTATGGTCGATATTGCGGTGCCGCGAGATATTGAGCCCGAGGTTGAGGAGTTGGCTGATGTCTATCTCTATACCGTGGATGATTTGCAGGAAGTGATTCAGGACAATCTTCGCGCCCGCCAGACTGCCGCCGATGTGGCTCAGGAAATTATCGATCAGGAAGCTGAGGACTGGTCTCGTCAACAGCGCTCACTGGCCGTGGTGGATACCATTCGTGCGTTTCGAGATAGCGTTGAAAAAATTCGTGATGAAGAAGTTGATAAGGCGCTGGCAGCACTTGAGAGAGGTCAGGACTCGCCGTCAGTTATCGCCACGTTGGCACGCAACCTGACCAATAAGCTTATGCACAAACCCACCACCCGCCTCAAGCAGGCCGGCGAAGAGGGCAGCGATGAAACCATTCACGCCACCCATGAACTGTTTGGTTTAGATAAAAAGCGTTAGCTAGGTTTAAGCTGAGATACCCCGCAACTCCCACATTTTAAAAATTTTTAGCGCTGTAATCTGGCCAACAAACGAGATATGGAAAACCCATGAAAGCATCAATTCTATCCAAACTGGATCACCTCTCTGAACGCTACGAAGAAGTTGGCGCACTGCTGAGTGATGGCGATATTATCAGCGATCAGAATCGCTTTCGTAGCCTATCCAAAGAGTATGCTGAGCTCGAGCCGGTAGTAAAAAGCTATCAGGCCTATCTATCAGTGCTAGAAAATATTGATGAAGCCAAGCTGCTGCTCAAAGACTCCGATGCGGATATGCGCGAGATGGGTCAGGAAGAACTGCGCAGCGGCGAAGCCCAGCGTGAAGAGTTGGAGCTAGATCTACAAAAGCTTTTACTACCCAAAGATCCCAATGATTCGAAAAATGTCTTCCTTGAAATTCGCGCCGGAACTGGCGGCGACGAAGCGGCGATTTTCTCCGGCGATCTATTCCGCATGTACAGCCGGTTTGCGGAAAACCAGCGCTGGAAAGTTGAGGTGATCAGCGAGAGTCAGGGTGATCACGGTGGCTATAAAGAAATTATCGCGCGAATTGTCGGGCAGGGGGTATTTTCCAAGCTTAAGTTTGAGTCTGGCGCCCACCGTGTTCAGCGAGTGCCAGATACCGAATCTCAGGGCCGTATTCACACCTCAGCCTGCACCGTGGCGATTATGGCTGAAGCGGATGAGAAGGATGCGATTGAAATTAATAAGGGCGATCTGCGGGTAGATACCTTCCGCGCCTCGGGTTCTGGTGGTCAGCACGTGAACAAAACTGACTCGGCGATTCGTATTACCCACCTGCCCACCGGGCTGGTAGTGGAGTGTCAGGACGAGCGTTCACAGCATAAAAACCGCGCCAAGGCGATGTCGGTTCTACAGGCTCGTTTGACTGCGGCGCAGGACGAAGCGGTTGCCAAAGAGCAGTCTGATCAGCGTAAAAGTCTGGTTGGCAGCGGCGATCGTTCAGAGCGAATTCGCACCTACAACTTCCCTCAGGGGCGCGTTACCGACCATCGCATCAACCTTACCCTCTACAAGTTAAGCGAAGTGATGGAAGGCTCTCTCAATGAAATTGTTCAGCCATTGGTCAGTGAATTTCAGGCGGAGCAGCTGGCCAGCCTTGCCGACTAATGATCATTTCCCAGCTACTCCAATCCGCTGTGCAGCTCAACCATCTCAGCGACACAGCGAGATTGGATTGCGAGCTCTTGCTCTGTTATCTGCTCAATGTCGACCGTACCTATCTAAAAACCCGGCCTGATCGGGAACTGACTGAAGCTGTTCAAGAACAGTTTCAACAGCTCTTAGAGCGGCGTATTGCCGGTGAACCGGTAGCCTATTTAATTGGAACTCAGGGTTTTTGGACCCTAGACCTAAAAGTCTCGCCGGACACATTGATACCGCGCCCGGAAACAGAATTATTGGTAGAAACAGCCCTTGAATTGGAACTGCCCGAGCAGTCCAAGGTGCTAGATCTGGGTACCGGCACCGGTGCTATTGCACTGGCGTTGGCCACCGAGCAGAGTCGCTGGCGGGTTAGCGCGGTAGAACTAATGCCCGGTGCGGTGGAACTTGCCAAAGTTAACTGTCAGCATTGTCAGTTGGAGAATGTTGAAATATTTCAGAGCCACTGGTTTGCAGAAATTGCCCTACAGCAGTTCGATCTAATTGTCAGTAACCCACCTTATATTGAGACCGACGATGCTCACCTTACTCAGGGTGATGTGCGTTTTGAGCCCGCCTCGGCGTTGGTCTCTGGGCCTCAGGGTCTGGACGATCTGCGCCTGCTGATTGCTCAGAGTGTCGATTATCTAGCTGATGGTGGTTGGTTAATGGTTGAGCACGGATATCAGCAGGGCGCTGCGGTTAGAGAACTGTTTGAGCAAGCAGGCTTTGGCCTGGTGGAAACTCGCCTCGATCTAAATAGCCTAGAGCGAATTACCCTTGGCCGATACTCGCTGCCTCCTGCTCATTAGCGGCGGCGTGAATTTTGCTGCGGGATACAATATTCCATCGGGTCAGCAAGCCAATTCCCGCGCACAGTGCGCCAATAACCATACCGGCCCAGAACCCGTAAATCCCCAGAGGCTCTCCCCAAAAATCCGTTAGTGCCAGTGAGTAGGCGATTGGGAAAGCGATGCCCCAGAATGCCGTCACCTGAATTAACAGCGGCAGGCGCACATCCTTATAGCCACGCAGTGCGCCACTCGCACACATCTGCAGGCAGTCAATACAGCCCAGCAAGGCGGCAAAAAAGAACAGGTTTATGGCGATTGCCTGCACATTGGGGTCAGCACTAAATGCGCTGGCAAAATCGCTGCGGAAAATAATCTTGATTGCCGCCATCACCAGCGCCAGCAAAAATACCAGCTTGTAGCCAACCAGACAGATCTGTCTGGCAAACTTGGGGTTTTTAGAACCCTCGGCATGGGCAACCATAATGGTCAGAGCCTGAGCCACTCCCAGTGGCACCATAAAGGCCAGAGAATCAATATTGATGGCGATAGCATGAGCGCCGAGTACGCCGGAACCCAAGTGGGCAACCAACAGAGGAATAATCGCAAAGAACGACATCTCCGCAGAAATATTCAGAGCAATGGGAACCCCGAGTCTGAGGATATTGGCAATCGCCGAAATTTTCGCCCGCGCAAACTGATGATAGAGTTTAAGCCCGCGCATGGTTCGCGAGCGCTGACCATAGACGGCCATGCAGATCAGTAAAAATGTCATCACGATAACGGTTGCCCAGGCGGCACCTTCGCCGCCCATGGCCGGTAAGCCAAAGTGACCAAAGACCAGTGCGTAGTCCAACACTATATTGAGTAAAAATGCGGCGGCGTTAAATACCATTACCGGGCGTGTGTCGCCTATTCCTTCAAAGGTGCTGCGAAAGGCAAAGAAAGCTGGAAACATTAAACCGGTGATCAGGAACGGCATCAGATAGCTGCGGCCAATATCATAGACATTAGCGGATATATCCAACTTGCCGAGAATAAAAATTCCACACAGAATCGCGCAGTTGACCAGTATGCCCATAGGGACCGCAAGCCACAGTGCCTGCTGAAATTGGAAGCGCACCAAATGGGTCTGTCCGGCCCCCCAGTAGTTGCCAATAATTGGGCTGTTACCAATCATAATGCCAATCACCACCAGATTGATCATCGCCCACATACTGCCGCCCAGTTGCACGGCCGCCAGTGTGTCAGCGCTGACTTGGCCGGCCACGTAAATATCTGTTACGTTCATGCCGACCACTGCGATTTGGCCGAGTATAAGTGGTCCGGCAAGGCGCCAGAGCGCCGTCACATTATTTATAAACGTAGAGTTATTGGTGTTTTTGAAAAGCATTGTCAGCACAATTTTTGGTTAAGGCTTATCTTCGTTTAAACCACTGCGCAATGCGAGTAAAAAGACAAACTATTCGCGGAATATATACTGAGTTTTTCGTTAGTTGTTAGATGTCCGGAATTTATTTACCCTAATGCAATCTAATCCGGCAGCTTATTCATCAGATAACCCACCAGATAACAAACACAAAGATTCAATGGAGTGACTGAAATGCAAAAATTAACCTCGCTATACAGTTTATTTATCGAAAAACTAAAATGCATCGACTGGCTTGGCCCGTTGGCACTGCGCCTTTATCTGGCACCAATTTTTATTGGTGTCGGAGCCCATAAGTTTGCCAACTGGGATGATATGGTCGCCTGGTTTGGCAATTCCGATTGGGGGCTGGGTCTGCCAATGCCCGCAGTGATGGTTTTTCTGGCCGCCAGTGCAGAGCTGTTTGGTGGTTTGGCGCTGTTAGTTGGCGCGGCAACCAGACTGGTTGTTATTCCACTGATGATGACCATGATCGTCGCTGCCGGAACCGCCCACTGGGATAATGGCTGGTTTGCCATCGCTCCGGGTGACCCGGATACCAGTACGGCAAAAGTACTGGCCACCGTTGGTATTCCCGCAGCTCAGAGAAGTCTTGAAAACAGTGTTGAAGTGGGTGAGCGAGTTGCGGCTGCAAAATCTATTTTGCGCCGACATGGCAACTACGGTTGGTTGACGGAAAAGGGCAGCTTTGTGGTTTTGAACAACGGCATTGAATTTGCGGCGACCTATTTTGCTATGTTGCTAATGCTTTTATTTAGCGGTGCTGGGCGCTGGGTAAGCGTTGATTACTGGCTCTCGAAGCGTTTTAAATAGAGCCAGCCGGGCGATCGACAGCAGGGCCCCTGCAAGGCCCGTTTATTAAACTAAACGGGCAGTCGACAATTCTGCTACACTTCGCGCGCAAATATGAGCGCTGTTAGCCCCTTTTAGGGGATTTATTGCGCATTTAATCGGGTTCAACCCCACTGTCCAACACTGCGTGCCTAACCTTGACTGACACTACTGATACGTCGGCTAAACCCGACCAAAGCTCAAACAGCAAACCATCAAACTCATCATCACGAGGCGGAAGACGTCGTGGCCGCGGTCGTGGTGGCAATAAGAAATGGTCTATTGACCAATTCGTTGTTGAGCCTCAAGAGGGCAAGGTTCGCTTTCACGACCTTGATTTACCACTGCCTCTAATGCGTGGTATTCACAGTGCCGGATTCTCCTATTGCACACCGATTCAGGGTGCTTCGCTGCCCCACACATTGCGCAGCCACGATATGGTCGGCAAAGCGCAGACCGGTACCGGCAAGACAGCGGCATTTTTGGTCAGTACTATCAGCGATTTATTAAGACACCCGATCGAAGATGAGCGCTATATGGGTGAAGCGCGGGCGCTTATTTTGGCTCCCACCCGAGAGCTGGCAATTCAGATTGGTGAAGATGCAGAGCAGTTAGTCAAGCATACAGACCTTAAAGTACATACGCTGGTTGGCGGTATGGATTACGCCAAACAGCTGCAGAAAGTTCAGAAGAACCACTGCGATATTTTGGTGGGAACACCGGGTCGTCTGCTCGATTTCGCCAACAATAAAGATATTCACCTCGATCAGGTCGAGGTGCTAATTATCGATGAAGCCGACCGTATGCTCGATATGGGCTTTATCCCTCAGGTGCGCCGACTGGTGCGACTGACACCACCTCGCGAAGATCGCCAGACTCTTTTATTCTCTGCGACGTTCACTCCTGAAGTACTGCGCCTCTCTGAACAGTGGACCGATAAGCCGGTAATGCTCGAGATGGAGCCGGAGCGTGTAGCCACCGATACTGTTGAGCAGAAGATATTTATTACCACTGCCAATGAGAAATTTAATCTGCTGCAGAATATTCTTAAAGATGATGCAGTGGAGAGCGTGATGGTGTTTGCCAATCGCCGGGATATCTGTCGAACTCTTTATGAGCGTCTTAAAAAGCAGGGCTTTAAAGTGGGTCTGATCGCCGGTGATGTGCCACAGAATCGCCGTATGAAAACCCTTGAATCCTTTAAAAATGGCAGCCTGAAAGTGATGGTCGCCACCGATGTTGCCGGCCGTGGTATTCATGTTAACGGTGTTAGTCATGTTATTAACTTCACGCTGCCCGAAGAGCCGGAAGACTATGTTCACCGTATTGGCCGCACTGGTCGTGCCGGACAAACCGGTATTTCAGTTAGCTTTGCCTGTGAAGATGATGCGTTTTTGCTAGAGCCAATTGAAAAGCTATTGGATATGAAGCTTCCTTGCACCATGCCGGATGAGGCTCTGTTAGTCGATGTTCCAGCGCCCACTCGCAAGCGTCCTGCAGCTAAAAAAGATGCGCCTAAGAAAGATGCGCCCAAAGAAGCGGCAGCGGCAAAGGCTCCCAAGCCGGAGGCTGCTGATGCAGTTGAAGAAAAGCCAGTAGCGGAAAAGCCGGAGGCGAAAGCACCTGTAGAAGAGCCGGTTGCAGCAGAGCCCGTTATGGAAGAGACCGTTGTGGAAGAGCCTGTAAAAGAACAGACTCCTACCGAAGAAGTCTCTAAAGAAGATGCTCCTGTAAAAGAAGAGCCTGTAAAAGAAGAGCCTGTAAAAGAAGCCTCTTCAGAAGAAGCCCCTAATGAAGTCCCTAATGAAGAGCCTTCAAAAGCAGAGCAGGAAAAAGCGGCTGAGTAATCCCTTTTGCTTCTCGCAAAAAGCCCCTAATGACTCTGATCACTGTACTCGCGGCACCATAACAGGGTGCCGCCGACTACCGTCGCCGGCAGTAGAACCAGATTAAGCACTGGAACCGCCGCAGCTCCAAGAGCAGATAATCCAAAGCCCAGTGAAAGCCAGCGCTGCTTCGCGGCTATCTGACGAACCTCCCTAAATCCCACCTGATCACTGTCCCCGGGATAATCAAAATACTGTATCGCCAGAGACCAGGCCGCCCAGCTGCCGGCAATCAGCGGCGCAAAAATATTGATCAGCGGTATAAAGCTGACGATCAACGTAACCAATAAGACGCCGATAGTGCGGGGCAGCATATAGGCCAGTATCTGCAGTTCTCGAAGAAAGCTATCGCGGGCTGTATTAAGCATTGCGGTTAAAGTTTCAGGCGCTCGGTCGCTGACACCGCGCTCCATGGCAATCACCCGCTCCGCAATAATTCCATAAAATGGCGAGCCAATCAGATGGGCAAACAGGGTAAAGGTAAAGGCATAGATAACCAGTGCCAACAGGGCAAATAGCAGCCAGATTACCCATACCAGCCATTCCAACCATTGGGGTACTGAGGCAATCAGCCAATTGAGCCAATCGCTGACCCAGAGTGCCGCAAACCAGGTGGCCGCTGAGAACATAACAATATTGATAACCACCGGGATAATCACCAGCCAGCGAATACGTCGATGCCAGAGCAGCTTTAGCCCTTCGATAACAACCGAGGGGGTCGCGAGCGGAGACAGGGTTGATGGCTTTGTTGATAGCATATTTAAATGAATCCTCGGCTAGAGCCGCAGCTATTTTTACAGATTACAGAATAGCATCTATGCTTTATCTAACTGCAATTTTCTAATCATGATTAAATTTTCCAGAGGAAGCTTATGAGGAAGGTAACAAAAATAGTCTCGGCAATTATTTTATTGGCGGTGGCACTGCTGGTGTTTGTGATTATCAATCTCGATCGCGGTATCAAGACCGCTGTTGAAACCATTGGTCCGGAGATGACTCAGTCTCAGGTTACCCTGAGTTCGGTAGATCTGTCCCTGACCACTGCAAAGGGACGTTTTAGCGGATTGCGAGTTGGCAACCCGGAGGGTTTCGCTGCGGCCAATGCCTTTACGCTGGGAGAGATTAGCTTTGCCATGAATGCTGATTCACTGGCCACCGACACTATTATTATTGAGTCCCTGCGGATTGTAGCGCCAGAAATTACTATGGAGCGAGCCGATGGACGCAGTAATCTCGATCAGATTCAGTCCAATATTGCCGCGTATCTGGGTACAGGTTCTGAGCAGAGTAGTACTGGCGAGAGCGGCAAAAAATTTATTATCCGCGATCTGAGAATTACAGATGGCAAGGTTCACTACGCTATTTTGGGGGGCAAGGGCATTGATCTGGCGCTGCCGGATTTGCAGCTTACCGATATAGGTCAGTCTGCTGAAGGTAATAAGGGCGTTTCCGGAGCCGAAGCCGCGGGAGAAATTATTAGCGCTATTGTCGGTGCAGCGGGCAAGGCGGTTAGTCAGTCTGGTGCGGTTCGAGATTTAGGCCGGTCGCTAGAAGATCAGGTCAAAGAAAAAGCTGGCGCACTGAAAGGGCTATTTGATCGCAAGAAGTAAACATCATCCGTTAGGAGTGGCGCATAATCCGCTGCTTTTGACGGTCCCAGTCGCGCTCTTTTTCATCCTGACGTTTATCGAAATCGGCCTTGCCTTTGGCAAGGGCGATCTCACACTTAACCAGATGATTTTTCCAGTACAGCGCGGTGCAGACACAGGTATGACCTTTCTGATTGACCCCCGCTTCAAGCTTGTCCAGTTCGCGGCGGTTGAGCAAGAGTTTGCGCGAGCGGATCGGTTCGGTCACATAGTGGGTTGAAGCGGTCTTCAGAGGAGTGATATTAGTACCTATTAAATAGGCCTCACCATTCTGTATCAAAACATAGGTGTCGGTTAAATTGACCTTTCCATCGCGCAGGCTTTTCACTTCCCAGCCCATCAAAGCAATTCCCGCCTCAAACTTTTGTTCAAGGAAATAGTTGTGCTTCGCCTTCTTGTTGAGAGCGATAGTATTTGATGGGACTTTAGGTTTCTTTTTCGTCATAGCGGGTAATTATACGTCGGCTAGTCTATTTATCATAAACAAATGCATCGGCGCAGAACGTTTTTTATTAGGATCGCTCTGGGGATAGCGTTACAATTCGGGATAAAAATTGGAGAGGTTTTATGGGCTTGCAACAAAAAGGGATGCACGGAACCTGGGCTAGTCGCTGGACATTTATTATGGCGGCTACTGGCTCGGCAGTTGGGCTTGGCAATATGTGGAAGTTTCCCTATGTGGCCGGCAACAATGGTGGTGGTGCATTTGTTCTCGCTTATCTAGCCTGTATCTTACTAATCGGCGTGCCAGTGATGATGGCCGAGGTGGCTGTGGGTCGTCGCGGACGACAGAGCCCAATTAACTCGGTGCGTGAACTGGTTGCTGAAAGCGGCTCCCATTCTGCCTGGCGCAATCTCGGCTGGCTGGGGGTTATTGCCGGCATGTTAATTATCTCTTTCTACGCAGTGATTGCCGGTTGGGCACTGGATTATATTTTTGCCATGGCTTCCGGAGAATTGCGTGGAGCCAGTGGTGATGCCGCCTCTGCGGTGTTTAGCAATCTCTTGGCTGATCCGGTTCGACTGATAGGCTGGCAGACATTCTTCCTGCTGCTCTGTGTTGGTGTGGTGGTCGGTGGTGTTAAAAAAGGTCTCGGCATCGCTGTTGAAATATTGATGCCGCTGCTATTTGTGATGTTGTTTGTACTGTTGGGTTTCAGTATTTTCCGCGGTAATTTTCAGGCCGGTTGGGATTTTCTGTTTAGCTTTAATCTCGATGCGCTCACCGGGCGGGGTTTGCTCGAGGCGATGGGGCAGGCATTTTTCACCCTCAGTATTGGTATGGGCGCGATTATGGCCTACGGCGCCTATATGCCTCAGAACGCCAATATAGGTAAAACCATTTTAACCGTGGCTTTTTTCGACAGCATGGTGGCGATTATTTCCGGGTTGGTAATCTTCCCGATTGTTTTTGCCACTCCGGGTCTTGAGCCCGGTGCTGGTCCCGGATTGATGTTTATTAGTCTGCCGGTAGCCTTTGGCAGTATGCCCGGCGGTTTGCTGATTGGTTCGGCATTCTTTGTGCTGGTGACTATTGCTGCATGGAGTTCGGCAATCTCTCTGTTGGAACCCGCAGTTGCCTGGTTGATCGAAGCGAAAAATATGACTCGCGTTCAGGCTAACCTGTTAATCGCCGGTGGAATCTGGGTGCTCGGATTAGGTAGCGTATTCTCATTTAATATCTGGTCAGAGGCGAAAGTTGCCGGCTTTACCTTCTTCGATTTCCTCGACTTTTTGACCTCCAATGTGATGCTGCCTCTATCCGGGCTGCTGATTGCACTGTTTGTTGGCTATGTGATGAAAGAACAGTTTGTCGATGATGAAATGCAGGGTACGCCGCCAGTGGTGATGAAGCTGTGGCGTTTCACTCTTCGTTATATAGCACCGGTGGCCATCGCCGCTGTGTTTGTGATGGGCATCTACGACAAGTTCTTCTCTTGAGGTCGCTGTGAATACTGTTCAGCGCTCCGCTCTGGTGATGCACTCAGACCAATCCATGTATGATCTGGTCAATGATGTGGCAAGCTATCCGCAGTTTATGGAGGGTTGCCAGACCGCTGAGGTGTTTGAGCATACTGAGCAGCAAATGGTTGCGCGGTTGGACTTAAAAAAGGGCGGTGTGAAGACCAGCTTTATGACCAGAAACAAATTGCAGGCTCCCTCGGTTATTGAAATGAATCTTGAGGACGGGCCGTTTAAAAGTTTGAAAGGGGTGTGGACATTTAAAGCGCTGACCCCTCAGGCTTGCAAGGTAAGTCTGGATTTGGAATTTGAATTTAACAGCACGGCGGTGGGCTTGGCTGCATCGAAACTATTCTCTAGTATGGCCAACGAGCTTGTAGACTCACTCTGTCGTCGAGCCGACCAGATTTATGGAAACAAAAATGACTAATAATGAAAAAAACACTCAAGGAAATATCGCTGTAGAGGTGGTTTACGGATTGCCTGAAAAACAGAAGCTGATACAACTCGAAGTGGCGGTCGGTACCACCGCTTATCAAGCGGTTGAACAATCCGGTATTTTGCAGAGTTTTCCTGAAATTGACCTGCCCAATAGCAAGATGGGTATCTTTGCTCAGGTGCTTGGCGCCAAGGGTTTGCCGGAGCCGGATGCTTACCAGCTGCAAGAGAGAGATCGGGTTGAAATCTACCGACCTCTAATCGCTGACCCGAAAGAAGTGCGCCGTCGTCGCGCCGAAGAGGCCAAGCTGAAAAAAGAGCAGGAAGGCTAATCTGCTCTAATTCTGGAATCTATTTGGCTTCGGGGATTGCCGTGGTTGGCAGGTAGTCGCCAGTCATGCGTTCAAGCTGCTCTTCAGCATTGAAAAAGATCGTGACCTGTTCCTGAGTCTCTTTGCCTGCAGAGGTCACTCGATTGTAATAATAATCCCAGCGCGACTGGTTAAAGGTATCAACTACCAGTGGTGTGCCCAACACAAAGCGTACCTGAGATTTGGTCATGCCCGGACGCAGTTTATCAATCATCTCCTGATCGACGATATTACCCTGCTGTACATCAACTTTGTGTACGCCGGGAAACTTCACCCAGCTACAGCCGGTGGCAAGAAGAGATAAACTAATCAAACAAAGTAGAACTATTCGCATCTGTGGGGTTCCAGTTAGTTGCGCGAATGGGGATAATACCCAATGCGACTAACATAGAGAAGAGCTAATCATGACTCTAGAAGATCAAGAATTAAAAAAAGTCGGTCTAAAGGTCACCGTACCGAGAATTAAAATTTTACAGATTCTCGAAAACTGCCTCAATCGTCATATGACAGCCGAAGATATCTATCAGGCATTGCGTGATGCCGGTGAAGATGTGGGTATTGCCACGGTCTACCGAGTGCTCACCCAATTCGAAGCGGCGGGTCTTATTGAAAGACACAACTTTGACAATGGGCCTGCGGTCTATGAGATTGACCGCGGTGAACATCACGACCATATGGTCTGTACCGAATCTGGCAAAGTTATTGAGTTTCACGATGCGGAGATTGAAAAGCTGCAAGAGCGCATAGCCGCTAAAAATGGCTATCAGCTGGTCGGCCACAATCTGGTTCTGTATGTAAAACCGCTGACCTGATCAGCGGCTCGGCTACCGTTCGTCGGGTGATTTGGCAATCTCCAAATTACTCGACTAGACTCGTTTGAAGTGTTCAAGGAATCACCACTGAAATAATTCTCTTATTTTCCCCTTTAATTTGCCCTAATTATCAATTTTGGGATTTGGAAGAGATATGGGCGTTATAGGAATTAGTGGTAAGAGCAAAATAAATTAGGTCAATTCGACTCAACTTTATTTTATAAGGAGAAGTAATATGCCAAACGAAACCCCAAAAACAGACCCTCAATTCGTTATCTCGAAAAAAATCCCCGCGTTATTTCAAGTTGTTTATCAGGTCGCTATTGGACTGGTAGTAATTGCTGCCGTGATTTTATTTGCACCCCTGCCGCCGCTGATTGCCGCACTGATTGTTCTCGGTGCTGCCGCATTGTTGGCGCTGATTGGAGCCGCGGCCTTTCACGCATTTACCTGTGCTATCAAGGCTCACTACGCGGCCAATGCAGCCGGTGCCGCTGCCACCTATGGCTTCCCCACCTATGCCGCGCTCAAGGCCTCCTGGCCATGGCTGGTGCGTTTAGCCGCCTGTTAAAAAAATTGGAGTCCCCATCCCGATTGCTTTAATCGGGATGGATTTTATTACTGTAAAACTACAGGGAAGTAGGAGATTGATATGAAGCGCATAGTTATCTGTGCCGATGGCACATGGAACCGTCCAGAAAAAGACCTCGAAAAAGATCAACCCACCAATGTTTTAAAACTCGCCAGAAGCATTAAACCCACAGCCACGGATGGAACACCCCAACAGGTTTTTTACGACTGGGGTGTGGGTTCTTACTACTCCTCAGTAGGCGGTGGTGTAACCGGTAAAGGCATCAATAAAAATATTATGGATGACTACCGCTACATTGTTCAGAACTACTCGCCCGGAGATGAGATCTATCTGTTTGGATTTAGCCGTGGCGCCTATACAGTGCGGAGTCTATGTGGGCTAATTAATAACTGCGGCATTCTCAAACGCGCCGATGCCCGATTGATCGAAAGTGCCTTTGCCCATTATAAAAAGCCCGGAAAAGCCTTTCGCCCTGGCGGTGAAGCTTCGGTTAAATTTCGCAGCCAGCACTCCCATGCCAATCGCAATATCACTTTTGTCGGGGTCTGGGATACGGTCGGTGCGCTGGGGGTGCCTTTTTCCTTTCTCGGCCTGATGGACCGTGAGGACGAATTTCACGATACTAAAATGGGGGCCAATATTAAGGTGGCCCGCCATGCGCTGGCGATTGATGAGTTGCGCTCGGACTTTGAGCCAACCATCTGGCAACCGCGGCAGGGCATGAGCCTAAAGCAGGTATGGTTTTGTGGTGTGCACAGTAATGTCGGGGGCAGTTATCCGGCGGATGCCGATGGTGGGTTGCTGTCAGATATTCCTATGCAGTGGATGGCCAAACAGGCTAGAGCTGAGGGGCTACAAATTGAACAGCATCTGGCTAACAGCTTAAAGCCCAGTGCTACCGCCAAACTGCATCAGTCGAGAAAGCATATCTATCGTTCCAAGCGGCCGTTTCACCGTCCTATAGATCATGGTAGTGGCGAGGTTTTAATTCACCGCTCGGTAAAACAGCGCTGGCAGGCGGATGATAAATACCGACCGAAGAACTTAAAGGACTTTGTTCAGGCTCAGGGTTGGCCCCAGCTGGTGGATTGATTTACAAAAGCCCTCGGTTTACAAAAGCTTTTGAATATCCGCCGCAATCACAGCAGGTTTGCGGACTGAGCCATAACGCTTGACGACATTGCCTTCACGATCGACTAAAAACTTGGTGAAGTTCCATTTGATATTGTCGTTGAGCAGGCCGCCAGCCTGACTTTTCAGGAAACTGTAGAGGGGGTGCTGGTCATTGCCATTGACCTCAATTTTGCCCATCACCGGAAAGCTCAGACCATAATTAAGTTGGCAGAACTCCTGAACTTCAGCGTTAGATCCGGGCTCCTGACCTCCAAACTGATTGCAGGGCAGGGCGATAACCACTAACCCCTGATCTTTAAATTGATCATAGAGTTCCTGCAGGCCGCTGTACTGGGAGGTAAAGCCACATTTACTGGCGGTATTGACGATCAGTATTACTTTTCCCTGATAGTCCTGCAGAGAAATCTCTTCGCCAGCACTGTTTGGCACGCTGAAATCGTAGATGGAATTAGTCATGTTTATCTCTTTTTTAAAGCTTTTATTTAAAGCTCTTATTTAAAACAGTGTTCTGGCCCCGGGAAACTGCCAGAGCGGACTGCATTGCCATAGGCAGTAATAGCCTCTTCAATGCCAGAGCTTTCGTCGAGAAAATTCTTTGAAAAGCTCGGCAAGCGCTGAGAAATTCCGAGCATATCCTGCAAGACCAAAACCTGGGCATCGGTATCCGGGCCGGCACCAATTCCGATTACCGGAATATCCACAGCCTCTGATAGTTCACGACCCAGTGATGAGGGTACACATTCAACAACAATTAATTCTGCGCCAGCACTCTCAAGAGCTTTGGCATCGGCAATCATCTGCGCGGCAGCCTGCTGTTCTTTGCCCTGAATCTTATAGCCCCCCAGTTTATGCACCGACTGGGGTGTCAGACCCACATGACCACAGACGGGAATGCCGCGCTCGGTCAGCAGGTGAACTGTATCGGCCAGCCATTCGCCGCCCTCCAATTTAACCATCTGTGCGCCGGCCTGCATTAGTACTGCAGCATTTTCCAGTGCCTGAGCTTCAGTGGCATAGGACATAAAGGGCATATCGGTAATTAGCAGCGCGCGTTCATTGCCGCGCTTAACCGCTTCAGTGTGGTAGGCCATCTCATCCACTGTCACTGGGATGGTACTGTCGCGGCCCTGAATAACATTACCCAGAGAATCGCCGACTAGCACCACTTCAATCGCGGCATTTTCAATTAGCTTTGAAAAGGTAAAGTCGTAGGCGGTAATAACGGCAAATTTTTCGCCGTTGGCTTTCATTGCCGACAGGCTGCTAGCAGTTGTAGTCTTCATTGTATTGATCTGCCCTCAGACGGGTTTGAATGGTAAACAGTTGAGTGAGTATAGCTGTTTTATTGCAGGGGGTGAGGATTGTAATAGTGGCGGCCAGAGTTAATCTGCAACATATACTGAACCAGATTATTGTAATCGTGGCTGCCTTCAGCCAGATTGATCGCCGCCGTATTTACAATCAGCAATGGCGTGTCGTCGTAATAGTAGAAAAATTGAGTATAGGCATCATTTAGCTGCTGCAGGTAGCTGTGCTCTATCGCTTTTTCACTGGGCAGTCCACGCAGTTGAACCCGGTCATAGAGGGTTTCTGTCGGCGCCTGCAGGTAGATAACCAGATCCGGCTTTGGCAGGTCAGTGATAATATTTTCATAGACGTTTTGGTAGAGTCGAAACTCGTCATCGTCCAGTGTAATTCGTGCAAAGAGCGGATCTTTTTCGATCAGAAAATCCGAGATGCGCACTTCCTGAAAAATATCACCCTGTCGCAGGGCTTCCAGTTTACGAATCCGTTGAAACAGGAAAAACAGTTGGGTTGGCAGAGCATTGCCACGCCGATCCTGATAAAAGCGCTCGAGAAATGGATTCTCTTCAGCGTCTTCAAGCATGGTTTCATAGTTAAATGAACTGGCCAGGCGTTTGGCTAATGTGGTTTTGCCAATGCCGATTGGGCCTTCAATAGCAATATATTTAGGAATGGAAACAGTAGACAGGTCGAGGTCAAATTCGCTAAGAATACTTTGTTCCACATTGATCTCCCAAATCAGCGGTTACAAATCAGTTCTGTTTTAAGCCGCCGTTTAACTTTTTATGCGGACAGTTTGACAATACCCTGCACAGAGCAATTTGCCAATAGTTGGCTGACAGTTTTTCCATCAGGCAAGGATAGATTCGGATTAATACCTGCCAGCGGCAGCAGTACAAAAGCGCGCTCGGCCATACGCGGATGGGGGATAGTTAGACGCTCTGTATCCTGAATAATATCGTCAAACAGAAGGATATCCAGATCCAGAGTTCTCGGTCCCCAGCGCAGTGTCCGCACTCTATCCTGCTGCTGCTCTATAAATTGAAGTCTGTCGAGCAGGGATTCGGGAGAGAGGCTGGTCTGCAACTGCGCCGCGGCATTGGTGTAGTCGGGCTGACTGGGACCAATGGGCGGTGTTTGATAGAAATCCGAGACTGTGACTAAATCGATACAAGGTTCTGCGGCAAGGCTTTCCAGAGCGCGATGGAGTTGGTCCCGGGGGTCATCCATATTGCTGCCCAATCCAATATAGACCTCAGCCACTTTCTTAGCCATTGTCAGGCTTTGGGCTTTGGTTGCGTCGGCGGCGACGTCGCTTGGGCTTCTTGTCCTTATTCAACACATCCTCAGCCATAGATTGGCGCTGATCTTCATCAACATCCTGATACTGAGTCCACCAGTCTCCGAGGCCGTCTAAATCTTCTCCCGCTTGCTCGCGGAGCAAAATAAAATCATAGGCAGCTCTAAAGCGTGGGTGTTCGGCCAGACGTTTGGCTCGATTTCCACCGCGGCGCTTAAGGTGCAACTGCAGATCCCATATCTCGCGCATGGGAATGGTAAAACGTTTTGGAATTGCGGTAACCGGAACCTGAGCGGCAATAATATCGCCAGCGGCTTTGCTCAGTGCGTAGGGTGGCGAGTTACCGTTCTTTTCATAGTTGCTCGCCAGTCGCTGAACCACAGGCCAGAGCAGTGCGGCGTAAATAAATGCCGGAGTCACGCGCTGTGAGTTGCGGATGCGCTTATCAGTATTGATTAAAGCCTGACCCACAAGCTTAAGCGGCTGGCCCTGCTGATCATTGAGCATAGGGTTCAGCTGCGGAACTATATACTCGAAGAGTTTATATTTGAGCAGCAGCTTAAATGTAATCAGTCCATTGCCGCTCATAAATAACTTTAGGGTTTCATCAAATAGCCGTGGCGGTGAAACCTGTTGCAGATCACCAGCTCGATGCCTCATGGGTTTGGCTGTGTTGGGCTCAATTTCGAAGTCGAGCTTGGCTGCGAAGCGGGCGACTCTAAGCAGGCGCACTGGATCTTCGCGAAAGCGTGTTGAAGGATCGCCGATAATTCGAATAATGCGGTCATCCACATCATCGAGACCTCGAGTGAAATCGTGAATGCTGTTATCACTGGGATCGTAATAGAGTGCATTAACCGTTAGATCGCGACGCGATGCATCTTCCTCAATGCTGCCAAAAACATTGTCTCTGGTAAGCATTCCGCTGTCGGTCTGCTGACGACGATTTTTGCTATTACTCTGATTTTCGTTAGAGCGAAAGGTCGTGACTTCAATAATTTCACGGCTGAACTGCACGTGCACAATTTGAAAGCGGCGGCCGATAATGCGCGAGCGGCGAAACAGCGCCTTTACTTCCCAGGGCTTGGCGCTAGTGGCCACATCGAAATCTTTAGGTTTTAGTCCAAGCAGTAGATCGCGAACACAGCCGCCGACCACATAGGCTTCATGGCCAGCTTTTTGCAGTACATCGACTATTTTGCGCGCATCGCGATTGATCATTTCAGGCGACAGGGAGTGTTCGCTGGGGCCGAAGACATAGCCGCCAGAAAAATCTGAATTTTTATCTTTTTTGAAGAACTTACTTATGCGTTCCAGCATTAAGTGCTGCCGATTTGTTAATGATTAAGTGCGAGAGTTTAACAGAGGAAATCTATCTGCGGGAGTCTTTGCCGATAAAGAAATTGATGCAATGAAATAGACAGTAAGGAATTAGCTAGTATGAAAGCGTACAACAGGGAAATAGTCTCAGCGAATAATACTTGCGGGCAACCTGATCAAGACTGCAAGTAAATAAGGGGTGTCCTAAGACAGCCCCCCCTAAGTGTTTCTGCGGCTGTAATTAACCTAAAGCTAAAGGCCGTAGAAAGCTCCTTTCGTATCCATCCGGATTTTATTATTATTATTTTTTATTATTATTATAACCAGAACCCGCTGGTTCTGATTCCCTGATTGTATCCAAATAACACCAGCATACAAGGGGAAATATTCACTTATTTCAGGTTTATTGCAATAAATATGGCAGCTTTAGATTTATTTGAGAACTGTCGCGTTAGATTATGGACGTCAGTATAGAGATTAATCTGTTGAATCTTCGCTGGCCTTCTTGCGATTGATGCCCAATTTATTGCGCCGTTGCCATAGACTTTTACGGCTAATACCTAGCTTTTTAGCCAGATCCGTCTCGTTCATATGCTCCTGATTTTCGAGCACAAATCTGGTGAAATAGTCTTCCAGAGAGAGACCGGCAGAAACTTCAATGACCTTTTTAGGGGCATCGATAATACGTTTTACCGAGACCATTATTTCATCGTGGTCAAAAGGTTTGGAAATATAATCCACCGCTCCCTGACGCATGGTTTCAACCGCAGACCGAAGGCTCGCATAGCTGGTCATAATTAATACCGGTACCGGCTTGGCCAGTTCAATAAGATCGGTGCCGGACTGTCCCGGTAATCGCAGGTCGCTGATAATCAGAGAGAAGTCGGAAAAATCAAATAGCTCGCGGGCTGACTTGATACTCACCGCATCGCTAACCAGATAATCATGTCGCTCGAGTAATTTGCGCAGCGAGCTGCGAATTATCTCTTCATCTTCAACAATCAGAATATGGTGTTTGATACTGGTTTTAGTCATAACGGGTCTGTAACAGAGGGTTGGTAAATACTATTGTTACTCTGAAGCGGTTTGGAAACAAGCGCTGCATACTGGGTAGTATGGGTAATTGTGAATGGCATGGCTACTTGTAAAGAGTAAAGTGCAACTGTGCAGTGGTACCGCGATCACTGTTAATCGCAGGACTGATCAGATTGATCTCACCGCCGAGATTTTTAACCAGACTAAAGACAATCCACAGACCGAGACCGGTTCCCTCTCCCGGCTGCTTTGAAGTGACAAAGGGCTCAAACAGCCGGTCTTGAATATCATCGTCAATACCACTGCCGCTATCACTAACCATTATGCTCAGCTTTTGATCCTGAAGTTCACCGCTGACAGTAACCGGGCTTCCCTCGTTGGAGGCATCACGGGCATTGCTCAATAGATTGAGCAGCACCTGCACCAGTTGATGGTGGTCCCCGAGAATATGCAGGTCGGCACTGAGGGTGCAGATAAATTGTTGTTTAACCTGTTGGTTGCTGAGACTCAGCAGTTGGATCGCCTCGTCTGCTGCCTCGCGCACATTGACCGGCTGGGAGTTATTTTGCAGGCTTCGTTCACCGCGAGAAAAATTAATCAGCGATTGAACAATTAGATTGATGCGATTGGTTTGCGAGAGGATTTGATCAGCAGATTTCTGAATTTCACCCGCTTCAGTTTCATGTTGCAGATTCTGCGCAATACAGGCGATACCGGTGACTGGATTACCTATCTCATGAGCCACACCAGCGGCGAGACGACCCACTGAAGCAAGGCGTTCATTATTGATATAGTTCTGGGTTAGCAGCACTGAATTTGTGCTCTCTTCGATCAGCAGAATCGAATCGTTGTCAGTACTTTGATCCGCCGACTTCTGCAGGCTAAACCAGCGTGCATTGCCCTCCGTTTCGACGCGCATATTTTCACTGCTGCTCTGGTTGCTATCGAGAAACTCACTGATAACCGACTGCCATGGGTCGGGCAGATCACTGATCTGTGCACCTCTGGCATCGGATTCAGAAAGCCCTGTGTATGTCTCCATACTGCTGTTCCATTTAAGGATCTCTCCGTCCTGACCCAGAGCGACCAGACCCGTAGGCAGATTGTCGATAATCTCGCGATGGTGAATACGCAGTTTATTGAGCTCACTGGCAATACCGGTCAGGCGGTCGCTGTGGATCGCTAAAACCGATTCGATAAGGTCAATATCATCGGACTCTTGCGCTGCCTTAGGGGCTAGCGGAATCGACTCTTCCATAATCCGATAGGCGGCGAGTACGCCAAAACGCAGAGTCAGGGAAGAGTTGAGAGAGTCGCGAATTTTTCTTAAGGCTGCAGGTCTGGTTTCACTGTTATCCATTTCAAGTGCGCTCAGCGCGCGCTCGATCTCTCGATCAGCTTCATCGCCGAGAGAGTTGCGCAGGCTTTGGGTCATCTCTTCGACAGAACCGTGACTGAGTTGGACCCGCGCGGGGATATAGATATTGTCGACCATGCATAGTTTGGCAAATAATTTCTCTTCGGCATCCATTTTCGAAAACGCTGAAAAAAGTGTGAACAGAGCGATATTGACCATCAGTGCTTCGAAGGCCCAGGTATCCCAACTCTCCATACCAAAGGTTAAAGTAATCGCCGTGCTCGGCACCTGCCATTGCCAGTCACCGCTAAAAAGGGGTATCGCCAGTCCGACCAACCATACTGATAGCCCGCCGATCAGACCGATAATAAATCCCCGACGATTGGCTTTGGGCAGATAAATAGAAGCCAACATTCCCGGGGTAAGCTGCGCCAGTCCGGCAAAGCCCACCAGATATAAATCGGTAATACTGTTCTCTTTAACTACCTGACTGAGCATAACTGCGCTCAGTAGTATTGCCGATGAAGCCAATAGCAGGCGAAGGTTTATCCAGCGGGTCAGTCGCGGCTGATTCTGGAAAAGCTTGTCGGGTAGAACAAAACTATTGAGAACCATTTTTGCCAGCATGGTCGACATGCTACAGAGCAGGGCAATGGCGATGAGAATAATACTCGCCGCACCCAGTCCGGCAATGATTGGATGTTCCGTAAGTGCAGGAAGAGCAAATAGGTAGTCCTGCAGTGGCGATGCGGATTGCACCGCGATACCAGACCACAACAGGGGAAATACAGGGATGCTCGCGAGCAGCATAAGTAAGGGGTATGCCCAAACGGTAATGCCGGCCTGACGGTTGGAAATATGCTCGGAGATCACAATGGTGAAATTAACCGGCAGGGCAAAACTCGCGGCGAGGAAAATAATAAACAGGCTGTAGGATGAATCCATACGCTGAACGATAAACCGTTGCCCACTATCCACGACCCAGCTGTTCATCTCTCCGATACTGCCAAAGATTGACTGCACCGAAACCAGTGCGGCCAGTCCCAGAGCAGGCAGCAGCAGAAGTCCAGCAGCAGCCATCATCCAGCGCAGATTTTGCACCGGGCTAAGTTCAATAGTGCGCCAGTTAATAGTGATGATGACCACCACCAAAAACAGCCAAAATAGTATTTTGTTGCTATCAAAAAGAAAGTTATGGACTGATTCAAGAGCCAGTAGCTGAGCCAGAAATAGTGGCAGGGTGGCGATTATCAGGCCACTGCAGGCAACGGTGGCAACAGTCTTTCCCCTGAACCTGAATGTTAAAAAATCCACCAGAGAGGCAAAGCGAATAATCGCACTGAGCCTGCGGATCGGATAGAAAATTAGCGGCGAAAAAATAAACACCATGGTAAAGGCAAAGAGTGCCAGCAGGGTGCTGTAACCATAGCGCCCGGCCATCTCAATGGTGCCGGTGGCCAGCAGTGAGCCACTGCCGGCAAAGAGTGCCAGTACCAAAATTAGACTGTGACTGGCTCTGCCCCCATATTTTGCTAGCAGGTAGGCGCAGAGTATCCCGAGGAAAATAAAACCGGCCGCAGCGGTGGCTATATCAAGACTCATTGGTGTTCCTGTGGCGCTGCAAGATATATGCGGCGAACACCACTATCGCCCAGACAACAAAGGGTCTAAACCAATTGCCTTGGGGCTCAATAGCCCATTTGGAAGCCAGAGGTATGACGACACTGCTAAGAAAAATTAGAACTGCAACCAGTCGGTAGTTAAGCATCTGCAAGCTCGTCGGTTAATAGTTATGGCTGTTCAAGCTATTGATGGTATTCAAGCTGAAGCGGCAAAGCAAACCTGATCTACAGCACAGCGGAGTTGTTAGTATTGGTCTGGCGCAGGGATAGATAGCTGTTTTGAAATACGGCTGATTGACCAGTTGTCTATTGCCCAATCGAGTATTCGATTTATAGGTTCATTTTTTAATTGATCTGGCGGCTGCTGTCCAAGCCACTGCAGCGCTAGCCATAGATTTTGCGATTCTTTTCCCACTTCCAGCGCAGCGGCATGGTTTTGTTTGCTGAGCTTTTGACCCTCTGCATTGATCGCCATGGGTAGGTGACCATAAGTGAGTGTTGGAGGTTTATCTCCGGACAGAGATGTCAGGCATTTTTGCAGATAGATCTGTCGCGGTGTGGAATAAATTAAATCCACGCCACGAATAATATGGCTAATATTTTGAAACTGGTCATCCACCGCTACCGCGAGCTGATAGGAAAAAAGGAGATCGCGGCGCTGGATAATAAAGTCGCCGATTTCGGAGCAGAGGTTTTGGATGTAATGCCCCATAATCAGATCATCAAATCTGATGGTGGCTTCTGATTCCCTAGCTCCTGATTCAGTAGGAACCTGCAGGCGAATTGCCGGTTTTTCAATCACTTTGCGCTGTCGACAGTGACCGTCATAGATACCGCCCAGTGCCGTTAATCGCTGGCGGGGGCAGTCGCAGTTGTAGGCTATATCGGCGCTTTGCAGTGCGGCTATGGCCTCTCTGTAGGCTTCAGTGCGGGTGCTTTGATAGAGAATTTCTCCATCCCAGCTCAGGCCGTGGTCAGAAAGCTGACGCAGGATGGTTGTGGTTGAACCAGCGATTTCACGAGGGGGGTCAATATCTTCGATTCTAAGCAGCCAGCGACCAGACTGATGGCGGGCATCGAGAAAGCTGGCGAGCGCGCAGACCAACGAGCCAAAGTGTAGTGTTCCAGTCGGCGAAGGGGCAAACCGTCCAATATACTTTGCGTTTGTCATGGCTGTTTTTACCAGATGTTTGCTGCCCAAAATAAAATAGCCTCGCTATTAGCGAGGCTATTTTGTTAGCCGCCAGTAATCTGTTTTTCTTTGATTTCGTCGAGGGTTTTACAGTCGACGCACAGATCAGCAGTAGGGCGAGCTTCAAGTCTGCGGATGCCGATATCTACACCGCACTGGTCACAGAATCCGTAATCGTCTTCTTCAACACGGACAAGTGTTTTATCAATCTTCTTGATCAGCTTGCGCTCGCGATCGCGGGTGCGTAACTCGAGGCTAAACTCTTCTTCCTGAGT
>JAQWGK010000026.1 GCA_029238255.1 Porticoccaceae bacterium | reverse complement strand
CTCTAAAATCAGTCAGGCGGTACTGGAATATCTTGCCAATAAAGAGCACCGCGACTCTGCAAAAAATAACAGCCGATCTCAGCAGGTACTGTGAATAGCAGTAATTCCAGGCCGGATTATAGCGCTCTGGTCAGCGGTGAGCCCTCTATTGATAAGCCCAAAAAATGGCATCTAAAAGCCCGGCTTCAATTAGCCACTTACCTGATTGTCTGTTTACTTCTGGTTCTATGGGTTCCGAATAAAATATGGCAACCAGAACTTAAGGCCGTCACTATTACTCTGGGCATACTGGGTATTTGGCGTTACAGCTGGTGGTTTGTGCATGTTCTGCGCTCGGAGTTTTACCAATATCGGCGCTTCCCAAAGATTCGTGCCAATGCGGATAAAGTCTGGCGCGATGGCTGGCGGCCCCGACATATGCATTTTATGATGACCACTTTTCGTGAACGCCGCGAGACAACTGAGCTGGTTATCCAGAGTATCTGCCGAGAGATTGAAGACGCCGGGGTGCCCTGCACTCTGTGGCTGGGATCCGGCGATGCCTATGATGAAGATATTATTATCAATTACCTGCGTCAGCATGGGAAACATCTACCGCTGGAATTTATAATGATCCGCCAGAATATCTCTGGCAAACGCATGGCTATTGGACTGGTGTTGCGTGCGATGTCACGTCGAGGAATTCACCGCGATGACCTAATTGTCTTTATGGACGGTGATGCCGTATTAGCACCGGGAATCTTGCGCCAGTGCTGCCCACTCTTTGAGAACGACCCTCAGCTACAGGCGGTTACCACCAATGAGGAGGTAATTTGCTACGGCCCAAAATGGATTCAGTCATGGCTGACCATGCGCTTCTCGCAGCGCAGAATCGCTATGCAATCTCATTCTATGTCTAACAAAGTATTAACCCTGACCGGACGTATGTCAGTGTTTCGCGCCAACCATCTTACCCAGTACAATTTTATTCGTATGCTCGAGGCCGACCACCTCTATCACTGGTTATGGGGAACATTTCGGTTTCTCTCCGGAGACGATAAAAGCACCTGGTATTACATGCTAACCAAGGATGCCAAGATGCTCTATGTGCCCGACGCACTGGTTTATACCATTGAGGAAATAGAGGGTTCAGGGATTGAACGAATGACCCAGAACTTTCGTCGCTGGTCGGGCAATATGCTGCGCAATGGCACCAGAGCACTCAAGCTCGGACCTAAGAAAATTGGTTTTTTTATCTGGTGGTGTGTGATGGACCAGCGTATCGCTATGTGGACCATGCTGGTCAGTCCTATAGTGGCCATAGGCGCCACCCTGCTTCACGATCCCTATTATATTGTCTGGTATTTTATCTGGATTGGCGTTTCCCGTATGGCCCTTTCGCTATTTCTATTTCGCTATAGCAGCAGCATTCATATTGAATGGCCGTTTATTCTCTATTTTAATCAGCTATTGAACGCGGCGGTTAAGGTTTACTGTCTTGCCAGATTGTCTAAACAGCGTTGGACCAACCGCGGCAATCAGTCGTCGGGAAGCACTGACAGCCTAACTGACCGGTTAAAAAATATAATGGCGAGTTATATCACAGCAGTTTGGGTAACCGGATTGATCCTAACGGTCCTTTTTTACACCAAACTGCTGCAGTTTCCCGATATAAACTTTTATTGATTGGGCATCATCGACTGAATATAGGCTTCAATATCAGCCGCGCTGGTTCTTGTTGCATCTTCGGCAACTATTGCATCAATCAATGCATCTCCGGTAAAACCAAACAGATATCTTGTTAGCAATAGTCCGTCGGTCAGAGCATCAACCGATCCATTGCCATCAATATCGCCAATAAAGTCAAAGGCATAGGCTAGAGACGCCTCAATTTCGCCCTCACTGACAATAGACGCATCTGGCGCCACCACTCCGTCGATCAGGTTATAGCCTCTCAAACCAAAGGCATAGCGCATAAAGAGCATTCCATCGGTAAGTGGGTCAGCCTGACCATTTCGGTCAATATCCCAACCCCCAGAGATAACAGGCAGGCTGTATTCTTCCGCGATCAACCTATAACCACTTGGCAGGCTAGAGTAACTAAAGCCTATGGGCGTGACCTGTTTTATAGTTTCGATAGTGACATCAAAACTCATATCAATCAGAGCAACAGGCAATATCTCTGAAGGCCAATCACCGCCTATGGAAGCCCAGGCAAAATCAACATAACTATCAGTGTCCAGATTGTTATCGTAATCATCGACATCAAAAAGGGCATCTGATCCAGCAAACATAAGATCTTTATCGATCAACGCTGTGGCACCTGCAAAACTTAGCACAGAGCTATCAAAGTGAACTCTGAGACCAAGACCAGGCAAGGTATTGTCATTATTATCGACATTGTAGTTAAACCTTAGCTGCAGGCTATTACCCATCATAGCCATAGGCGTACCCGCTAAATTGATTGACTGCGCTGGCAATGTAGGTTCGAAAGACCCTCCATCTGTCGAACCACCATCAGTAGTTCCACCATCAGTAGTTCCGCCATCGGTAGTTCCACCATCAGTAGTTCCACCATCGGTAGTTCCACCATCGGTAGTTCCACCATCAGTAGTTCCACCATCGGTAGTTCCACCATCAGTAGTTCCACCATCGGTAGTTCCGCCTGTAGCACCACCATCATCATTGACGATAATATTTTTAATTATTACAGGCGAATCCTGCTCAACCACATACATCAGCAAAGATTCGTAAGTATTACCTCCAGTCTGTGCTGGAATGGTTATTGTGTATTCCAACTCAGTTTCACCAGAAATGGTTACAGGATCCAGATTAAACGAAGGATCAACATCCGGGAAAGGTAGGCGCTCAAAGCGGAAATAAATATTGGTATCAGCTCCGCCCGCAGCAACTGCCGCTGTAAAGGAAACGCTGCCGCCATTGTCGAAAGTAAACGGAAAAATATCAGTGTTCAGATTAGCAAAGCCAGCCCAGTCTTCCGCGCCTGAAGGATAGATAAAGGTATTGCCATCAACAAAGGCGCCACCAAAACCTTCAATCATCTGAACAAATGATCCATCTTGAGTACCACCGTCAGTACTTCCTCCATCGGTGCTTCCTCCGTCTGTAGAACCGCCATCAGTAGAACCGTCTGTCGATCCGCCATCACTGGATCCATCACCATCAGTTGACCCATCATCGTTAGCCGCTTCAAAACGTATTTTATCAAGCAAGATAACAATACTTTCATCACCGTCATCGGTTAAATCAAACACAAAACTGCTCACTGCAGATAAATCCAGACCGGTCTCAACAAGAAAATCTACCGGGATCTTTTCAGTTTTCCAATCGCCTTCAAGGGTACCTACTCCCATTGATCCTGAAGTGCAGGGATACCAACAATGTACCCTACTAGAAACGCGACTATTGTCGCCGGCGGTAACTATTTTAATATCGTAAATATAATAACCACCTGCAAAAGCACTGAGATCCTGAACTGTTGACGCTCCAATATATAGGCCAGTCTCATCACCTTGATTTCCGGTGTGACTAACCATCAAAACATCGCCACGAAAATCATCGTAAGCTATCTGCCATTGAATATTGGGGCAAGCTTCTCCACCATCATTGTTACATTCCCCCCAGCCGATAGATGAATCATAGCCACCAATTCCTAAATCCCAAAAAGGATCAATTGCACCATCTGAGAAAATATTCAAAGGTGGCGAACTAAAACCACCATCAACAGTTCCGCCATCGCCAGAGCCGTCACCCGTACTACCAGTGTCATCGGTTACAACGATATCTTTCACTATTACAGGGGAGTCTTGCTCAACTACATACATCAGAAATGACGAATAGGTATTTGCTGCATCCTGAGCGGGAATAGTAACTGTATATTGCTGTTCAGCTTCACCGCTAATCAAGATGGAAGCCAGATTAAAGGATGGCTCAATATCCGGATATGGCAGACGCTCAAATCTAAAATACACACTGGTATCAGAGCCACCATTAGGAACCGCAGCGGTAAAGCTTATGCTGCCGCCATTGGCAAAGGTGAAGGGATAAATATCAAAGTTCAGGTTGGCGAAACCAGCCCAGACTTCCGCGCCTGAGGGATAGGTGAAGGTATTGCCATCAACCACTGCACCACCAAAGCCATCAACCATTTCTACAGAACCGCTTCTGGCGCTACCATCGGTAGTCCCGCCATCGGTAGTCCCGCCATCGGTTGAACCAACGTTAGTTGAACCGGCTTCATCACCGGTACTACCAGTGTCATCGGTTACAACGATATCTTTGATGATCACTGAAGAATCTTGATCAACCAAATATAAGTTGAAAGACTCGTAAGTATTTGCCGGATCCTGTGCAGGAATCGCCACTGTATATTGCAGTTCAGTTTCACCAAAGATCAATATAGGGTCGAGATTAAACGATGGTTCAACATCGGGATGAGGCAGACGCTCAAAGCTGAAGTAGATATTAGTATCACTGCCGCCCGCTGGAATTGCTGCGGTAAAGGTAACTGAACCGCCATTAGCAAAAGTGAAGGGATAGACATCAGTATTCAGGTTAGCAAAACCAGCCCAGACTTCTGAACCTGTTGGGAAGATATACGAAGATGAAGCCTCATCGAATACTGCACCCCCAAAGCCCTCTATCATTTCAATAGAAGCACGCTCGTTGGCACCGCCATCAACTGAACCAACATCTGTAGTGCCGCCGTCAGTAAAGCCATTGGTAGTTCCACCATCCGTTGAGCCATCATCGTTAGCTGCTTCAAAACGTATTTTATCGAGCAAGATAACAACGTTTTGATCACCATCGTCAGTTAAATCAAACACAAGGCTACTCACCGCAGATAAATCGAGACCGGTCTCAACAAGAAAATCTACCGGGATCTTTTCAGTTTTCCAATCTCCTTCAAGGGTACCCACTCCCATTGACCCTGAAGTACAGGGATACCAACAATTTACCCTACTAGAAACGAGACTATTGTCACCAGCAGCAACTATTTTTATATCATAAATAAAATAACCACCAGCATAAGCACTGAGATCCTGAACTGACGACGCTCCAATATATAAGCCTGTACTAACTTGATTTCCGGTGTGACTAACCATCAAAACATCGCCACGATAATCATCAGAAACTATCTGCCAGTCAATATTGGGGCAGGCCTGACCACCATCATTGTTACACTCCTGCCAGTCAATAGATGAATCATAGCCATTAATCCCTGAATCCCAAAAAGGGTCAACTGCGCCGTCTGAAAAGATATTCAAAGGTGGCGAACTAAAGCCACCATCCGTTGAACCACCGTCAGTAGAACCGCCATCACTAGCATCGTCGTCAGCATTTCCACCGTCTGTTGAACCCCCATTAGAAGACTGCTCCCAACGAATGTTATCTAATTGAAACACCGTGCCTGTATAGTTAGTCGCAAAAATAATTAAACCAGTGTCTACTGACCTAAGATCAAGGCCTTCCGCAACTAGCCTCTCGACAGGTATTGATACCGTTTCCCAATCTGTGAGGTCATTCGACTCAATAGGGATGACAGAAGTTCTACAAGGCAAAACACAGAGTACTTCAATACTAATATTGCTATCACCACTAAGCACTTTGATATCAAAAATCAAACTACCTTGAGAAAAAGCACTCAGATCTTGAGGTGAAAGATGTGAAGAGAATATTAGAGAAGCAAAATGACCCTCCTCAGAATGGCTAACCTGGAGCACATCACCACGCTCATTGTCACTAACCAAAGTCCAATCGATACTTGGGCAGCCTGCACCACCATCATTCATGCAAGTGCCTGCAAGGAATGCGTCCCAAGCGACGATATCGCCATCCCATGCAGAGCCAACAACACCGTCATCAAATACGGTAACAGTTGATATAACTGGGTCAGCATCATTACTCCCTCCACCGGTAGTTTCACCACCGGCGCTATCTGTGCTGCCACTATCATCAGTTACAACAATATCTCTAATGATCACCGTCTGATCTTGCTCAATGATATAGAGAAGGAAAGATGCATAAGTATTTGCCGCATTCTGTGCAGGAATAGTCACTGTGTATTCCATCTCAGTTTCACCGGCAATTAATACAGGGGCGAGATTAAATGATGGTTCAATATCGGGAAAAGGTAGACGCTCAAATCGGAAGTAAACGTTTGTATCGTTACCACCAGCTGGTACCGCTGCGGTAAAGCTAATACTACCGCCATTGGCAAAAGTGAATGGATAAACATTAGTATTCACGTTAGCAAAACCAGCCCATACTTCCGAGCCTGTAGGGAAACTGTAACTACTACCCTGCAACTCTGCGCGACCAAATGAACCTGTCATATCAATAATGTCAGAGACCTCGGCATCGCTACCATCAGCTCCACCATCAGTAGTGCCACCGTCGGTAGAACCATCAGTAGCTCCGCCATCTGAGTCGCTATCAAGCGATCCTTGAGGATCATCGCTAGTCTTGATTGTAAAGCTATTAGCTAATGCATTGACTATGCGACCATCGCTGTAGGTCACCGCCTTGCTCTGATCGGTAAAGTTATAAACCACATAGGTTCTAAGGCCATCTTTATCAAAGGCCAAAGCAGATGCATCGTTGGCAGTCAGCTCGCCAGTACCTGTCTTTAAGTGACCCAGTGCTTTAAAGGTGTGCAACCAGTGATAAGTGTGCGCTTTTGACTCACCGGCTTCAGCATCATAGTTGGTTCCGACATTGTTGTAGTCCGCCAGTGCTGCGTCAGCATCGGTCATCGCCCAGAGGTTCCACCAAAGATCAGTCCACTGATCGCCAGCGAGACCTGACGGGTTTCCATTGGACGATTCAGTCATACCTAGTTCGACGTAGCTTTCCATATAGTCCGCATACTGACCTACATAGAGAATCAATGGGTTTGATGGCAGACCCTGAATGCCGAGAATATGCGCATACGCGGGGCTAAACCAGGTGGAGAAGTCAGCACCACTACCCCAGATAATTGAGGTGGTGATCTTGTCGTAACCTGGTGCAAAGTTATCGTAATCTGCACCCAGATTATTGTAACCATCGATATTGTTCCAGTACTGCCAGAAGGCGGCACTGGTCGAGGCATGCATATACATGCCCTTCTCTACAATAGCGTCATTACCTACTGCCAGACCATAGAGCACCATAGCGCCGTAGGCATTGGCTGCCTCTGAGGTAGACTCATTGTTGTTGCCCTGTATAGTATCGCCTTTACCGTCAGCCCAAGAAAATCCATTGGCTGGGTCAAAGTTACGCAGTTTCGGGAACATCTCTTCGCTATCATCACCGGCATAGTCGCGAATCAGCAGCTCAATCATTGGGCCGTACTGATCGTCGCCACACCAGGCAACGTCGACACGACAGATCTCAGCGGCGGCACGTACAAAATAGCCGTAGTGGAAGTGGTGATCAGCCATACGCTGGTGTGAGCCGTACGCTTCTTCGATACCAAGTAAAGCATCCCAGGTTTCGTCATAGACAAAGTATTTATTGATATCCAGTTCACCATCGGTCTCGGCGGTAAACCAGTCTGCCAGCTCGACTTTCAGCCAGGCAATCAACTCAGCCGCAGCGTCTTCCATACCAATTGACTGGGCCAGTGCAGCGGTTTCAGCAACCTTGCCATAGCCTTTGCCTGACCAATAGGTATCAGTACCGTTATACCACTCATCCTCACCCGCATTAACAAAGGAGGTAACCAGCGCTTCAAGAGTAGCCTGATCATAGGTTCCTGAAATTGAAGGCATGGTAGGCAGAACACCGGTAAATGGCAGGTCATAACTAAAGCCATCTGTCTC
>JAQWGK010000013.1 GCA_029238255.1 Porticoccaceae bacterium | reverse complement strand
GTGACCTGCGAAGAGAAAACAGCATGAACATCAAGCGTTTGATGGATTTAGGTTGCTACCGCGGCCTACGTCATCGTCGTAGCTTGCCCGTACGTGGACAGCGTACTAAGACGAACGCACGCACCCGTAAAGGGCCGCGTCGTCCCATTAAAAGATAATTCCTAGGAACGGTAATGGCAAAAGCAGCAACCAAACCAACCCGTAAAAAGGTCAGAAAGACAGTAATTGATGGCGTCGCGCATATCTATGCGTCGTTCAATAACACTATTGTTACTATCACTGATCGTCAGGGTAACACTCTATCTTGGGCTACCTCTGGTGGTTCCGGTTTCCGCGGTTCTCGTAAGAGCACCCCGTTTGCCGCACAGGTCGCTGCAGAGCGTGCTGGTGAAGCAGCAAAAGACTACGGATTGAAGAATCTCGATGTTCAAGTCAAGGGCCCAGGTCCTGGCCGCGAATCAGCGGTACGTGCACTGAACAATGCAGGTTATAAAATCACTAATATTACGGATGTGACGCCAGTTCCACACAATGGTTGTCGTCCACCCAAAAAGCGCCGCGTGTAAGAGAGACATAGAATGGCTAGATATCTTGGACCAACTTGTAAATTATCACGCCGTGAGGGAACAGATTTGTTCCTCAAGAGTGGCGTCCGCCCGCTTGAATCAAAATGTCGTGCAGACAGCGCACCTGGCCAGCATGGTCAGCGTCGTGGTCGTCTGTCTGACTATGGTGTTCAGCTACGGGAAAAACAAAAAGTTCGTCGTATTTACGGCGTGCTAGAGAAGCAATTCCGCAACTACTATAAAGATGCTGCTCGTCAGAAAGGCAATACTGGTGAAAACCTGTTGACCCTTCTTGAGTGTCGTCTGGATAACGTTGTATACCGCATGGGCTTTGGTGCTACTCGCGCTTAATCTCGTCAGTTGGTAGCCCACAACGCTATTTTGGTTAACGGCCAGAAAGTTAACATCGCTTCATTCCGCGTTCAGGAAGGTGATGTTATTGGACTGCGTGAAAAATCAAAGAAGCAATTGCGAGTTCAAACTGCACTGCAGTTGGCCGCACAGCGTGGTGAAGTTGAATGGATGCAAGTAGATACAAACAAAATGGAAGGTACGTTTACGCGTAATCCTGATCGTTCTGATCTGCCAGCTGAGATCAATGAGAACCTGATCGTCGAACTTTACTCGAAGTAATTGTTGAGCTAATACGGGAAAAAATATGCAAAATTCTGCAAATGAATTTCTGACCCCACGCAATATTGATGTAACGTCTTTCAGTGCTACTCATGCCAAGGTTGTTCTGGAGCCGCTAGAGCGCGGATTCGGCCACACACTGGGCAATGCACTTCGTCGTATTCTGCTGTCTTCTATGTCAGGTTGCGCGATTGTTGAAGTAGAGATCGAAGGCGTAGAACACGAATACAGTGCTATCGAAGGTGTTCAAGAGGATGTAATGGAAATTCTCCTCAACCTTAAAGGTGTAGCTGCTGTTATGGAAGGCCGCGATGAAACTACGGTTACATTGAACGCGACTGGTCCTGGTGTTGTTACTGCTGGCGATATCACTGTCGACAGCCATATCGAAATCGTTAATCCAGAGCACGTTATTGCAACTATCTCTGGAAAAGCCAGCTTGAACATGCAGCTGCGCATTGAGCGCGGTCGTGGCTACCAGCCATCTAACACGCGTATCAGTGACGAAGAGAATCGTACTATTGGCCGTCTGCAGTTAGATGCGTCATTCAGCCCGATTCACAAAGTTTCTTACAGTGTAGATAATGCCCGTGTTGAAAACCGCACTGATCTCGACAAGTTAATTCTTGAATTAGAGACTAACGGCACTATCGATCCTGAAGAGTCTATCCGTCGCGCCGCGACCATCCTGCAACAGCAGATGGCCGTATTCGTGAATTTGGAAGGCGAAACTGCTGCAGAGCCTGAAGAGAAAGAAGAAGAGATTGATCCAATTCTTCTGCGTCCAGTTGACGATCTCGAGCTGACTGTACGTTCAGCGAACTGTCTCAAGGCAGAGAGCATTTATTATATTGGTGACCTTATTCAGCGCACAGAAGTTGAGTTGCTGAAGACACCAAATCTGGGTAAGAAGTCACTTACTGAAATTAAAGATGTCTTGGCTTCACGCGGACTTTCTCTGGGCATGCGTCTTGAGAACTGGCCACCAGCAAGTTTAAAAAGTGAACGCGAAATCGTTTAATACTTCTTTTAAAGAATTATAAATAACGCTTTTGACAGATATCATTGCTGAGAAAGCAACGAACTAAGGAATAAGAACATGCGTCATCGCTATAGTGGCCGCAAATTAAATAAGACCGGCACTCACAAAAGAGCTATGTTCCGTAACATGACCGCTTCATTGGTTGAGCACGAGCTGATTAAAACCACTCTGCCCAAAGCAAAAGAGCTGCGTCGTTTTGCAGAACCTTTCATCACTCTGGCTAAAGAAGACAGCGTTGCTAATCGTCGATTAGCTTTTGACCGTCTTCGCAACAAGGCGACAGTAGGCAAGTTGTTCTCTGACTTGGGCCCACGTTTCCTCGAGCGTCCAGGTGGTTATGTACGTATCCTTAAGTGCGGTAACCGCGCTGGTGATAACGCACCAATGGCCTACGTTGAGCTGGTTGATCGTGCAGCTAATGACGTTGCTGATGTTGAAGAGACTACTGGCGAATAAGAACACTTTATTCGTTGTAAAAAAACCGGACATTTATTAAATGCCCGGTTTTTTTTCGTCTGCTATTTCTATCTCGAAACTAAGATTAACTACCAGATTTTGACCCGCTGATCTTCAGGCAAGAAGAGACTATCCCCTTCGACAACATCATAGGTCTTGTAGAAATCTTGCATATTCGGGAACACCCCATTAATGCGATAGATATCGGGTGAGTGGGGATCGGTTCTAACAATAATCTCCAGTATCTGATCACGCCATTTAATTCTGCTCGACTGGGCATTGCCGATAAAGAACCGCTGTTCGCCGCTAAAGCCATCTATCACTGGCGATGGTTGTCCCTCAAGAGACATCCGATAGGCCTTTAGAGCGATTGAGGTGCCGCCCAGATCGCCGATATTTTCACCCAGCGTCAATTCCCCATTAACAAACAGATTGGGCAGAGCTTCAAACTTATTAAACTGCTCGACCAGTCCCTTCGTGCGCTGTTCAAACTGACTGCGATCCTTATCCGTCCACCAGCTCTTAAGATTGCCATCACCATCGTATTTGCTGCCCTGATCATCGAAGCCATGGCCAATCTCATGGCCTATAGTGGTCCCAATCGTGCCGTAGTTATAGGCATCCTCCGCTTCGGGTATAAAATTGGGTGGCTGTAAGTAGGCCGCGGGAAAGACAATCTCATTGAGGCCGGGATTGTAATAGGCATTAACTTCCTGTGGCGCCATAAACCATTCGTTGCGATCAATGGGCGCACCCAGTTTAGCCATATTCTGATTGTGACCGAAAATTAGCGAGCGCTGGATATTGCCAAATAGATCATCCTTATCCACCATTAATGCTGAATAGTCTTTCCAGACATCCGGATAACCAATCTTAGGAGTGAACTTGGAGAGCTTAACCAATGATTGTTTTTTAGTTTCCTCGCTCATCCACTCGAGATTTTTAATTGACTCAGCATATGCCGCGATCAGATTGTCGACCATAGTGTTCATTCGAGCCTTGGAATCCGGTGAGAAATGTTTGGCTACATATAGCTGCCCCAACAGTTCACCGAGATGACCGTTGATCGAACTAATCGCCTTGCGCCAGCGTGGCTGATCTTCCTGTCTGCCGTAGAGAAATTTAGAGTAAAAATCGAATCTGGTCTGGACAAAACTGTCCGGAAGATAGCTGCCGTAGGTCGACAGTACATTAGCGCGCAGATAGTCTTTCCATGACTCAACCTCAACGCGGGTAAACAGCTTATTAAAGGCGCTGAAATAGCTCGGCTGAACCACAATTACATGGTCGGGTAATTCAATCCCGATACCATCCAGATAGGTTTCAATATCCAGATTGGAAAGCAGCTTGGTAAACTCGCTGGCGGTAAGTTTGTTATAGCGCTTATCCGCATCCCGATTGTCGATTTTATTCCACTGATGTTCAGCAAGCTTGCTCTCCAGCTCAAAAATGCGCTGTGCCGCACCGGCAGCATCCGGGTGGCCGGTAAGGCTGAGGATATCCGTTAGATAGCGGTTATAGCGGCCGATAATTTCCTGACCCCGTTCAGAGTCATCGCTGTAGTAATCCCGATCAGGCAATCCCAGTCCAGACTGCAGCAGATGTAAAATATAGCTAGTTGCCTGTTTGTCGTCTTGGCCCACATAGAGATTGAAAGGCCCGTCAACTCCGGCCGGATTAGCGCTGCCAAAAAAGGCGACAATATCGCTATGGGTTTTAAGATTATCGATTTCGCTAAGGTATCCGGCGATAGGCGCTATGCCCAATTCTTCGATACGCGCTTCATTTAAATAGGCATTGTAGTAGTCGCCGATTTTTTTCTTTGCCGGATCATCCTGATGGTCTGCCGCCGCCGCTTCCACAATCACTCGGGACTGTTCGAGACTCTCCTTACGCAGGGTCATATAGCTGCCCCAGCCAACCTCATCGGCAGGAATCTCAGTGGCATCTAGCCACTTACCATTGGCGTAGCGGTAAAAATCATCCTGCGGTCGGACTGAAGTATCCATACCTGCCAAATCTATACCGGATATCAGCGGCTGTTCTGTCGCTGGCTTATCTGAGCAGCCAGAGATCAGAGTAAATGCCGTAACAACCAATCCTGTAGTAATGAGCTTTACAGGCGTCGCCAGTTTTTTCTTCAAATGAAAGTTAAACATCTAGTGCCTCATTAATAATCGAGTTATCAAAAATATTTGGCTAAATCACCAGTACCTCTTATCTAACGATTACTTCTTACAAGACCGCAGTCAAACCTAGTAATTAGTCTTTATATAAAGCTCTAATCAGATTTGGCGTATTGGTGATATTGCTCGCCACTGTCCAGATTCATCAGGCGCATGGCACCACCCCAAACGTAGCCGGTATCCATGGGGAACAGATTGCTGCCGCAGTCCTTACCCTCGAGAGCGGCCCAGTGGCCGAAGACAATTTTATCCTCTGCCGCCAGTCGCTGTTTGTGACTGTACCAGGGCGCAAACTCAGCCATCAATGACTCAGTCTTGTTACTATTCGGCGCAGTCTTGGCGTTTAACTCAAGCTGTCCTGAACTGGTGCAATAGCGCATACGGGTCAGATAGTTGGTAATTAATCGCCAGCGCTCTGGCCCTTCAAGGTCGTCCGACCAGCTATCCGGCTGATTGCCATACATATGCTGAAAATAAAGGCTGGCCTGTTCAGACTGAAGAACCGCCTCTACTTCGCGAGCCATGGAAACCGCAGTAGCTATACTCCAATTGGGCGGAATACCCGCATGAACCAGAGTGTAATCACCAATAGATAATAGCAGAGGAAGCTGTTGTAGCCAGTCGAGCAGCTCATCGCGATCGCTGGCGCTAAGAATTTCATTGAGGGTATCTTTGCTGGTGGCCGTGCGAATGCCATGAGAGATGGCCAGCAGATGGAGGTCATGGTTGCCGAGTACCGCTGTGAACGCCGAGCCCAGCCCCTTACAAAAGCGCAGCGTTTCAAGGGACTGCGGGCCGCGATTCACCAGATCGCCGACAGCGATTAAGCGATCTGTCGTCGGTTCAAAATTTACCCTATCCAATAATTGCAGCAGTGGATTAAGGCAGCCTTGAATATCCCCGACGACGTAATCAGTCATTTAGTTCACGGTATTGGGAGTCGAGAGTAGAAAGGGGTCTATAGGGACTTCAAAGGATTCACCCTGCTGATCGAGCATAGTGTAATGGCCCTGCATGGTACCAATCGGCGTATCCAGAACAATGCTGCTGGTGTATTGGTATGAGTCACCGGCTTCGATCAACGGCTGCTTGCCTACCACGCCCATGCCGCTGTAGACCTTTTTGGCTTCATTGCTATCGGTGACTATCCAGTGGCGGCCGAGCAATTTCGCCGGTGCCGCACTCTGATTGTGAATAGTAATCTGATAGGCAAACACAAAGCGCTGATTATCTGGCTCTGATTCACGACTGAGGTATTCGGTGTCTACCGTGACAATAATTGGTTGGTCCGTCATTTGATTCCCATCATGCTGTTGTGGATATGGTTGGATAAGCTGACAAATTCAGCGACACTGAGCTGCTCAGCGCGACGCGATAAATCTATCTCTTGGCCCGCTGACTCGAGATGCTCAGCATAGGGGCGCAGGCAATTGCGCAGAGTTTTGCGCCGCTGTTGAAAGCTGTGGCTGACTAGCTGACTGAGCAGCTCTTCGTTTTCGGCCGTACAGGGTTTGGTTCTGTGGGGCTTCAGCCTAACGATCGCCGACTGCACTTTGGGTGCCGGACGAAATGATTCTGGCGGCACTGGAATAAGCGGCATTACCCGACAGTGGTACTGCACCATAACCGAAAGACGGCCATAGGTTTTAATGCCCGGCACAGCACCGAGACGCTCGACCACCTCGAGTTGGAGCATAAAGTGCATATCATGGATAAGCTCGCGCACCTTAATAAGATGAAACAGTAAGGGCGTGGAAATATTGTAGGGCAGGTTGCCCACTAGGCGCATCTGTCGACCCTGATGAAATTGGCCAAAGTCGGTTTTTAGCGCGTCACCACTAAAAATACTAAAGTCCGGATAAGCGGCAAATTTTTCGCTTAGAAAACTGACCAGATCGCGATCCAATTCAACCACTTTCAGGCTTGGGCAGTGCTCAATTAAGTGTTCAGTGATCGCAGCCATACCCGGCCCGATTTCAATCAGGTTGTCATCGGCACTGGGTCCAATTGCGGAAATAATTTGACCGATAATCTGCTGGTCAACCAGAAAGTTTTGACCAAAGCGCTTTCGCGCCTGATGCTGAATACTCACGATATTGTCGCGCCCTTAGTTTTTGTTGCCATCTGCACAGCAACCTCAATAGCCGTGTGCAAACTGCCATTGTCTGCACGGCCAGTTCCTGCCAGATCAAGCGCCGTGCCGTGATCTACCGAGGTGCGAATAATAGGTAGGCCGAGAGTAATATTAGCCGCTCGGCCAAAGCCCTGATACTTTAAGACCGGCAGACCCTGATCGTGGTACATGGCCAGCACTCCATCAGCGTTTTCCAGATGCTTGGGGGTGAACAGGGTGTCGGCGGGCAGTGGGCCAATAAGATTGACACCCTGATCGCGAAAGCGCTCTAAAACTGGGCTGATAGTTTCAATCTCTTCGCGCCCCAAATGACCATCTTCACCAGCGTGGGGATTGAGGCCGCAGACCAGTATGGTCGGAGAGGGTATAGCAAATTTTTTCTGCAGATCAGCGATAAGAATATTGATCACACGGGTTAAGGAGTCCTGAGTGATACTGTCGGCCACATCCCGAAGAGGCAGATGAGTTGTCGCCAGAGCCACTCGCAATTCCGGCGTAGCAAGCATCATCACCACCAGCGGTGTGGCAGTGTTTTCCGCCAGATATTCGGTGTGACCGGTAAAGGCAAAACCGGCATCATTGATAATAGATTTCTGAACGGGGCCGGTCACCATCGCCTGACAGAAGTCGCGCTGACAGGCATCGATAGCCCCATCCAGACATTCCAGTACATAGGCACCATTGGCGCGGTTAAGTTGGCCCGCCACGGCTGGTTCTGCGAGAGACACTGGCACTATGGCCAGTTCGCCCGGCTCCAGTGGTCGAGCGGTTGCATCGGGTTCGCGCAGTTTAAGGCTGAGTCCAAGCGCAGTGGCGCGCTGCTGTAATAGTTGCGGATCGGCATAGGCGACTAGTTCATGGTCATAGCCATTTTGCACCAGACTGATCAGCAGATCCGGTCCTATACCCGAGGGCTCTCCTGGCGTTAGTGCCAGGCGAAGCGTCATGAGCTTTTAGGCTCTTTGTTTTTAGACTCTTTTATTTCGATGAAAGCTTCATCGCGAATCTCCTGCAACCAGACCTGTAGCTCTTCTTCGTATTTGCGCTGACGCAGCAGGTTTTCAGCGCGGTTACGCATAATATTATCGCTGAAATCCTGATTGCGGCGCTCGGTAACCTGCAGAATATGCCAGCCGAACTGAGAGAGGAAAGGGGCACTGATTTCTTCAAGAGCAATGCTGTTCATAGTCTGTTCAAATTCCGGAACAAACATTCCCGGCGTTGACCAACCCAATTCGCCGCCATTAAGCGCCGAGCCCGGATCTTCAGAAAACTCTTTAGCTAACAGAGCGAAATCTTCACCCGCGGCAACACGATCGCGGAGTTCATTGAGCTGATTAAGGGTGGTCTCTTCATCGCGGATTTCGTTTGGCTTAATAAGAATATGGCGGGCAAAGTGCTGTTCGATAAGCTGCTCACCACCACCGCGACGCTCATAGAGTTTGATCAGATGGTAGCCTGCGTCACTGCGAATCGGCTCTGACACGGCATTTGCTTCCAGTTTTTCAACCGCTTCGATAAATACACCGGGCAGTTGTGCCATCTTTCTCCAGCCGAGGTCGCCCCCCTGAAGAGCGGTTTGATCCGCAGAATTGGCAATTGCCAGCTGTTTAAAATCAGTGCCGCTGTTAACCTGACTGAGCAGATCCTGAGCGCGTTCTAAAATAGCTTTGGCTTGGTCGGTGTTAGTGCCGCTGGGTACCGGTAACAGGATATGACCTATGTTCACATCTGGAGAGTTCATAAAGCGACCCTCTTCAGAGTTGAGGAAATTATCCAGTTCCTGCTGGCTGATATTGATGCGACGCATAACATAACCCTGCTGCACACGTCTGAGAATCAACTCGTTGCGAATCTCTTCGCGCACTGCCGACAGCGTTGAACCGCCGCTGTGAATCTGTTCAACATACTGATCCATGGTCAGCTTATTGCTGGCTGCAATACGTCCCATAGAATCATTGAGCTCTGCATCGGTAATTCGAATACCGGCATTGAAGCCCATATTGAGCTGAAGTCGTTCGGAGATTAAACGTTCGAGAACCTGCTGCAGAAGGATTTCCTGAGGGGGCGGCTGGGTGCCGGATTTCTCTATCTGCGAATAGATAGTTGCCAGTCGTTGCTGTACTTCACTTTCCAGTACAACATCTTCGTCGACCACGGCAACGACCCTGTCGAGAATTTCAACTTGGGCGACTGCGCTGATTGAGGCTGTTGCGAGCAAAAATGCAATCAGAGCTTTGTTACAAGTTTTCTTCAGATCCATAACCGTAGATACCATTGTTGAGCATTGAGTCAACCCGACCGCCAGAGCCAGCCAGACCTTTAAATTGTATTTGGAAAAATATTCCATTTGAGACGGTCAGATCCTCTTCGGGACGCAACACTTCGTCTCTGCGATCCAGCCAGCGACGGGCAACAAGGCTCGCCCGCCAGCAACAGCTGTTATATTCAAAACCGGCAAAAACATCCAGCTCCCGGCTGTTGGTAAAGTCATGATTCCAGCGACCGACCAGATTAAAATTCCCCGCCAAGGGTACAAAACCAGAGATATCTACCTGGCGAATATCCTGTGCCAGGCTTACCCCCTCAAAGAGTCGAGGGTCTCGTTTCGTCGAGCGATAAGTTGCGTTGAATAATCGGTTTTGGCGATCATTATAGCGCAAGCTAATGCTGCTTTTTTCCAGTTCATTATCGTGAGTGTCGTAAATAATATCACTAGTAAAACGCCAATCAACATTCATCCGTCCGGACAGTTTTAAAGCCAGTGGAGACTGTCTGCGGCTCAGTTCGGCAATCTCATTTTCTGTGGGCATTTCCGACAGGGTAATTCGTCGATCAATATAATTGATAGATTGGGCAATACTGGCGGTAAATCGTTCCTGACCGGATTTCTTGTCTATATAGCGGGTGGTAAAGGCAATGGTCAATCGATCCTCGTCGGATATGCGATCGCCGCCATTAAAGCGCTCGTCCCGAAACAGACGGTCGTAGGAGGGGGTGAATTCGCGAGTATCAAAGTCTGGAAAATCCGACTGATCCCTGTAGTTAGCTTTTAGGTAGTAGAGCCGCGGTTCGAGGGTTTGTTTGTAATTGCTAAACCAGCTGGCATCGCGCTCGAAAAAAAGACTGCTGTCGAGAGATGTTACCGGCACGGTAACCGAGGGGCTTTGATTGTTGAGCGAAGGGCTTTGGTTATTGAGCGAAGTACCTTCGCTATCCAGATTATAGGAGAGATGCTTAACTCGAAACTGAGGGCGGAAGTAACCCCAGCTCCAACGTTTATCCCAGCTGATTCCGTAGTCCAGGCGAGTTCTACTGCCGGTGACAAAATCTTCGTCATCATGATCAAAGCGCGCGGTTTGATTATTTAAATCAACCACTAGGCTGTTATCGAAACGATAGTAGCCATTGATATTAATTTTTGGCAGCACGGAGTATTGCTCTTCCAGACCATCGACAACGATCTGGTTATCTCGAGCCTCAACAAGAAAGTCCCAGTGTTTGGTTTTGTAGGTTGCACCCGCCACGCGGCGCAGATTGATGCGGCTGATGGACTCCCGAGTCATAGTGCCCAGATCGCCCAGATAATCGTTGTCGGATACTCTATTGATATCCAAAAAAGTAGACCAGGACTTGCCGATACCACCGAGATGATTCAGCCCCATCTGATAGCGGTCTTCGCCCCTATGTTCTGGCAGGCCGGTATTGGGGTCTATATCTTTGTCGTCTTTGCCGCCCCGGTCATCACCGAGAAATGCACCGGTGACCTGTGTATTCGAATATTGTGAAAGGTGGCGGAATTCCAGCTCCATGCCGATTCCACGCTCCTGAATCAGGCGCGGCGTAATAGTCGCATCGTAATGCTCAGCGAGATTCCAATAGATCGGCTGTGCATAGTCGAGACCATTGCTGCTGTTGAGCTGCAAAGCGGGAAATAAAAGCCCTGATGAGCGGCGGTCATTAACCGGAAATTTAATCCACGGAAAATAGAACACCGGAATATCTTTTACTCGTAGCTGAGCATTTTTTACTGTGGCAAATCCAGATTCCTGATCAATAGCAATTTCGCTAGTAGCCATTTGCCAGGTGGAGTCGCCCGGTTCACAGGTAGAGTAAGTGGCATCGGAAATGGTAATAACGCCATCCTTGGTGCGCTGCAAATTTTCGGCCTTACCGCGCACCGAAGCCTCATGGAGAACATAGGTGGCATCTGCAATCTGCACTTCTTTACTGTCTATATCGATCTCAGCATTACTGCCCAGCAGCAATAGCCCGGGCTCGCGAAACTGCACATTGCCGTTAAGAACTACAGTGCGATTGGTTTGATCAATACGTGCAGAATCGCTGCGTATCTGGCGGTAGCCCTGAGAGATTTGAATATCCCCATCGAGAAGCGCCACATCGTCGGGAAGGGTTTCCGTGGTATTGGCATTAACCAGTAGCGAAGCCTCCTCTGGGTCCAGATCTGCATCCGGATAGGTTCGCTCAGGCTCAATATAGGCGCCGCAACAGTTACTGGCGACTGAGGATAACTGCTCTTTATTCATCTGATCCGCTTCCACCCAATCGAGATTGCGGACTTCAGCAACTCTAGGCTCGTCCGCCGATACGGTGAGAGAAGCTCCGACAGCGATAGCGGCCAATATGCCAGTGAGGGCAGATCTATGCCACTGAATAGCGACAAAAAGAGTGCTTTGCTGAATAGAGGAAATCTCGTTCAAGATATAGCCTGTTCACTGATAAATAGTTTGCTGGCATTTTACCTGATAACTTGCCAGAGTAGAGGGCTGAATTAAGATAGAATAAATTTTTTTAGTCTGTGGTTATTTTTAACCATAAACAGCCTTGAGACAGAAACAGGAGAAAGACAGATATCAACCCTTTAGATAATCATCGACGCAGTATATTTGTTGATTGGATATCGGCCTTTTTGCCTGATGCACACCAAATTAAGCGACCAATAGAGCTGCAGCCCTTGGCTGGGGATGCCGGATTTCGGCGCTATTTCCGTATTCTCGGGCAGCCGTCAATAATCGCTGTGGATTCACCGCCAGACAAGGAAAAAAATCAGGCTTATATTTCTGTAGCGTTGGCATTTCAGCGGCATGGAATCCGCACCCCAAAAATATTCGCGGTGGACTTTGCCAATGGGTTTTTTCTTCTGGAAGATTTCGGCTTGCGTCTATTGCAGCCAGAGCTGAGCGGTGAAAACCCCCCAGCCGAAGTCGCTGCGCGCTACAGTCAGGCGGAACAGACTCTGATGGACATACAGCGAGTAGATCCGCAGCCAGACGTTTTCCCCGCTTATGATCGTCGCGACTTACAGACTGAGATGGATCTGTTTGGCGAATGGTTTGTCGGCCAATTACTGGGTATTTCTCTGGATGCCGCTGAGCAGCAGATGTTGCAACAGCTCTACCAAGACTTGCTCGGCAGCGCAGCGGATCAGCCCCAGGTCGTTGTGCACAAAGACTTTCACTCGCGCAATTTAATGCTGCTTGAGGATAGTAGTCTCGGAGTAATTGATTTTCAGGATGCAGTGGTAGGTCCAGTTACCTATGATCTGGTATCCCTGCTCAAAGACTGTTATCTGCATCTGCCCGACGATCAGGTGGTGCAGCGGGCGCTGGCTTACAAGCAATACCTTGAAGCCTCAAACCTGCTCAGCAATGCAACCGATCAGGAATTTCTATGCAGCTTTGACAAAATGGGACTTCAGCGCCATATCAAAGTGCTGGGAATTTTTGCTCGCCTCTATTTGCGCGATGGAAAGGCCGGCTATCTCAATGATCTGCCGCTGGTTATTCGCTATACCCTCGAAGCAGCCCAGCGCTATTCTCAAACTCAGGCCTTTTACCACTGGTTTATTGAGCGCATAGAGCCCTTATTGTCAGACCATCCATGGTATCGAGAATGGCGAACAGCGACCGAAGCCGGCCGCGATCCGAATGCCGATGGAGCGGAGTCACTATGAAAGCGATGATTTTAGCGGCCGGACGGGGAGAGCGATTGCGACCTCTTACAGATACAACGCCCAAGCCAATGCTGCCGGTCAATGGCAAGCCACTGCTCGAACACCATATCAATCGGCTTGTGGCTATTGGCATTAAAGATATCGTGATTAATACCTGCTGGCTCGGTGATCAGATCGAGGCTTATTTTGCCGATGGTCGTGACTTTGGTGTCAATATTAGTTGGTCTCGGGAAACTGAAGCCCTTGAGACCGGGGGTGGCATTCGTCAGGCATTACCGCATCTGGGCGACCAACCTTTTTTACTGATTAATGGCGATGTCTGGAGTGATTTCCCACTCGCCACATTAGCTGAAATAACCCTGCCTGCGGATCTGGATGCACAGTTAGTGCTGGTTAATAATCCCGAGCATCACCCTCAGGGTGATTTTTCACTGGATGAAAATTTAATTAATTATAACGGCCATACCAACTATACCTTTAGCGGGATCAGTCTATTTAGACCAGAGCTATTTGCTGCCTATCAGAGCAGCGCAGGGCAAAACTTTCCTCTGCGAGAGGTATTGCGGCCAGCAATTTTAGCTGGGCGTGTGGCTGGCAGTATTCATACTGGCAGCTGGTATGATGTGGGAACTGTCGAGCGTTATCAGCAGTTACAAACCTTTTTAGACTCATCTAATTAACAGGAAAGTCGTCAATGATTAGCCGGCATAAGTATCAAATCCTTTTTTGGCTGTGCATAGCCGCAACCATCTCGATATCTCTAATGCCCGGCGGCGGCAAGCCGCTGTTTGAGATGCAGGATAAAGTTGCTCATGCGGTTATCTATGGACTGTTGTTCTTTGTTTGCGCCCGCGGCTACAGTAACCGATTTCCCCTGTGGGCACTGGCACTGGTATTGGCCGGTTTTGGCCTGAGTATGGAACTCGCTCAATCCATGACCACATACAGGCATGCCGATGGTTGGGATATGCTGGCTAACACAACCGGTATATTGTTAGTATGGCCGCTTACGCTCTTGCATAGGAAGGCAGAATGATAGAGATTTATCGCGGCAGTGATTATTTTATAGGGCAGCTTCTGAAAGGCTTGATGGAACAAGACGGTCTGCAGGTTTTTTTACATGGTGCGGCACTTCAGGGTGGTTTGGGTGAGGTTCCAGCGCTCGGACATCTCTCAATTACCGTAAATGATGCTGATCGTGAAAGAGCTGAGGAAATTGTTGCAGCCTATGAGCGCGGTGACTTTGCCTTGCAGGACGAGGGCTGATGACCCCTCAGCTGAGGCACTTGTCTCTATGGTTGGCGCCATTGATTGGAGCTTTAGTTGCCCTGACAATGCTTCACTATGGCTGGGCTCGCAGCGGTGCTTTAACCGCCGGACTAACCACGCTCTGCGCCCTGTGGTGGATCTTCGAACCAATTCCTATTCCCGCAACATCCATGATCCCCTTGGGCGTTTTTCCACTACTCGGTATTCTCGATGGCAAACAGGTGGCTCAGGCCTACGGCGACCCCCTGATTATTCTGCTGATGGGCGGCGCGATGCTCTCCAAAGCAATGGAAAAAAGCGGGGCCCATCGTCGTATTGCGCTCTACATGGTCAATCTATTTGGCGGCCATGATCAGCGCCGACTGGTATTCGGTTTTATGGTTGCTTCCGCACTCTTAAGTATGTGGGTGTCCAATACAGCGACCACATTGATGCTACTGCCGGTGGCCTATGCCGTGCTCGACAGCGCCGATACTGACAATGCTAAAAAGCTCGCCGTACCGCTATTTTTAGGTATTGCCTATGCCGCCAGTATTGGCGGTCTCGGCACGCCCATAGGTTCGCCGCCAAATGTGGTCTTCCTAAAAGTTTATGGTGAAGCCACTGGCAATATTCCCAGTTTTACCCAGTGGATGTTATGGGGCTTACCTGTGGTAGTGATGCTGCTGCCACTGGCGGGGCTCTGGATCACTCGACATCTGGGCAAAACAGCGCCATTGGAAATTCCTCAGGCCGGTATCTGGCGCAGTGAAGAGGTTAGAGTACTGATTATATTTAGTCTTACCGCGCTGGCATGGATTACCCTGCGTGAGCCCTTTGGTGGCTGGAGTAGCTGGTTTAATCTGCCCACCGCAAACTATGCCGCAGTTGCTCTGACCGCCGTAGTTTTGATGTTTATCTTGCCCAATGGCAACGGTGGCAGACTGCTCGACTGGGAGTCTGCCTCGACTATTCACTGGGGTGTACTGCTGCTTTTTGCGGGCGGTATTGCTATCGCCAAAGCCTTTGCCGTCACCGGAATCAGTGAAGCCATTGGCGAATCCCTATCCGGTGTTACGCGACTGTCGATTATTGTATTGATCGCAGTGGTAGCGCTATCGGTGACTTTCCTTACTGAAATTACCAGTAATACCGCAACCACCACATTGTTGATGCCAATTCTTGCGGCTGCTGCTCTGGGAGCCGGTTTTGAGCCAGCGCTATTAATGCTACCCGCCGCACTTTCCGCCAGCTGTGCCTTTATGTTGCCGGTGGCCACTGCGCCCAATGCAATTGTGTTTGGTACCGGGAAAATTACGGTAGAGCAGATGGTTCGCGAGGGTTTTGCGCTGAATTTGATGGGTGCGGTGGTGATTACGCTGGTGGTTTATTTCTGGCTGGCTGTTTAAAGCTCTGTTCTAGCAAATCCAAAACGCTGGCTTTTCGGGAGCGGCTGATTTTAATTTTACGGTTATCATTCAGCACTAGATATAAATCGCCAGCTTCCATCAATGTACTCTTAATGTATTTAATATTTACTGCGCTAGCTCGGTGTGTTTGGACAAAAGTACTACTGGGAAGTCGGCTCAGTAGAGAGGTCAGGCTTACGCGCACAAAAGCGCGTTGATCACTGTGGTAAATGCTCGCGTAATCCCCTGACATCTGTATAAACGAAATATCCTCAAAGGGCAGAAATTGATTGCTACTGCCATCTTGGACCAGCAGGCAATTTTCACGGGAACTATCTTTGACTGTATTGTCAGCAATAGCTGGACTTTTGTTGCCCATAGTTTGGAGCAGCGTTTCTATGGCTTGAATTTGCTGAGATTTAACTGCGTTATCAAATAACTTTTGCAGTGTAGCATCCAACTGTTCTTCATCTATTGGTTTTAGCAGATAATCGGCGGCCGATACCTTGAACGCCTCAATAGCATGATTATCAAAGGCGGTGACAAAAACAAACTGGGTCTTATTATTAGACTCTGCGAGAGTCTTTGCTATTTCCAGTCCATTGGGCGGTGGCATTTGAATATCCAAAAATGCCACATCGGGCTGACTAGCTTTAATAATATCAATAGCTTCGTGGCCCGATACAGCCTCTCCAATAATCTTGATAGGGATCTTTGCATGCTGGAGGCGGTAACGCATAAGCTTCAGTGCAGCAGGTTCATCATCGGCTATGATAGCGGTTAAATCCTTAGCGCTCATCAGTACCTCCCAGATTATTACTGGTACTGGCTTTTATCAGTGGCATGAGAACGATGGCGCGATAGTGATTATCCGCAGGTCGCTCGACAACAAATTCTGCCTTTTCGCCATAATGAAGCTTTAAGCGATTACTGATATTTTTTTCGCCAATGCCCAGTGAATTTTCTGGCTTATAGCCCGCGTTCTCGCCTTTCACTTGGGTGTCGACCACAATCTTAATGGTTTGATTTTCCAGTCTAGCCAAAATGTCGATATGGCATTTTCCCTCACTTGTATTCAGGCCATGTTTAATAGAATTTTCCACCAGTGGCTGCAAAATAAATGCCGGCACTAACGCTTGTTTTACCTCAGTAGCTATATCAATGTGGATAGTGAGCCTATTTTCAAAGCGAATTTCTTCGATTTTTAAATAGCGCTTAACATAGGAAATCTCCTCATCCAAGGTAATTAAATCACGGGTATTGGTACTCAGCATATGCTGTAAGAAGTGCCCCAAATTCTGCACCATGCGGTCGGCCTCTCTTCCGCGATCACCAACAATTAGACCTGAAATGGTATTAAGCGAGTTAAACAGAATATGTGGCTGCAACTGATAGCGTAGCATTTTGGATTCGGCCTTGTTGGCGGCAGCATTAGCCTCGATTGCGCGACTGCGGTCATCCATGGATTGCAAATAAAATCGGATGCCCAAATAGGCGCAGACCCAGGCGGCAATCAAGGATAGTTGTTCTGGCCAGTGAAAAAGAGCGCGACGAAAGATACTGGTCTCGCAACATAATTGGCCGGTAAGTATCGAGCCGAGAACAATATTTGCCATGGACAGCAAGAAGGAGAAAGCAAATATAAGCAGCACAGTACTGGTGAGTAAAACTTTGAGTGATTTAAAGTCTATTCTATTATAAATAAAGTAGAGGCCAAGGCTGATAAAAAACCCGTTAATGAATGAGGCCAGTGACCAGCAAACGGTGGAGTAGAGGTCTATTTTACCCGTATAAATAAATGTGGCCGAAATAGCGATGCGAATCATCGCATAAATTAACCAGGCTGCAAGATTGATCAGCCAAAAATGCCTCGATACTTTCTGTCTAAACGGGCTAATAGCCAAGCTGCACCTATTTTCCAAAGGTCATAGAATTTTCAATAATGACTAAAAGCGAAATGTCTGCCCAATGCGGATAGCAAAACCGGTTTCCAGTGGTTCATATCCTTGACTGTAGTTTTCTGACTCTATCGCGGCGGTATGGCCAATACCCACAAAGCCTTCCAATGTAGGGGCTATTTCGTAAAACAATCGCCCAAATAGCGACAGACGATCTGAAATGCTGTCATGTTGAACCTGTATAGAAAATTGTAGTTTGGGAGAGAAGTTTATGCCAATTGTGGAATTAGTAATATGAAAGTCCAGTTCACCTGTAGGCAGTTTAAACTGGTTGGAAATATGGCTAATCCGTAAATTAAAGTAGGCGGATGGATCGTAATAAAAGGATGTGGTTGTCGATAGGCGGTCACCATCATAGATCTCACAGCACTCTACTTTCAGACTAAAAGCAATGGGGCGGGTGCGCGCAGATGAAAAAATAATACTTTGCTGTGAATACTGATAAGAGTCAGCCGAGACGGGTAATAGTCCTGCAATTAAAAAAGGACTAGCTATGTCGGCTCTAGATAGGCGGTAGGTTACGCCTAATTGATCTCCCTGTGGATTAGCGACGTTAGCAAATATAGCGCCCCAAGAATCATTGCCTCGACCACTAATAACTTTATTGGTTGTGCCCTGTATCCCAGCATCTATCTGCCGAATAGCTTGGTTTTTAGGGTACCAAAATCGCCATGCCATATAATCATGAGCAACTATATTAGTACGATTTACAAAGCCCAGTCGAGGATTGTAGTCTTGGTCAAAGCGCCGGATATTGAGGAATGCCACCCAGTCATCATTTACAAATCTAGCGGCAATACCGGAAAAGGCACCATTGGCCTGATCATTACCAGTCCCTTGAATAAAGGCACTGTCGACCGTGAATATCCCGCCGCTTTCAATCGCTTTGCGGTACTGGTAGTCAATGCCAAATAATGACTGATCTATTTCGCCGCGCGGATCGCCTTCGGTGGCAACCAGTCCAAATTTTGTATCATCAGATAGAGTGGTGGAAGCTCTTAGTGTTGAAAGCGACTGTGGATTTAACATATCAGTTCCCGCCATACGCGCACTTAACATCCCAATATTGATTGGGCCAAGCTCGCCGCTGAGCTTTACTCCCGCATTCAGGTTGGGGTTTTCGCCACCCACTAAACCGATATTGCGAGAAAAGAATGGAACACCATTTCGATCACCAAAGTAATTGTTGTGAAAAACCTGACCACCAAACTCAAAAATAGCGGCATCCTGCAAAAAGAAATCGCGGGTTTCTGGGAAAAACAGTGAAAATCTGCCGGTATTGATTTGGCGGCTATCTAGTGGGGTATCTGAAAAATCAGTATTAAATGTGGCTGATGCGGTTAATTTTGAAGTGATACGGTAACGAAAATCCCCGCTGACTTCGATATTGGATTCAGTGTCTTGGGTGGGTTGCTCTGTTTTGTTGGATGTCCCTGAGGCGAATAATTGCGCTTCAATGCCTCTATTTTCATTGATGCTATTAATGCCGGCCAAATTACCATACTTGGCTACATCTGTTAGCGATACGGCACGGTCAGCACTTGCCCACCTGACTCGCTCATTGGTGCGTGACATAATCCGATTAATCTGTAATCCCCATCGCTGTGCATCGCTGTTATAAGATATCGACCTAAAAGGAATAGCATATTCTGCGAACCAACCATCCTCAGTGACAGAAGCTTCCACATCCCAGATAGTGTCCCAAGCAGTTCGGGTGCTGGTATTGTTCTCAATAATGGCATCAATTTTTATCGAGGCTGGATTGGTGGTGAACAAGAAGGCATTACGTTTACTGTCCATGGAATCAAGTTTTACCGATACCGTATCACCCCCAGAAATAGCAACATCTCTGGCCATGCCTTTTGCGACAATACTTTGTGGCTGGGAATCAAAAGCCTCAATAAAAATGTAGAGGTTATCTTTATCGTAAAGAATCCGGAAACGGGTTTTTTCTGTTCCCGGAAGCCCCTCATCAGGCTCCGATTGAAAAAACTGATCGGTGACCTCGGAACGTTGCCATGCCTCTTCGTCCATCTGCCCATCAATAATAATTTTATCCTGACTCTTAAGTTTGGTTGCACTGATATTTGGCAATAGTGTCTGGTTTGATGCCAATGAAACTTCGGCGAATAGTAACAGTATGGCGATAAGCATATGTTTCATCCTGAAACCTACTTTTATAATGAAAGCTTAATTAGTCCATTGAATGCGGTGAGCCATCAATGAAAATTCGATCGGTAGGATGAACTGTGCGTTATTACTGGCGAGTTGTTGAAGGTTGCTACGTTAATCTAGTTTTGAAGTAATACTTTGATATTGCTCGGCTGCAGCGTCTGACTGCCGGCAAAAGAGAGCACCAGTGTTGCCATCTCATCCCAGACATCCGCATTGCTGCGCATCCCTTTAATGCCGCGATCTATAGCGCCCGCCTGACGCAGCAGCATCCGTAAATGTGCCGGTCTTAAGCGTTTAAGTGCCCCGCGAAACAGCGGCATACGCTTATCCCAAACGCCAGATTTTTTCAGTGCCCATTCGCTTTTCTCGCCGCTGGCGATCAGCTCGCTGGCTTTAATCAGAACCCGCAGTTCGCGGGTGATCGCCCACAGCAGGGGAATAGCATCTGTGCCCTCATTCTCCAGTCCGCGCAGGGAGCGCGCCGCCGCCTGAGCGTCGCCGAGAAGAATCTTGTCGACAAATTCAAAGATATTGTAGCGTGAGCTATCGGTGACAACTGATGACATAGTGGTGCCATCTAGCGTGCCTTCAGGAGCCAGTAATTTTAGCTTTTCAATTTCCTGCACTGCCGCCAACAGATTGCCTTCGACACGGTCGGCAAGGATTTGTACCGCTTCCTGATTGGCATTGATATTAGCGGCCTTAAGGCGCTGACCAATCCAGCGCGGCATCTGATTGGCATCCACCGGCCATACCTGAATATGAGCGCCAGCGCCCTCCAGGGTTTTCATCCACTTGCTGTTCTGTGCGCCTTTTTCTAGCTTGGATAGAATCACTAAAAGCAGATTATCGGGATTGGGGTTGGCGCAGATTTCGGCTAGTGCCTTGCTGCCCTTATCGCCGGGCTTGCTGTTGGGGATACGAACTTCGAGAATCTTTTTATCGGAAAATAGCGACATCGAATTGGATTCGTTGATCAGCGGATTCCAGTCAAAGGTATGGGGGCTGCCTTCAAAATGAAATAGTTCGCGCTCAGTAAAACCTTGCTCTCTTGCCGCTATCCGCAGAGCATCCGCACATTCCTGAGCCAAGAGGGGTTCATCACCGCTGATAACATAGACAGGCAGAAGCGGTTTTTTAAGATGTCCCTGAAGTTGCTCTGCACGAATTTTCATGGGCTATGGATTCTGTGTTGGCAACACTTTAAGGCGATTGAGGATCTGTCGCACAATCTCTTCGCGCATTTCAATTCGCACCAGTCGCTCTTCATTATCGGAGGAGAGGATATCGCTCTCTTCAATTTCATAGCTGCGTTCAACCGAGGCGGTTAAAAGAGTCGTCAGTGGCGTGCCTGCAGAGTCGGTGATTAAAAAATCTACATCCTCATTGAGCTGATATTCCGCTGCCCGGGCGCTGGAGTTTAATGTGCCTATACGTCGGTTTTGGCGGAAGTCGACAATCACCACTGAGTAGTTGGCCTCTGCGCCAGTGGCTACAACATCCACGCCGTAGACATCCAGCGCGCGGGTTAGCTCGCTGACAAAAATATTATCGGCGGCCTGAGTGGCAATATGCAGGCTGCCAATATTACTCGGCACGACCTGAGCATTGCGCAGCTGCCAGCCGCAGGCTGACAGAAGCACGATCATCGCGGTGAGTAATAATCTTTTTATCATAGGGTGCATCATAGAACAGTCCTGCACAGCTCTGCGTTTAGTTAGCGACTATATTAACCAGTCTTCCCGGAACCACAATAATTTTTCGAATGGTCACGCCTTCGGTAAAGCGTTGAACATTGCTGTCTTCAAGGGCGAGTTTTTCAACGGCATCCTTTGACGCATCCGCCGCTACCTGAATTTTACCGCGAACCTTGCCGTTAACCTGAATCACCATTTCGATGGAACTGCGCACCAGCGCCGACTCATCCAGTGTTGGCCAGGCCGCATCGGCAACCGCTTCCTGATTACCCATCGCCTGCCACAGGCGGTGACAGATATGCGGTGCAATTGGCGACAGCAATAGAATAGCGCTGGTCAGTGCTTCGTGACGAACAGCAATACTCTGGGGATCATTGTCATTGAGCTTGCCGACTTCATTTAACAACTCCATTACTGCAGCAATAGCGGTGTTGAAAGTATTGCGGCGGCCGTAGTCATCATTGACCTTATTGATTGTTTCATGGGTCTTGCGACGCAGGTCTTTCTGCCCATCGTTGAGGGCCGCTTTATTTAACGGCTCAACAGTACCCAAGGCTAAATGAGTGTGGGCCATAGTCCACAGCTTGCGCAAGAAGCGGTGTGCACCGGAAACCCCATCATCGCTCCACTCCAGAGTCTGTTCCGGAGGCGCGGCAAACATGGTGAACAGGCGCACTGTATCTGCACCGTGCTTATCGATTGCAGTCTGCGGATCTACCCCATTGTTTTTGGACTTCGACATCTTGGTCACGCCACCGCTGAGCACTTCTTCGCCGGTCGCTGTTTCTGTGGCCTTGATGGTGCGACCTTTTTCGTCGCTCTCAACCGTCACATCCAGTGGTGATAACCACTCTTTGCGGCCGTCGTGCTCTTTGTAGAAAGACTCGGCCAATACCATGCCCTGACAGAGCAGGCTCTTAAAGGGTTCGCTGCTGCTAACCAGGCCTTCATCGCGCAATAGCTTGTGGTAGAAGCGCGCATAAAGTAGGTGCAAGATAGCGTGTTCGATACCGCCCACATATTGATCCACCGGCAGCCAGTAATCGGCACGCTCGGGGTCGAGCATGGCGCTGTCCAGATCGGAGCAGGTAAATCGTGCGTGGTACCAAGAGGATTCCATAAAGGTATCGAAGGTATCAGTTTCACGCTCAGCGGCCTGACCATTGATCTCGGTTTTTCTCCACTCCGGATCCGCTTTAATCGGTGATTGAATACCATCCATTTCCACATCAGTTGGCAGTACTACCGGCAGCCTATCCAGAGGCACCGGAATTTCACCGCCCTCAGCCAGATTAAGTATTGGAATAGGAGAGCCCCAGTAACGCTGGCGGCTTACGCCCCAGTCGCGCAGGCGGTAGTTGGTAGTTACCGAGCCGTGATTGCACTCTTCAAGTGCCGCGGCAATCGCATCGAAGGCGCCATCAAAATCCAGACCGTTGTACTTTCCGGAATTAATTAACTGCCCCTTGGTAACAAATGCTTCGCTGCTGATATCGCAGGTTTCATCGTTAGCCGGTGCAATCACCTGTTTAATTTCCAACTGATATTTTTTCGCAAACTCATAGTCGCGCTGATCGTGGGCGGGTACCGCCATCACTGCGCCAGAACCATAGTCCATCAGCACATAGTTGCCGACCCAGACCGGAACTGTTTCGCCGGTTAGGGGGTGCACGGCGGTAATACCTGTATCCATACCGCGCTTTTCCATCGTCGCCATTTCAGCTTCGGAGACCTGCTGAGTTTGGCAGTCGCTGATAAATTCCTGCAGTGCCGGATTGTTCTCAGCCACTTTAAGGGCAATAGGGTGCTGGGTGGCCAGTGTTAAATAGGTCACGCCCATCAATGTATCTGGTCTGGTGGTGTAGACATCAAAGCTCTGGTGCTCGCCAATGGCGGTAGACAGATCAAAGGTCATATTGACCCCGCGACTCTTGCCAATCCAGTTGCGCTGCATGGTCTT
>JAQWGK010000010.1 GCA_029238255.1 Porticoccaceae bacterium | reverse complement strand
ACAGGTGTTGGAGATACTCTAATGACAAATCCCTATATTCTCGTTCTCTATTACAGCCGCAACGGCCATGTAAAAAAGCTCGCCGAAGAAATTGCTCAGGGCGTTGAAGCCGGTGGTATGGAAGCGCGACTGCGCACAGTCCCCGCGGTCTCCACCGTTTGCGAAGCCACTGAAGAGGATATTCCCGACAGCGGTGATATCTATTGCAGCGAAGAAGATCTGGCTAACTGCAGTGGCCTGTTGATGGGCAGCCCAACGCGTTTTGGCAATATGGCCGCGCCGTTAAAATACTTTCTCGACGGCACCGCCGGCCTGTGGATGAACGGCAATCTAATCAACAAACCCGCTGGAGTCTTTACCTCCACCTCAAGCATGCACGGTGGGCAGGAGAGCACATTGCTCTCAATGATGATTCCGCTTTTACATCAGGGCATGCTGATCGGCGGCATCCCCTATTCCGAGCAAAGCCTGCACAGCACTGTTAGTGGCGGCACCCCCTACGGCGCCAGCCATGTTCAGAACGATGAACTGAGCGGCGATGAAAAAAATCTTTGTCAGGCACAGGGCAAACGTATTGCCATGCTGGCCAACCAACTTATTAAATCCTAAGGCAGACTAACTTGACCACTGAACTTAAACTCTCGATCAGCAGATTTTTAACCCGCGGCAGCTATGCACTATTAATACTGACTATTGCGGTTAATCTGTGGACGGAAAATGCACCCTGGGTCGCTTTCCTTTTCTTTCTGGTACCGCTGCTTATTTTTCTTCCCGGCATGCTTGCAGATACCGTGCGCAATCTGATCTGGATGGGCTTTGCCCTGCTGATGTATTTCGTGATTGTGGTCTACAAACTGAGCGTTCCCGAACCTCAGGCACTGGATATAGCTGAACTTGTTTTAACCACCCTACTATTTAGCGCTTCGATGTTTTATGCGCGCATCAGACAGACAAATAATCTATAACTACTAACTGGTATAGCGGTGCTGCAATTGAAAAGGAATCCAAATGAGTGAAAAAATAGGCTTTATACGAAGGTTTTTCAGGTTTATTGGCAAAATCGTCAATGTTATTCGTCATCTGATCAGCCTCGCTTTTCTGATTCTTTTTATTGTCATTATTGGCGGAATGTTTGCCGGTGATATTCAGCCCATACCAGATAAAGGCGCACTCTATTTAGCACCCAGCGGTATTCTGGTTGACCAGCGTTCCTATATTGACCCCCTGGCTCAGGCACTCTCGCAAACCAATCAACGGGATGCCGAGACTCTGGTGAGAGATATAGTCGATGTTCTCGACTACGCCCAGTACGACGCGCGCATTACCCATATTCTGCTCGACACCAACTATCTGACCGGTGGCGGCATCGCAAAACTGGAAGAGATCAGCAGTGCCCTGCAACGCTTTAAGAAAAGCGGCAAACCTATTATTGCGATTGGCGACAACTTTTCTCAACAGCAATATTTTCTCGCCGCCCATGCCGACGAAATTATTATTAACCCCATGGGCCGAATTATGCTGACCGGCTTCGGCTCCTATAACAGCTACTACAAAGAAGCTCTGGATAAGCTCAAAGTCAATATGCATATCTTTAGGGTCGGCAAATATAAAAGCGCCGTCGAGCCCTATATGGCCAACCGCATGTCCGACGAATCGCGGGCCGATCGCTCCGAACTTCTGGACTCGCTGTGGAAATACTACAGCTCTCAGGTAGAGCATCTGCGCGGCCTTCCCACCGGCGCTATCGATGATCTGGTCAATAATATGCACAGCAGATTAGCCGCTGCCAATGGTGATATTTCAGCACTGGCAATGGATCAGGGACTGGTCGATCGGATCGCCACAAGAAGCGAAACTCAAAACTATCTGGAGCAGATACTGCCAACCGTCAACGGTGACTTTGCCAGTATTTCAATGGCCGCCTATCTCAACCATATTAAGCTCAACAAGCTGAAAACCGTGGATAAAACCCGACCTAAGGTCGCGCTGGTTGTGGCCAGCGGCACCATTATTGATGGCAATCACCCCGAAGGCACAGTGGGCGGCGACACCATCGCCAATATCTTTAGCGAGATACGCGATGACGATCAGGTTAAAGCCGTAGTGCTGCGCGTCGACAGCCCCGGTGGCAGCGCCTTTGCCTCGGACGTAATCCGCGACGCTATCGCCGCCACCCGCAAAAACAATATTCCAGTGGTTGTCTCCATGGGCAGCTATGCCGCTTCCGGTGGCTACTGGATCGCCACGGAATCGGATCTTGTAATGGCCATGTCGACCACCATCACCGGATCGATTGGTGTGTACGGTGTTATCCCCACCTTTGAAGATTCTTTAAAGGCTCTGGGCATTCACTCAGACGGCGTTGGCACCACCAATATTTCCGGAATGCTTCAGCTCGATCAACCGATGAGCCCACAGGCTGGAATGATTATGCAATCCGGAGTGGAAAATGTTTATACCCGCTTCCTGACGCTGGTCGCCAACGCCCGCAATTCAACCCCCAGCGATATTCATAAAATTGCTCAGGGTCGAGTCTGGACCGGCGAAAAGGCCCTGCAACTGGGACTGGTCGATGAACTTGGCGATCTCAATGATGCGATTAAAAGTGCCGCAACACTGGCTGGAATCAGCAACTATAAAGTCGACTATCGACGCAAAAAGCTGAGCTTTATCGAACAGGCGATGATGGAGATTAATGGCAATATCAGCGCGGCTATAACGACCACGGGCATAGATAGCTGGCTGCCGAAAAGCTTGCAGAAGCAGGTAGTAAAGGTACTTGAGCCACTGGAGATTTTAGATACCTTAACGGATCCCAGCGGTATCTATCTTTATTGCGACGACTGTCCGGATTAGGACGAGCTCCCTCGTCGCTTTGCTCTGTCGGGATGACGGTGGTTTCTCTCGTCATACTGGCGTAGGCCAGTATCTAGTGATCTTTAGAGAGGCCCCAGCCTTCGCTGGGGAGACGTTCCTTCGCTGGGTAACGAAATACGCTAAAGCTCCAAAACACCCTTAACAAACGGCAGCGTCAATCGGCGCTGCTCACGCAGAGAAACAGAATCCAGTTTCTCCAGCGACTCCATCAACACATGACTATTGCGCGGCAATCTATGCAACAGGAACAGCGCCACCTCATCGGATAGATAGAGACCCAGACCACTGGCACGATGCTGTAGCAAGCGACGCAGATCCGCGTCCTTGTAATCCACCAATTGCAGAGAGATACCCGACTTTAAGCGCGACAGTAAATCCTCCAACACCACCTCCAATAGATCCGGCAAGGTGTGAGCGGCAATAATTAAGCGGGTGCCAGACTCACTGCAGAGATTAAAGAAATTAAACAGTGGCTTCTGCCATTCCTCACGGCCCGCCACCTCGTCCAAATCGTCGAGACAGACAATATCGGAGGACTCCAAACCCTGCAGAACCTGCTCCGCTGGATAGTCACCCAACTCTTTGAGCGGCAGATAAATAGCCGCACCACTGCCGGGACGCAGGGAATGAGCCTGACAGAGTGCCTGCAACAGGTGCGACAGGCCGGTGCCCGAAGAACCACATATATAAGCGTATTGCTTACCCTCATCCTGCAACAACATCTTGGCTAGATGCTGTGGCGTTCCATTGGGGGCATAAAAATTATCAAAGGTAGCCTGATTATCTAACTTGATTGCTAAACTCAACTGCTGAAAGTCGTTCACTTGGTGATCCAATTAAATTCTAAATTTCCGCTGAAACGCGCCGCCTGAGAAGTCTGATTTTCAAGACGACCACTGCGCGCCAACGCTGACTCGAGCAGATCAACACCGCCCTCAATATCCAGAGTTAAGAAAAGCTTATCGCCCTTAACTGCAAATACATTTAAAGACTGCACCAGCTCCAGCTTCTGCAGCTGTGCCAGTACCGCCTGATAATCGCTAAACGAATCGACCTGATTAATCTGAACAACCAGCTCACTGGTATCGATCTGAGGAATATAGGTGAACTGTGTAGAGAGACTATCGACCAAGCCATTGACTGCCAGCGGCACCAATAACTCAGTGCTCTCGGCACGCACATCATTAAATCCGCGCTGATCACCCACCTGATACATCCAGGCACCGCGAGCCTCGCCCGCGGCCGTGGTAAAGAAGCGCAACAGCACCCAGCCATCAGCCTTATAACGCTGGGATGCGAGGTCAATCGCCTTCTCCTGCAAGCCCCAGGCCTCATTGACCGAGAGCGAAAGCTGATCTTCAAGATCAAAATCCGGCAGTCGATAGGGCATACCGCGACCCTGCATCAGGCCGTCAAACTGCTGAGTAAATTCCGGCAGGGTCTGGTCGCTGACAAATGCGCGGCCGCTCTGAGGATCATCCCGTACAATCCAGATCAACAACTTAGGTCGATCAGAGGGAAGTAATGGCAACTGCGCCCAGCGAATTAAGTAATCAATCGCCTGACGGGAAAAACTCACCTGCAAACTGGTTTTTGCCGGCTCACCCAGTTCACCCGGGAAACTCTTATAGCCTACCCCAGCAACGTAATTATCCGTATTGCTAACCGCTTCCTGAATACCCGGCACCTGCATAATTTTGCTATTACCGGTTAATTTAATCAGCACCTGAGCAAGGGCATCTCGCACGCCAGATTTTCGCGATTGCTCTGTTTGGTCCGCAACAGAAACTTGTCCACTATAGAGTCCAGTGACCTCTTCAGCGATCACTTCAGCCGGCACATAGGCGCAAAAAAGGCTAAAAACCAAAATTAATGTCCGTTTCAACGGTTTTTCTCCAAAAAATTTGCAACATTATATCAGTGCTTGATGAAAAGTAGGCCCACTGCATCTAAAATAGCCGGTCAACAACGGAAGCCAATGCCATGACAGAAAATACTAAATCATTAAGCTATAAAGATGCAGGCGTCGATATCGATGCGGGCAACGCACTTATCGAAAAAATTAAAGGTGCCGCAAAACGCACACGCCGACCAGAAGTAATGGCAGGCTTGGGTGGATTTGGCGCACTCTTCGAATTACCCACTGGCTACACTCAGCCAGTACTGGTTTCCGGAACCGACGGTGTAGGCACAAAATTGCGCCTGGCACTGGATCACAACAAACATGACAGCGTCGGTATCGATCTGGTCGCCATGTGCGTCAACGATCTGATTGTCTGCGGTGCCGAGCCACTGTTCTTCCTCGACTACTACGCCACCGGCAAACTCGAGATCGACACAGCCGCCGCCGTGGTAAACGGTATTGCCGATGGCTGTGAGCTCTCCGGATGTTCCCTGATCGGCGGTGAGACTGCTGAGATGCCCGGCATGTACGAAGGCGAAGATTACGATCTCGCCGGATTCTGTGTCGGCATTGCCGAAAAGTCAGAACTGATCGACGGCACCAAAGTGGCTGTCGGCGACAAATTGATCGGCCTGTCCTCAAGCGGCCCCCACTCCAACGGCTACTCATTAATCCGCAAAGTACTGGAAGTCACCGGCACTGATCCAGCGGTTGAACAGCTCGACGGCAAACCGCTGATCGACCTGCTGATGGAACCCACCCGCATCTATGTAAAGCCTCTGCTCGAGCTGATTAAAAACTCTCAGGTCAATGCACTGGCCCATATTACTGGTGGCGGACTGCTGGAAAATATTCCCCGGGTTTTGCCAGACAATGCCAAAGCCGTGATTGATACTCAGGCCTGGGAACGCCCAGTGGTATTTGACTGGTTGCAGAAAGGCGGCAATATCGACGAGCATGAAATGCATCGCACCCTCAACTGTGGTGTTGGCATGGTTATCTGCGTTCCCGCTGACAGAGCACAAGAAGCGCTGGATATGTTAGCGGCCAGCGGCGAGACCGCATTTGAACTGGGCAGCATCTCTGAACTGTCCGCCGGCGAAGAGCAGGTTCAGCTGGTTGGATTATCTAAATGAAGGATAGCCCGACGCGCAAGCGACGAATAGTAGTCCTGATATCTGGCGGCGGTTCCAACCTGCAGTCATTTATCGACGCCTGCGCCGACGGCACATTAAACGCCGACGTGGTCGCCGTTATCAGCAATAAAGCCGGCGTTAAAGGTCTCGAAAGAGCCGCTAACGTCGGTATCCCAAATATCACCCTCGATCACAACAGCTTTGAATCACGAGCTGAATTTGATCAGGCCCTAGGTGATGTTATCGAAAGCTTCTCTCCAGACCTGATTATTCTGGCCGGCTTTATGCGTATTCTCACGCCGCAGTTTGTAAACCGCTTTATCGGTCAACTGATGAACATCCACCCCTCGCTGCTGCCAAAATATCCCGGCCTGCACACTCATCAGCGCGCCATTGATGCCGGTGACAGGGAAGCCGGTGCAACCGTGCACTTTGTAACACCGGAACTCGACGGCGGCCCGGCAATTGTTCAGGTGCCGGTGCCAGTCTTAAAAAATGACACTGCCGATGCACTGGCAACCCGAGTGCTTGAATTTGAACATCAGATTTACCCTCTGGCTGCAGAGTGGTTCTGTCAGGGGCGTATAGAACTGAGAGATGGGGATGTTATCTTCGACAACCAGCTGCTGCCGGTCGAAGGGGTAAGTATAGAGATACGTGAAAAAACTTAATTTAGAACCTTCTATACTTTTGGTACTCTAACCACATCAGTAAATTCATACCGAGGTCAAAATGGTCCCACCGTCCAACATATTTGCAACCACTGCACATAATATGGGCCTGACAAAACTGCTTTTACCTCTGCTGTTGGTTATTGCCAACTCCGCATTTGGCAACCAGCTTTCCAGTAAAGCTGTTATTCAAGATAGCAGCCAAACTGCCAGTCAAAAAAGTAGCCAACAAAAATCACCGATCAATCTCTACCGCGCAAATTACTCAGCCAAATTCAGCGGCCTCAATATACAAGCCGTACAAAAGCTCGAAGAAATCGAACCCGGCGTATATCGCGAAAGCCTCTCGGCAAAAAACTTTATCGGCAAGGTTAATGAACAGAGCACCTTTAGCTTAACCCCAGACCAGCAACTTAGCCCCAGCAAATACAGCTACAACCGCTCAGTGTTTGGCCGCGATCGTTCTGAAGTTCAGAACTTCGACTGGCAGAACAGTCTGGTGCACTATAAAAAAGATGACAGCGCCAAAGTTGAACTGGCACTTGAAACCGGCTATCTGGATATGATCACCCACCGGCTGCAACTGCGCCGTGACCTCAGCGCCGGCAAACAGGTTTTTTCCTACCCGGTTATCTCTCGGGGTAAACTGAAACAATACGATTACAGAGTCGTCTCCAAACAGATACTTGAGACCGCTATAGGCCCGTTAAATACAGTTAAAGTTGAAAGAATCACTGACGACGACAAGAAAAAAGTCAGCGTCTGGTTGGCCTGTGACTGGGACTACCTAATTGTTAAACTGGCGCAGTCAAAAGGCAAAGACAGTCATTATCTGGAACTGCTCAACGCGGTAATAAACGACAAACGCATAACCCCACTGGCAAAAACTGACGAGAAGCAACTATGAATCGCCCACGTAAAACCTCTGGTTCAAACCCGGCACTAATTTTTGGTACCTTAATAGCAGTAGTTATAGTGGTTGGAGTTATTTACCAATCACAGTCAACGCCAGATGAAGACCTCGAACTGATCGCCATTCCGGAACAGCAGGTGGAACCAGTAGTTCAAGCCCCAGTGGTACCAGAAGCAGTTATCCCCAGCGCACCGGAACCAGAGCCAGAACCTGAACCAGAGCCACAAAAAAATCTGGTCTCCAAACCACCAGAACTTCCCGCTCTGGATAACAGCGATGAGTTTGTTCGCGAACGTCTACTGCTGATTAACAGCAAAAAAGAATTTTCAAACTGGGTAAAAGCTGACGATCTGGTCAGACGATCCGCCAGCTATCTCGACGGCCTCTCCAATGGCGTAATGCTATCCAAGGTATTCCCCCTAACCCCGCCAGAAGGGAAATTTACCACCCATAAAAGCGACGGCACCATCTGGTTAAATGCCGGAAATTACGAGCGCTACAACCGCACTATCAATGCCATTGCCAATACAGATATGGCCTCGATAGCCAAGATGTTTCACTTCTCGCGACCCTTATTAGAAGCCGCATTTTCAGAGATGGGCTACAACCCACGACAGATGGACGGCATTGTTCTTCAAGCCATCGATGTAATTCTGGCCGCACCCATTATTGTCGAGCCGATTAAACTCACCAGAGAATCCGTAGTTTACAAATTTGCCGACCCAGCTCTCGAAGCACTGCCACCACTGCAAAAGCAACTGCTTAGAATCGGACCCAACAATACCAAGCATCTGCAGAAACAAGCCTATGCTCTGCAACAGGCACTTCTAAATCCTTAAAAGTTAATGCCTTAATAAATCGGCAGCGAAAAAAAACCTGGGCAATTAACCCAGGTTTTTTTGTATCTAAATAACGCCAACTGGCTGTTATCTAGGTCTTTGGCAATGTAACGCCCGTCTGCCCCTGATACTTACCCCCGCGATCAGCATAAGAAGTGTCACAGACCTCATCGGACTCAAAGAACAGCATCTGAGCAACGCCCTCATTGGCATATATCTTCGCCGGAAGATTTGTCGTGTTAGAGAATTCCAGAGTGACATGACCCTCCCACTCAGGCTCAAGGGGTGTGACATTAACAATAATGCCGCAGCGCGCGTAAGTAGACTTACCCAGACAAATCGTTAACACCGAGCGTGGGATGCGAAAGTACTCCACAGTTCGAGCCAAGGCAAAAGAGTTGGGTGGAATAATGCAGTAATCACCGGTCATATCCACAAAAGAGTCATTATCAAAGTTTTTAGGATCCACCGTCTTCGAGTGAACATTGGTAAAAACCTTAAACTCATTGGCACAGCGAACATCGTAGCCATAGCTAGAAGTACCGTAAGAAATCACCCGATCATCACCGGAGTAACGCACCTGCCCCGCCTCAAATGGTTCAATCATTTGCTGCTGCTCTGCCATACGGCGAATCCAGTGATCTGACTTAATGCTCATTGATTAATCTCTTTTTTAATTTGGTCGTGATGAGTTTGCAGCAAAAAGCTGCAGCTCATAAAAAGTGCAGCCGGTATGATACCGATTTACGCGGGTTGGGCAAGGGGGAGTCGAGGAGGCCGTCATCCCAGCATAAGATCGTCATACTGGCGCAGGCCAGTATCTATTGATCTGCAGAGAGGTCCCAGCCTTCGCTGGGATGACGGCAAAAAAAAGAACTACTCAAAAACGATTTCAGGCCCGCTATCATTCCCTTCACCAGCCAACTGCTCCAGCACTTTTACCGCAATCTCACGATAACTCTGGGCAATCTTACCCTCAGGCTCAGCCGCAACCGAAGGCACCCCCTGATCACCGCGTTCGCGGATAGTTCTATCCAGCGGCAGGCTTCCCAGCAGTTGAGTGCTGTATTGCTCGGCAACGGTATCGCCGCCGCCGGTGCCAAAGATTGAGTCTTCATGACCACAGTTGCTACAGATATGCACAGCCATATTTTCAACAATACCAAGCACTGGGATTTTTACCTTGGTAAACATCTCAATACCTTTTCTGGCATCTAGCAACGCAATATCCTGAGGAGTTGTAACAATCACCGCGCCGGCCACTTCGGCTTTTTGTGCCAGTGTTAATTGAATATCACCGGTTCCCGGGGGCATATCTACCACCAGCACATCCAACTCACCCCAGTTGGTCTGGGTCAGTATCTGTTGTAGTGCACCGCCGGCCATGGGCCCGCGCCAGGCCATGGGGGTCTTATCGGTGACTAGATAGCCCATCGACATGGTTGCCAGTCCGTGGGCGACTATCGGCATAAAGGATTTTCCATCCGGCGACTCCGGGCGCTGGCCCTCTGGTACACCGAACATCATGGCCACACTGGGGCCGTAGATATCAGCATCTAGCAAACCGACCTTTTTACCCTCTGCCTGCAGTGCCAGCGCGAGATTAGCGGCGGTTGTCGACTTGCCAACACCGCCTTTACCGGAGGCGACTGCAATAATTTTTTTCACTTGATCCAACACTAAATAGCTCCAAATATATTCTTAACTGCCTGTTTTACGCCCGCTTAAATGGCTCAGGTCAATTGCCTATGAAAAGTTAGCGCAAAATCGCTATAATCGCGCGCTATTAAAAGCCTTAACAAGAAACCTTACCATGTCATCAAAACGTCAGATCCTGGTCACTAACGCTCTTCCCTATGCCAATGCAGCATTGCACCTTGGCCATGTTCTGGAATATACCCAAACCGATGTCTGGGTGCGCTTCCAGAGAATGCGCGGGCACGAATGTTACTACCTTTCCGCGGACGATGCTCATGGAACTGCGATTATGCTTAAGGCCGATGAAAAAGGTATTAGCGCCGAGCAGCATATTGCCGATATGCGCGCGATTCACGAGGCGGACTTTAAAGACTTTTTAATCAGTGTCGACAACTATCACACCACCCACTCGGAAGAGAACCGCGAGTTCTCCGAGCTGATCTACAGCCGCTTAAATGCCAATGGCCATATTGCCAAGCGCGATATCACCCAGGCCTTTGACCCGGAGAAAAATCTGTTTTTGGCCGACCGCTATATCAAAGGCACCTGCCCAAAATGTAAAACCGAAGATCAGTACGGCGATAACTGTGAGGCTTGCGGGGCAACCTACTCGCCCACCGACCTGATCAATCCGGTATCGGCAATCTCTGGGGCCACCCCCATCGAGAAAGAGTCGACTCACTACTTCTTTAAGCTGCCCGAGTTTACCCAGTTCCTGAAAGACTGGACGCGCAGTGGTGCAGTGCAGCCTGAAGTGGCCAACAAGCTTGGTGAATGGCTGGACAGCGGACTGCAGGAATGGGATATCAGTCGCGATGCCCCCTACTTTGGTTTTGAAATTCCCGATGCCCCAGGCAAGTACTTCTATGTTTGGCTAGATGCGCCAATAGGCTATATGGCCAGCTTTAAAAATCTCTGTGACCGCGAGGGCATGGATTTTGATCACTACTGGAATAAAGATTCCAAGACCGAGCTGTACCACTTTATCGGCAAGGATATCGTCAACTTCCACGCGCTGTTCTGGCCGGCTATGCTGAGCAGTGCTGAGTACCGCACCCCGACTAAAATCTGCGTCCATGGTTTTGTGACGGTCAACGGCAAGAAGATGTCCAAGTCCCGCGGCACCTTTATTAACGCGCGCTGCTATCTGGATCATCTCAATCCGGAATACCTGCGTTATTACTACGCCTCTAAACTGTCCGGCTCAGTGGAAGATATCGATCTCAATCTGGAAGACTTCCAGCAGAAGGTCAACAGTGATCTGGTCGGCAAGGTGGTTAATATCGCCAGCCGCTGCGCCAAGTTTATTGCCAACGGCAATGACGGCGTGCTCTCGGCCAATATTGAAAACCCCGAGCTCTGGGCTCAGGTCAGTGGCGCGGCAGACAAGATTGCCGAGCACTATGAAAACCGCGACTTCGGCAAAGCGATTCGCGAGATTATGGCTCAGGCGGATGCCGCCAATGAATATATTGCTGCCAAAGAACCCTGGAAACTCAACAAGCAGGATGGCAAGCAGCAGGAAGTGCAGGATATCTGCTCGCTGGGGATTAATCTGTTCCGGGTAATTCTTACGTATTTGAAACCTGTGCTGCCGGCTATGACCGCTGCAGGTGAAGAGTTCCTCAATGACAGCCTGAACTGGGACAGTGTTCAGCAGCCATTAACTGATCATAAGATTGAGAAGTTTAAACCTCTGATGCAGCGCATCGAGAAAGATAAGGTCGACGCTATGGTTGAAGCCAGCAAAGAAGAAGCTGCTCTGGCAGCCGCTAAGCCCCTTGAAGGCCCACTCGCCGATGATCCGATCGCCGAAGAGATTACCTTTGATGACTTTATTAAAGTCGATCTGCGCGTAGCGCTTATTGTTAAAGCCAACCACGTGGAAGGAGCAGAGAAATTACTGCAACTAACTCTGGATATTGGCGGCGAAACGCGCAATGTATTCTCTGGTATCAAGTCATCCTACAAGCCCGAAGATCTCGAGGGACGGTTGACGGTTATGGTCGCCAATCTGGCGCCGCGCAAAATGCGCTTTGGCATGTCCGAAGGCATGGTGCTGGCAGCGGGCGATAAAAAAGGTATCTACCTGCTTGAGCCTGACAGTGGTGCACAGCCGGGGCAGCGAGTAACTTGATTAGTTAATAAGCAATTAGTTAAGACTTTCGGCAATGTTGCTTATTACTAAAAGAACTAAAAACATACTCTATATATGTTGAATAGAACTAGTTGATTCCACGATAATAGAGCCCTTCAATCCTTTACACGTGTACAGAACATGCAAGAATTTGCAGTTATTCTGGTCAGCTCCATTCTGATCAACAACTATGTACTGGTACAGTTCCTCGGACTGTGCCCGTTTATGGGCGTGTCCAATAAACTCGAATCAGCCATCGGCATGGCCGCGGCCACCACCTTTGTACTGACATTGACCGCCATGGCCAGCTATGTGGTCAACGCGCTGGTACTCGAGCCGCTGGGTCTGATCTACCTGCGCACCATCGCCTTTATTCTGGTGATTGCCGCAGTTGTACAGTTCACCAAAATGTTTATCGAAAAGACCAGCCCGCTGCTATACCGCGTGCTCGGTGTCTTTTTGCCGCTGATTACTACCAACTGTGCGGTACTCGGCGTAGCACTTCAGAACACATCAAAAGACCTTAACTTCGTAGAGTCCTCACTGTATGGCTTTGGTGCCGGTGCCGGTTTCTCTCTGGTTCTGATATTTTTCTCAGCCATGCGCGAGCGTCTGGCCTCCGCAGATGTACCGGTTTCGTTTCGCGGTGCTGCCATTGCAATGATTACCGCAGGACTGATGTCACTGGCCTTTATGGGATTCAGTGGACTCGTTTAAATGATCGAACTCATCAGCCAAAACCCAATACTTGCCGCACTGGTCGCCCTTGTAGGACTAGCCATCTTATTTGGCGCCCTACTCGGATTCGCCGCCGAAAAATTTAAAGTCGAAGGCGACCCGATTGTCGAACAGATCGACGAGCTATTACCCCAGACCCAATGTGGACAATGTGGTTTTCCCGGCTGCCGCCCCTACGCAGAATCTATTGCCAATGGCGATGAGATCAATAAATGTCCTCCCGGCGGACAGTCCACCATTAACGCCATCGCCAGTCTGCTGGATGTGCCCGCACCGGAACTGGATGCCGAGCACGGTGAAGAGAGCGAAGTAAAAACCGTCGCCTATATTCGCGAAGACGAATGTATCGGCTGCACCAAATGTATTCAGGCCTGCCCGGTAGACGCGATTCTCGGCGCCGCAAAATTAATGCACACAGTGATTGCCGACGAGTGCACTGGCTGTGACCTCTGCGTTGAGCCTTGCCCGGTAGACTGTATCGATATGCTGCCAGTTGAAGAAACCATTGCCGACTGGCGCTGGTCAATTCCCGCCCAACCTGGACAACCCGGACAGATGATTGCCACCGACAGACGCGGCGAGCTAGAAAGCCAATCAACCAGTGGAGATGCCGCATGAACAAAACCTGGGTAACACCGGGCGGCGTGCACCCTCCGGAAAACAAACTTCAGTCTGTGACTCAGGGCATTGGCCAACTGCCTATACCTGAAACACTGGTAATACCCCTTAGCCAACATATTGGTGCGGCGGCTATTCCCTGTGTTGAAGTCGGCCAGAGCGTGCTTAAAGGTCAGGTTATCGCCAAGCCTGCAGGCGTGGTGAGTATCCCTATGCATGCGCCGACCTCCGGAACAGTCAGCGCTATCGAGCATCGGCCTATCGCCCACTCCTCAGGCATGCTCGCGCCCTGCATCGAGATCACCAGCGATGGTGCCGACACCTGGATTGAGCACGAAGGCATCAGTGACTACGAACATATCTCACCCACTAAACTGGTAGAGATGGTCGGCAATGCCGGTATCTCCGGTATGGGCGGCGCAGGTTTTCCCTCAGCGGTAAAACTCAATCCCGGACGTCAGCGCCCCATAGACACACTGATTGTTAATGCCACCGAGTGCGAACCCTATATCACCGCCGATGACTCTGCGATTCGCGAGCGCGCCGCAGAAATTGTTGAGGGCATCAAAATCCTCAGCGCCATTCTCGGCCACCCACACCATATTATGATCGGTATCGAAGACAACAAACCGGAAGCCATCGAAGCACTGGCTCCCCATGTTGAAGGCACCGGTATTTCCGTCGTGGTGTTCCCGACCAAATACCCCTCCGGCGGCGAGAAGCAGCTGATTTATATCCTCACCAGCAAAGAACTGCCCTCCGGCAAACTGCCCGCAGATATCGGCATGGTCTGTATCAATATAGGTACCACCTACGCCATCAAGCGCGCGATTATCGACGGCGAGCCGCTGGTCTCCAGAGTGACCACCGTCACCGGTGATGCGGTGGGTATCCAGCGCAACTACGACACCTTGATCGGCACCCCAGTCAGCCATCTGCTCGCGCACAATGAATACAATGAACAGGCTGGTGGTCGCGTAGTAATGGGCGGTCCCATGATGGGCTTTACCCTGCCCTCGGCAGACGTTCCAATTGTCAAAACCACCAACTGTATTCTGGCCCCCAGTTACGCCGAAATTCCCGATGACGAACCGGCTCAGCCCTGCATTCGCTGCGGCATGTGTGCCGAAGCCTGCCCCGCCTCACTGCTGCCACAGCAGCTGTTTTGGTACGCACAGGCACAGGATCACGAGCGTCTGGAAGCCCACAATCTATTCGACTGCATTGAATGCGGCGCCTGCTCCTATGTCTGCCCGAGCAATATTCCACTGGTGCAGTACTACCGTGCCGCCAAAGGTGAAATACGCCATGCTCAGGATGAAAAAGTAAAAGCCGACCATGCCCGCGAGCGCTTTGAATTCCACAAAGAGCGAATAGAACAGGCCGAGCGCGAGAAAGAAGAAAAACGTGCCGCGCGACGAGAAGCCGCACTTAAGGCCAAAGCCGCTGCGGCAGAAAAGCCCGCCGATAAAAGCGACAGCGCACCCAGTTCCTCAGCCGCCGATATTATTGCCGCCGCTCAGGCCCGCGCCGCCGCCAAGCAGGTTAGCCCGGAAGACCAGCAAGCCAAACTTGAACGCACTATTGCCGCCGCTGAACAGCGTTTAATTGTCGCCGAGCAAAAGCTCGCCGAAGCCATTGAAAGCAACAGCGACAAACAGGCCGTGTTGAGTGCCGCCGTCGAAAACACCCGACAAAAACTTCAGCAGTCAAAAACAAAATTAGCGGAGCTGACAGCATAATGGCATTTAAACAGGTCACCTCACCCCATGCGCACAGCGCGCAGAGCACCGCCAAGGTTATGCAGCTAGTCATCTGGGCCACAGTGCCAGGCATACTCGCACTGACCTGGCAGTTTGGTTGGGGCAGCCTAATCAATGTCGTTATCGCCTCAGTAACTGCACTTATCTGCGAAGCCATAGCTGTTAAAATGCGTGGGCGTTCAGTAGCCTTTTACCTCAGTGACTACAGCGCCCTGGTCACCGCTCTATTACTGGCACTCTCCCTGCCACCACTGGCACCCTGGTGGATCATTGTTGTCGGCACCGTATTCTCAATAGTCGTCGCCAAGCAGCTCTATGGCGGCCTCGGCTACAACCCGTTTAATCCGGCAATGGTCGGCTATGTCGTCCTGCTGATCTCATTCCCCATCCAGATGACCACCTGGGTCGCACCACTGGCACTATTGCCAGAAGGTATCTCCCATCCTGGATTAGTCGAATCACTGCAGATCGTCTTTGGCAGTATCAACCCGGTCGATGGTGTCACCGGCGCCACCCCACTGGATGTGTTTAAACACAGCAGCGGCTTGCTAGTCGATCAGGTCTACGAACGCGAACCCCTGTTTAACCTGGCAATGTTTGCCGGTGCCGGCTGGGAATGGGTCAATATCGCCTTTCTGGCTGGCGGTTTAATACTGCTCTCCAACCGTATCTTTACCTGGCACGGCCCGCTCGGCATGCTCGGCGCACTGGCACTGATGTCAGTGATCTTTTACGACTCCGGCAGCTCCACCAGCCCCGGCACGCCGATGATGCACCTGTTTAGTGGTGCCTCCATGTTCGGCGCATTCTTTATTCTTACCGACCCGGTTTCATCCGCCGTCAGCAATCGCGGACGACTGATTTACGGCGCGCTGATTGGCGTACTGGTCTATATTATTCGCGCCTGGGGCAACTACCCGGATGCAGTCGCCTTCGCCGTCTTAATCGCCAACTTTGCCGCGCCATTTATCGACAATTACACCTTGCCGCGCACCTACGGACACACCGACCGTCGCCGAGCAACGGAAAAAGAGGAAGGCTAATGATTTTTAAATCAATTGGATTTAACAGCATCGTTCTCGCCATCTTTGCACTGGTGACAGCGATTATTCTCGCCACCACCAACGACCTGACCAAAGAGCGCATTGCCGACTCAGAACGTCGCGCCGCCCAGCGCGCCCTGCTGGAAATTATTCCCCTCGAGCGCCACAACAACGATCTGTTGATGGATGTTCAACCAGTACCCCAGCAGTACTGGGCAATGCTCGGACTTAAAAAAGGCGGCAATATTCATATCGCCCGCGATAACGGCCAGCCAGTTGCAGCCATTATTCCCGCCGTCACAGCAGACGGCTACAGCGGTGATATCGCCATGATTGTCGGCATTAACTTCGACGGCACTATCGCTGGCGTACGTGTTGTAGAGCATCGTGAAACACCCGGCCTCGGCGACAAAGTCGACCTAAAAAAGAGCGACTGGATACTCGACTTTAATGGCAAATCGCTGGTTAATCCCAGCAGCGATGGCTGGAAAGTTAAAAAAGAAGGCGGCGAATTCGATCAATTTACCGGCGCCACCATCACACCCCGCGCCGTGGTCTACCAAATACTAAAAACTCTGCAATACTTTAATGATGATCAACAGCGATTATTAGACAATGCCGCAGCTAATGAAGTAGCAACGTCTGTAATGCAAACCGAACAGGCAGCCCAATGAGCGAAGTCAGTATTTCTGAAGTTACCAAAAACGGTCTCTGGAATAACAACCCGGCACTGGTGCAGCTGCTCGGCCTCTGCCCACTGCTCGCCGTTACCGGCAGCGTCGTTAACGCACTGGGTCTGGGTATTGCCACCATGATGGTACTGATCGGCTCAAACTGCATCGTCTCGCTAATTCGCAACCATGTAAGCGACGCCGTCAGACTGCCCGCCTTTGTGATTATTATCGCCGCCTTTGTCACCTGCGCCGAACTGCTGATGAAAGCCTACACCTACGAGCTGTATCAAATACTCGGCATCTTTATTCCACTGATCGTCACCAACTGTGCGATCCTTGGTCGTGCAGAAGCCTTTGCCAGCAAGCACCCTATTGGCTACGCCGCCCTCGACGGATTTATGATGGGACTCGGCTTTTTACTCGTACTGGTTGTACTGGGCGCCATCCGTGAACTGTTTGGACAGGGAACACTGTTCGACAACATGCACCTGCTCTTTGGCTCAATGGCCGACTCCTGGAGAGTGCAGCCCTTTGGCGACAACTACAGCTTCCTGGTCGTGATACTGCCGCCCGGTGCATTCCTAGTTACCGGCCTGCTCATTGCCGGAAAAAACAGCATTGATGCCGCCATAAAACGCCGCGCCGATGCCCAGAAAGACCGCCCAGTTAAAGGCGCCAAAAGAATTAGAACCACAGGTAATATCGCTTAAGGTAAAAAGTAAACGCGATACCCAAATGGAGCAGTAAATAGCACAGAGGATAGTGGCTAAAATGAATAAAACCGGCGCATGGTTAGTCCGTTATGCCCTCGAACAACTCGGCATTGCCCACACCTTTGGTATCCCCGGCATCGCCAACGCAGAAATCTACGACGAGCTCGAACAGTCCAGCCAAATCACCCCCCATCTAGTCAACCATGAAATGAGCGCCGCCTTTATGGCCGATGCGCTTAGCCGCACCAACCACGACAGTATCGGCACCATGCTAATAGTCTCCGGTGCAGCCCTAACCCACAGCCTTAGCGGCATCGGTGAAGCCTATCTCGCCGGAGTACCCATGCTGATTATTGCCGGCAGCACAGACTATCAAGTTAATAGCGATCACAGAGCCAGTATTGAGCAGAACAGCATTGAATTCGACAGCATCGATCAGCAACAGCTATTAAAACCCCTGACCAAAGCCTTCTTTAAAATCACCGACCAGCAGCAGATTATCGAAACCTTTTTTAGCGCCTGCACCATCGCCACCAGCGACAAACCCGGCCCAGTATTTATTGAAATACCCCTAAGCACCCAAATCGCCAGCGCCGATATCGACGAGAAAATACTTAACCAAACTCGACCATTCCACCTACAGGCCGCCAATCAAGAACAGCAACCTATCAGCGATGCAGAAATCAGCAGCGCCGCCAAACAGCTACTCGACGCCGACCACCCGGGACTACTGGTCGGATGGGGCGCCGTAGAAGCCCAACCAGAACTTATCGCCATCGCCGAACAACTCGGCGCACCGGTTAGCACCACCCTCTCCGGCATCAGCAGCTTCCCCGCCCAACACCCACAGCACGCCGGCATGCTCTTCGGCCCCGCCGCCGTGCCCAGCGCCGAAAATGCCTTTGAAAACTGCGACTGCCTACTCGCCATCGGCACCAGTTTTAACCCAATCGATACCGCTAGTGGCAGCCTCAGAGTTCCAAAAAATTTGGTTCATATAAACTCCGACCCGCAGGTCTTTAATCGCGTCTACCCCGCCACAAACTCCCTGTGCGGCGATATAAAACAGCTACTCACCAGCCTGCTCTACAAACTTCAGGAACTGCAGAAACAGCCCGCACAAAACGAACAACTCTGCGCCGCCATCGCCAGCGACAAAAGCGACTTTAAACAGGAATGGCACAGCCATAACAGCAAACAGCGAGTGAACCCCGCGCTGTTTTTCGACAAACTGCAAACCGCCCTAAAAGACGATGCCATCATAATCACCGATGACGGCAACCATACGTTTCTCGCCGCAGAATTAATGCCCATTAATAACCCCCGCGGATTTATCTCACCCTCAAACTTTAATGCCATGGGCTACTGCGTCCCCGCCGTAAACGCCGCAAAACTAGCCAACCCCGACAAACAGGTTATCGGCATAGTCGGCGATGGCGCCATGTTGATGAGCGGCATGGAAGCACTGACCGCCGTCCGCGAAAAACTCGGCACTCTCTACTGCATCTTTAACGATGGTCACCTATCGCGAATCTCCCATAGTCAGGAAATTGCTTACAACCAAAAAACCTGCACCCAACTGGGCAATGTTAACTGGGGCGCTTTTGCCGATGCCCTCGAATGCGGTTACTTCAGCATTAATAACAACAACGAAATCGACACCGCCCTGCGCCGCGCACTAGAAACTATCGCCCATGGCCAGCCGGTATTTATTGATATAGCAATCGATTATTCCAAGCGCAGTCACTATGCCCAGGGTGTTGAAAAAGCCACATTGGCAGGGTTTTCAGGGAAGGATAAATTAAGATTGGTCAGCCGCGCGATTGTGCGGAAGATTATGGGTTAGGGACTGTATAAGCAGCTCTAATAGGTATCCAGACCCTTATCAAATAGCGCGCTAATATCCCGAAACGCCTTAAACTCCAGATGGTTGCCACTGGGATCACAAATAAATAAAGTCGTCTGCTCACCCCTACGCCCTTCAAAGCGAACCGTTGGTTCAATCACAAACTCCACAGCCAATTCCTCAAGTCGCGAAACCAGTAACTGATACTGATCCCAATCCAAAATTAAACCAAAGTGCGAAGCTGGAACCGCTTGGCCGTCTACGGCATTGGTTGATGCCATCGGGTGATCTTCGGGCGCCACCAGATGGGCGACTATCTGGTGGCCATGGAAATCAAAGTCGATCCAGCGATCGGATTCACGACCGGTTTTGCAGTTTAGGATATTGCAGTAGAAGGTGCGGGCGGCTTCCAGATCTGTGACCGGGAAGGCTAGATGGAAGCGTGAGTTAGTTTGGTTTTGCATGGAATTTAATCGGCTGATTGCGAGGGCAATATCTTAGCATTGGTTTTGGGGGATTACCGTTCGTCGGAAAGAATGGAGGATTATTTGATACAGCTCATTTTTTTAACTGGATTCTAATGAATAAATATAGGGCTTTAATTAACCTGCAGGGAGCAGGAAAAAACAAAGGCAGGAGGTTCAATTTCTATAAATCAATATTGACTTAAAGGAAAACTAAAATGTATAAATTTATAGTTAACAAAAATTCTCAGCAAAACGGTGACCATGAAGTTCATAATAAAACTCAAGGCTGTTCCTACATGCCGAACAATGAAAATCGGATAGATTTAGGCTCTCACGAGTTCTGTCATCAGGCTGTTGCAAGCGCAAAAAGCCAATGGCCTAATGAAAAGATCAATGGCTGTTATTACTGTTGCAACCCATGCCATACAAGTTAGTCGGCAAAAGTAAAAGTTTAAAGAACGATTCAGAACCGCTCAATATCGATTTTCATAGCGTCCATGGATTATGGAATAAAATCCTGACCTTCCCAATTCCACCTCCGCAAAGAATCCTTAAAATTACCTCCCGTAAAGGATCTAAACAATGCTAAATCTCCCCCATCACTACAGCATAAAAGTAAATGGTGCCCCCACTGGGGATCTAATCGCCTCCGCTGATCATCTCCCCTATCTAGAAGTTTCCCCACCACTAGAATTTGGTGGCCCGGGCGATAAATGGTCGCCTGAAGATTTATTAATGGCCGCTGTTGCCAACTGTCTGGTGCTCTCATTTCGTATGATTGCGGCAACCTCAAAGCTCGAGTGGAAAGCCATTGAATGTATCTCTGAAGGCGAGCTAAATCAGATGGATGGCAAGATGCTATTTACCAAAATCCTATCAAGGGTTCGGTTGGTTATCTTATCTGAGGATGATCGTGGCAAGGCTGAGAAGCTATTACAAAAAGCAGAAGAGGCCTGTCTGATCAGTAACTCCTTATCCGCTGAGTTAACTATGGATTCTGTGATCGAAATAGAAAAAATCTAGAGATTTTTTAGCCCTCAAGTAAAAAATCTTCGTCTACTATTAATGATAATAAAGGATTATCAAAGGAGTGATTGTGGATGAAGAGGAATTTTATCTGCCGAGCCTTTTGCAAAGTGCGCTTTCGCGTACTGGGGCTGGCAACGATTAAAGGGATTCCCACTTACGAATTTAGAGACCTGATTAAAACCCTAAAATCCGAGGGCTGGTATGTCACCTATGAGTACTATGGCAGCGATGCCTGGGTGCATTATGGGCAGGTTAGGTTGCGCCATGATCTGCGTCGGTTGACGTTGGAGTGGGATGATAAGACTGGCGGCAGTATTGAAGGGGCTGGCGATCTTATTCGAGGAATTGCCTATACCAAGGGCTATAAGGCCACTAATCAGTGGCGCTGGTCTGATAGTAGTTGGACGGCCTAGCTGTTATTAAAGGGCTCTTAATAAAGGATTCTTAACAAAGAGCAGGTTTAAACCGCAAATATCCTCACCGGCACTCCATTTAACGCAGAATTACCACTGGCCTGATCAATTAACTTCTCATCCGTTAGATCATTGCAGCTAACACCCTCCTGCTCTGCCGCAATATCCAAATTCACACCCTCGCGCTTATGCCCCCAACCATGGGGCAAACTCACCACCCCTGGCATCACTTCATCACTGGCCAACACCTGAGTCTGCACTTCGCCCACTCTCGACTGAATACGCACCTGCGATTGATCCTGAAGTTGGTGGGCGGCTAAATCCTCTGGGTGCATCAATAACTGCCAGCGGGGTTTGCCTTTAACCAGTCGTTTGGAGTTGTGCATCCAGGAGTTATTGCTGCGAATATGGCGACGGCCAATGAGCAAAAATTCATCTTTCTCTATCAACGGCTGATCCGCAAATAAGCGAGCGATATCTTGCTCAATATAGTCGGCCATTAGAGTGATTTTTCCATCAGCGGTGCAGAGCCGCTGAGTCAGGCTTGGCTCCAGAGGGCCTATATCCAAACCGTGGATATGCTGTTTTACCTTATCCAGCGTAAGCTCCAATTCGTGGCCGGCTTTGGCACTGTAAGGCCCGCGCTGAATACCGTAATCGACGATCTGATCTGGAGATGGCAAAGGCTTGGCCTCCAACCCTTTGCGCGCGGCAATGGCCATTCCCAATTGATTAAATATCTCCCAGTCATGCTTGGAATCCTGCGCGGGTTCAAAGACCGCTTCGTTAAAGCGTGCGGTGTTGTGAATAGCAAATCGATGGAAGGCGATATCGTAATGATCGTGTTCAAGGGCGCTGGTGGGCGGCAGAATAATATCCGCGTGCTGGGTGGTTTCATTGATATAAAAATCAATTGAGACCATAAAATCCAGTCCGGCGAAGGCCTTATCCATCTGATTGCCATTGGGGGCGGAGAGTACCGGGTTGCCGGCTATGGTTATCAGGCTGCGAATCTGCCCTTCGCCTTCGGTTAATATTTCTTCTGCCATTGCCGAGGCGGGCAGTTCTCCGGAAAATTCTGGCAGGCCACTAACGCGACTGTGGAAGGCGGCAAAATGGCCGGCACCGGATTCACCGGGCTTTATATAACCAAAGGCTGGGGATGAGGCCATCATGCCTCCGCGCACATCCAGCGAGTGGGTGAGTATATTAATCATCTGGATCGCCCACTGGCAGAGGGTGCCATAGACCTGTACAGAGACACCCATACGGCCATAGCAGACTGCGCCTTCTGTATTGGCCATATTTCTGGCCAACTGGCGAATCTGTTCTGCGGCTACACCGCTGTGTTGCTCGGCGAGTTCAGGGGTAAAGGGTTCGCAGGCACTGCGAACCTGATCTACGCCGACCAACAAATCGGTGAGATGACCGGTCTTGACCAGATCTTCGGCAAATAGGGTATTTAACATGGCCATCAGCAACCAGGCATCGGTGCCCGGGCGAATAAACAGATGCTGATCGGCGATTTCTGCGGTTTCAGTTCGTCGGGGGTCAATCACAATAAAACGACCACCGCGCTGTTGAATGGCTTTTAGGCGCTTGGGGATATCCGGCGAGGTCATAATACTGCCATTGGAGGCCAGCGGATTACCACCAATAATTAACATATAGTTGCTGTGATCAATATCCGGAACCGGAATTAACGACTGGTGGCCATAGAGGCTGTAAGAGGTTAAGTGATGGGGCAGTTGATCAAGACTGGTGGCGGAGAAATGAATTTTGCTCTGCACCGCTTTGCGCAATACACCGGCGTGGGTCATGCTGCCATAGTTGTGCACATTGGGGTTGCCGGCAAAAAAAGCGACGGCGTTTTGGCCGTGCTGCTCCTGCACTGCCACCAGCTTTTCGGCAACGCTGTCGAAGGCTTCCTGCCAGCTGATTTCAACCCAGTTATCGCCCTGTTTTTTGACCGGCTTACGCAGTCGGTTGGGGTCGCTGTAGATATCCTGCATAGCTACACCTTTGGGACAGATATAGCCGCGGCTTAAAGGGTCGTTTTTGTCACCTTTAATGGATAGCACCTGATCGTCCTGAGTTTTAATCTCAAGGCCACAGATGGCCTCGCAGAGGTTGCAGGCGCGGTAATGGGTTTTCTGTTCAGCGGGCATCTTCTACTCTCCGGTATTTAGCTGCCAGATAATAGTAACCGAAAGCGGCTGGGGTGAGAGGGAAAGTTTGTGGCTGATGAGTTTTAAGCTTTGTTGTGAGTCTATGGCAAAAGCCTTGGGGAAAGAAATCGCTAGTGACTTCCTTCCCCCAAAACCTATTCTATAAACAGAGGAATCTAACCGTCGACAAATACCGGCATCGCGACATATTCCCAGAGAATAACCGTGGCAACTAGCACCACCACCACATAGACCAGAGCCACGGCAAATAGTGCACTGGCATAGAGTGTGCCGAGCTCCTCTGGAATCTTCATCAGCTTTGGTACGCCCATATACAACAGGCGAATGGTGTAACAGCAGGCGGCGGTGGCAATTAAAATATCAAACCACCAGATTGGGTACAGTGCCAAAAGGCCGCACAGAAATACTGGCGTATTGGCGTAGCCAATCAGCACCATTCCTTTAATCGGATAAGAACTGGCGTTGTAGGTTTTTGACATCCAGTGGCCCATTAGGCCTATCACCACAATTGAACTGACCAGTGCCAGATAGAAAAGTATCATTAGCGGGATTGCGCTTTCCGGCGATACCTTAACCTGTTCACCACCACTGCCCCAGCCAATCTGGGTGGTGCCGTAATAAAAGCTCAGGGGCGGAATAGCCGCCATAGCTAGCACTAACAGCAATCTTGCTTTGATAGAACGCTCTGATTCGCTGGCGAGAACATTCCATGTTTTGGATGGGCTAAAAATAATTCCGATAAGTTCTTTCACAGTTTCCACCTTTTTGAGGCCAATTAATTTTTGTATTGCTAAATTTCTAGTACCAGACTCGACATTAATTTATACAAGTCCTGTAGCTATTGGGCATTGATCAATATCAAAATATCTCGACTAGTGATGATGGTGATGCCCGCCACCCTGACCGGTCATTTGCCAGATCATAAAAATACCCAGAGCGATTAAACCCAGCCCCATCACCTGACGCAGTGCTGGCGACTGCAACCCTCTCGCTAAACGGGAAGAGAACAGTCCACCGGCAAGCATGGCTGGCAAGGTGCCGAGACCAAAGGCAAACATCGACAGCGCACCGGCGGTTGCGGAGCCGCTGGCCAATGACTGGCCCAGAGCGCTATACACCAATCCGCAGGGCAGCCAACCCCAGAGCATTCCCGCAAATACCGCTTTGAGTGGGCCGCGGGGCTGACCTAATTTGGCGGCCAGAGGCTGAACCCGGCGCCAGATAACTTGGCCGGCAGATTCAAGATGGCGCAGCACTGACCACCAACCGGCAATATAAAAACCCATCAATATAATCAGGGCACCGGCAAAAATTCTCAGAGTCGGCATCAGGGACAGGTAGCGCTCTCCGGCAATACCGGCCACAAGGCCTCCGGCCAGAGCGCCGGCTATGCTGTAGCTGAGAATTCGGCCAAGGTTGTAACCCAGTAATAATCTGTTGCTGGGACCATTGGCGCCCAGCGCGGCAACAATGCCCCCGCACATCCCTATACAGTGCCCGGCACCCATTAGGCCAACAACAAACATGGCGTTGAGCAGGGCGTAGTCGGGGGTAAAATCGGCGAACAGGGTCATGGTTATTGTTGCTCCTTTTGTTGCTCTTGTGATTCTTCTATCTCTTCCGGATGGGACAAATCATCCGCTTCATCAAATAGGATGCGCTCGGCTTCGCTATCCAGATCATCGTATTGACCGGAGTTCACGGCCCAGAAAAAAATTCTGATAGCAATAAGAATAAAAACCAGTGAGATGGGAATTAACAAATAGAGGCTTTCCATATTTAGTCTCTTATCCCCTTAATTCCGAAGCCCGCGAGAAATTCGCAGGGCATTAACCAATACAATTAATGAGCTGGCAGACATCCCAATCGCCGCGGCCCAAGGCGGCACATAACCACTGGCTGCCAGTGGCAGTGCAATTAAGTTATAGCCAATCGCCCAGCTAATATTTTGTTTGATAATGCGTCGGGTTTTAGCGGCCACTGCAATTGCTCTGGGCAGAGCTCTCAGATCATTGCAGAGCAAAATAACATCGGCATTTATCTGCGACAGTTCACTGGCCTGCCCCATCGCCACCGAGATATCCGCGGCCTGTAAAACCGGCACATCATTAATACCATCACCCACCATTAACACTGACTGACCCTGAGCTTGCAGCTGTTGCAGAGTCTGCAGTTTTTGTTCCGGCTGCAGTGAAAACTGATAGTCGCAGAGCGCCAGGGGCTGAACAATTTCTGCCGCTGCCGGTGAGGGATCGCCGGACAGTAGAGAAACACTTAAACCTTTACTTCGAAGTTGCCTAACCGCTGGGTGGGCAGATTCACGCAGCTGATCACCGAAGTAGAGTTTGGCTATCCATTGGCCATTGCGCGCCAGAGCCACCTCTATACCTTTGCTGTGCATCGAATCTTTTTTCTGTGCGCCCTGCCCTCGATTATTCGGCAGTTCTATTCCTGCAATCTCGGCAACCCATTTCGGATTACCAAAGGCAAATTGATCTCCATTGATTGAGCCGCTGACACCAGAGCCTGTCACAAACTGCTGTTGCTCTATAGGCCCGGCAACATATTGTTGTAGGGCTCGGGCTATGGGATGTTGGCTGCCCTGTTCAAGGGTCGCCGCCCAACCGAGAATCTGCCGAGTACTGATGAATTTATTAACGGCGCTGTTTTCAGCGGCCGGTTCAATATGTCGCAGGGTCAGATTGCCCTCCGTTAAGGTGCCTGTCTTATCAAAAATAACCCGGCCAATTTTGGGCAATAGCTCCAGTACATAGGAACGATTAATTAAAAAACCTTCGCGGCGCAATACCGAACTAGCCACGGATAAGGCGGTGGGTGTTGCCAGTGACAGTGCACAGGGGCAGGTCACCACCAGTACGGATAATGTTATCCACAGTGCGCGTTCCGGATCATGGAGATACCAGTACCAGGCTACGGAACTGGCGATAATTAACAGCGCGCCAATAAACCAACCAGCCACATGATCGGCAAGACTGGCCCAGCGCGGCTTGTGCATAGCGGCGCGCTCGGCAAGCTTAAGAATGGTGGAGAGTTTTGTGTCGCTGCCCGTGGCGGACACTTTAATCACCAACGGGTTGGCACCATTAATGGTGCCGGCGTAGACCGCGTCTCCGGCCTGCTTTGTCAGTGGATTGGATTCACCGGTTAAAAGCGCCTCGCTGACCTGTGTATCGCCAGATTGGATAATGCCGTCACAGGGAATTGTCTGACCGCTGTCGACACGGATAAAGTCTCCTTCCATCAGGGTTTTGATCGGGACTATCCTATGGCCGCGGGCGCTTTTTTCACTCTGCTCGAAGGAATAGTGCTCGGGCGGAAATACCTGAGTGGTGACCGGTGGCAGCCTGTTGCCGCGATTTAAGCTAAGTAAATTTTTATGCCTGATACGTTGTTCAGCAAAACGCCCGAGCAATAAAAAGAAGATAAACATACTGATCGAGTCAAAATAAACTTCGCCACTGGCGCTGCCAGTACTTTCATTAAAAGCCCCCTGAAAAGCCCCCTGAAAAGTCGCATAGAGGCTGGCAACGTAGGCTAGCGAGATTGCCAGTGCGACCGGGACATCCATAATCAGATGGCGCATTTTCAAACTGCGCCAGGCATTACTAAAAAATGGCTGCGCCGAGTAAAACACCACCGGCGTCACAAATAACAGGCTGACCAGACGCAACAAGGTCTGCCACTCCTGCTGCATACCTTGAAAGGAACCGGCGTAGAGGGCGATGGCGACCATACCGGCCTGCATCATCGCGAGACCGGCAACACCGAGACGCAACAGTAATTGTCGGGTCTGATCTTTTATCTCGGGGATATCCGAGCTGTCATTAATCGGGCTGGCAATATAGCCAATCTGATGAATGGCATTGAGTATTTCACTGAGTCTAAGCTGCTCTGGGTTCCAGATAACTTCCGCGCGCATAGTTGTCCCGTTAACATTGACCGTTTCGATACCGGTCAGTTTTCCAAGATGCTTTTCAATTAACCAGGTGCAGGCGGCGCAGCTAATATTGTCGATAAACAGCAGAATACTCTGCTGCCCCTGACCCCTTTGGCTGATAAATTCATTTTGTATGTCGGGAATATCCCAATCGAGAAATAGCTCAAGTGAAGTTTCATTGGCCAGTGTATTGGCCGCCGAGCGAAATTTATAGAAGCTACCCAGACCGCTGCCAACGATAGTTGCAGCAACTGCCGCACAGCCGGGACAACACATGGCTCTGAGTTTGTCGCCAATCATCTGGCTGTAATTTGCACCGGCCGGAACCGCAAGACCACAGTGATAGCAGTGTTCAGCTGAAAGCTCGGTCATTTAAAACCCAGCGCGGCTGAATCTGCCTGCTGAAAATTAATTTTGCCGTTTAAGCGCCAGCTTTTTTCTGCGGGCATCAGGCGTAAATAATAGCTGTATTGATAACCCGTACTGGCCTCTTCACTCAGTTCTGCGCGGTATTCTCCAACGTTAATCTGCCCAACGCCAATCTGTTGTAACTCCAAGCTTTGATCAAGAGCCTGACTACCGGGATGGAGCATTAATAAAATAAGTTGCGGAGGGAATTCCAGAAATTGATCGCGACTGCTGCTGAGTACAACTTTAACGCTGGCGGTATTGGTGGAGTCCGCCGGTTCGAAAATAACCTGCGCGCCAAGGCCCAATTCAAGGGCTTTGCGATCCTGCTCAAGGGATTGGTTTATGGCCAGTCCCTCGCGGTAATATTGATCGTTGACCATACTGTGAGGATTACTTAAGGCTATATATAAAGTGCTAAAGCCCGCGACCACCACGGATGCTGGCAGCGCAATTAGAAACCATGGCCAAAACTGTTTGTACCACTTTTTGTTGTCAAAATTACTGGTTTTAGGCGGCCTGTATTCCATGGCTAATAAGTCTCAATAAGCGGCTCTCGCAGGAGCCAAAAACCGACTAATTTCAGTATTTTTAACTGTCGGCGTGGTGGTGGATACAACAATAAACTCGACCGCTGTATTACTCTGTTCAATCTGCTGCTCAGGTATTTGTAAACGCACCAGCATCTCAATCACTTCACCTTCGGCAACCTCTACCTGTGACTGACCCAGATAGATAAATGGCTCTGTTTTTTCAGAAGTGTTGTCAGCACCATCTTCAACAACAGGCCTAACGCTAATGCTGTACTGATGAGTCTGTTGATCCATATTGTTAATTTTTAACTGATAGCTGTTTTCAATCATTCCCTCGGGGGTGGCTCGGTAGAGCATACTGCGGTCGCGAATAATATCGATCTCCAGTGGAATACGAACACTGAGTTGATAGACAAACAGGCTGCAGAGCAGTGCAAGAACACTAAAATAACCCACCAGCCGCGGTCGCAACCAACGAAATCCAACGCCGTTTTTCAGCGTATTTTCGGTGGTGAAATCGATTAGCCCCGGCGGGTAGTGCATCTTTTCCATCACCGCATTGCAGGCATCAATACAGAGACCACAGCTAATACATTCATATTGCAGACCATCGCGAATATCGATGCCGGTGGGACAGACCTGAACACAGAGAGTGCAATCCACACAGTCACCCAATCCGGTTTCACGAATATCCTGATTCGCCTTCCTTGGGCCTCGAACCTCTCCCCTATTTTGATTGTAGGACACAATTAAAGTGTCTGAATCAAACATCACCGATTGAAATCTTGCGTAGGGACAGACATACAGGCATATCTGTTCACGCATCAATCCGGCATTGGCCCAGGTTAACGCGGTAAATAACAGGGTCCAAAAAAGCGCTGCACCGCTAATACTTAAATAAAATAAATCCGACACTAGCTCGCGGATAGGATTGAAGTAGCCGACAAAGGTCAGGCCAGTGATAAATGAAAAACTAACCCAACACAGTTGAACGGCTGATTTGCGGGCAATTTTATCGACGCTCCAGGGCTGGGCATCGAGTTTGATACGTTTATTGCGGTCGCCTTCAAACCAATCTTCGATGGCAATAAAAATTCCTGTCCAGACGGTTTGCGGGCAGGAAAAACCACACCAGACGCGACCGAGAAGATTGGTGATCGTAAATAGTGCAAAGGCTGAAATTATTAATAGCGCGGCTAAAAAAGGCAGATCCTGAGGCCACAGGGTTATCCAGAAAATATGGAACTTGCGCTCGGCCAGATCAAACCACACCGCCTGACGGCCGTCGATACTGAGCCAGGGAATTAGAAAGTATCCAGCGAGCATGGGTATCCATGCCCAGCGTCGCAGGCTGCGGTAAAAGCCCTCCAGCCGTCTGGTATAAATTTTCTCGGCGGTTTGATAGAGGTTGAGCACATGAATGGCTTCATTGTGCTCTGCTGTTTTAGCGCCTCCCTTATCACTAGAATTTTTATCTCTAGCAGGGGGTGGTTCAGCGTCCTTATTATCCCTTTTATTCATGGCGCTCTATTCCCGTCAACCGCTATTGATTGGTCTGTGACAGGCTGTAGACATAGGCAGATATCAGATGAATTTTTTCTGGCCGCAGTTTGTCCCCATGACTGGGCATATTGCCGTTGCGACCATTTCTGATCGAGTGACGAATATTGTCTACCAGACTGGTATCGGCCTGATTGTAGAGCCAGACATTATCGGCGAGATTAGGCGCACCTAAGGCCTGCATACCAACACCATCGACCCCATGGCAGGCCACACAGAGAGTCTGGTAGTGGGTGGCACCACGGGCGGCGCTCTGCGGGTCGAAGTCCTTGCCACCGAGACTCAGAATATAATCGGTGACATCAACAATACCCTGCTCTCCGAGTATAGATCCCCATGCGGGCATCGCCGCCTGACGACCATGGGTCACCGAGTGCAGTATGGCTTCGGGGGTTCCACCGTACTGCCATTCGCTATCGCTGAGATTGGGGAAGCCATTGGCGCCAACACCCCCGATACCATGACAGACTGAACAGTTATTATTAAAGAGTCGCCGCCCCATGCGCAGGGCCGAGGGATCGGCAACAAGCTCGGTGATATCAGTTGCCGCATAAATACTGTACTGCTTATCCAGTGTTTGATTAGCCGCTGCTACACGCTGTTCCCATTGTTTTTCCTGAGTCCAGCCGAGCAGTCCCTTATAGTTGCCGAGTCCCGGATACAGCAGCAGATAGACCAGCGCAAACACCGCCGAGCCGATAAACATCCAAAACCACCAGACCGGCAGTGGATTTTCATACTCTTCAATACCGTCGTAAACATGACCGGTTTTGGGAATTTCACCCTCTTCCAGATCCCCTTTAATTTCGGTTTTGCGATTGGCGATCAATAACCAGAGACTGCCAAATATCACAATAAAGGTTATTACGGTAATCCACAGGCTCCAAAAATTACTCATGCCCTGCTCCTTTTTCCACGTCCTGTTCGGTCCCTTTTTCTGTTTGATTATTCTGTGGCGGCTGTTTTTCCGCTGCTTGACTCGACTCTTTTTCCTGCGCTAAATCGTCGGCAAAAGGCAGCTGTGCCGCCTCGTCAAAATCGGCTTTATTTTTTGAACTCCAGGCCCAGACACAGATGCCGAGAAATGCCGCCATCGCCAAAATTGTGCCTACACCCTGTAATGTTCCCGTATCCATTTAACGTTTTTCCTGAATCAGAGTTCCCAACTGTTGCAGATACACCACCAGTGCATCCATTTCGGTCTTACCCTTTACCTGCGCCTCTGCGTTTTCTATATCTGCATCTTCGTAAGGCACGCCAACCATGCGCAGCGCGCGCATCTTTGCCGCGGTCTCAGACCCGTCGAGCTGATTATCAAACAGCCAGGGGAATGCCGGCATATTGGATTCAGGCACTACATCGCGGGGGTTGTATAGATGCACACGATGCCAGTCATCACTGTAGCGCTGGCCAACCCGAGCTAGATCCGGCCCGGTGCGTTTGGATCCCCATAAGAATGGATGCTCGTAAACATGTTCACCGGCAACACTGTAGTGACCGTAGCGCTCGGTCTCAGATCTAAAGGGTCGAATCATCTGGGTGTGGCAGACATGACAGCCCTCGCGGATATAGATATCCCGCCCTTCCAGCGCCAGTGCCGGCAGCGGCTTTAAACCCTCAATCGGCTTGGTTGTCTCTTCGGAAAAGAACAGCGGCACTATCTGCGCAAGACCACCAAAACTAATGGCAATAACAATCAGCAAAATCATCAAGCCAATATTTTTTTCAATAATCCCATGCTTACTAGACATTGACTGGCCCTCCCTTGGCACTGGACTCTGGCGACGATTCACCTCCATACTGCGAAGACTGATCTAGCGCCTGCGGCGATCCATCCACAGCCTGCGGCGAAGACCCCTCAAGCGCCTGCGGCGACTGATCTAGCGCCTGCGGCGTCTCGTCATAAATGGTCCGCCAAGTGTTGTAGGCCATCAGCAACATCCCGGCAAAGAAGATAAAGCCGCCAACAAAGCGCACAAAGTAACCCGGATAACTGGCTTCCACAGATTCGGCAAAACTGTAAGTCAGGCTGCCATCACTATTAAAGGCGCGCCACATCAAACCCTGGGCAATGCCGTTGACCCACATCGAGGCGATATAGAGAACCGTGCCAATGGTCGACATCCAGAAATGCACATTGATTAAGTTCTCGCTGTACATTTTGGTTCGGCCATAGAGCCGCGGGATTAAATGGTAGAGACAACCAATCGAGATCATCGCCACCCAACCCAGCGCACCGGAGTGCACATGGCCAATAGTCCAATCGGTGTTATGGGACAGGGCATTAACGGTTTTAATTGACATCATCGGCCCTTCAAAAGTCGACATGCCATAGAACGACAGGGACACCACCAAAAATCTCAGTGTCGGGTCCGTGCGCAACTTATGCCAGGCGCCACTGAGGGTCATCATGCCGTTGATCATGCCGCCCCATGAGGGCGCCAATAGTAAAATCGACATCGCCATACCCAGACTTTGGGCCCAGTCGGGCAGTGCGGAGTAATGCAGGTGATGGGGGCCGGCCCAGATATAAATAGCAATCAGTGCCCAAAAGTGAACAATCGACAGGCGGTAGGAATAGACCGGACGCTCTGCCTGCTTGGGAACAAAGTAATACATAATGCCGAGAAAACCGGCGGTCAAAAAGAAGCCTACCGCATTGTGTCCGTACCACCACTGCACCATCGCATCGATGGTGCCAGGATAAATAGAGTAGGACTTAAACAGGCTGACCGGCACCGCCATACTGTTCACTATATGAAGCACGGCGACGGCGATAATAAAGGCGCCAAAGAACCAGTTGGCGACATAGATATGCTTCACTTTACGCTTAACAATGGTGCCAAAAAAGACAATCGCGTAGGCCACCCAGACAATGGTAATTAGAATATCGATCGGCCATTCCAGTTCAGCGTATTCCTTCGCTGAGGTAATCCCCAGGGGAAGAGTGACCGCTGCCAGAACGATAACTAGCTGCCAGCCCCAGAAGGTAAATGCGGCGAGACGATTTGAAATAAGCGGTGCCTGACAGGTGCGCTGCACTGCATGATAACTGGCGGCAAATAGCGCGCAGCCACCAAAGGCAAAGACCACCACATTGGTATGCAGCGGTCGCAGACGACCAAAATGAAGGTAGGGGCCTACATTTAAGTCCGGCCACATTAGCTGTGCGGCAATAATTACCCCAACTAACATACCAACAATTCCCCACACTATGGTCATAATGGAAAATTGCTTTATGACCTTAATATTGTATTCGGGGCTGTTGTAGGTACCACTTTGATTAGAAACACGTTTATTAGAGCTATCGCTATGGGGCAGAACGCCAGACGAGTTTTGGTTACTCATACTCTCTTCCTGAGACACAAATTTTATTGTTGAACGCGCAATACACTTTGGACTTTTATAACCTGTAAAAAATAATTACTTACAAAAAGTCGTCCTTCAAAGCATAGACAGTTTTCGTCATCAGCGCCTGAGTCTGTATTATCGAATTTGAAAGGGTTTTTTAAAATTGATCTGAATCAACGGTGATTAAAATCACTGCCATTAGAGCCGCTGGCAATCATTTAAATTCCTATCCACGAATAGGTACCACTTTTTAGATAGGCTTAAATAGAAGTCTTTTTAATGTCGAAATTTTTATTTCATTTGATTTAGATTAGCTTTTACCCAATTCAACTTTTTTTATTTTTATCACCTGATACACATCAATTTAGCCAAGGTGTATGGGCGCTAATCTATCTCTGCAAATTTTAATTTCAAACCATTATCAGAGGTAAGTAATGAGTAAACACTTTTTAAGCCGCAAGCTATCCACGCTAATACTAACTGCAGCTTTGGGCACTTTTTCGACTGTGGCTCTAAGTCATCAACAGGGCGATTGGATCGCCAGAGTAGGAGCGGCAACGGTTGATCCGGATGAGAGCAGCAGCCTGTTAAATGTGTCTGGACTGGGTGGCAATATTGCCGACTCCGGTCTGGGGGTCGACGCTGATACTCAGGCAGGTTTTACCTTCGCCTATATGCTCACCGATAAACTGGCTGTAGAGCTACTGGCAGCCACTCCGTTTAAACACGATGTCACTTTAACCGGTAGTGGCATTGCCGGCGCACAGCCGGGCTTGCCGGATGGCAGTAAAATCGCCAGCGTTGAACATCTGCCGCCAACCCTTAGTCTGCAGTATTTTCTCCGTGACAGCAGCAGTGCATTCAAGCCCTATGTGGGCATTGGTATCAACTACACAGTGATATTGGATGAAGATTTATCAGCCGGTATTAAAGCTGATATCGCTGATGGCGGTCTCGCTGCCTCCAATCTGGATGTGGATAATTCTCTGGGGCTGGCGCTGCAGATCGGGGCTGATTATCAACTCAATGATCAGTGGCTTTTAAATGCGTCTATCTGGAATATTGATATAGATACAGAGGCCAGCCTGGATTCAGCGGTAGGTGAGGTAAAGGCAGATCTGGATATAGATCCCTGGGTTTATATGCTCTCCGTTGGCTATAAGTTTTAGTCGCTCTTTTTTCTAAATTATTTATGGCAAAAAAAACGCCGGGAAACTTTTGTTTCTCCGGCGTTTTATATTTTACATTTTCTAGCTTAGTGCTTAGACAAGATCGCGATCGCGGTTGGCAGCGATTCTTAAACGCAGTGCGTTCAATTTAATAAAGCCTTCTGCATCGGCCTGATTGTAAGCGCCGCCATCATCGTCAAAGGTGGCGATATTGGCATCAAACAAACTGTCTGTCGCTGACTGACGACCCACAACGCTAACGCTGCCTTTATACAGTTTAATTCGCACTTCACCGTTAACCACATCCTGAGTCTGATCAATTGCCGCTTGCAGCATCAAACGCTCTGGTGCCCACCAGTAACCGTTGTAAATCAGCTTGGCGTACTTGGGCATAAGCTCATCTTTCATATGAGCGACTTCGCGATCCAGTGTTAATGACTCAATAGCGCGGTGCGCTTTCATCATTACAGTGCCCGCTGGTGTTTCGTAACAGCCGCGCGACTTCATGCCCACGTAGCGGTTTTCAACAATATCCAGTCGACCTACGCCATTGGCGCCGGCAACTTTGTTCAGGTGCTCAATCACTGTCGCCGCTGACATGGCTACGCCGTCGATAGCAACAATATCGCCCTTCTCGTAGCTGATATCCATATAGGTGGCTTCGTTGGGGGCTTCCTCTGGTGATACGGTCCAGCGCCACATATCATCTTCGGCTTCTGACCATGGATCTTCCAGATTGCCACCTTCATAGGAGATATGCAGCAGGTTGGCATCCATTGAGAACGGCGATTTTTTACCGCGCTTCATCTCGACCGGAATGCTGTGCTTTTCACAGTACTCCATCAATTTGTCTCGGGAGTTCAGATCCCATTCACGCCACGGGGCAATTACTTTGATGCCTGGCTTGAGCGCGTAGGCTCCCAACTCAAAACGCACCTGATCGTTGCCTTTACCCGTTGCACCATGAGAGATAGTGTCGGCGCCAGTTTCATTGGCGATCTCGATAAGACGCTTAGCGATCAGTGGGCGGGCAATAGAGGTACCGAGCAGATATTCACCTTCGTAGATGGTGTTGGCGCGGAACATTGGGAAGACGAAGTCCCGTGCGTACTCTTCACGCAGATCATCAATATAGATTTCTTTTACACCCAGCGCTTCGGCTTTGGCGCGAGCGGGTTCAACTTCTTCACCCTGACCAATATCGGCCGTGAAAGTCACTACTTCACAGTTATATTCTTCCTGAAGCCACTTAACAATAACTGAAGTATCCAAACCGCCTGAATAGGCTAAAACTACTTTTTTAACGTCTGACACGTTGCAAATCCTTTACTGGAGAAAACGAGGCGCGAATTTTACCCTAATGGCGGGGGATTTAGTATTGGTTGTGGAGAGTATTATGGGAAGTATTATTAAGACTATTAACTCGACTGGCATCAGCCCTTTCAAACAGCCGATAACCAAGAGCCGAGAATTGTTGCAGTTCGGCCTCGTCCGGAAAGCTGAAATACCCTGCCGCTCCCTGTTGGGGCTCTGCCGCTAATGGTTGCCCAGCCTCAATAGCCGCCACCGCCTGAATAATCTGATCACAGCCGCCGGTATACAAATTAAGGACATTGAGCAGGTAGGATTTATCTCTTGCCAGAGGGATCGCCAGCGTCGAAATAATATCGCCAGTGTCGATACCGCTATCTTGGATATAGTGCAGTGTCGAAGCAATTTCAGACTCGCCATTGAGCATGGCTCTAAAGGTTGCCATCACTCCTCGATAGTCCGGCAAACGTCCGGAATGCAGATTAATCACGCCATGCTTGGGTAGCGCGATAACAGCATCATAAATAATCAGCCCAAAGCGCAGGGAGATAATCAGCTCTGGCTCCGAGGCCTGAATTCGTGCCAGCCCCTCGGGGCTATTAACCCGACCGCCCAGGTCGCTAAAGCCCTGAATGCTGCAGCCAGCGGCGGTGGCCAGATCATCAAAACTGGGTCGACCATCCTCAAGCAGACTTTTTTCAAAGGCCGCCAAATTCAGCAGCGGTTGGGGTAACTGCTGCTGTTTACTGCCAACCTTTTCTGAGAGGAAAATCGCCAACCGGTGGCCGGCGAGTTCTTTTACTAATCGACTCAGGGCAATATAACTGGCAAGGTCGCGGTTGGTAAGAATGCTGATATTCATTTAAATCCGCTATTTAGGCTTTTTCTTTGCCTCACTTTCCCATAAAAACTCGTATGAGACCACCGTTTCCGGTAGCATTCGCTCTGCACTCTCGCACAGACTCTGCGGACAAAATATAATGAATCAAATCACTCTTACCCTTCCTGACGACTGGCACCTACATCTTCGCGATAAGGAGACTCTGGCATCCACTGTGCCTGCAGCGGCGCGCGGTTTTGGGCGCGGTATTATTATGCCCAACCTATTGCCACCGGCGACCACTGTTGCTCGGGTTGCAGCCTACCGCGAGCGCATTTTGGCCCAGCGTCCCGAGGGCTCAAATTGGGAACCACTGATGGTTCTCTATTTAACGGACAATACTTCCCCAGACGAAATTCGTGCGGCTAAGGAATGTGGTTTTATTCATGGCTGCAAATACTACCCTGCCGGAGCGACGACCAATTCCGACTCCGGGGTAACGGATCTAAACAATATCACTGACGTTTTGGAAACCATGCAGGAAGTTGGCATGATTTTGCAGCTGCACGGTGAAGTCACCACTGCAGATATTGATATCTTTGATCGCGAGGCGGAATTTATTGACCGTCACCTGCGCGGTCTGGCGAAGCAGTTTCCACGTCTTAAAATTATTCTTGAACATATCACTACCAAGCAGGCGGCAGACTTTGTCGCTGGCGCCGGTGATAATATTGCCGCGACTATTACTCCGCAGCACCTGCTCTACAACCGCAATCATATGCTGGCTGGGGGTATTCGTCCTCACCTGTACTGTCTGCCAATTTTAAAGCGCGATATTCATCAGTACGCGTTAATTGAGGCGGCGACTAGCGGCAGTAAGAAGTTCTTTCTGGGTACCGACTCTGCGCCCCATGCTAAGAACAAAAAAGAGTCGGCCTGCGGCTGTGCCGGCTGCTTTAGCCATCACGCGGCGATTGAACTCTACGCTCAGGCCTTCGAGGAGGCGGACGCGCTGGATAAGCTCGAGGCATTTGCCAGCTTTAATGGTGCAGATTTTTATGAACTGCCAAGAAATACTGATAGCATTACCCTTTCCCGCGATCCCTGGGAGCTGCCCGCGGCTATTCCCTTTGAGGATTCTCAGCTGGTCCCCTTGGGGGCTGGCACCACGCTTAACTGGAAATTAAACCTCTAATGGAAATGCCTGAAGAACTTCTTAATCCCTCCAAAATAGCGGACCGTTTTCGCGGGTTTTTACCTGTGGTTGTGGATGTTGAAACCGGCGGATTTGATTCCCGCAGAGATGCGTTGCTGGAAATTGCTGCGGTAATTTTGGAAATGGACTTTCAGGGCAATCTTCAGATTAAAGAGACCTACAATAAAAATATTGATCCGTTTCCCGGAGCCAATGTTGATCAGGCGGCGCTGGAGTTTACTGGAATTGATCTCTATGACCCGGAGCGTATGCCCGAGGAAGAGGGTGAGGCGTTGCGAGATATCTTCCGCCCTATCCGTCAGGAGGTCAGCGCTACGGGCTGTACCCGTGCGGTGATGGTTGCCCACAATGCCCATTTCGATCTCGGCTTTGTCAACGCGGCGGTCAATCGCAATCAGATTAAACGCAGCCCGTTCCACCCGTTCTCCTGCTTTGATACCTCTTCACTGGCTGGTTTGGCTTACGGTCAGACGGTACTGGCCAAGGCCTGTCAGGCGGCGGGAATGGATTTTGATAACCGCAATGCCCACAGCGCACTCTACGATACGGTAAAAACTGCTGAGCTTTACTGCAAGATCGTTAACCGCTGGAAAGAGCTGGGTGGCTGGCCCTCCTAATCCGCTCTATTTACAAGCGCGACTAAAATAGTACTTCACTCCAGAAGCACTATTTATATATCCAGAAACTGTTATTTAAGAGCTATTCTTTTGGGATAGCTTATCCACCCAAAAATCAGCCTTATCTATTCCCAGAGGCCGAGGGTCAAACACTGGGTCTACTCCCGACTTTATTTGAGTTTCATAATCCTTCAGGGCCAGCAGTGCTGGACGCTGCAAAATAATAATCGCCACAATATTTAACCAGGCCATTATTCCTACCCCAACATCACCCAGTGCCCAGGCGATATCGGCACTTTTAATACCGCCGTAAATCACCGAGGTTACTACCAACACTTTAAGCAGGTTAGCCAACCATGGGCGATGAACCTTGCGGTTGATATACATAACATTGGTTTCAGCGATGTAGTAGTAGGCAACGATAGTGGTGAAGGCAAAGAACAGCAGTGCAATCGCCAAAATGCTGCTACCAAAGCCCGGTAAAATAGTATCGAAGGCCGCCTGCACATAGCCCGGCCCCGCTTCAACCCCTGTTAGTCCCTGATAAAGAAAGCCGCCGTCACCGCTCTCAACATTGTAGAGACCGGTTAATAAAATCATAAATGCGGTGGCGGAACAGATCAGTAAAGTATCTACATAGACAGAAAATGCCTGTACCAGACCCTGTTTGGCGGGGTGGGAAACTTCCGCGGCCGCCGCCGGATGTGGGCCACTGCCCTGCCCGGCTTCATTGGAGTAAACACCGCGCTTTACACCCCACTGCACGGCCATACCTATAATCGCGCCATAACCGGCGTCGAGACCAAAGGCACTATTGATAATCAGTTTGACTACGGTGGGTACCATTTCCAGATTGGCAAATACCACGGCAAAGGAGATGGCAATATAACCGGCTGCCATCAGCGGTACGGCTACCTGAGCAAAGTGGGCAATACGCTTTACGCCACCAACCACGATTAGCAGCAGACCAAAGGCCAGTGCGCCCGCAGTATATTCAACCGGGATAGTCCAGGCGTTTTCCATAGCGGCAGCAATACTGTTGGCCTGAATACCCGGCAGACAGAAGCCCATAGCAACCACAGTGGCTACAGCAAAGGTCCATGCATACCATTTTTGACCCATGGATTTTTCAATATAGTAGGCCGGGCCACCACGGTAGTTACCGTTGTCGTCTTTCTCTTTATAGATCTGTGCCAGAGTGGCTTCGATGTAGGCGGTGGATGCGCCGAGGAAGGCAACGGTCCACATCCAAAATACGGCGCCCGGGCCACCGATGGCAATGGCGGTTGCTACACCGGCGATATTACCGGTACCGACGCGACCTGAGAGTGACATGGTCAGGGCCTGAAATGAGGAGACTCCGGCATCTGAGCTACGCCCTTCAGTCATTATTTTTATCATATGTCTGAAGTGCCGCACCTGTAAAAATTTGGTGCGCAGGGAAAAATAAAGTCCTGTGCCAAGGCATAAATAGATAAGCGCTGAACTCCAAATTATGCCGTTTAGATAACCAATAAATGCTTCCAAGACCGATCCCCTTTTTTTATTTGTTTTTTTACTGTCAGTTTTAGGCTGTTGATTTTAGCTTTTAATCTTAACTCTGATTAATCAAATTCAGTTAATCATGATTTATTGGCTCTCTGCTAACCTGTCTGCTTCGACGAAGAGATCATCGAGATCATCAATAAATCTATCCACAGATTCACCCCCGCCAATCTGCAGTACCGGCAGTTCCAGTGCAGCGAAATATTCCGGATAGGGGGAGAACTCTCCCCACTGCTTCATCTGACTGGCAACAGTGACAACCAAAATCAGCGCTACAAAACCTATAGAGGTAATCCAGCGCTGGCGGGCTAGCATAGTCGTTGCCAAGGCAAAATTTGCCGACAGCAATACCGCCACAAGCATTAAACTAATTAGCGGTGAAACAGTTGCGATTAAAAACTCTGCACTGAGGTTATAGCCAACAATCCCGATAAACCATTCGCTAGCACTGTAGACCAGAGTGGCTAGCAAGATTAAATTGTAATGTCCGAGAAAATTTCCCTCTTCACGCAAAAAGCGTCCGAGGCCAGCCCAAAATAATGCCAGTACCAAGAGGAAACCCTGCGTAAAGAGAATACCGGAAAGGGCATTTTTCCACTGCCACTCAATAAAGCTGTTGTTATAAAGAGAGCTAATATCAGTTGCCAGCACTAATAAAAATAACGGCAGCCAAATCGAAAATCGATTTAAACGGCCCACATCTTTTTCCAAATGATGCAGTTCTTTAGCGGCTTCTACGGGATGGCTGTCGGCAATAATTCTCAACTTTGTACGGCCGATTTTAATCTCGGCGCCATCGGCTAGAACTGTTGAAGAAGATTCGCTGTCAGTGAATGGGCTGTCATTGAATGAGCTATCAGCAGAGAGATTTTTAATAATCTCAACACCATTGAGACTGTCGAGGTCGGTAAGCTGCCAGCCACCCTCAGTGGTATCCAGTCGCAGGTGATTGGCGGAGATATGGCTATCGCCCAGCACCACATCATTTTGGTAACCGCGACCAATGGTGATCGAGAGCCCTTCGACACGGAAGTGGCGCTGACTTTTGCCACCCCAACCCAACACTTCAATAATTACTGCCATTTCGCCACCCCCATTAATTTGCGGGCAAAGGCTTTGGCATTTTCCCGACTCACTCCGGCGAGGGTGAAGTGACTTAGAAATGCCGCGCGAGAATTATCCACGCTGCCCTGCAAAAACAGCACATCGTAGAGTTGCGGATAGTCCTTGTAGGCTCTGGCACAGAATACCGCTTTGGTTTTTCGTTTATTGTTTGCGCTGTCACTAGGGCTAATAACAAACTGATCATCGCAGTTAAAATCGCCAATATCTTTTTCGTCCCCGGTATTGCCCGGAACAAAGTCAGCAAACAGCCGCTGGTAGTAAGTATAGAACTGCAGGGCATTGAGCTTGTTAGCTTCGAGCCAGAAAAATTGGTACTCAATGGTGCCGCTATTAAATTCGCCACTGAGATAAATATTATCTTCACTGCGGCAGGTGCGGTCGGCACTTAAAAACTGTGCTTTTTCCGATGAGCTGTTGGAGCCTCCCCAACATTTTACAAAGGGCTGGAGTTCATCGATAACCTGAGCCTGACCCAACGGCATGGTCGGCCAGTCGAGCGCCAGCATATGGGTAAACTTCTGCTCCTGATCGGCAAACAGCTGTTCGCCAATGCGCTGGTTCATATCTTCAAGGGAACTAGCTCTGCCTTGGTACTCTTTAACCAGTTTATGCAGAGCAGTTACCGGCACCAAAAAGCTAACCTGATTACCGGCGGTGGAGACATTGACACCTATCACCTGTCCGGATTCGCTGAGGGTCGGCCCTCCACTCATGCCAGAGTTTAGCGAGCCAGTAAAATGGACTCGTGGGTGGTAGCTGGATTGATTGATACCGTTGTAGGTGCCGGGAACCACTGTTAGCCCCAGATCGAGAGGATTGCCCAGTGCGAATACTGGAACCCCTATGGGCGGCTCTGCCAGTGCCAGAGGCAGTGTCTCTGCTTCTAAATCGGTGGCGAGAACTAATGCCAGATCATTGATCACATCCACATCGACCAGTTGTAGCTCACCGATTTGATCCGTGGCGCTAAGATATTCGATGCGGTATTGCTCTGGCTTACTGGCAGCCATTTGAATCACATGATAATTGGTCGCAATCAAACCTTCGGCGCTGATAACAAAACCTGAACCGATAACACTTTTACTGCCAGAGGTTATATCGATAACTCTAATTTGCAGAATGCCGGATTTATTGTCGGCAAATAAGGTTCGTGCATTTTCGTTTTGACTAAAGCCGCTGCTATGCCAGCAGAGTAATAGTCCCAGTAAAAACTTTATTGCTCGGCCTGTGGTTTTATCGATCGTCAATCTGAAACTCCTGTTGAAAATATTCGGCACCGTTAATAGAGACTGCTATGAGTTCTTAAGTTCCATCGCCATCTGGTAGAACTGCTTTTTATCACCGCCGGTGATTTTTGCCGTCAGTGCCGCAGCCTTAGCGGCGGGTAGTTCAGCCAATAATAACCGCAGTACTTTTTCACCATCCACAGTGCTGCTGTTGCCCGTATTAGTGCTGCCCCCGAGCACCAAAACAATTTCACCGCGCTGCTGATTGCTGTCAGCGTCGACCAGTGCCACCAATTTATCCAGAGTGCCATGCAGATAGGTTTCAAAGGTCTTACTGATTTCCCGGCCAATAAAGCCGATATGCTCGCCGCCGAAAATTTCTCGTGCATCTTTAAGGCATTCGAGAATGCGGTGGGGTGCTTCGTAAAAGACCATGGTTTCATTGACCGACTTGAGCTCTGAAAAAGCTTTTTTGCGCTGACTGCTCTTGGCCGGTAAAAAGCCAATAAATCTAAATTTATCGGTGGGCAGTCCTGCGACACTTAGAGCGGAGATAACTGCACTGGCGCCGGGAATCGGTATAACCTGATAGCCCTCTTCGCGAGCGGCAAGCACCAGCCTATAGCCAGGATCAGAAATCAGCGGTGTACCAGCATCGGAAATTAATGCAATATCATCCCCTGAGGCGAGTCGTTTAAGGATTTTGTAGCTGCTCTTCTTATCGCTGTGATCGTGATAGGCCATCAGTGGCTTATCTATGCGAAAATGATCCAACAATTTTTTGCTGTGACGGGTATCCTCACAGGCTATAGCAGCCACGGATTGTAGTGTTTCGATTGCGCGAGGCACCATATCACCCAAATTACCTATGGGTGTGGCGACAATATACAACGTACCGGATTGATTTGAGTTCATGAATATTAAGCTTTTTCTGTCGATGTTTTATGCTGGATGCATCTTAGCCTTTATCGGGGCCTGTGCGCCAATATCTACACAAGATCCGGTGGTACCGCGAATCACCGCGACGGTTCAGGACAGCGTTGCCAGCCGTTCCATTGTTTTTCAGGCACAGCAAACGGTGGTTCGCGCCCAGTCTTCTGAGCCTGCACTGAAAGCCTCCCTGTTATTGGATGCGGCAATTCTGTTTGCTCAGGGCGGCGATATTATCAACAGCCGAGAGACTGTGGATCTAATTGACCCTGAGAATCTCGGCGATTCTTTCTTTACGGAGTACAGCCTACTTGGGTTGGAATTGGATATTGCCAGTTACCAACACGAAGAAGCACAGCAGTGGCTAGTCCAACCACGCTTTGTTGCCCTAAGACCCAGTCTTGGCATTAATTTTTCCCGACGTATTCTCAGCCTTGAGAGCGATCTCAATTATTCGATGGGCGATATTGAAACCAGTATCAGCAAACTTATTCAGCTCGGCGAGCTGTTTAACAATAGAAAGTTGCTCGGGCAGAGTTCAATTAATCTGATTCACGACAAGATCTGGCTGCGACTCAATGAACTGCCCTTCCAAACCTTGCAGAAATATAAGCCCGATGATCGCAACACTGCGGCGGGCTGGTATGCCTTAGCCGCGGCAGTCCGCTATCAGCAGGGAGATCCGCGCGCACAAAAGAGTCGTTTTGATACTTGGCAGCAGCGCTGGAGCAATCATCCCGGGGCTGGCAAACCACCCTCGGCGCTAACCGCAAGAGTTAGCGGTCAGCCGCCAAAAGATATCGCCCTGTTGTTACCACTGCAGGATGAGTACGAAACCCCCAGTGATACATTACTCAATGGTTTTATGAGCGGCTATTACCAGAAGTTGGCTGAGGGCAGCGCGGTGCCCAGTGTCACTATTTATGACACCTCTGGTGTAGCGCTGACCGATGTCTACAGCAATGCGGTAAATAGTGGCGCGCAGCTGGTGATTGGCCCTATGCGCCAATCTCAGGTGGAAGAGCTATTGTCATTAGGGCAGCTAGATGTGCCGACGATGACCCTCAATCGGGTCGACAAGAACATTGAAAATCCACCGCAGAATTTAATTCAATTTGGACTCTCTGCCCTGGATGAGGTCGATCAGATCGCCGATCGCGCTTGGCTTGAGGGCCGGACCAATGTGTTGCTAATAGCTCCTGACAGCGGCTGGGGTCAGCGCGCCAGAGAATATTTTGTTGAAAACTGGACTGCTCGCGGCGGTGTGGTTACAGATGCAATTTCCTACCCATCCACGGTCAAGGATTTCACCAAATTACTCAAGGCTCCGCTGGAGATTGATCTCAGCGAGAAGCGCGGCGTTGAAATGCGTCGCTTTATCAATAGCAGCCTGAGCTATACCTCACGTCGTCGCAACGATATAGATCTGGTTGTGGTGCTCGGCTATTCGGAGAAAGTTCGTCAGATAAAACCGTCGCTGGATTTCCTCTATGCGGGGGATATTCCTGTCTATGCCTCGTCCCATATTTACAATGGAACCCAGCAGATTGAACTCAACCGAGACCTTGGTGGCATTCAGTTTGGTGCCATGAACTGGACTCTCGAAGGCCATATGCCGCGCCCTCTAACACCGGATCAGCGCCTGCCGACCTCATACCGACAGCTTTTTGCACTGGGTTATGACGCGTTTTTACTTCAGGGTATGCTCGAACAAATGGATAACCCGGAGGCGATTCCAGTGTTTGGTTCCACCGGTCTGCTGACACTTTCCAATGGGGTTATCAAACGGCAGGAAAAATGGGCTGTATTTCAAAATGGTCGCGCGGTACCAGCGCATCCATAGGAGAACATCAAACACCAATAGCATTTCAAGGATAGATAATGCACAGAGACAGTTCTTTATGCGGCGCCGATGCTGAACAGTTGGCGTTGGATTACCTGCAACAGCAGGGTTTAAAATACTTGGCGAGAAACTTTCGCACGCCGAGGGGCGAAATCGATCTGATTATGCGGGATAATGCAGATCTGGTTTTTGTGGAGGTTCGCTTTCGTCAGAGCAATGATTTTGGATCGCCAGAAGAATCCATTACCCCACAAAAATGCCAACGCTTGACCGCTGCGGCGCTGGCTTTTATGCAGAGCCGGCAACTGACAAACAAGTTGTGTGCAAGGTTTGATGCTGTAGCTATCAGCCCTGCCCCAAATCAATCCGGGGACAATTTGCATATCAACTGGATTAAAAATATTTTGCAGTAAAAATACACAGAGTGAAATTAGGCTGTTGGACGCGATGGAAGAGAAGATATTTAATCATTTTCAAAAAATGATCGAAGCCACCATGATTACCGGTGAAGCTCACACTGAAGCGTTGACTGGTGCCGCCGAAAAAGTGGCCTCCGCGCTGTTGGCGGGAAATACTATTTTTACTGTTGGAGAAAAATCCGGGGTCTTGCTTGCCCAGCTTTTCTCCGATTATCTGTCTCTCGGATACGATATCGACCGTCCCGGATTTCCCGCCATAAACCTCAACCAGATCACCCAGAACAGCAGTGATGCAGAGCGTTACGATCAGGCGCTAAACACTCACGGCAGTGGTGGCGATATTCTGATTCTGGTCAGTGCAGGCAATAACGAACCACTGCTTATCAATGCACTGAACAGCGCGGTCAACCGCGGCATGACCATTGTGCTGTTATCTGCCGCAAACGATGATTTACTGACTTCTGCGGTCAGCTACAATGATATTCATATAAGCAGTGCAGATTTTTCTGCCCCGCTGGCAACACAATCCCAACTTCAAGTTATTCAGTGCATCTGCGGACTGATTGACAGCCATATTTTCGGAGGCGAATAAATGCGTCAAATCACAGTTATTTTTTCACTAGTCTTTTTTCTTTCGGGCTGTACTTCGCTGGTTAACACCGTGGTTAAAGAGCCGATTAATCCTGACCCCACTTCCACAACCATTGGTTCGGATCTCAACGACTTAAAGATGGATACCTTTATCGGTGTGAATATCAAAAAAGCCGCTCCGGCACTGAAAAAATCCCATATCAATGTGCATGTCTACGATTCAGTGGTGCTGTTGACCGGTGAGGTTCCAAACGAAGATTTGAAAGTTCTTGCAGGAAACACTGCTCGCGCCTATCACGGTGCTCGTCAGGTTCACAACGAGCTGGCGGTTCGCGGTAACACTTCAATTGTCTCGCGCACCAATGACACGCTTATTACTGCCCAGGTAAAAACCAAGCTGACTTTCGACAAAGAGATTGAGTCATCGAATATTGAAGTCACTACCGAAGATAGCGTGGTTTATCTGATGGGTAAGGTGCGACGACTGAGTGGCGAAAAGGCCACCGCTGTTGCCAGTGGCACTAGCGGTGTTCGCAAAGTGGTTAAGGTCTTTGAGTACGTCGACTAGACTTTTTAAACCCTAAACCAGTTCGATTGCCATGGCGGTGGCTTCTCCACCGCCAATACAGAGACTCGCAATACCCTTCTTACCGCCGTGCTGCTGCAGGGCATGAATCAAAGTCACAATTATTCTCGCGCCACTGGCACCAATCGGATGTCCCAGTGCACAGGCGCCACCATGGATATTTAATCGGTCGTGGGGAATACCAATCTCATGCATGGCGGCCATGGCCACTACGGCAAAGGCTTCATTAACTTCCCATAGATCAACTTCATCAACAGTCCAGCCAACCCGCTGCAGGGTTTTATTAATCGCTGTGACTGGCGCTGTGGTAAACCACTCCGGCTCCTGAGCAGTCTGATCAAAGCCATGAATCAATGCCACCGGCTTCAAGCCCTGCGCCTCTGCTTCGCTGGCTAGCATTAATGTCAGTGCCGCTGCCCCATCGGAAATCGAACTGGCATTGGCGGCGGTGACTGTTCCATCTTTTTCAAAGGCGGGCTTTAGTTGGGGAATTTTTTCCGGCCGAGCATTACCCGGTTGCTCGTCGATATCGACAACGGTATCGCCGCGACGGGACGAAATAGTGACTGGCGCAATTTCATCTTTAAACCAGCCACTATCTATAGCCTGATTGGCGCGACGCAGTGACTCGATGGCATAGGCATCCTGATCTTCACGACTAAAGTTATATTTCTTCGCACAGGTCTCAGCAAAAACACCCATCGCAGCGCCCTGATAGGCATCCTGCAGGCCGTCATACTGCATATGATCCAACATCTGGGCGTGGCCAAATCTATAGCCCTGCCGCCCCTGTGGAATCAAATAGGGGGCACGACTCATACTCTCCATTCCACCCGCCACAATCGCTGTAGCCTGACCTGCACGCAGGGCATTGGCGGCCATCATTACCGCTTTCATCGCTGAGCCGCAGACTTTATTAATGGTGGTGCAGGCGCTGGAACGATCCAGTCCTGCGCCGAGCGCTGCCTGTCGCGCGGGTGCCTGACCAACGCCTGCAGTGAGCACCGAGCCCATCAGTACTTCATCAATTTGATCGTTGTTGAGCCCAGATTTACTCATTGCGGCGCTTATCGCTGTTGCGCCGAGTTGAGTGGCACTGGCACCAGAGAGCGAGCCCATCATGCCGCCCATGGGCGTGCGCGAGGCTGATAGTATGGCGATTGGCTGTGAAATTATGTTTGATGATGACATTAAGGCTCCTCCTGAGAATAAGTCAGCTATTCAATAAATTTAGCTTTATTTGATAACCCGCAGCGACGGTTTAGTCTTTTTCGAACTGCTGTCTTTAGACTTGGCTGCTGATTTTTCTGACGGTTTGGTTTTTACCGCTTTAGGACCCGACGGTGGTGTCGGCGTTTGATCCGGGTCTTCGTGTTCAAAGACCATGCCCTGACCATTTTCATGGCTGTAAATGCCAACAACCGCAGAGACTGGTACCTGAATTTCAATAGGTACGCCGCCAAAGCGCGTTGAAAAAGCGAGAATTTCAAGGTCGAGAATAAAGTTGGTGACCGCCCGCGGGGCGATATTAAGAACTATCTGACCGTCGGTCACATAGTCCTGAGGAACCTCAACACCGGGGAAGTGGGCATCGATTACCACGTAGGGTGTGCAATCGTTGTCCACTATCCAGTCAAAAAAGGCTCTCAGGAGATAGGGTCGGTTGGACCGCATTTTCATCTCAGGGGACGAATCTCAAGTTCGAGATCCGTGAGACTTTCCTGGAATGAAGGTCGATCAAACAGACGCTCCATGTAATCGAGCAGAGGTTTTACCTGACGGTTGTTTGGCAGTTCGATACCGAGCTGGGGCAGACGCCACAGGATAGGCCCGAGACAGCAATCGACCAGGGTAAACTCTTCACTCATAAAGTAAGGCATATCGGCAAAGATGCTTGAGATGCTGATCAGCGACTCGCGGAATTCCTTGCGCGCTTCTTCAGCTTTCTTGCTCTCTGGGCTTTTGATAATCTGAGCAATCAAGGTGCACCAGTCTGTTTCGATACGGTGGACCCAGAGACGACTCTGCGCACGAGCTACCGGATAAACGGGCAACAGTGGTGGATGTGGAAAACGCTCATCCAGATATTCCATAACTACTTTTGACTCGTAGAGAGCCAGATCGCGATCGACCAATGTTGGCAATGTGCCATAGGGGTTCGCTTCAAGAATCTCTTCGGTAATAGCAGTAGGCTCGATATCTTCGATTTCAACCGTAACGTCTTTCTCGGCTAAAACAATACGAACTCTGTGGCTGTACTGGCATGTAGGGTCAGAAAATAATGTCATCGACGATCGTCGCACATCAACCTCTCAATTTTAAAGTAATTAGGGGGTAGCTTATGGCTACCCCAAATAGACAATCCTTGCCTTTATAGGGTCTGTCCTGAAAACTGCTTAATTCTAGTGGATGCCTTTCCAGTATTCACGGTTTAGCAACACCACAAAGACTAACAGTAGTAACAAAAATAACAATACCATTCGGCCGATATGCTTGCGCTCTTCAGCCATAGGTTCTGCAACATAGGTGAGGAAATTCACCAGATCGTACATTGCTGCATCATACTCTTCAGCGGTCATGGTTCCCGCTGCAGGAATTTCAAAACGACCGCAGGGATCATCGAGAATATCTTCACCGGTCAGACGGTCGCGCTTAATGCCACCGTTGTAGGCCATAACTGGCCCCGGGGCACATTCAGGCAGACCCTGTAAATCCAAAAGCGCGTGAGGCATACCTACGTCTTTAAACACTCGGTTGTTAACACCCAGTGGACGACTTGGGTCTGCATAAAAGTTACGCAGATAAGTATAGACCCACTCGGGCGAACGCGAACGTGCAACCAGTGTTAAATCTGGAGGTACAGCGCCAAACCAATCTTTGGCGCCATCTTCAGGCATGGCAATTTTCATCAAATCACCAATCTTTTGACCGGTGAATACCATATTGTCGAGCATCATCTGGTTGGGGATACCGGTATCATTGGCAACCCGCTCCCAGCGAGAATACTGAAATGAGTGACAACCCATGCAGTAGTTAACCGCAAGTTTGGCACCATTTTGCAGCGAGGCGTGATTGGTAAGATCCGCTTCAAATGCATCACAGTCAATCTCACCACAGGACTTTCCGCTCTCGGCACCTACCGCTTTCAGCGGCACAATAACCAGCAGCAGTACTATTACTAGTCCACCGATAGATTTCCAGAAACCCATGCCGCCATCCATCGTGATGCGATCGGGCTCCGGCTTGGTGGTCTCAATGCGAGTCCAGAAGTAGATACCGATAAAGTAGGCGAAGTACAGAACAGTACAGATCTGCGCAAGAATTGTGCGCGCTTCTGTCGGCGCTTTAATACCCAGGTAACCGAGGATAATAAAGACGGCAGCAAAGACCAGAATCGCTGCACGGCTAAAGGTTCCCTTGTAGCGCATTGAGCGAACCGGGCTGCGGTCCAACCAGGGCAGTACAAACAGAATAGCAATAGCAGCGGCCATAGTGATAAAGCCACCGAGCTTGTCGGGAACTGCACGCAGCATTGAATAGTACGGCGTGAAGTACCAGACCGGCGCGATATGCTCAGGAGTCTTCAGCGAGTTGGCAATTTCAAAGTTTGCGTGCTCAAGGAAGAAGCCACCCATCTCCGGCATAAAGAACAGAATGCCGCAGAAGACGAACAGGAATACAACGATAGGTACCAGGTCGTGAATTACAAAGTAGGGATAGAAAGGAATACCGTCAATTGGGTTACCTTTGTCATCTTTGTACTTCTTGATGCTAACGCCGTCTGGATTGTTAGAACCCACATCGTGAAGGGCGATAATATGCATCACTACCAGCGCAATCAAAATAATTGGCATGGCAACAACGTGCAGCGACATAAAGCGGTTGAGGGTAATACCTGAGATCAGATAGTCACCACGAATCCACTGAACAACGTCTTCACCGATCACCGGAATTGCGCCAAACAGCGAGATAATCACCTGCGCGCCCCAGTAGGACATCTGACCCCATGGCAGTACATAACCGAGGAATGCCTCAGCCATCAGTACCACGTAGATAGTCATACCGAAGATCCATACCAGTTCGCGAGGGGCTTTATAAGATCCGTAGATCAGGCCGCGGAACATATGCATATAGACGACAATAAAGAACGCCGAAGCACCCGTAGAGTGGGCATAGCGGATAATCCAACCCATATCCACATCGCGCATAATGTATTCAACAGAGGCAAAGGCCTGTTCCGCAGAACCCTGATAGCTCATCAGCAACCAGATACCTGTGACCAGCTGAATAACCAGCACAACCATTGATAAAACACCAAAGTAGTACCACCAGTTAAAGTTCTTTGGTGCGTAATACTCAGCCATATGCCGATTCCACTCACGCTTGAGTGTTGGCATACGTGAATCAAACCACTCGGCAAAAGCAGCAAATTTACTCATTATGCAATCTCCGAATCTATACCGATAATGACAATGTCGTCCGACTCATAGGAATGAGGCGGCACTTCAAGATTAGTAGGTGCAGGTACACCAGCAAACACTCGTCCAGAGAGATCGAACTTGGAACCGTGACAGGGGCAGAAGAAACCGCCGAGCCATGAGTCCCCACCAAGGTCAATCGCTCCCACGTCGGGGCGATACATTGGCGCACAACCCAGGTGTGTGCAAAGTCCAACCAGGATCAGATACTCTTCTCTGCCAGCCAATGTGCGCGCAGCACCTTTGACATAGTCAGGCTGCGATGCAGCTAAAGAGTCAGCATCCCGAAGAATATCAGTATCAATCTGAGCGATTGCTGCCAGAGATTCTTCCGTGCGACGCACGATATAAACCGGCTTTCCACGCCATTCGACAACCAGACGGCCGCCAGACTCGAGCTTGGAAATATTAACTTTAACCGGAGCACCAGCAGCCTTAGCTTTGGCGCTGGGTTGCCAGGATGAAACAAAAGGTACTGCCGCACCTACTACACCAGCTCCACCGACAACAGCGGTAGCACCAGTAAGAAATCGGCGGCGACTATGGTTGACACCGTCACTAGTCATGACGTTCTCCCTAAAACAGCAAAATTGGATGTTAAAACACGCGGATTCGCGCGCAATTAAAAAAGGCGCTGCATAGTAACGGAAAGCTGCATTTTACGCAACTAGGGGGAGGCTAAAAAATAGGTTAACTAGCTGTTTTTAAAGGCAAAAAAAAACCCGACTGAAGAGTCGGGTTCGTTCTTTTCCAATGCGCGATTAACGCTTGGAGAATTGTGGACGCTTACGTGCTTTACGCAGACCCACTTTCTTACGTTCAACCTGTCGAGCATCGCGAGTCAGGAAGCCTGCTTTGCGCAGTGGGCTACGAAGATTCTCATCGTATTCCAACAGTGCACGAGCAATGCCGTGACGAATCGCACCAGCCTGACCGAAGTTGCCACCGCCACTTACGGTGATCTTCATATCAAACTTGTCGACCAAATCAACAACTTCAAAGGGCTGGCGAACAATCATTCGCGCCACTTCACGACCGAAGTAAGCTTCGATTGAGCTGTCGTTGATAGAAATATTGCCGTTTCCTGAAGTTAGGAAAACACGCGCGGCTGATGTCTTACGACGACCAGTACCATAAAATTGAGTTTCTGCCATGATGATCGCTATCCGTTAAAGTTCTAGAACTTGAGGCTGCTGTGCAGTATGAGGATGCTCATTACCGACATAAACCTTGAGTTTTCTAAACATTTCCCGACCTAGTGGTCCGCGGGGCAACATACCTTTAACCGCTGATTGGATAACACGCTCAGGCGCTTTCTCCAAAAGCTTGTCAAAAGTAATATCCTTAAGACCACCGGGGTAACCGGTGTGAGAGTAATAGGTTTTCTGTGTGGCTTTGTTACCAGTCACGCCGATTTTTTCAGCGTTAACTACCACGACGTAATCGCCGGTATCAACATGGGGAGTATATTCCGGTTTGTGTTTGCCACGAAGTCTTGTAGCAATTTCCACGGCCAAACGTCCAAGGGTTTTACCCTCAGCGTCTACGATATACCAGTCACGTTGAACTGATTCTGTTTTAGCACTATATGTTTTCATTCTTATCCTGCCTGGCTTTGGGGTATCCCAAAAAAGGGTGCGAATTGTAATGATCGTCCGCGCCTATTACAAGGGGCGATTTGAGCAAATTTAAAGTTTTTTGCAGATAAGCTCATGGACGGTGCGGACAAGCCAAATACTCACGGCTCTGCATCTCCAATAATCGGCTCTCTGTACGCTGAAATTCAAAGCTTAATCGGCCGCCTGTATAGAGCTCATTAATAGGCGCGGCGGCGGTTACAGCCAATTTAACGCTGCGGTCATAAAACTCGTCGACCAGATTTATAAAGCGTCGAGCGCCATCATCGTTGGTTGCATTGAACAGCGGCACATTGGTAATCACCACCGAATGAAATTCTTTCGCCACCTCAATATAATCGTTTTGACTGCGGGGTCCCTCGCAGATTGCAGTGAATTCGAACCAGACTAAATCCTCCGCCACCTTGCGCGCCGGAATCAATCTACCCTCTATATCCAGATCCACATTGCGCTTAATTTCGCCCTCGAGAACCACCAGACTATCAAAGGTTTGGCTAATAGCCCGCTCTGCTGCATCCCCCAACGGCGAGTAATAGAGCTCAGCCTTCTCCAGCGCGCGCAATCGATAATCGCGACCGCCGTCGACATTGACCACCTCGCAGTGCTGATTAAGCAATTTGATCGCAGGAAAAAATCGCTCTCGTTGCAGGCCGTCGCGATAGAGCAGATCGGGAATAATATTAGAGGTAGCGACAAGAGTGACACCGCGCTCAAAAAGCCCTTCGAGCAATAGCGCCAGAATCATCGCATCGGTGATATCAGTGACAAAGAATTCATCAAAACAGATCACCCGCGCCTCGCTGGCAATGGTCTCAGCAACCATTTCCAGAGGATTGGCCTGTCCCTTATGACGCTTGAGATCCTGATGCACGCGGCGCATAAAGCGATGAAAGTGAATGCGCATCTTCTTTTCAAAGGGCAGGCTCTCGTAAAAGCTGTCCATTAAATAGGTCTTGCCTCTGCCGACACCACCCCAGAAATACAGCCCCTTCTCAGGCCCAGGATTCGCTTTACGCGGTGAGCGCAACAGCTTTGCCAGCAGACCGCCCTTCTTACCGTTATTGCGCGCCATCAGGCGGTGATACAGGTCTTCCAGTTGATCGACCGCATAAGCCTGTGCTGCGTCCGCAACAAAGCCCTGTCGAGTGAGATCATTTTGGTAACGCTGTTTCGGGGTTAACATCGAATATGATAGGATCAACTGATAAAGGCAGACTGTAACTAGCACAGCCCGCTAAAACAACTAAAAAAACAATCTAAAAGCATTGATTCGGCAGCCACCTTTGGCGACACTAAGATCAGTAGCTCAAAGGTTTATACAAGGTTAGGAGAATACATTTGACAACATTGACCTCAATTCTGATCGCAGCAGGGCTTTTCCTTGCCGGAGTCGCTGTCGGCCACTTCTTTTCAAAAAAGGTTGATCAAGGTGATAAGTCTGTTCGCGATATCGAGAAGAAACTCGAGAAAAGCGAGCAAAAGCTTAAGCGCTACCAACAGGAAGTGACTGAGCACTTTGTTGCCGTCTCCCACCTGACCAGCAATGTCGCCCAGAGCTACAAACAGATTCACGAACATCTGGCCACCAGCGCCATCCGTCTGGCAAGCCCGGAAGTCGGTCGCCAACTACTCAAGTCCGGCGGCAGCGATCTCAATATGCTCGACTCCAACGGCAACCCGCTGGTTGATATAGATGATATTGAAGTCCCCAGAGATTATGCCCCTAGCGTACCCGGCGGCATTCTCAATGAAGGCTACGGACTTAGCGAAAACGATCAGAGCAATGAACAGCCAGATAGCGCGGCTAACAGCGTTGCCTCAGAAGATGATGAAGAGGCCGATCCCACTCAGAGTGTTGGTTAAGAGTCCTGAGCTCTTATAAGGGAGCCATTATATTCGGAGCTTTAATGGGAACCCCTTTATAATGAGTCTCCACTAAAGAGCCCCCAGCTTCTTTTACTAAGGAGCCCTCAGCCTCTCGTAACAAAAAGCGCAAGCAAGGAGGTTTGCGGTTTCAACTCTAACCAACCACACAGCCTCTGCTCGCAGACTATTTAGCACTGCACTCTCAGCTATAAAGCCCCACCTTCTGCCCGGCCGCTGCTCAAACTGCAGCGGCACACTTAAAAACTCCGAACAGTGCCTGTGCAACCAATGTGTTGCCGAACTGCCCTGGCTCAACACTCAATGTACCCAGTGCGCAATCCCTCTCAGCAGCCACTCACTGTGCGCAAACTGCCAGATCAAACCACCGGCTTACCGCCGCTGCATTGCCGCCTTCTCCTATCAGGCACCCATAGATACCATTATTGTGCGCCTAAAAAACGACCCCTATGCCGCCGAAATCAAACAGCTGAGCGCCCTTCTCGCTCAACGCATTATTCTCAGCTATCAACAGGCAACCATTCCACAGTTAGTTATTCCACTGCCCCTGCACTGGCGCAAAATGACCCAGCGCGGATTTAACCAGAGTCAGATTATCAGCAAGCTGTTAGCCGATTATTTTTTACAGCAGCAGACTTCAGCAACTCATTCAGACAGCCCTCGTATAAAAATCCGCAACGATCTCTGCTATCGCATCAGCAATAGCCAACCCCAACATACACTGGATAAAAAGCAGCGCGCCAAGACGGTTAAAAAGGCTTTTGCGACAACCCCAGAGGCCCCATCCACTCTTCAAGGATTATCGGTTGCCGTCGTTGACGATGTGGTTACCACCGGTGCCACCGCAAACGCTATTGCCACCGCACTTCGAAAAGCCGGCGCCCATCAGGTCGATATTTGGTGTCTGGCAAGAACAGGCTGGAATAATTCACCCCAGTAACTCAGAATGGCACCCATGAATCAAACATCAGAACAACCAGACATTATCTGGCAGCATATTTATCAAGAGGCGCAATCTGCCGCCCGCGACGAACCTATACTGGCAAGTTTTTTCCAATCGACAATTCTTGACCACAACAGTCTCGGCAGTGCCCTCAGCTATCATCTAGCCAATAAACTGGCCAGCAGCGCGGCACCGGCATCTATGCTACGCCAAGTGATGGATAGAGCCTTTTCAACCACAGACATTATTCAGGCAGTGGCCGCGGATATTCAGGCCACAGTCGCCCGCGACTCTGCCTGCAACCTCTATCTCACGCCGTTTCTCTACTTTAAAGGGTTTCTGGCACTGCAGTCCTATCGTGCTGCGCACCAGCTATGGCAGGAAGATCGCCACTCACTGGCACTGCTGCTGCAGTATCGAATCTCGCTGAAATTTGCCGTGGATATTCATCCGGCGGCACAGATTGGCAGCGGCCTAATGATTGATCATGCCACCGGTCTGGTGATTGGCGAAACCGCCGTGGTCGAAGACTGCGTGTCGATTATGCAGTCGGTCACCCTGGGCGGCACCGGCAAAGTCTCTGGCGACCGCCACCCCAAAATTCGTAAAGGTGTACTGATTGGCCCGGGGGCAAAAATACTCGGCAATATCGAAGTTGCAGAAGGTGCCATGGTCGCGGCTTCCAGCGTGGTTTTAAAAGCGGTCCCCGCCCATGCGATAGTCGCCGGCGTTCCCGCCTCAGTGATTGGCGATGCCAGAAGTAGAGAGCCATCCCAAACGATGGATCATTATTTTAAGTGCGATTAATTTAGGATAGAAAAAGAGTTTGAATCCGAACGGGCAGAACTTAACAGCGACCCCAGCTAAATGGCATCACCTGATCAATAGACTCTGCACCCTCAAGCTGCATCAATAGTCTATCCACCCCCAGTGCAACACCAGAGCAAACCGGCAATCCCGACTCAAGAGCCGCTAGCAGACGCTGGTCTATAGCCACTGCCGGCTTGCCAGCTATTTCTCGCGCCTGCTGATCCTCAGCAAAACGACTTTCCTGCTCTGCCCTATCGGTTAGTTCAAAGTAGCCATTGGCCAATTCAACACGATTTAGAAAAGCCTCAAAACGGCGACTGACCCTGCGCCCCTGAGCATCCCTGTGACAGCTTGCCAGAGCCGCCTGACTGGCCGGATAGTCATAGACCAGTACCAGTCCATCGGCGAGCTGAGGCTCAATAACAACGCTAAACAACAGATCCAGACAGTTGGCCCGGGTATCATCAGACCAGGCACTTGAGCCCGCCTCAACCGCAAGCTTTTGCAAACTGCTCAGCTCTGCCTGATGGGGATCAAGATTGAAGTATTGGGCAAATAGCTCGGCATAGCTGTACTTGTTAATCGCAACAGCGGGCAGCAGCGTTTCAATCAGTTCGCCGAGCTCAGCCATCAGCTGGTGCTCATCCCAACCACAGCGATACCATTCAAGTAGGGTAAATTCCGGATTGTGGCGGATACCCGCTTCGCCACTGCGAAACGCTTTTCCCAGACAGAAGATATCGCCACTGCCCGCAGCGAGCAGCCGTTTCATAAAATATTCAGGAGAGGTTTGCAGGTAGCCCGTTAGATCAGAGCCACTCATAACAGCGGAGATACTTTCTATATTACGATCGGTAACCGATGTTGTAGACAACACCGGCACATCCACTTCGAGCAAATTGCGCTGCTGAAAAAAACTGCGCAGCTCGGCCAAAACCCGACTGCGTTGTCGCAGTCTGTCGAGACTCATACCGGGCTGCCAATCACTCATCAGCGCAATCCGCCTTTATCTACAGAGGCTATTTACTGCTAACGCGACCCTGATATTCACCAGTGCGCGTATCGACACGAACCACTTCGCCCTCGTCGAGAAACAGCGGTACCTTAACCACAGCACCAGTGCTCAACTTGGCTGGCTTGTTGCCACCCTGAGCCGTATCGCCGCGCAGACCGGGATCGGTTTCAACAATTTCCAGCTCAACATGGTTGGGCGGGGTAACGGAAAGCGGCGCACCGTTGTACAGAGTCACAACGCACATATCCTGCTCACTCAACCACTGCAGGGCATCACCAACAGCATTTTCAGTCGCCTGATGCTGCTCAAAGGTGTCCGGCTCCATAAAGCACCAGAAGTCGCCATCGGTGTAGAGATACTGCATATCAGCATCCATTACATCAGCAGCCTCAACCGACTCACCAGATTTAAATGTCTTCTCCAGAACCCGGGCAGTTTTTAAATTGCGCAGCTTTACGCGATTAAACGCCTGACCCTTACCGGGTTTAACAAGCTCATTTTCCAAAATTGAACAGGGGTCGCCGTCAAGCATCACTTTTAATCCGGGACGGAATTCATTGGTAGAATAATTAGCCATTGGTCTCTTATCTCAATTATCTAAAAAGGCGGACATGATAACCGAACTACTAGATAGATTTGAGTAGTTTGTAGGATTGATTGGCAAATTACTGATTTGGCCGGATTAACCGGGAAAGTTGACTACACTTAAAAAAGTACGGAGAGGCTTATATAAAGATCAAACCCAGAGTCTCAGTGCCGACAAAATCCGCAAACCTTTCACAAAGGAAAGAGCAGATGAAAACATCCGTTTACATTGCAATAAGTTTTGATGGATTTATCGCAAGAAAAAATGGCGAATTGGACTGGCTACCTGGCGCCGATGGCGAACCCGTACCCGATAGCGAAGGGGAAGATTTTGGTTACAACGCATTTATACAATCAATTGATACACTGATAATGGGTCGCAATACTTTTGAAACCGTAATGTCATTTGGGCAATGGCCTTATAAGAAACCCGTTATTGTACTAAGCAGCACCCTGGACAAACTGCCAGATGATTTGCCAGCTACGGTAGCGCTCAAATGTTGTAGCCCAGAAGAGCTGAGCGATGAACTCAATACCTCGGGAGCCCAGCATCTATATATTGACGGTGGAAAAACCATACAGAAATTTCTTGAAGCCGGCCTAATAGATGAATTAATTATTTCGCAAGTACCAGTTCTGATCGGGTCTGGCATTCCGTTATTCGGACCCTTGAATAAGGACATAAAGCTAAACCACCTGGAAACCACATCCTTTAAAAACGGCTTCGTTCAAAATAAATATAAGGTTATTGGATAAGAGGCATGAATTCTGTATCACTGGATAATATCTCAGCCCTGCTGGACATCATTAAGCCCGCCATTGCCAGCGAACTGATAACCGACACAAGTTTTCCACTGCTGGACAAAGCGTCCACCGAACAGTGGATTGGCAGTCTCTCAGCCTCCAGCTTTGCCAACAACGCCATAGAGCTCTACCGAATTCTACCTGCGGCCACCAAGCTCGATATAGATCCCAACAGCAAGATGGATATTCTCGACAGTCTGACACCCACAGTGATCAGATCTACCGAATGCCTGATGCAATCACAGCTCAATCAGGAAACCGCGAAGGCAATCTCCCTCGGTCAGGCACTTATTCGACAGGTTTACGAAGGCTATAAACTGGTTATCTACCAACTGGGTAAACAGCCGGATATCACCAGCCAAAAAAACATTGCCGCGCTCTCCCAGTGCATTCTCAACGCCTGCAATGTACTGGCAAAGATTCAGCTCAACAGTCTCAGTCACTACCTGCAACAGCCAAGCTATTTTTGGCGCGAACTCCACGCACTGCACCTACTCGCCCAGCAGCTCAATATTGCCGATCTGGATATTCCCAATCCCATGGGAATCAACACCTCAATCAGCAAAGTCTACTTAAAACTATTACTGTTTAACTGCACCAGACCCAATCATTTCTCCAACTATGAGCTGCGCTTTGTCTACACCGAACTGGATTTCTGGTCATCTCTGGCAGAGCTGCATCGAGGCACCAGAGGCGGTTTATTTGCCATAGATCCATCCAGCAATCGCGGTGCTGTTTATGCCGACGAAATTGAACCGCAACCGGGAAATATCATTCTCGACACCTTTAATCTGGTCAAATTCCTAAACAATATTATTGTCGAAAATAACGACACCTTATTTTCCGATCGCATCTCCCGACGAGTGATCAAAGATCTGGTTCGCCAGTGGGGAGAAAAAATAAAGCGTCAGGAAACCCATATTCGAGATCGTGCCGAGGTCACCATTACCCGAGGCTTTACCTCGATTATATGTATGCTGTCGAGAACCGACTCCTTTGAAAATTTTCTGCTTCTCTGCGGTCAAAAACCGGCAGCACCAGACTCCGCTGTCAGCGGTATAAAAAGAGCCGACGATGTCTGGGGCACCTCCTTTGAACCCATCGACAGCCACCCGGGGGATCCAGTTATTTACACCCCGACTCGCAGCAATAAGACCAAATTAAAACTGATGCGCGGCATCCGCAACGACATTAGCCTTAACGGAGCCTGTATAGAACTGGTTGATAACGACAACGAATTACAGCCCGGCGAACCCATTGCCGTGCGCAGCAAAGGCAGTGCCAAATGGGTCATCGGCATTATCCGCTGGAAGCATATCTCGCCCTCCCTAAGCACCGTCTGCGGCCTGCAGTTTCCAGCCCGCAACTGCACCCCCGCAGCTATTCGCGGCAACCCCAGAGAAGATCAGGCTGAACCGCAATTTATGCAGGCGATTATTCTTGCCAAAAAGAAAGACCTCAGCGGCGACATCAGCCTGCTCTGTCCGCCGTTGCGCTATACCACAGGCAGTAAAATCTACCTGCTGACCCCCCAGCGACAGACAGCGGCAATACTGGGGGAAGAAATGGAAACCACAGAACATCTATCGCATTTTAAAATCAGTTTTGTTAATCAATAACCGGCAAGAAAAGCTCATGGACGGAGAATTTTATGCACAACAATGAACCACTGCATATTCTAATTGTGGATAAATCCAACGATGAGGCAAATCGTTTTATCAGCATTCTGCGCAGCGCCGATTTTAAGGTAGATGCCAAACTGGCCAGCAATGAAGAAGAGCTGCAAAAATTTATCTCCATGCGCAACTGGGATCTTTTACTCGCCGCGCAAAACTACACCCAGATTCCCACCCAGAATATTTTTCAGCGCATTCGACGGGCTGAACGAGATCTGCCGGTTATTTTAATCAGCCCGGAATACGACCCCAAAACACTGCTTGAAGGCCTGCGCCTCGGCGCTGCAGATGTAGTGGTCGCCGATCAGGATCAGCATCTAATCAAAGTGGTCGAGCGTTCCCTCGACAGCGTTTATGTTCGCCGCCAGTCCCGCGAATGGGAGCGCAAACTTTCAGTTGCTGAAAAGCGCTCGCAGCATCTAATGGATATCTCAAGATTCCCAATTGCGATTATTCAAGAGGGAACCTATGTCTATGCCAACGATGCCTGCGCAACTATTTTTGGCTTTTCCGAGCCCGATGAAATGCACTGCCTGCCGGTGATCGACAATATTGCTCCGAAGGATCGCAACAAGCTCAAAGCCTATATGGTTCCCCTTGAGAGCAACCATGAAATTATGCCTTTTGAAGCCATGGTCAAAACTCTGGATATCAATGACAACGAAAGCGATTCGTTTCTGGAAATACACCAGATTCAATATCAGGGTGAGCCCGCCCTTCAATTTACCATCAACAAAGATAAACAGTTTGATGCCTCAATCAGTCATAGCGATGTGCAGCAGTCCGCCGAGTACAGCGCGATTCAACCGCACCTTGTCTACGATCTGATCAGTCGGGGTATCAGCCGCTCGGTACAGAGTGGTCAGGACAGCATGCTGTTAAATATTCAGGTGGACCGATTTAACCAGCTAAAAGAAGATCTGGGCATTGCCAAAGCAGAGAAAATTGCTCACTCGTTGGTGATGTTTATTGTGCAAATTTTTTCTCACAATCTGGATTGTGGTCGAATTTCAGAAAACTGCTTTGTGATTGTTCTACCTGAGACCACCGAGGAAAAAGTACTTGAGCTAGCCAATAATATTACCCACCAAATCAGTCAGGAAGTCTTTGATATAGACAATGAAACCTTCTCCCTAACCACCTCAATCGGTGTCACTCTACTCAATGAAAATGTCCCCTCGGTAGAGCGCGCACTGGACCGCAGCAAAGAGGCCATCGAACAGCTGCGCGGCGACTCTGAAGTGGGTAATGGGGTTAAATTCTATGTTCCAGATATTCACTCAGACGAAGTTTCAAAAACCGAAGCCGTGGCCATTACCGCCAAGCGACTGCTGGGTGAAAATGGATTTTCTATTCGCTATCAACCGATAGTTGCCCTGATAGATGGCGGCAGCGGCAAAGAGTATTACGAAGTGATTCTCGGGGTTAAAAAAGAAGTGCCCGCCGAAGAGGTGCCCGAAGACTTTATCAATAATCTCTTTAAATCGGATATAGCTGCAGAGGTGGATCGCTGGGTAATCTCTCAGGCACTGGCTGCACTGGCAGAGAAACTTAAAACCAATCCGGAAACCCAACTATTTATTAATATAAGCGCTCAGTCCTTCACCGATAAAGACTTTCTGCCCTGGTTAAAAACCACCCTCGAAGAATCACAGTTACCGGAAAACTCATTTATCTTTCAGTTCCGGGAAATCGATGCAGTGCGTCATTTAAAACAGGCCGCGGCAATCTGTGAGCAGATGAAACAATCTCAGGGTCAGGTCAGTATTACTAATTTTGGGCTAGCAATTAATCCGCTAAAAACTCTGGAGAGAGTTGCCGCAGACTTCGTTAAAGTCGATCGACTAATAGTGGAAAAACTTGAGAAAAATGAAGACGGAAAACTGGAGTTTCAAAAACTTATGGGCGGGATGACCGGCACCGGTGTCAATGTGATTGTCCCCTTTGTAGAGAAGGCGACCATTATTCCGGTTCTCTGGCAACAGAGCGTGCACTATATTCAGGGGCACTATATTAAAAACCCAACTTCTGAGATGGATTATGATTTTTCTGAAAGCCCTTAGCGCATGGAAAGCCCTTAGCACATGGAAAGCCCTTAGCGCGTGGAAAACCCTTAGCAGGTAAAAAGCCTTTAGCTTATAAAAGGCCCTTAACCCCGCCAAAGTCTCCTAGTCGAGAATCAACGTATCCTTATCACTGTACCCCAACAGATAGAGAATCCCATCCAATCCCAAATTGGAAATCGACTGTTCCGCTGATGCCTTCACCAGAGGCTTGGCACGGAAAGCAATTCCCAATCCGGCAATTCCCAGCATAGGCAGATCATTGGCACCATCACCGACCGCAATTACCTGCTGCAACTTAAGGCCTTCTTTTTCAGCGATCTCGCGTAGCAGTTCCGCCTTGCGCTGACCGTCGATAATATCCCCGGACACCTGCCCCGTAACCAATCCATCTTTAATATCCAACTGGTTGGCATAGACATAATCCACCCCCAGACGTTCCCGCAGATATTCACCAAAGAAGGTAAAGCCGCCGGAGACAATCGCGGTTTTATAACCGAGCTTTCTCAAGGTAGATATCAGGTGTTCAGCACCTTCATTTAATCTTAGGCGCTCGGCAACCGACTGCAGTACTGAGACATCGAGGCCTTTTAACAGCGCCATACGCTGGGTAAAGCTCTGCTTAAAGTCGATCTCGCCCTGCATCGCCGCTTCGGTAATCGCAGCGACCTGCTCGCCCACACCGGCTTCGATGGCCAGTTCGTCAATCACCTCGGCATCAATCAGCGTCGAGTCCATATCAAAAACCACCAGACGGCGATTGCGTCTAAAAATGCTGTCCTCCTGATAGGCAACATCAATATCGTATTTGCTGGATAGCTCGAGGAGGGCATTTTTTAGTTGCAGAGGATTTTCCGGTTCGCCACGAACAGAGAATTCAACACAGGCGCGACCGAGCTTTTCCGTCTCATCCAATTTAACCCGCCCCGAGAGACGCACAATCTTATCGATATTCAGTCCAAAATCACTGGTTACTGTGGTGACGGCGGCGATATGCCCGGAATTAATCTTGCGCGCCAGCAGTGTCACTATATGTCGTGACTTGCCCTGCTGTTCGACCCAGTCCTGATAGCGATCATCGGAGATTGGCAAAAATTGTGCCTGCATATCCAGCGCGATCAAATTGGAGTGGATATCCTCAATCATAGTTTCAGTGCTGTCACTCTTTGGCACAGCGGCCAAAATACCCAGATTGAGCTGATCGTGGATCACTGCCTGACCTATATCCAACACCGTTACATCAAAGCGCGAGAGCACTCCGGTCACAACACTGGTCACTCCAGGCTTGTCTCGTCCCAACACATTTATCAGCAATATCTCTTTCACAGAATCCATCCAAAGTAATTTTAAGGGCGCTATTATATAAAAGCTGTGGGAATAGGATAGAATACCGAGCAATTAAATTTCAATCAGGCAACATTTAAGGACTTCGGGATGCATCGCCAATATTCAATGGCTAACAAATTACCCGCAATAGTACTGTCTGCCTGTTTAATCCTCGGCCTATTCAGCTGGATTGTTCTCTACAGTCACGCGGCCTCTGTCAGCAAAGAAACCCTGCAGGATAAAGGTGAGCTGACCATTACTCAGTTAGTCGAACTGGTCCGTGCGCCCCTATTCAACAGTGACACCATCAGTATTCAGGTGGCACTGCAAAAAGTTACCGAAGACCCATCCATAATTAGCGCCAGCGTCGAAGACGTTGATGGTCAGCTGGTGGCTCAGAGTAAAAAGTCGCCTCTCGAAGAAGTGGCGGCTAATAACTTTAGTCGCAATATTGTTTTTCAGGAAACCTTGGCCGGCAAGGTTCTTTTAACGATTAATAGCCGACCTATAGAAAAACGTTTTAATCAGGTGGTGAGAAATTGGCTGTTGCTTTGGCTGCTGTTTAGTGCCGCCTGTACCTACGCTACTTTCAAGTTTGCCGAGCAGCTCTCGAGACGTATTCGCCTGCTGACCAAACGCCTGCCCGGCGGCTCAGACAATATCGTCGACGAACTTGTCGCTCTTGAGACGCGCCTGCAACCACTCCTGGCGAAGGGCAACGATGAAGAGCTGCCTGAAACCAATTACTACTGCTCGCTGGTCACCGCAACCATCAAGAACCGCCAGCGCCTCGACAGCCAGCTCAATCGTCAGAATATGACGCTGCTATTGGAAAAAATTGATTACTGCACTCTGCGCACTCTGGAGCTCTATGGCGGCAAGCGCATTGAGGGCAGCAACGGCTGTATTAACTTTTATATCCGTTCCACACAGCTGTCGAAACAGCATCTTTTGGTTTGCATGATGGCGATCTATTCATTACAGCAATTGCTTGAGAAGCTCTCTAAGCAGACTGGCATTGATTTGGAAATTGTCTGGACCCTGTGCAGTGAAAACCTGCCTGCGGCACCCTTATTTCAGTATCACGAGGGGCTCGATAAATTAAAACGTCAGGCCTCGGTTCTGGCCGAGCAGATGGAAGAGGGAACCATAGGAATTAACTCTAAAGAGTATGATATTGAGCAGCTATCCTCTATTGCTCGCTTCTTACCCTTTAGTGAAGACTGTTTTGTTTTGCAGGGATTCCCCGAAGGGCGACAGTTGCTACTGGAAAAACAGATACAGCATTTGGCGAGTATCTGCTTCTAAGCTAGGGCAGTTCTACCGCCGCTATTCCAGCGATAGATGGGAGGTATCCACTGCCACTGGCTCGATAGCCTCCTGCTCTTCCTCCTCGACAATATTGCTGCCGATTGGCTCTAGGCTAAGATGATCCAGTACAACGCTGGAAGGCTTTTCCTCTGCACTCTCCTCAGCATCCAACACGGTGCTACCGAGAGGGGCCAAGCTAAAGCTCTTGGTATCCTGTTCATTATTCTGTTCTTTACTATCGGCTTCTTTACTATCGGCTTCTTTACTGGCAGAACCGGAAACCGTTGGAACTATATTGGCCACTGCGCCAGCATCGGAGAGACGCTGATAGATTCGCTCTGCGGTGGCTCTATCTATATTGCGTTTAAGACTGACAACCGCC